>JANWIV010000004.1 GCA_025449735.1 Candidatus Microgenomates bacterium | reverse complement strand
TTGATAAAGATAGTGTCTTAGGCAAAGAGATGGAAAAGCAAATGAAAGAGACATCCGGACTTCTTCTTGGAAGAAAAACCTACGACATATTTGCAGGATATTGGCCAGAACACGCAGAACCATGGCCCCAAATCAACAGAATTTCTAAATATGTTGTCTCAAAGACCTTAAAGGATCCTACATGGATAAATACCGAAGTGATAAATGACGTTGAAGGGTTAAAAAAACTGAAGAACTCAGATGGTTCAGATTTACAGGTTTATGGGAGTGCTAATCTGGTTCAAACACTAATGGAACATGATATGGTAGATGAATATTGGCTTAAGATATTCCCTATCACCCTTGGTAGTGGTAAACGATTATTTGATAAAGGAACAATACCTGCCGCTTTCAAAGTTGTTAAATCTAAAATTTCCCCAAGTGGTGTTATTATTGCATACTACAAACGTGACGGAGAAGTTAAAACAATATCTATTTAAATAATAGAGAATGATTTTTGGTAAAAAACTATTTCCTGTAAAGATATTTGAGAATAATAAGTGCGGACATCATGTGCTAGATGACCCCCGATGAAACGAAGCTTCACAGTAAGCTAGAAATAAATGACTGACGGGACGATTGAACCTGCTATAATCAAAGCAATGCCAAACAATTTCATTTTATCAGCAGTGTATTAGCTCTTATATCACCAATAATATACGCAAGGGCCATATTCAAAGGTGAAGCTAGACCGCATAGAACAACCAGACTTGTCCTGCTTATTATTACTGCTCTCACTACAGCTTCTCTTTTCGCACACATGATACAGTTGCGATTTGGCTTGCAGGGGTTTCAACAGTCCAATCAATCATAATCTTCACCTTAAGCCTAAAGTACGGTATGGGGGGCTTTTCAAAGGTCGATATTACATCGCTTGTTATTGCCCTTATTGGTATTGTCTTATGGCAGGTAACAAAAAACCCTGTAGTTGCATTATATTTTGCAATACTAGCTAATTTCACGGGATTTGTTCCTACTCTCATAAAAACATACAAACTTCCTCATACAGAGATATATATGTTTTTTCTCATGGATACTTTTGCGGGATTATTTAGTCTTATGGCAGTTAAGGCGTGGACACCTGAGCAAATTTCTTACCCGATATATATCCTCTTAATCAATTTGGTAGAAGTACTTTTAGTTATAAGGCCGAGGATCTCAAGTAAATTAAGCATGAACTGAGTTCATTTGGGTTCGAATGGAGTCCGCCCAGTCACAAAATATAGACTTTGGGCTTTTTTAGAGCCTTTCTGCCTAGTCGCGACGGGATAACTTATCTGACTATATGATAATATTACACAATGATCGATAAAGATTTGATAGAAAATAGTCGGATCCAAGACGAAACCGATACTGAACCAAAAAATAAAAGAGATAAATTAACAACAGGGTGTAGAATTGGCCTTGGTGAACGGGTAAAAACTATTGAAAAAACGACCATTCTCTTTGATGCAGTGAAGCAGAGTGTTGATGTTTCTTCATTAATACGTAGACCGCAATTAGTCTTGCTAACTCCTTATGTAACAGCCCATCCAATTTTTATAGGTGAGAAGGCTAATTATAGAGGGATATTTCATAATAGGGCTTTCAGTAGAAACATAGATTCATATGATGAAAAAGACTATACCCTTACTATCAAGGGCGGTGATCTATTTAACTTAGATGGGGTCAAGCAAAGTTTGAGACGGATATCACGAAAACAAATTCCTGGAGCATGCCATTTAGGAGAAAGTGAAACAGAGTTTGATGCAACAGCTGCACTCCAATTGTTGGCATTGAAGAAATTGGGTAGGCTCACGTTCACAGCATACCCAATTGATGTAAGATCGATTGATCAGGTGCCCAATAGCAAGGGTGGATTCGTAAGTGTTAAGGATTTTATGAATTCTGCGGAATATCCAGATATATCTCCAGACATGAGAGGAAATTGGAAAATCCCTCAAGGAATACCATTGGGAGATTTATTAATTGGAGAATATGGATTGCACCCGAGTGAATACTTGTATGTAATTGAGGGTTTAAATATTCGCTGCAATGAATTAGCAAGCTTGCCATACTTCGGTCAAGCAAATGATTATCTCGGGGATGATCCACTTGCTAGAAACGAATCAGGTATTTCTAAATATGGTGTAATTTTGGCTCATGAAGGAAAAGGATTTGATGACACAATTCGTGCTGTCTATCAAATTCTAGGAAGAGCTTATGGATTTGACCCAACCTTGGTTTTACCACAGGATCAAATTACAGAAACCAATTATTTAAAAACAATACAAAAAATTCCTCAATTGGCTCAAAAAAATGGTATAGCTACTTTGGTCTTAGATAAATTCATCGATAGAGTGACCGAGGTTGCTGCGCTTGGACATGCAGCTGGATATACTTTTTCCCCTCCCGATCTTGAGACTGGCGGATCTCTGATTAGTCGAAATGTGACATATAACGGTGTAGTATTAGATCTTGATACGGTGCGTCTTTTAGAGGACGGAGCGGAAGTTTATATTACTAAGGATTTTCAGGAAATGGTTTTATCAGTTGCTTGCATGTTACGTTTAGTTACTGCTTCATATCCCGAAGGTCTCTTTGAAAAGATTCAGGATACCTATCTTGCTAAGTCGAAACAATATTCTGATAGCCAAATACAAATAGACGGAATAGAAAGCGCCATACAGAGAGATAAATTGAGTTCAGAAGTGATGAAGTCACTTTTATTTTCCAGAGTTTAACTAACCTAATTTATTTACACGAGCTCGAAATGCGCTCACCCCGTCACCCCTGCGCCAGATATAATTCTCCACGGACGATGAGATGACCTGCAGGGCATGATATAATATATATGTCAAATGTATCTGTTACCTTGTTTTGTCATTCTGAACAAAGTGAAGAATCTCAATAGATCCTTCGTTTACACTCAGGATGACAGTCAGCTGGATTCCCCTTTACAGTGGAATGACACGAGTATATAATCGGGCCGGTAGCTCAGTGGTAGAGCAGTTCCCTCTTAAGGAATTGGTCGTGGGTTCGAATCCCTCCCGGCTCACAGTATATATTTGAGTAATTTTTGATAATTCTTCTCAATTGGATCAACGCTATCAAGTACAAGATGTTCATTGTCCCACTTTTCATAATTTCCAAGTACTCTCTGAGCCTCTATCCAATCCGCAGGTGTCCATCCTTCAACAACTTCTGGCCGGGACTCAATTCGCTGTTTCCATAAATCGATATCTGAACAAATACAGACGATGATGTAAAGCATTGCCTTTGTTTCTGCCGCTGTCTGTATTGCGCTTGATCGCGCCTCATTAATAGTAAAAGTGGCATCTAGAACGACAGAAATATTGTTTTGCAGGTTGAGTTTTGCTAGATCCATTATCACCTCGTAACCTGCATCTTTATTCTCTATACCGAGCCTTTCGAGTGATCTATCTATTTGATCCCGAGTGAGTAGAGTAAAGTGCTTATCTTTGGCTAAACGATAACTTAATGTGCTTTTTCCAACCCCAGGAGGACCACTAAAAAGAATAAGTTTTGGCATAGATCTATTATAACAATCTAAACTTACTAATTTATATTAGTAATTATATGATATGTAAATTATAGAAGATATGGATTCGTTCGCAAAAATAATAGATTCTTCGTAGTTGACTGCAGGTGAACTTTTCATCGTAAATGCCCATATTACCTTGTTATAATGAGAACATGGTAGAAAATAGAGAATTATTTGATTTTATCGATAGGGCTGGAAAGGCGACCTACGCAGGTGGCGGAAAGTATGAGAAACGTCCAGAAAGACTGGACTTCCTCGAGCTCGTTTATGACAAAGAATCTCCTTGGCATTACAGAGATAGCTATAGTGGGCATTCAAGATCGGGTGGTCAAGAGGTTGTTCGATTAAATAACGTGCCGATCTGGTGGTCTGGATATGGCGGCGGGATGATTGAGGGGAAGGAAGGAATGGCTCACGACACGTTTGAGTTTCTAAAAAGGGCATTATCTCAAGATGAAGAAGGATTTGAATCACTGAGGGGTCCGCATGAATATTCAGAAGAAGAATGGAACTACACATATACCCAAGACGGCGATATCACTGATTTTTATGGCTACGAAGAAATTAGTCATCAAGGTGAGAAAATTTTCTGGCACCGAGCGATAGGTGGAATTTTAAAACCGAAATAGGTCAAACTGTGGCTTGGGTCATGATGCTCGCTAATGTTGACACTGAGTATGTTTTCTTCTAGTATTAGTGGTGATGAAAATTAAAAAGAAAATCGCTTTATTTATCCTTTTTTTTGTCCTTTTTGCTATCAATGCTACGCTCATATTTGCCTATCATGATGGTTATGAACGAGCCGCCAGGAGAGAGCGAATTTTGGCAGATCTTGAGGCGCTTGAGGCAGAGACTAATGCTGGCCTCGCCACTGGTACCGGTGAGGCTGAGCTTAGGGGTATCAGACCCAAAATTAGCCTAGTCGATGCCCGAGCGGCTAATCTGCAGCGATACCTTCGCCGCCTCAATTCACCATTGTATGACCACGCTGAGCTTATTGTGCAGGTGTCAGATGAATATAACCTCGACTATCGCTTGTTGGTGGCGATTGCCGGCCAGGAATCGACCTTTGGCCGGTATATACCCGAAAACTCCTATAATGCCTGGGGTTGGGGCATATATGGCGACCAGGTACTTCGATTTGACTCTTGGGAGGAGGGGATTCGTACCGTTGCCGCCGGCCTCAAGAAAAACTATGTCGACCGAGGTCTAATTACCCCGGGAGATATCATGAAGGTCTATACACCGAGCTCAAATGGAAGCTGGGCCAATGCGATTAGGCACTTTTTCCAGCGAATTGAGGAACCTTCTTGATAAATCTATATACTATTTTATTTACCCCCTTGACAAACCTATAGTTTGTGATATAATTATTGTCAGATCCTAGGGTTTTTCGCTACTTGCTATCGAAATGCTCTGGGATCTTTTTTTAGAAAATACCAATAGTTAATTAATACAAGTTATTAGTGAAATTTATAGGATAAATATATGAAAATCAAACTGACACTAATCTACATATTAATCGCGCTTTTTAGCCTAATGTCGGCTGATGCCGTACATGCCAGCGACTCGGTCGCGGTCTCCTCAGCTAAGCTTGAATCTGAGCTTGCCGGAGATGAGGTCCTACTTAAACAAATGACCATTAAATCGGTACTTAATCGTTATGATTCACCGATCACTGGTGAGGCTGACTCCTTCGTGACCTCAGCTTATAAACATAACATTGACCCTTATCTTTTGGTGTCTATCTCGGGCCTTGAGTCTTATTTCGGCTCAATGATGGTTGATGGCTCTTATAACGCCTATGGATGGGGCGGTGGTTGGGTATATTTTGACTCTTGGGATGATGGTATTGAAACTATCTCGCAAGCGTTGCGTGAAAACTATTATGATCAAGGTGCCCAAAACATCTATGATGTGGGTTCTAAATATGCTGAGTCACCTACCTGGGCGGTAAGAGTTGAGGGTTTTATGGGTCAATTCTATACTGAAGAGGCTAAAATCCGTAGTGCATTTGAGGTACTCTAATACCTTTTAGATGGTATAATGCCAAAGTAGCGCCGCGGTGCTGCCTGCCCGCACACGCCTAAGCGTAAGCTTTGGCAGGCGGGAAACTGGCAGACCCAGCCAGCCGGAGTGGCGAAATGGCATACGCGTACGGTTTAGAACCGTATGGGGAAACCCGTGGAGGTTCGACTCCTCTCTCCGGCACATTTAACAAAACCGGAATAGATACTAATATGAAATATACCCAACTATCTTTTCAAAAAAATACCTATGTCTTCTCAGTAGTGATTGAAAAATCCGAAATTGAGGCTGAGGAAAAAAAGGCTTTTGCTAGTTTGACTTCAAATCTTGAGGTAGAAGGTTTTCGTCGTAGCAAAGCGCCTGAGTCTGTAGCTAAAAAGCACATAAAACCAGATTCAATTATTGAAGCCGTAGCTAATTCAATTTTGCCTGAGATCTATCGAAAAATTGTCACTGAAAATAAACTCTCACCGCTACTTGATCCCAAAATTGACTTTAAAAAAGTCAAGCCGGGTGAGGATTGGGAGCTAGAGGTAACTATTGCCGTCCGCCCTGAAATCACCCTACCCGACTACAAAAAGATTGTCGCTGATATCAAAGCCAAATCCAAGATAGCGGATATTTGGGTGCCGGGTCAAGTCAAGGTAAAAGGAAATGAAGATAACGAAAAGGTCCGTCAGCAAGCACTTGATGAAATAATCAGCACTATTGCCAGCCAAGCTAAAATTGAGATTCCCGAGCTTTTAGTGGAAACAGAGCTCAATAAGCGATTGACCCATCTACTTGATGATGTCCGCAAGGTCGGTCTCACCATCGAAAGCTATCTTGCCTCCAAATCCCAAACTCTTGAGGCGCTTAAGTCGGAGTTTAGAGCTGAAATTGAGGCCGCCTATCGATTAGAGTTAGTACTAGATTCCCTTGCTGATAAGGAATCTATTGTCGTCTCTGACGATGAGCTTAAAAGTACTATAGATAAGCTTAAGAGTGAGAATCCGAATGCAATCCATGAAATTGAACACAACACCTATATGTACGCTATTATTCTGCGTCGCCAAAAGCTACTTGAATTCTTGAGCGGCCTGTAATATAATCGAGTTGTATGAACAGCACTCAAAAGCCGAAACATAAGACTCCTTATCAAAACCCTATTGAAACGGTGAAATCTCCGGCGAGTCGACCGATGAGCCGAGAGGATTTTGACTTGCTTAGTCTGCAACAAGCCTATCAAGAAAGGCTTCAATCAACGCAAAAGGCCCCTAAAAGACAGGAATTTACCGTCTTTTCCCAAAATGAGCACTATGAATCGTCAGTCCGACCTCAAGAAATCCAGCAACTAATGACAGAAGTCAGGCGCGAAGTTGCCGACATCAAGGCACGCAATCAAGCCGTCATTTCTGAAGTTGAAGAGGTAGAGCGCCACACATTGCAATCAATGCCGGAAAAACCAGGTACCTATCATGTCCATTTCCTTGAGATGATCTTGCTATTCTTGCGCGGCCTAAAACAAAAGGTTGGAGAGGCCAACACCTGGCTTGAGGCGATGCAAAGCAAGCGAGCCAAGCGCGGCTCCGCTTTTTCGGTGAGATCAAAGAGAAAAGGCACCCAATATTCAATGAGTCAAGAACTACAGACCGCCAGAAACGTAATGTAAAACTCCTAGTAACGCTTCCTATGATATAATTATTAAGTGCTTTTTTTGGACGACTAGCTCAGTTGGTTTACCCGAACAAATTTCGGGCAGTTGCCTGAAATTTGAACGGGTTAAGAGCGCTGTTTTATAAAATATGTACTATGTATATGTTTTGCAGAGTTTAGTTGATAACAGATTGTATAATGGGTATTCGTCTGATTTGAAGAAGCGAGTTAATGATCACAACACAGGTAAGATAAGTGTAACTAGACATCGAAGACCTTTTAAATTAATTTATTATGAGGCATATTTACATCAACAGGACGCAACTGCAAGAGAGAAGTTCTTTAAGACACAATGGGGAAGAAGCTATTTAAAAAAAGTTTTGAAGAATTATTGGACGGGTATAAAGGACGACTAGCTCAGTGGTAGAGCGCTGCATTGACATTGCAGAGGTCGTTGGTTCAATCCCAACGTCGTCCACCAACATAATTTAGACTGTTCTATCAATTTTTTCTGCTATAATTTCTCATCATAAATGTCAGAAATACCACCTATTGAAGAGCGACTAAATCTCTCTAAAAGAAATATTGTCTTCATTGGTCCTGAAGGATCCGGAAAAACTACTCATGCTAAAAAACTATCTAAGCAGGCAGAGCACCCTTATGTCAGTACCAGTACTTTAATACGTTATCGGGCCGAAAATGACTTTACCGCTATCGGCGATGAATGTCGGCGAATGTTTCGCGATAAGGATTATTTAGATCCTTTAGTAATACTTAAAATCATCTCAGAAGAAATTACTAAAACAGAGTACGAGAACGGCTTTATTCTTGATGGCGGCTTAAGAACCGTGCTCGAGACCCAGTTATTTGGGAGTATGCTTGAGTCGGTTGACCGCCAATTTCCCATGACGGTGATTTATCTGCGTATTCCAGTGTGGCAAGCGGTCGAGAGGCGCCTTTCCCAACCAGATCATTTAAGAAGAGATGATGACACTGAAGAAGGAGTATTGAGCCGACTATCTTCTTATTACCATGAGCTAGGCCTGCGTGCTAGCCTAATAAAAAATCCGGATCAGTTTGAATTTCACCAAATAGACGCGAGAGGAGCGATTGATAATAATTATGCCCATGTTCTTGACGCTCTTCGATGATAATTCGATTCAATAAAATTTTAGTATAATATCTTCAAATATGGCAAGATTTGAGGCATTGACGCTACTTGACGAGGAAATTACAGAGATAGCAAAATCGTGTGAAACAAAGACGACAGTTGTTCGTAAACTCTTGGCAATGGGGGTAAAGCCAGAACGCATCACTGATATCATAGAACTTCGTGAAACTCATTCTCCAATTCTAGATTCAAGAGGACGTATTATTGACTATGGCAAAGCAGGAGAACTTGAGCGTATAGGAGAGAGAACAAGACGGGATTTTGTTAGCTATGAAACTCTTGGCAGACTCTATCGCCGCGTAGATGGAGATATCGATTCCATGGATGTTGTGCTTGAAATTCTCGTTGATGAAATCAGAAACAGGTTTGGGGAAGGACCAATAGGTCAAGGTTATCTAACCGCCGACCTCGACAGTGCTTTATTAATGAAGGGTATGATTAGTCGTATGGTAAATGGTGATTACTACCAACAGGAAGAAGCGGAATAACATTTATTAGATTTAACTTCAAATAGAATTTTTCTAGTATAATTACTCCATGGCAGATTTGAAGGATCATCGACAATTGGGACGTGAGTTAGACCTTTTTTCTTTTAGTGAATATGCACCTGGAGCGGTTTTTTGGCACCCTAAGGGATGGTTCTTATACCAGGAAATAATCAAACTCATTCGCTCCATGCTTGCTCCCCTAGGCTATCAAGAGATAAAAACCCCAGTAATGGTCAAATCTGACCTTTTTAAAAAGTCTGGTCATTGGGCTCACTTTGGTGACACTAATATGTTTAATCTTCAGGTCAAGGATGATGAAAATGCTAGCTCTCTCTATAGTCTCAAACCAATGAATTGCCCGGAATCGACCTTGGTTTATAATAGTCTCCCTCGATCTTATCGAGATTTACCGCTTAAGTTTGCTGAATTTGGCATTCTACATCGAAATGAGCTCTCAGGAGTCTTAGGAGGACTTTTTCGAGTCCGCGAATTTACCATTGATGATGCCCATTTGTATGTCCGTCAGGATCAAATTGAAGAGAACGTCATGGAGTTGTTGACAATGATTCAAGACTTCTACAAGAAGTTTAATTTTAAGCTTAGTTTCTTCTTATCGACCAAACCAGAAAAAGCGCTTGAAATTGAAGGCCAACCGAATCTATGGAAAAAGGCTGAAGAAGGGCTTAAGAAAGCTCTCGATAAGGCTGGGATCAAATATGGCATCAAAGAAGGGGATGGCGCTTTTTATGGCCCAAAAATTGACTTCCATATGACTGACTCTCAAGGTCGTGATTGGCAATTGGCAACGATTCAAACTGACTTTCAAATGCCTCGCTCCCTTGAGGTACAATATACCAATAGTGAGGGGAACAAGGAATATGCCGTCATGCTACATCGAGCCTTAACCGGTAGCATCGAACGCTTTATGGGCATACTAATTGAGGAATACCAAGGCGCCTTTCCTCTCTGGCTTGCGCCAGTGCAGGTCGCGGTGCTAACTGTATCAGACCGCGCTAATGATTTAGCTGACCAAACAGTCAAATTATTGCATCAGGCTGGCTTAAGAACTATAGTCGATACAGACAATAAAACGCTCGGCAATAAGATACGCGACTACACGTTGCAAAAAGTGCCTTATATTTGTATAATTGGGGACAAAGAAGTTGAACTGGGAATAAAAGAGTCAGAGCCACAGGTTAGCGTAAGAGCTTTAGATGGCAAGGATTTAGGCAGTTTCAGCGTTAGTAATTTTGTAAATAAATTAAGCACAGAAATTGAACAGAAATAATCAAGGGAGAACGAAAAGAGTCAGATATATAATCAACGAGAGTATCGTTGGTGATCAATTTCGACTAATTGGTGAAGATGGCAAACAAATTGACATCTTGAGCCGACAGCAAGCGCTAGATTACGCTCGGGAAAAGGGGACAGATTTGGTGCTCATTGCACCGGGATCAAGACCTCCGGTCGTCAAAGCAATTGATATCCATAAATTTGAATATCAAGAACAAAAGAAGCTTAAAGATGGTAAGAAGGGGGCAAAGAAAAGCCAGATCAAAGATGTGAAGATTACCCTTTTTGCTCATGAGGCGGATCTGAACCGTTTGCAAAAGAAAGCAATCGAATTTTTAAATGAAGGTCATCAGGTTCGCTTAAAATTAGTGCTCTGGGGCCGTCAGCTTGGCAAGCGTGAAATGGCTTTTACTCATATTAACAGTTTCATAAAGGGAGTCGAAAATGCCGAAGTTAGCTCAGAACCAAAATTTCAAGGCAAAGTTTTAAGTGCCGTATTAATTAAGAAAAAAAATGAAAAACAAATTGAAAGTGAAGAAATCAGCAGTTCGACGGTTTAAGGTCACTGGTACTGGCAAGATCTTGCATCGTGCCCATGCCAGTCGTCATTTGAAATCAGTGAAATCCAAGCGAAGATTGCGAGCGATGAAGCAGACCAAGGAAGTGCTGGGTAAATATCGAAGAAACGTGCAAAAAATGCTGGGAGTTTAATTTGTTAAAAATTAAAATAAGTAACAAGAAACAATAACCAAGACACCTGTCTGCCGACAGGCAGGCAAACAATAATCAATATTCAATCTACAAACTAATTATTTGTAAGTTGTTAGTTGAAATTTGTTTGTTACTTGTGAGTTGTATCTTGGATACTTCATATATTATGAGAGTAAAAACAGGAATTGCAAGACATCAGAAACATAAGAAACTGCTATCAATGGT
Organism: Candidatus Microgenomates bacterium; assembly: GCA_025449735.1. GTDB lineage: Bacteria > Patescibacteriota > Microgenomatia > UBA1406 > HO2-37-13b > JANWIV01. The sequence continues at coordinate 83,450 of JANWIV010000004.1, read as the reverse complement.
TAAAGGTTATCGAATGAGTCGAAATCGGCTTATTAGAAAAGCCCATGAGGCAGTGCTACATGCTGGCGAATACGCTTTTGCCGGTCGCAAAGACCGCAAGCGTGATTTCAGAAGCCTTTGGATTACCCGAATCAATGCCGCGGTTAGACCTCATGGTTTGTCATACAGCCTGTTTATTAAGGCGCTAAAAGACAAGAATGTCGAGATCGATCGAAAAATTCTCTCCCAAATTGCAGTGGAACATCCAGAAGTGTTTGAAAATATTGTGACTCAAATCAAGAAGTAACTCTTTTTCACCTCGAGTACTTGTGCTACAATACTTCTCATGGAAGATAAGATATCAAAAATTAAGCAAAACTTCGAGAAAGAGGAGGGCAAAATCAGCCCTCCAGAACTAAGAATAAAGTACTTGGGTCGTCATAGCGAGTTAAATGGCCTTTTGCATGAACTGGCCACTCTATCTGACGCACAAAAAAAAGCCACCGGCAGCAGTATCAACAAACTTAAAAAGTATATTGAGACCCAACTTGATTCACTGGAATCGCTCTCCGATAATTCTCAACCATCTGAGGATTTTGACCCAACTCTGCCAGGCAATAAACCACAGGTTGGCTCACTTCACCCAACAACCAAGGTCATCAACCTTATTAATCAATTTTTTATTTATCAGGGCTATTCGGTATACGAAGGGCCAGAAATTGAGACTGAGGAAAATAACTTTGGAAAATTGAACTTGCCATCGGATCACCCGGCACGAGAACTTATGGATACCTTGTATATCAAACAGCCCGAGTATCTTCTGCGAACTCACACCTCAAGCGTCGAGGCCCGAGCGCTCACCAATGAAGCGTTACCTATTAGAATCGTCGTCCCTGGCAAGGTATATCGCAATGAAACCGAAAACACTACCAATAATTCCATGTTTTACCAATATGAAGGTTTACTTGTTGATCATGGCGTCAATATGAGCCATCTCAAGGGGACTTTAATTGCCTTTGTCAAATATCTTTATGGGGAAGATGTAAAGACCCGATTTCGTTGTAAGTATTACCCTCAAGTCGAACCTGGAGTCGGGCTTGACATCGAATGCCCATTTTGCTTATCTGTTGGTTGCATGGTTTGCAAATATCGTGGCTTCATTGAGATTCTTGGCGCAGGAATGGTACATCCTAATATGCTTAAAAGCTGTGGTATTGATCATACTAAATATTCTGGGTTTGCTTTTGGCATGGGTTTGGATCGCCTCGTGATGACTAAATATGAAATTGCCGATATTAGAAAATTATATAACGGCGAACTAGTCACTTTATGAAAGTCCCAATAGAATGGCTAAAACAATATGTCGATACCAGTCTTGAGGCGGATGAAATTGGAGTCAAACTGACTGAAATCGGACACATGCAGGATGGAAAAATTGATAATAAAGAAGGCATTACTGTCATGGACTTAGAAGTCCGTCAGAATCGGCCTGATGTCTTGTCTATTATTGGAGTCGCTCGTGAGCTTTCAGCTATAGTCCAAACTAAACTGAAATATCCAGACCTCTCTGACCTTCCAAAAGCAAAAGCTAATGAGATAAAAATTGAGGTAGAAAGTTTCCAAAGTTGTTATCGCTTCAATACTCTTGTCATCAAGAATTTAAGCTCAAATCCGTTGCCGGTCCAAATGGTCGCGCTTCTTACTGCTTATGGTATGCCGTCAATTAATCCGATTGTTGATATAAGCAATTATGTAATGATTGAACTCGGGCAACCGCTACATGCTTTTAACCTAGACTCCATTGAGGGTACGCTCGTTGTTAGAGCCGCCACTCATGACGAGGAGTTTACTGCTTTGGGAGGTAAGAAATTGAAATTGACTCCAGACGATATTGTCATTGCCGACAATAGGGGAGTTTTGGCGCTCGCCGGAATTATCGGCGGGGAGAGAGCTAAAGTTGATAATAAGACAACCGATATTCTACTTGAAGCGGCGGTTTATAATCAGGCTTCAATCAGACGCACTAGCGCCAGACATGGCATTCGAACAGAGGCTTCAACAAGACTTGAAAAATTCCTTCATCCCAAAGGGACTGAAGTTGCTTTATCTCGTGCTCTAAATCTATATTCACAGTTTTGTAGTGGTAAAGCAGTAGGAAGCACTGATCTATATTACAACGAGGCAAAGGAGCTTAAGCTGTCTTTCTCGACTTCGCAAGTTCTCAAAATAGGAGGAGTCAAGCTCTCAATAAATGAAATAGTCAGTATTTTAAACCGTCTGGAGCTCAAGGCAAAGAAGAAAAGCGCTCAATTAATTGAGGTATCGATCCCATACTTTCGCACTGATCTGACCATTGAAGAAGATCTTATTGAAGAGGTGTTGCGAATCCATGGCTATGAAAATATTCCTGCCATTTTGCCAAATATGGCCCCGCCAAAAAATATTCAATTTCCTTATGTTGATTTTGAGATGACAATCAGAAATTTTATGACGGCTTGTGGTTATAGTGAGCAGATCACCGCACCGCTAGTACAAGAAAATAGCTCAGCGCTATTGCCAATTAGACTAGAAAACTCCTTGACAAAGACTAAAGATATGCTCAGGACGACGCTACGCCACGGTCTTGAGCAATCGGACAAGAATTGGCTTAAATATGGTTATCCTAGAATTGCCCTGTTTGAGGTTGGAAAAATATATTACCAAAGTAATGATGAATATAAGGAAAGGCGAACTCTTGGAGTTATACTTCATCATAAGTCCGGTTCATATTTTGATTTAAAAGGTGTCGTTGAAGTTCTTTTTGAAAAACTGAAGCGAAGACCCGATGACTCACTTTATTCAATAGTGAAAATTGATAAAAATGCCTTCTACCTAGAGTTCGATATTGAAGCATTAATTAATGCAGAGACCGTGGACGGCAGGGAAGTGTTAACCGAGCCACCACAACAAATATTCCATGATTTTTCCTTTATTGTTTCTCAGGATCAGGCAGTAGGAGCGATCATCGATGCATTGAAATCAATAAGCCCACTGGTATATCAAGTCACCCTAGGAGAGATGCCGAAGATGCTTAAGGGAGGGACTAAATCAGTCTTCATTCATATCGCATTTAGCAATAGCAATAATAATGTCAATATTAGCAATGAGGATGTTGAGCCAGTGAGAAAAGATATCGTCAGTCTCCTTGAAAGTAAATTCTCAGCCAGAGTAAGAAAATAATACTTAGGGAGTAATCGTGAGAGTTAGACCTTCAAACCAATCTCTATTCACTCCAATTCGTGCCCCAGCTTCACCGGTCTTGCCATCGGTATTTTCCGCTTTGACTCCGATGTTGTATGTGCCATCAGACAAATTAAACATTTCGGTGATTTCGTGATTGTCACCATCTATTGATTTGACCTGAGAATCATTGATAAATATCTTGACATTGCGAATTGATTTGACGGATGAGACTCGAATGCGCACCTTTATATCATTGTGATTTACTCGCTCCTCATTTTTTGGCTCCTGAATCGTCACAATGACATCATCTGACTGAGCGCCAGAAAGATCAGTGGGCACTTTATATCGACTGTCACCTTGTCCCGCCACCCAAGCGTTTATGCCTTCTTGCCAACGATTCTTGCCGTCACGAGAGATCGGATCAGCTTCTGTCGGTACAAAGTATTCTCGCTCTTCATATTCACCCTTTTTAATCTCAATCTCATTGGCGAGGCGACTATTATCTGCTCTTGAAAGCTTGATTTTCTTGTAATAAGAAGAAATGCTTTTGGGTTCAGTACCGCTCAGGAAATATTCTGATCTTTTGTTGCTACCATCCTTGGGCAGTCCGCCAAAAAGAGCGTCAACTTCAAGCGCTTTGACTTTACCAGGGACGCTCGCTATACCATCCTTATAATCCTTGAGGACCTCACGCATGATTTTATTCCAAATTGAGCTAGCTCCGGTGAGTCCAGAAGCAACGCCAGCACTCATTGGGCTATTGTCATTATTTCCCACCCAGACGCCTGTCGTCACCTCACGGGTATAGCCAACAGTCCAGTTATCACGCTTGTCATTGGTGGTACCGGTTTTGACTGCCACGGTCTTGCCAGGAACAACCAACTGACTGGAAGCGCCAAATGCCTCAACGCGGGCATTGTTATCAGCCAAAATATGACTAATTAGAAAGCTGATCTCCTCAGACAAAACGCGCTTCTTACTTACTTTTTTTGCTTTAAAAAGGGTATGGCCTTTGTAGTCCTTAATCTCTAGAATTGCACTAGGCTCAATTCGCTCGCCACCGCGGCCAAATACCGAATAGGCGCTAGTTAGATCAAGCAATTTCACCTCGCCACCACCTAGAGTAATCGCGAGACCGAAACGATCGAGGTTTTTCTTTGTTGGCGCAAATGTGGTTAGACCAAGATCATTGGCTGTCTCGAGGAATGGTTTGATCCCAACCATGGCCAGAGTCTTCACGGCGACAATGTTAATTGAGTTTCCCAAGGCAAAACGCATCTGCATTGGCCCTCGAAATTTACCATCGTAGTTGACAGGATTGTAAGATTTACCACCTTGATCAGGAAACTCAGTGGCTACATCCATGACGACAGTTGACGGAGTATAACCTTGTTTAAATGCAGTCGCATAGGTAATTGGTTTGACTGCTGATCCCGGTTGACGAAGCGCAATCGCCGTATTATAAGCGCCATAGTCGGCGTCACTATAATCATAGGAACCGATCATTGATAGGATCTGACCGGTTTTATTTTCAATAATGACGGCCGCCCCATTGGTGGCATGAAGTGCTTTTGTTTTTTCAATTTCAGACTTTACTATTAGTTGCGCTTTTTCCTGCAGCTTTTTTGACAGGGTGGTTTTAATGGTAATTCCTTGATCAAGCACCGATTGTCCAAACTCTTTTGCCACCAACTCCCTGACATAATAGACAAAGTGAGGTGCGGCGAGTGCCGATGAGGGTTTCTCAAATTTAATTGTCTCAAGCTTTTTAAGGGCCTCTTTTTCTTCATTGGAACTAATGTAATCATCCTCTCTCAAACGACGCAACACCGCCTTAGTTCTTGGAATATAAGCGTCTTTCTCACCAATAAAAGGCGAGTAATAGCTCGGTCGCTGTGGCAGACCAGCCAAAAAGGCCGATTCAACAATAGTTAATTCTGAAGCTGGCTTTCCAAAATAACCTTTGGCAGCTGATTCAATACCCCAGAATTGACCACCATATGGCGCTTCATTAAGATAAAGCTCCAGAATAGTGTCTTTATCATATCTTCGCTCAATCTCAAGTGCTAAAATAAATTCCTTTATTTTTCTCGTTACCGTACGCTCTCTAGTTAGGAGAACGTTTTTGACTAACTGCTGAGTGAGCGTTGATCCACCCTCTAGTTTGCCAAAAAAAATAGTTTTTATCGCCGCTCTCCCCATACCAAGAACAGAAAAACCTTGATGAGAATAAAAATCTTTATCCTCAATGGCGATGGTCGCTTGCTTTAAATGATCAGGGACATTCTCGATATTGACCGGAATGCGATTTTTATCCTGGTACATTTCAAATAGCACCTCGCCATCTCGATCAAGAAAGGTTGTAGAAAAGCCCTTGTCTCGCTCGACTTTGCCTGGTGAGGGCAAGTCACGAGCAACGATAATCACAATCGCAAAAAGTAAGATTAAGGAAATACTGGCTAGTATCAATAATTTCTTCATTAGTGACTGTCTAGTAAAGGCATCCCTAAGCCCACCAGTTCGTCGAAGTCGATTTGATTGATTTAACATTTATCCATCTATTATAATACATTAATGATCATACACAAATTAAGGAAAAAAAGAAAAATTATTCTTAAATTTTTCATTCTATTAGCCACGATTATTTTGATAATGACTTCAATTGCACCGATATTTCTTATTTAAGCACAATTATGGAGCTTCTACAGACTCCAATTGAAACGCTACCAAAAACGGCGCCGCTTACCAAGAATCGTCTCAAATCGATTTCAATAAATACTTATTTTGACCTAATCTCCTATTTTCCAACTCGATATGAAGATTATAGTTGTATCATCACGATAAAGGAAATGGGTGCTGCCTATGACTCCGGAATTGAGCACGTGACAATTAAAGCCACTGTCAGTGACTTTGAAAATATCTATACACGCCGACATATGCAAATTCAAAAGGTGAAATTAGTAGATGACAAGGCTAGTACGACTGTGACTTGGTTTAATCAACCTTTCTTAAGACAAATTTTTCGCACCGGTCAAATAGTCTCCGTCGCCGGGAGTCTCGAAAGACTTGATTTTGGGACAGTTATCCGCGCCCAACATTACGAAATCGATTCACCTGAGCCCGTTCATACGGCAAGATTAGTACCAATCTATCCGGCGAAGCGTGGCTTATCCTCAAGATTGTTGAGGGAGAAAATTTATTACCTGTTGCAACGGGTCAACCAGTTTCAGGAGATGTTAAGCGACAAAATTCTGAAAGCAAACAATCTGGTTGAGAGCAACATTGCCTATCGACAAATTCACTTTCCTGACAACCTTGCTCTTGCAGAGCAAGCAAGAGACAGATTAGCTTTTGATGAATTGTTTACTATTCAACTTTCCTCAGCGCTGGTTCGTGAAAGTTGGCAACATGAGAAGGTAGGTACAGTACTAAATAGAAACAAGTTCGAAAAGACTCTCAATGATTTCGAAATAAACCTACCATTTAAGCTCACAAAAGCTCAAAAAAGAAGTATTGATGAGATTTTGAAGGATATATCAACTCCTAAACCAATGAATCGGTTGCTTCAGGGAGACGTTGGTAGTGGTAAAACCATCGTTGCCGCTTTTGCTGCCTATTTAACTCATCTCAATGGTTTCAAGGTTCTTCTTATGGCACCGACTGAAATCCTCGCCTCACAACACTTTCAAAGCCTAATAAGCATTTTTTCTTCGAATGGCGCCTCTTCTCCCAGTATAGCAATAATCACCTCAAACAAAAAGTCCTCCAACGAAGAAATTGCCTCCGCGAACATAATCGTTGGTACTCATGCCATAATTGCTGGTAAAAGGAAATTTGACAATGTTGGTTTAGTGATTGTTGATGAGCAGCAAAAATTTGGAGTGGTACAGCGAGCAAAACTAAAGGAGCAGGGGACTAACCCTCATTTACTCTCAATGACAGCGACACCAATACCAAGAACGGTCATGTTGACCTTATATGGTGAACTCGATATCTCTATCCTTGATGAGATGCCGCTGGGGAGATTGCCAGTGAAAACTCATCTGGTGACTCAGGAGAAAAGGCAGGCAGCCTATACTTGGATCAATACTCAAGCGCAGGCAAATCAGGCTCAGATATTTATTGTCGTCCCGCTAATTGATGAATCAACCCATGAGAGTATGAAAAATATCAAAGCAGCCAATAATGAATATGAGAAACTAAGTAAAGAAATATTTCCTAATCTAAAAATTGGCCTCCTTCATGGCAGAATGAAATCGGCAGAGAAAGACAAGGTCCTTCTTGATTTTAAGGAAGGCAAGCTAGATATACTCGTATCAACTCCAGTGGTTGAGGTTGGTATTGACATTCCAAGAGCGACAATTATCGTCATTGAAGGAGCAGAGCGGTTTGGTATGGCTCAACTTCATCAACTTCGAGGTCGAGTGGGACGCGATAATAAACAATCCTATTGTCTGCTATTTACCGAACAACAAGCGATTCCGATTACTCAAAGGCTCAATTTCTTTTCTAAAGTAAACGATGGCTTTGTTTTGGCTCAATATGACCTTGAACATCGTGGCGGAGGTAGCCTGCATGGTATCGAACAACATGGCATTTCTGAGCTCGCCCTATCGACCTTAACTGATGTTGAGCTAATTAACAAAACCCAGAAACTGGCGCAAGAATTTGTCAGAAACAAATATTCCCTTGATTCAGAATATCCAATCCTTAAAGAAAGAATTGACAAATATCATAATATTCAGATTGCCCGAGACTAACATTTGCAAAATGAGCACTCTCCCTGTAAAATAGTTAAGTCCCGTTTCCTAATTTTTATTTTGTCATTTCAAATTTTTCATTTAATCATGGCGGCATTACCAAAAAGAAAACATTCAACCAGACGTACCGGAAAGCGTCGTGCCAGTCGGGCCAGGACCTTGCCAATGACTATCATCTGTAAATTTTGTGGTAAGAAAAAAATTCCGCACCGTTTGTGCGTGCATTGTGGAAAATAATCATGGATAAACGCCACAATCGGCGCATCAAGATAGTCCAGGAACTATTTGCCGCCACCTATCAACCTAGTGCTAAAACCTCTGAAAAAGCTACTTTGGTACTTAAAAATATCAGCACGCTAGATCCACAAATCGTTAAAGTCGCCCCAAAATATCGCCTGGAAAAGGTTGCTAAGGTTGATTTGGCAATATTGCGTCTAGCTTTATATGAACTATTGATTGAAAAGAAGGTACCTCCCAAGGTAGTTATCAATGAGGCGGTTGAACTTGGTAAGGAGCTTGGCGCCGAGAAGTCTGCTGCCTTTATTAATGCGGTTCTTGGTAAAATATTTGACAATAAAGATAATTTATGACAAAACTATCTAGCTTGGAGGCTAAAATTGGCATTACCTTTAAAAATAAACAACTTCTTGAAAATGCCTTTATTCATCGTTCCTATATTAATGAACATAAGGATAGCGACCGAGCAACGAATGAGAAACTAGAATTTTTAGGCGATAGCGTGTTATCACTCATTACCTCAGTCTATTTGTTTAAAAATTATCCCTCATTCCATGAGGGGCAATATACCGACATAAAAGCATCAATAGTCCGCACTGAGAGTTTGGCCAAAGCGGCACATGATTTAACCCTTGGTCAATTTTTATATCTATCTCGAGGTGAAGAAGACAGTGGCGGTAGAAGCAATAATTCAATTTTAGCCGATTGCTTCGAGGCACTTCTGGCTGTAATTTTCATCGATCGGGGTTATATAACGGCACAGAAATTCGTTGAACGTTTCCTATTTAAGGATATTTTAGCCCACATTATTGCAAGCAAAACTTATATTCCTTCGAAAAACCTGCTTCAGGAATATTGGCAAGAAAAATACAAAAATTTACCTCGTTATGAAATTGTTAGTGAGGAAGGACCCCAACATGACAAGATCTATACCGTAGCAGTCTATGATGGCACTCGCAAAATTGGGGAGGGAATTGGAAAATCAAAAAAAAGGGCCGAGGAACAGGCGGCGAGTATGGCTTTAAAAAAACTTTCACTCGTGATATAATATCTTCATGCTAAAAATTAGACTAAGTCGGCAAGGCAGGAAAAATGACCCTAAATATCGTATTGTTGTTATTGAGGCCAAAAAGCCAAGAGATTCTCGATATATCGATAAGCTGGGTTTTTATGACCCAACCAAGGAACCGGCGGAATTAAAATTTGATAAGGTTAAAATAGATCATTGGCGTAGCCGTGGCGCTGCTTTTTCTAAGGGTTTATACCGCTTAATTGGACACCGACTTGAGGAAACTAAAAAATAATTATGGAAGCGCTATTGCAATTTCTCTTAAGTAAACTCGTCAGTAATCCCGACAGTATCAATATTGAAACAGAAGAATTACCAGACCTACTTCGTTTTCATGTTAAACTCGACGAATCGGATTATGCCACCGTCATTGGCAAATCAGGCTCAACGATAAAAGCAATTCAAGATATATTAATTACCTACTCAAAGCTTCATAACCCTGAGACGGAGCGACGCATCTACGTTAACATAGATTAACAGGTCTGATCAATTTAAGGAGCAAAAGGATTACTTTTGATTATATAGTCGCTACTGACGACTACTGCATTTGACTGTGTATCGGTGAAGCTTAATATTGAATCCAGTGTCGATTGCTTTATTTTTGGAATTTGGGTAGTTGCCGGCGCTGGGACAGGTATGGTAAAGAAATTGATACTAAAGGTTATCTTGGAAGCGACGGCATCAAAACCAATCCGATCAATCGTCACGAGCCGTGAGCTTTTTAATTGATAATTAGTCAACAACCTTGTCACTGCCTCAGAATTACCGAGCGCTGAGACTTCGATTTTTACTGCGGCTCCTTGTTTATTTCCAAAAGGAGAAGAAAAGGTTTCAATAAAAATCCCGCTACGTGCTGCCAAGAGCTCAAGGGCACGAAATATAGAGAAATAATCCTCATCAGCTGGAAACATACTCTTGGTTATAACATCCATTGATTTAACATCAAAAGAAAGACTAGCGCGAGCTATTTCGAATAAATCCTTTCTCGCTTCAAGCTGTTCATTTTTATTGTTAAGCGTTGATTTCAATTCAGCGATTGACTGCAGTTGTGGAGGTAAAAATATAATCAATAGCATAATAAAAAGAACTACCCCAATAATATAAATTATATTTTCCTTCAGTAATTTCAAAACAAATCGATCATTGTATATTTTCATTGTTGAATAGAGCCTCAAGCAAGAGCTCGGTCGGGCCAGTCTGAAGCGCGGCCACGTTAATATCATTAACCACGATTGATTTAAATTGATCTTCAAAATTAGCGCTTTCAATAAAGGAAAGAAAAGATACGAGCGCGTCTTTAGTTTGAAAATGCACGCTAAGGTTTAAATCACGATTAGCATCTATTTCTATTTTTTGCAGCTGTGCTTGAGAACTGGCAAATTGGCCACTGTCAATTATAGCACTATAAAGCGGCAGGTAATTGGTGCTCGCGGCAATTATTTTTTCAGCAGAAGCAATACGGCTACTTACGATGTTTTGTTTTTGCAGCAGTTCATTTTCCGATTCAAATGTCTCTATCTCGCCATCGACTGCCTTTATCTGTTGTCTTAAATATTCGGCGATAAAAAAACTCGACACAATTAAAGTCAACGTTATCAAACCCAGGATAATACTAAAAAAACGAAACCGAGTAAAATATTGTACTCTCTGCCGATAATGATGATCTACAGTTAGAAGGTTAATTCTGGCACTCATTTAATAATTCCTCCCAAACTGGGTAAAAATAATCCCCAATCGTTTTTAAAAAAATCTGTAACCGTGTTTTTCAATAACAACTGTTCAGTTGGAAAGGGGAGTACCTGAGTTTTAAGTAGAGTAGTTAGTTGCTTATCAAAGTTGACGATTCTGCTCCCTTCACCAAACAAAAAAACATTGCCTATATTTTTTTGCTGCTTTTCCTTGACTGATAAGACGAATCTAGTTATTTCATCAGTCAGGGCTGATAAAGGCGCTTGTAAAATGTTAGCGAGATGATAATTGCTGCTTTCTTCAAATCCAACATTGCTCAAAATTTCTGATATTTTAGCGTCCTCAATTCTAAAATTTGCTTTGATATCTTTCTTCATCATGGAGCTGCCAATAGCAAAATTATGCGTCTGTAGTGGTAGACCACTGCTTGCATCAAAAACATATAGCGAGGTTGAGGAATTGCCAAAATTGATAAACAATTCAATATTCTCAGTCGGTACTAAATATTTTGTGGCATATAGATGATTAAAAAATCTAATTGTCGAGGAGGTCTCCGATTCGATACTACTGGGGATAAAACCGCTCGATTCAACAATAGTTACTACCTTTTCAATTACCGCACTGGCACAGGCCACTAGTAAAATAAGCATTCGCTTGTTTTTCTTATCATTAACTATTGTTTGGACATCTAAATTGACTTTATCAATTGGTATTGGAATAAATTGGTCTGCTTGATAGCGAATTGCCGAAATTAGCTCGCGCTCGGTGATCATTGGCATCTCAATTATTCGTGAATAACTCTGACCATCAGGGACAACAATTGAAACCTCTCTTTTTTTTATCCCAGAATCTTTTGCCAGCTTACCTATTAGTTCAGCCGTTTTTTTAATCGTTATATCGGTCTCATCCTCATATAAATTAGAGACAACCGTGTCAAATGCAGCGGCAGAAATTAATATATTTGCTCCTTTTACTTCGCCATCAATGACTCTAATGTATTCCTCACCGAGACTTAATGTAAAGTACGAATTTGCCATACATCCAGTATGACTGAGAATGAGCTCTTTTGTCAAGAGAGACCGGGAACGAGCTTGTCAGTATTGTCGAAGTTTAATCTTAGTTGAATAGGTCATAGTGGATTTCTCTTCAGCGCGAGTGGGTGAGCCTTGTTGTGAGACAGTAAATAAGATGCTAACTAGCGGTGGATTATATTGTGAACGACGAAAGCAAGAAAGTGCAAAACTAGTTACTGCGACTTTATTATTTGTCAAATCAACCAAAGTGCCATTATCACTAAACTGCAAAACTCCATTATTGACGACAAAAAAGAAAATATTTCCATTGGCAGCCCTAAAGTAGAGTATTCCAGGAGCTGATTCATCATCGGTTGTCGAACCACTCCTTGTAGTACAAACCTCATTTAGCGCCGCCGAATCGCTATAAATACCCCATACTTGTGAACGAATTTTGTTATCGAGAATATCGATTATGTTGTCGCCTGAGCGTTTGACTTCCTGAATGATGAGTACTTCAGTATAGGAGCGAATAGTACTGAAAAGCACTGATACGACTCCAGGCAAAATTAGTGAAATAATCCCAACGACGATAATTAGCTCGATTAAAGTGTAGCCAAATTTGTTTTTCATAAATTAGGTTTCATAATTCACACTCCATATTTTCACTCCCATGGGGCAAAAAGGGTATTATCCCGAGCTGAAATTACATTAACCCCATCCTTAAATGAAACGGTAATGATGGCTCTAATTTGGCTGTTGCCAGCAGCGTCAACCACTCGAGTTAGAGTCACTTCACGAAGATATTGTCCAGAGAGTGAGTAAGAACCTTGACAATTGCCGGCGCTCGGCCAACTGACGACGGAAGCGTTAAAACAGTAGGTAATACCAACAACACTACTTTTGGCAAATAGCGCTGGCCAATCAGCCTCTTTCTCTCCCCGCAACCATTCTCTAACTTCCTCTGAGAAATGTGAAGCAAGAATTTTTTGCTCACTAACAGTATTTTTACGGATTACTAGACTTGAGGAATAAATTACCGAAACAACTATAATAGAGATGAACAAAATAAAAAAAAGCGCTTCGAGTAAAGTGAAACCAGATTGATTTTGTTTATATCGCTTATTCATGGACAACTACATGATGCGCTCACTTCGCTAATTAGCCCTTGAGTATTAACGAGAATCTTTCTACATTCATTGAGCTTGCTATCAGTTATGACAATACAATTTGTAGTTGCCCCTCCAGCAAGCGGAGTAAAGGCTGTTTCGGCATTAGTATAGGCACTGATTGATAATGAGCTCGTTGACGGTAATTGATAGGTAGCTAAAGTAATATCCCCACTGGCACAACCAGCAATAAGTGAATAACTGGTGCTAGTTAAGATATTAACTGAATAATTAATCAGACTATTACAACGAAGTTTCTCCCCCGCATTGACTTTCTTTTTAGCCAGTTCAAGAATTTCTATGAATTGCTCAGTCTGTGCTTGAAGGGCCTTACTTTTATTAAGAGTGCTGTATGAGGCTACAGACAAAACTGACAAAGTAGAGACTATGGCAATAATTATTAATAGCTCAAGTAGTGTAAAACCAACTTGTTTCATTTTTTACCGTAAGGTCCAACACAATAATTGCAATCACCACCAACACAAAGATTACTACCTGGGTTACCAGCGCAAACACTACCAGTCTCACGCTCCAAACGAACGCCGAGCGTATAGTCATCACACAAAACCGTCGTTCCATTGCAAGCACAAGGGGCCGGCACCCCCATATATGTAGTACAACTTGCTGTGTTATTGCTAAATGGATAGTAATAATAGCTTAATGTGTTGCATTTGGGATCATGCGGTACAGTTGCTAAATAGGTGTTGCTACCAGCAGTAATACCACCAGTACCAGCGCACTGTTCGGGGATGTCAGCTGGATATGTAGAGGCAGTCGAACCATCACGATATGATTCAATGGCAACTTGTATTTGACCAAGGTCAGTTTTACGTTTACCATCTCTAGATTTACCTTGTATGTTAGACAGTCCGGAGGTAGAAATAGCAACGAGTATCGCAATAATGCTAATTGAAACCAATATTTCAATAAAAGTGAAGCCTAATCTTGATTTATATCTTAAACCCATTAATTCAGCTTAGCATGTCGGGTATTAATAAGTCAATAGTGGTTATTTCTTATATAGGCTGATGATTAGATGATCAAGCGCAGTGCTAGGCCTCAAATTTACAGTGTCAATAAGATTTCTGGTATGCAATATTTCTGACATTGTATGCGCAATTTGCTCCTTGTTATAACCCAGGGTGCCTGCAACTGGCGCTTTTTGAAGCAAGGCAATCATGCTATCACAGAGCTTCTTCGCTGTCTCAAATGTGTAGGTATCTGTCTTTGCCAGCTTTATTGATAAATCAGTCTCAGCATTTAAAAAGAAAGTCGCTTCTTCTAGATTTTCCTTTTCACCGCCTTCTGCCTTGAACAATCGGACTCTTGAAAGGACCGTTGAGAGCAGTCGATAAGGACTTTTTGCAGTCAATATAAAATAAACATCGTCACCACCTTCCTCGAGAGTTTTTAAGAAAGCATTTTGTGTCTCAATTCGAGCCGTGTCAAAATCTTGGATGATAATTGCAATTTTTCCTTTCATGGTAGCAGCAATTTCGTTTATCTCTCTTACTTGCTCAATAGTAATTATTTTTAGAACAGGAGTGATGGTAAATATTTGAGCTGGTGGAATCTCATTTAAGGATAAAAGTGACATTACTTTGTCGCGGACTTTGGAACTTGACCGACCATATATAAGTGTTGGTTGCATATATTGCATTTTACCATTGGTTTAATTATAGTAAAAGGTATGATAATGCCGACCAAACAGTTTCTTTCAATTCTGACCCAAAACAATACTATCAGTCCTGAAACCGCAGTAAAATACGAAATAGATGCCCTACAAAAAAGTATTCCGATTGATGAATATCTCCTCACTGCGGGTGTGGCAAGAAATGCGGTTCTTTCGGCAAAGGCGCAGATCCTAAATATTGAAGGTACGGATATTATACATGTTCCTGTTTCCCCTCAAGCGCTTTCATTTGTGCCTGAATCGATTGCCAGAAAACACATTCTCATTCCTTGTGAGCTCACTGATCATGACGAAACTTTAAAAATTGTCATGTCTAACCCATTTGATGTTGAAACAATTGAATTTCTAGCTAAAAAAACCGGTAAACGTATCGTACCTACATTAGGATTGAAAGACGATATTGAAGCCACAATTGAGATGTTTTATGCGCAAGGACTGACACCTGACATCTCCGAGGCACTAAAGGATGTTGAGCCACAAGTAAAAACAGTCAACTCCCAAGACCTAGCAGCCAGCGTGAAGGAGGCGCCGATTGCTAAAATAGTCACGACTTTACTCGAATTCGCCGTCAAGGGACGGGCGTCGGACATTCATATCGAGCCACATGAACTCAAGACCAGAGTCCGATATCGAATCGATGGAATTTTGCAGGAAAAATTAATATTGCCAAAAAGCATTCACGATTCACTTGTATCACGTATTAAGATTATTTCCGACCTCAAAATAGATGAAAAAAGAATTCCTCAGGATGGTCGTTTTAATTTTAAAATGGGAGATGACGAAGTTGATTTAAGAGTCTCAACCTTGCCGACAGTTCACGGAGAGAAAGTAGTTATGAGATTGCTTAAAAAAACAGGAGGTATCCCGGCGCTAACCGAATTAGGCCTTAGGGGACCGCAACTAAAAACGATCGAAGATGCCATTTCCAAACCATATGGCATTATTCTCGTCACCGGCCCTACTGGAAGTGGTAAATCAACCACCCTTTACTCAGTACTTTCTAAATTGAATAAACCGGCCGTGAATATCGTCACCCTTGAGGATCCGGTTGAATACCAATTAAAAGGAGTTAATCAGGTTCAGATTAACCCTCAAGCCGGTCTAACTTTTGCCACCGGACTCCGTGCCTTCTTAAGACAGGATCCTAATATTATCCTCGTCGGTGAAATCAGAGATAAAGAAACCACCAGTCTTGCCTTACAAGCGGCGCTAACCGGTCACTTAGTTTTCTCTACGCTTCATACCAATGATGCCGCCACAGCCATTCCCAGATTAATTGATTTGGGTGGCGAGCCTTTTTTGATCGCTTCAGTATTAAATGCGGTACTGGCCCAAAGAATAGCGAGAAAACTTTGTGAACACTGTCGCGCCCCTTATTCACCGTCACCAGAATTAGTCGATAACTTAAAATCAGTACTCGGACCACTTCTACCTGAATCAAAACTCAGCGCTGGTCTCACTTTGTATAAACCAGTTGGTTGTGATGAATGTAGTGGCAGCGGTTATTTTGGAAGAATCGGCATGTTTGAAGCACTAGCCATTACCCCAGGAGTAAATAAAATGATAATTCAGCATACTACCGCCAGGGATATACATACACAGGCGCTTAGTGAAGGTCTAATTGCCATGAAACAAGATGGCTACTTGAAAGCGATCGATGGAATCACTACTATAGAGGAAGTATTAAGAGTTGCCGAGGCTTAAAAATATGACAATTGATGAGCTACTTAAAAAAACTATTCAGAATTCAGCATCAGATCTGCATATTGTGTCTGGTTATGCGCCGACAATTAGAGTTCATGGTGCCCTGCTAATACTGTCAGAATATCCAGTACTTACCGGTGCAATCAGTGAGAATATCCTGATGCCTATGCTTAATGCGGAACAGAAGGTAGAACTGACCAAGCATCATGAACTTGATTTTTCATATGCAGTTGACAATACTCGTTTCCGAGTCAATATATACCTCGCCGAGCAAAAGCTGTCGGCCTCTTTTAGGCTAATTCCAGAGCGTATTAGTAATTTAGCAGAACTTAACATGCCAAATTCCTTTTACAATCTAGCAAAACTTCGACAAGGATTTATTTTGGTCACTGGACCTACCGGAGAAGGAAAGTCTACAACTATAGCCGCGATCGTCAATGAGATAAATTTAAAATCAGCCCGGCATATTATAACGATTGAGGATCCGATTGAATATGTCTATCCTAAAGCCGCGTCTCTTATCTCACAGCGAGAGCTTCATCGTGATACGAGGAACTGGCCAGTGGCTCTACGTGCCGCCCTTCGTGAAGATCCTGATGTTGTTGTCATCGGTGAGATGCGTGACTTTGAAACCATCACGGCGGCCTTAACTATTGCTGAAACCGGACATTTAGTTTTCTCCACGCTCCATACCAATTCAGCAGCGCAAACAATTGATAGAATAGTTGACGTTTTTCCTTCGTCACAGCAAAATCAAGTCCGATTGCAACTTTCATCGGTACTTTCCGCAATTATTACTCAACGCCTGGTGCCAACTAAGGAAGGCAATGGTCGCATACCGGCTTGTGAAGTGCTCACTAATACCACCGCGACCGCATCAGTCATCAGAGAGGGAAAAACCCACCTTATTGATAATATTATAGAAACCGGATCGGACGCTGATATGATTCTTCTTGAAAAATATCTTTTCATGCTTCTTAAAAGTGGAAAAATTACAAAAGAAGCCGCCTATCAATACGCTATTCGCCACTCCACTATGGAGAAGCTTATTGAAGGTTAAATCATATGCGATTTATCTACAAAGCCTATGATGGGCAAAAGCAAGTCAAGGGGAACCTCGATGCCGAAAATATAGATCAAGTAACTACTTATTTAAAAAGCCATAATTTAGTCATTATAGAAATTAAAAAAAATAGTCAATCACCAACCTCATTTATAAATAGCTTTTTCAGCAAAGTCGGTTTTTCTGATATTGTCGACCTGACTCGCCAATTTGCGATCATGTTATCGTCAGGATTAACCATTGCCGATTCATTGAGCATTCTAAAAAAACAGGCAAAAAAGCCAGGATTTGTCAAATTATTAACTCAAATTGAGGAAGATGTTAAGGGTGGCAATAGCTTATCATCAAGTTTGAAAAAAAGAGAAGATCTTTTTTCACATTTATATATTGCGCTTGTCAGAGCTGGAGAGGCTTCAGGCAAACTCGACTCAATCCTGATGAAATTGGCCGAGGATTTAGAAAGACAACGTCAATTTCGTAACAAGATAAAGGGGGCACTCATCTACCCAGCTATAATTATAGTGGCAATGTTGACGGTTATGTTTATTATGATTACTTTTGTCATTCCTCAGCTTTTGACGATTTACCAAGATTTTGATATTGAGCTTCCAGTGGCAACGAGATTCTTAATCGCTATGTCAAACTTTTTTAGCGCTTATTGGGTGCTAATCCTAATTGGACTCGCTACTTTCATCTTTTTGTTTCATCGTTATTATCGTTCTAAAAAGGGTCGACAGTCGATTGATGCAATTTTTCTTCGTCTACCACTTGTGAGTCAAGTAATTAAAGTTAGTGTCCTTGTTGACTTGACGCGAACCTTATCGACCCTAATTAGCGCAGGTGTTGCAATACTTGAAGCACTTGATATTGCCAAAGAGACTACTAGTAATATCGTTTACCAACGAGCGTTTGAAAATATCCACCAGAAAATTGAAAAGGGCGATACCCTCGGTCGAGCCTTAGAACAAGAGGGGATCTTTCCACCGATTTTGGTGCAGATGGCATCGGTAGGAGAGCAGACTGGCCATCTAGACGATACCTTGATGCATTTGTCTAATTATTTTGAAAATGAATCAGAGACAGCCACTAAAGCCTTGACAGTCTTGATTGAGCCGACCGTGCTAGTATTTCTTGGTCTCAGCGTTGGTTTTGTCGTTATTGCCGTCATCACCCCAATCTTTAGTCTATCGAACGCCTTTTGATCGTAGATTACTTAAAAATGTTTAATATGATTCCAGCTTGACATCGTCGTTTTTATTGACTCATCAATTTGATCGAGCAAATCGGCAGCGAACTCCCCATATTTCGGGTCCTCGATGATAGATTCAAATATTGGACGGTATAATTCACGACTTTTATTGATTTGTTTCCTTTGGGAAGATTCAGAAAGCGCCTTTAATGATCTCATGTTATGAAGGTTGTCAAACATTTTTCCCAATTTAATTTCGTCATTGGCTTTTTTTAATTTCTCTAAATATCGTCCAAGCGCTTCGGTTTCACTTTTAATTTCAATTCCTTCAATGTGAGGTTTTGTTAAGGTAATGGCAAAATTTGATGACTCGCTACCAACCAGCCGGCTTAGAAATCGATGCGCTTCACGGGCCCAAATCGAGTAGGGATACATTATGTCCCTTTCATCATGACGATATTGCACCCGAGGAAATGGTAGCTCTGAATCCTCAGGGGCATCATGAAGCAGTAGTCCTGCGATCATGACGGGGGAGTAAATCTCATACATAGTCATCGGCATTGAGGCCACTGCGCGTGGATGACTAAAATATTTCTCGCCGCCGGCTCGAACCTGTTCACGATGGGCATATTTTGCTAGCCGATAGGCATTACTAATCATGGTCCATCCTGGGGTAAATAAAGGATAATGTTTAATAAATAGATTTTCAAATTGTTCCCAATTTTCTGGGTATTGTGATGTAAGAATTTTATCTCGTTCTGTCGTCATAATTACGATTATAACACCTATTATTACTGCTCAAAGCAATATAGATGTTTAGTTAAATTACACGCAACGTTTGCTGAATTCGTCCAAAGACTGGTCGTATAGGTTACGATTCCCTGCCGGCCAAGAATAGATGATGCTTCACTAGTCCAATTAGAACATTGTTGTCCTACCGCTGTGCCATTAGTTTGAGTCATAGTCCAAACATTTCCACCGACCACATTTCCTAATTCATCCTTGCTTATGGAATTTGTCAATATACCATCAGTTAAATCGGTCCAATTATTGGCAATAATGGTTCCATCTACGAGTTTATAAGGATCTGACGAATGGCTTAAACGCGACACCGCCGAAGTTATCGTCGTTGAAAGCCACGCCTTCCAAGTTCCACCCAATGAAGCGGCGTTTGCAGAATCCTGACATTTTGTATCCGCTCCTGCTAAACCGCCAAGGTTTCCATTATACAGATTGGCAGTGGCAAAAACCCGCTTTGCCAGCGGTGTCGGTGTGGGTATTGGGGTATCGGTCGGCAATGAAGTTGGCACTGGGGTGTCGCTTGGTATGGGAGTTGGAGTTCCCCCACCTGATTGCGAAACAGTAAGAAGCGGATTGCTGCTTCTGGTCGGGCTACTCGCGCCAACACTCGCATTATAATAATATTCTGGTGGTAAACAAAGCCCAAGGCAGTCATTTTCAAATTCAGCAAACCAAGTGGTAAGAGCAGAATTATCTGACGCAAAAACAGTACTTACAGGATTTATGTTGGCACTATCATCTAAACCTCCTTCAGAGACATCGTCTTCTTCAAATACCGCGAATGTCACCGATTCGCCTTCACAAATTCCGCTGCCGACAACAAGAAGCGACACTGGATCATTTTCAACTGCATTATTCACTCCCCACGACGCGCTGGCGATTGTACAACTGCTACTAGTTGTTGGTGTCGGTTCGGTGGTCACCCCTGACCCTCCACCGGTAGGTGTTGGCGACTCACTTCCAGGATCTGTCGCAATATAGACTCCTTTTTGTGAGGCAAGGCAATAGCAGTCATCTGAAGGTTCGTTGCATGAAGTAGGACTTCTACCGTTAAGAACTGCACATACTCTAAAAGCAGAGGCGAAATCAGACAGCATCCCAGAATATAAGGTCCCATCATCAGCAATTGGAACCACGAATGCATTAAAATCGTCAGCAGCCAGTGGTCGATATAGTAGATTATTATCATCAAAATTAGCTTCATAAACTTGAGCAATAATATTTACATCTCTTTTCTTGGCACTATTTTTAACCTTTGTTGAGGCGCCGGCTATGCCTAAAAAGCTTAATACTGAAAGACTTGAAATTATACCCAACACAATAAGTATTTCAATTAAAACAAATCCGGATAACACTTTTTTCATCGTATTAAATAATCCTACTATAATCACAAAAAAAATAAAAATAAAAAGACTGATTATCGAAAACGACGAAGCCTTCTGTGCTTATGAAAGACTATATCTGCATTAAAATATGGATCAAACATTTCGATTACCGACGGCAAGATTTGCTCATCAAATTCCTTTTCAGTCATTGAATCTGCTTGATCGCCGCTAAATTCAAGAGCGGACAGCGATTGGTTCAGCTCTAAATTAGGAAGGCAGATCAGACGCTTATCATCCTCAAATCTCTTTCTTGCCTGTTCAAAGCGCCTCTCTTGACTTAAAGGTTCTAAGTTGACCCTACCTCCAGTTACTGGCATTGATATTCCCCAAACTCCAAGTGAGATTACGGGATCAATTTTTTCAAGATCCTCAAATTGAGCTCTTTTATGAGGATAGGATTGAACATTAAGATTGCCAGCATAACAAGCTAAGGCTAGTTGATGTTTTGGGCTGAGTACAGATCGCTTCCACTGGTACTTATCATGTCGATTTAATTGACCCTCAAGAGAAGGGAAACCAAACTGGGCAAATAAGATTGCTACCAGTCCGATAAAACGAAAGTAGTCACCTTCTGTGAATTTAAAGCGAGTATCTTTTAATTCATCCCTGACTCTGTTTGGCCAAATATTTACCGAGCGATCAGTAAAAAATTGCTCGCACATCAATAAATAACTTTCTAAATCTTGAACTGACATAAAGCTTGCTTCCTGCTCTTCCCAAGAAAGCACCTTATGAGTTATAACCTTTTCCATAGCTCTATTTTAACATATTACTTTGCAATTAAAATGTCCGAGCCTATGAAATTAAACTAAGATAATTGAATCCATCGTGTCATTTATAATTAGATATTTAAAATACCCCTTGACATTGCTTTTGAAGTTAGCTTATGATTAATTTTGAAGCATAATTAATAGTTTCATGCTTGTTTGATACACTTATGATAACTCAAGCAATAAGAAAACAGAAAGGATTCACCCTGATAGAGGTCCTGATTGTTGTTGCCCTGCTCGCGATATTAGCCGTTGTGGCCTTGGTTGCCATCAATCCTGCTGAAGCACAGAAGAAGGCTCGAGACACACAGCGTCTTAAAGAAGCTGGTGACCTTCAAAAGGTAATGGAGCAATACACCGCCGACACACCTAGCGCCGCGGCATTCACCGCTGCTAGTACTGCTAATGCGGCCTCTAACGCCTGTGGCACTGCTGGTTGGCTTGGTATTGACATGTGTAATTATGTCAATACTCTTGTGATTGACCCAAGAAACACCGGATCTGGTGGAGTCTACATCACTACGGCTGGTACGGCGAGTACTGGAGGACTACAATACCAAGTGCTCCTAAACGCTGCTGGATACCGCATTTGTACTCGATTAGAAGCGAAAGCTAACTCCGCGAGACTATCGTCTGACGGTAATGCTAATAACTTCTATGAAATTTACAATAGTACTAGCGCACCAACTTGTACTATTCCATAGTTAAGCTAAAGGTAAGTTATTTAAAAACCCCCGCTACCAAGTGGGGGTTTTTTTACGTTAAACGTATAAATAGACTTGACAAATAATTTTGGCTCTTTTAAGATGAAACTATGAATAAAAATTATCAATCGCTATATTTAAATAAAGGATTCACTTTAATAGAGGTACTTATAGTCGTAGCTCTTCTCGCCGTACTTGCTGTTGTCGCTCTTGTGGCCATCAATCCCGCTGAAGCACAGAAAAAGGCCAGAGACACTCAAAGATTGAAACAAGCTGGCGACCTTCAAAAGGTCATGGAGCAGTACCTTGCGGATAATCCTAGTGCTGCCGTATTCACGGCCGCCAGTACCGCTAATGCCGCCTCTAACGCATGTGGAGTTGGTGGATGGCTTGGTATTGACATGTGTAATTATGTTAATACTCTTGTGGTTGACCCAAGAAATGTTGGTTCCGGCGGAGTCTATATAACTAGCGCCACTGCAGCTGGCACTGGAGGGCTTCAATATCAGGTCCTACTGAATGCCTCTGGCTACCGTATTTGTACTCGACTAGAAGCAAGAGCTAATGCTGGAAGACTGGTATCAGATGGTCTCAGCAACAACTTCTATGAGATCTACAATAGTACCAATGCTCCAACATGTACTATTCCATAAGAAATGCAATGGTATAATTGCAAAATGGCATTAATTCTAGCAAGTTTTTTTTTATCTTTTTATCTCTATTTTCAATCGATTAGCATCTATGGCGGTGACGCCGGAGATTTGGTAAGCGCCGCATTTGTCGGCGGTGTGGCGCATCCACCGGGATTTCCACTTTATACCTTTATTGCTTCAGTTTTAATAAAATTACCCGTATTAACCGTCGCCTGGAGAGTCAGTCTACTCTCTTCAATTCCGGCAGCGTCTGCCTTAACTCTAGTCTATTTGATTGTGAGTAAATTGACGAATAGCCGATTGTCTGCTTTAATCGCTAGTCTAACCTTGGGGTCAACCTACATTTTTTGGCTTTATGCCATTGTGCCTGAAGTATTCATGTTGAACCTTTTGTTTATGAGTGCTCTTATTTATATTTTGCTACTTTGGCGAGACACACATCAAGCTCGATTGTTATATCTGTTCTCTTTGATCTTAGGGTTATCTTTGGCTCATCACCACTTAATAATTACTTGTCTACCCGCTTTTGCTTATCTAATATATACCGAAAGAGGCCCTCTTAAAAAATCTATTGTTAAAAAGGAACTGAGTTTTGTTTTAAAAAACGTTTTATTACTTTCAGCAGGACTAATACCTTATTTTTATGTTTATCTCGCCGCTGTAAAAAATCCCTTAATTAATTGGGCAGATCCTAGTAATCTGAGTAATTTTTGGCGCTTGGTAACAAGAGCAGATTATGGCACTTTTCAATCTGGAGCCATTATCGGCGGTAGTATTGCTTCGCGCTTCCTTCAGCTTCCGACCTATTTTTCATTTATGCTCGATGATTTCATGATTATTGGCGTCTTGCTGGCTATTTTGGGAGTATATGCATTGTCTCGTAGTAAGCCATCGAGTACATTAGTCATTTTTTTTATGCTTTTATTCTTATTTACCGGACCAATTTATTTTTTTTATGCTGCCTATATTATCACTGATAGTTTTGCTTTGGCAATATTTGAACGCTTCTTATTACCCTCTTATCTTATTGTCGCTATTTTCATAGGTTGTGGGACATCACTTATAATTAGAATGGTAGCAAATCGGTTGAAAGAGTTTAGAGTCAACATTGGTTTAATCTTACTTACTCTTCCGATGATTCTTTTTATCTCAAATTATCCGAAGTTAAGTATTCTGAAGCACGATTCAACCGCAGAACAACATGCGAAAAATATTCTCGATACCGTTGATAAAAACGGTATTTTGATTCTTGAGCGTGACAACAATCTCTTTGATACTCAATATCTTCATTACACGAATAATTATCGGAGCGATATAATCTTAATCCACAGCCAAAAACTAGTTTCAAAACAACTAAATGAAATATTTAATAAATATTATTCAAAAGTATTTATCCCTAGCTCATCTGGGACTAAATATGTTGACGATTTTTTGAAAAAAAACTATGAACACTATCCAATTTTTTCAGAATCGGTTATTCCGATGGCAACTACTGATTACTATTGGTTACCTAATGGTCTCCTATATCGACTCTATCAAAAGGCGGACTTGCCTGATCCACAAAAAGTCAAAAATAAGAATGACATACTTTGGCAGTCTTATTATGATCCTCTGGACGGCAGTCTGAAGGAATATCGGAATTTAATGCTATCGGGAATACTAAATTTTTATGCGATATCTAGACTTGAAACTGGTATTTTTTTCTTAGAAACTAACGACTCAGAGAAAGCATTGTCCTATTTTAAATCCGCCCTTAAATATGACTCTGAAAATCCGCGGGTATATTTGTATATCGGGAAAACAGAAATAGAATTAAAACAATGCGATAAGGCAAAAACTAGTTTAAGTATTGGTCTTAAATTAAAAAGCGATTTGTCTGACTATCACAATGCTTTTATCGATCTTTATGAAGTTTGTTTTGACGACGAGATAAAGGCAAATATTTGGAAAAAAAAGCAGCTCGAGCTTGAAAAAGCCCAAGAAACATCACTGAAAGAACTATGAGATGAGAAATTAGGCTGATTCGAGCGCCTAATGCAAAACTTTTCGGCTGGTATTGGAATTCCACTTTCGACTGACCCTTTGGGAGCAAAATAGCTTGAGAATTTATATTTGCCGGTATTATCTCAGCCTTCTTTCCATTGATTGTCGCCTGCCACCCGGGGTAAAATGACTGATTCCATACCAAAAGAGTTTGGGCACTTGTCTCTACTTCAAATAGTGCCGACTGATCCTTGTGACTAATTTCTTTTACTATGCCCTTATTATTTTGATTTTGGTTAATAAACAGAAATTCTTCAACTATCGCCGTTTTTTCTAAATTAGTTTCACCGATTAGTTTAAGGAGCTGGTCGATAGAATGGGCAATTTTGACTTCATACACCAATCGGGCCTCGGGTAATGAATCTAATTTCGAAATAATTAACTCGTTATCCCCATAGAGTGGTATTTTTTCTATCTTGGCCCCACTGACAGGGGAGCTTGCCAATATCGTGTCTACGCTATACAATGCCAACAACTTGCGAGATTGGCCTGTTATCTCAATTGAATTATTGCTTTGCCTAATACCTGATTTAACCAACGAATCGAGTAAAAGTTGCCTCCGGGTAGGCAGTGCATGATAAAAATCAAATGAAGCGAATTTATACCATAAATTGAAATTGGGTTGCATAAAGTTCAAAAGCAATCGGTAATGATCCATTTCTTTCCAGCCGGATTGGTTATACTCCCGGTTCCATACTTCGCCCGCCCCATATGTCAGATAACGAGCTGTCGTTTGTTTCAAAGAGGCTACGTGAGAACGTGAAGGAAGCCAAACTTTTGCCGGACCAACTGGATGATAGTTAAAGCTAAAAAAGAAAAGTTGGCAGAAACTTAGACCCGTAATAAATAGGCTAAAGTATTGAAGACGAGTTTTGGATAGATGTGAAGAAAGCAGGGCTATAAGATGATCTAACCCAAAACCAGCCAGAGTTGAAAGGGCGAACACAAACAAAATAATAAACCGCGAGGGTACTCTAAAAAAATCAAAAGGGGGGAAATTAAAAAGAAAATAAAGTGGCGAATGTTTGCCAGTCATTAATAACAGACTCATCACTGCAAGAATAATAAAAAAGTTTGCTTTTTGACGCATAGGTCGATAAATAGCTCCAAATATAGCCAAAGCTAATGAAAAAGCCCCAATATAGCCGGTGTTTTCCCAAAAAATACTGCCATCAAAATTGGCAAAAAAAGGATATGTTCCTAGGCGCGGGTCACCAAGACTAAATGGCCAAAGCAATGTCTTAAGATGAATCCATGGATATGAAAAGGCAGTCGCGCTATTCCCCAAGCCTCCTTGCCTATTCGAGAAATTGAGAAGTTCAATTGAAGGCAATAGTTGAACCGAGCTCAGAACAGCGCCCAGGGCAAATGCAGCAATAATTTTAATAAGCAAGAAGAATTTTTTTGAGTACAGGTTCAGATATGTAGCGTATCCGAGGGCTACAAACATCGAAATCAGTACTACCTGAGGAAAACCAAGAAAAATTTGTTGAGAGACAATGACCACCAAAAACAACCAAACCAGAAGTCTGCCACCTTTGATAAACTCATGTACGAAAACAAGCAACCACGGAAGAATGGCTATTGACTGAACCACACTGAAATGTGTTATTTGCATTACGAGTGGCCCAGAAAATGCAAAAGTTAAACCTCCATAAGCACTAGCCAGCCGGCTCAATTTTTGCTGTCGTAAAAATAGGTAGCTACCAAAAGAAGCTATAAAAAAGCTTACGATAAAGCTTAAATTGATTGCGGCTATAGTGTCGAACAGGCGGAAGAGAATTTGATTAAACAAAAAGTAATAACCCTCTGAATAAATCGGTGAGCCCGAACCAAAATAGGGACTCCACAAAGGCACTGTCCCATTTGCATAACTCTCGACCAAAAGTTTTTTCATCGGATAAGTATAGGCAAAAGGCTCACTAAGTCCAAAGTCAGGAGTCGTAAATACTGACAGTGTGGGGTAAAACAAACGACTAAAATAGAGTACTGAAATAACAAGAAGCACTAGTGGTATTATCAAGCTAGAGTTACTCTTTAGCAGTTTTTTCATAGAGCTAAGTATAAATCAGTTTATTTTTTTTCACACAAAAGAATTGTCCAGGGAAAAGCAATGTAGGGGAAAGGCATGACTCTTTTGATCACCCTGAAGCCGTTTTTTTGAACAAATCGCATAAAAAGAAACCAGATCCAATGGTTGATATGCTCAATATCATTGCCGAATCTACTCCAGTTCTTGCCAACTGCTAAGTTTCCCATCATAAAAAATGGCTCGTTAGGAACCGATAAAATGGCATACTTTTTGCTTACCCGGTGGACTTCTTTAAGTGCTACCAAGGGATTCTCTAAATGCTCAAGCACTTCAGTGCAAATAACCATGTCAAATTCGCTGTCTTTAAATGGCAACTCGTAGGCAGAGCCAACCAAAAAGCTGGCATCAAGCTTCATTTTTTGAGCAACCTCAATCGCCTCAGTAGAAATATCAATGCCAACAATCCTAGTGAGCGATTTTTTTTCTAAGATCGACTCAACGACAAAACCTTCACCACAGCCGACATCAAGAACCGATTCAGCCTCAGTGCCGACGCAAAGATTGCTGACAATACTCAAAAATTGCCCGACCCAGTGATTTTTCAGTTTGCTGTTTCGGGTATATTTTTCGAAGTTACTACTTTTATTCATTATTTTTTAGATTCATATAAACGACTATTTCTGCTAAGATTCCTGTCATTATAATTTGCAGCCCAACAATCATCAAGAAGATGGAAACTAAGAATAACGGTCGTGTTGATAAAACCAAATTGAAAAAAAGCCACTCAAATGATAATCTGGAGGCAATTATAAAACCAAGTATAAATATACTACCACCAATCGGGGCAAAGAAATGGAGTGGCTTTTCACTAAAGCGAACGATGACATATGTCGACAGACTGTCAATCAACCCAAATAGCATTCTCACTGCATTGTATTTAGAGCGTCCCCAAGTCCGTGGACGATGATTGACAATAACCTCACCAACCTCAAAACCTCTCTGTTCCGCCAGATATGGCAGAAAACGATAATTATCACCATATAGTGGAATCTCTTCGAGGACCTCGCGCCTAAAAGCCTTAAAACCACAATTCATATCGTGGAAGCTCGAACCAAATAGCGCCCGCCAGATCAGTTTGTTGGCAATTTTGGATGGCAAAGTCTTGTCTTGCCCATCGAGCCTGTGCTTGCGCCAACCATTAACCACATCGAGTCCATTTTCAATTTTTTTAACAAATTTTGTTAAATCTTCCGGATCATCCTGAAGATCAGCATCCATAAAAATAATTATTGTGCCAGTTGAGATCTTGAATCCTTGCGTCAGGGCTCGACCTTTACCCTGTCGCAGGGCGCGACTAACCAGTTTGATTGTAACCGAACCTAGTTTCTTTTGGGTTAATTGTTTAGCAATTGCATAAGAAGAATCAGTAGAGCCATCATTAATAAGCACTAACTCAAATTTAGTCAATGGCAAGGATTTTTTTATTGCTTCAACCAGGGGTCGGAGATTGGCCTCCTCATTATGAAAGGGAATTAAGATTGAAATCATAGTTTATTATAATTCATTTGCCGCTTCTTTAATCTCAGTATCATTTGGATCTACTATCTCAAGATAATCCATCAAAACTTGGCGGGCTTTATCTTTTTGCTTAAATTTAGCGTATAAATTGCTCTTCAGCACATAAGCCTCTTTATAATTTGGCTTTAGTTTAATCGCGGCATCGATTGACCTTAGCGACGCTTCAGCATATTTAGCTTTGTCGACCCCTGGAGCTTCATATAAAGTCGAGTAAAAAAGAGCCATCGTATAAGGAATTTTGGGATCGGTGGGAGATAATTTTTTTGCTTCATCCAAAGTCGAAATAGCTAAAATAAGGTGTGATGAGTCTTTATCAATTTGATAGAAAATATAATTATTTCGCGCTTTCGTTTTCAAATAAAGCACATTCTTTTTGCTACTACTGATACTTTTCTCATTATGTAGTTCTGATTGAGTAATTAAATCTGATATTAGATCTTGATAATTTTTGTCGCCTGACAGAGACAACGTAAAAGCCTCCTGTGCAATGACCTGAGAAAGTCTATCTTCATAAATATGCTCCTGTTTTAATTTTAAGGCATTCTCTAGCTCAATTCGAGCTTCATTTATCTTATTTGACTTTATTAAGCTATCAGCACGAGCATATGCCAGATCAGCCAGAAAATATTTTAATAAGAAAATAGCACCGAATATCAAAATAAATATTCCAAGAAGTCGCCATAGCTTAAGATTCTTAATACTTTTTTCCGTAAACTTTTGTTTGCCAGTAAACGCGATCATAAAAGCGGGTAGTAAATAAAAATATAAGGAGGTAACTGAGGTTGAAAAACCGAAAAAGTTGGAAATCAAGATACTGCACCAAGCACTTATTAAAAATGTGAAAAAAATTCGGTCATCGCCATGCTTGTGACCAATTATTCGTACTGCCCAAATAAGAATATTAACAATGAAAAAAATGTAGATCAGTAGTCCTGTTATCCCCATTGTGGCAAGAGTGTTTAGATATTCATTATGCGCCTTGTTATAAAGAAAATCCCATTCGCTGGTATTATTATGTTCTATTGGTCGACTAGTAAAGTAAGCATAACCAAATGTTTCTGGACCAGTTCCAAAGATGGGATGTTTTTTACCAATATCAAGTGCCCCTTTCCAGACAATTTTACGAATTTGAAATGATTCAGTAGGCGCCTCAATTGATAGGTTTTGTTGAGGAATAGCCTTATGCGGTCTAGGAGGTGAAAGCAAACGATCAATCTGATTACTACCAGTTCTTAAAAAAATCACTAAGAGAAATAACACCATAAAGAAAATTTTCGTGCTATCTTCTTTTAAAGTTTGCCTACGATATCGCCAAGCAGTCAACATGCCAATGGCAAGAGCGACGCCAGTCGCTAGTAATCCTGAGCGGGATCGAGTCAATAATACTCCCGAGAAAAGAAATAGACTTAATAGGCCATAGACCCGGTGACTCCAAAAATGCCATGTTTCTTTTTTTACTCGACTGGTCATGAATAAGCCAGTAACGATCAACATCGAGACAGAAAGGTATGCCGCTAACCAATTGGGTTGCCCAAGCGTCGAAAACATTCTGACCGAAGGAAGAAACTCAGCAGTCCAACAATTATTATTTAAGCTTCCGGTAAATATTAGGCAGGAGAGGTCGTAACCGATAAAACCAAAAAGGCCCCAAATTATTACAATTACGCTCGTTATAAATGTCACATGGAATATTTTTAAGGAGGTTCTTACTGCCTGATCCTTTGTTAAATTTGAGACAAAGCCAAAAAAAAGAATTGAATAGGCGAAGCCCGATAATAAGCCACCATTAAATCGACCGTAATAACCATAAAGGGAAGTGTGAGGATCAATTGAGGTAAAAGTGGATACCAAAGTCCACAACAGTAATAGAAAAAAGGCCCGATTAAAAACTGTCCTTTGTACTATAATGGAGCCTGTATAGCTGGCTCGAAGAATCCAGGCAACAAGTATTAAAAGAGAGATCGTATAAATAAAAAGCATTTTATTAAACTCAAAAAGCTCGCTTGTTTTATGGAACATTAGCAAAGGAGTCAGTAAAAAGATTAGCAAATAAAGTTGCTCGATGAGACGACCGGTTATTATGTGAGATTTCAATTGTTTCAAAATCATTGATTTATGCGTAATCTAAAAGAAATTGTACCAAAAATTTATAGCTTCGCGGGCATGCTAATGCGAAAAGAAAAAGTCGCGATCGATTTTGGCACCAGTATGGCTAGAATCGCTATAAATAAGAAGGGGATAGTGCTCCGAGAACCCGCCTATGTGGGGTACAGTACCAGAAGCAAAGAATATTTATTCCATGGCAAGGAAGCTAAGGAAATTTTTGGTAAGTCGCCCAATTTTATAGATGTGATTCGCCCGATTGAACAGGGGATAATTTCTGATTTTGATGCTGGCGTCTACCTGATGAATAAGTTGGTTCAGAAAAGTGTCTTGCCTTATTATCAAAACATCATCTTCCTTCGCCCTATTTTTGAGGCTTATACTGCAGTGCCTGTCTCGTCAACCGAGGTTGAATCACGGGCTACCCAGGAGGTATTAGAGCGGGCTTTATTTGCAAACGTCCGACTGTTTGAAAAACCCTTGGCCGCCGCCTATGGCGCCGATCAACCAATATTTTCAAAGGATCCCACTTTTGTCCTTGATTTTGGTGCCGGTATGGTTGAAATGGCAGTAATTATTATGGGGGGCATAGTCGGCTCAAAAAGTCTTAATCTAGGTGGACTGCATATGGATAGAATCCTTAAGAATTATCTTCATCTTAAATATGGAATTATTATCGGCGACGTCACTGCCGAACACATCAAAGAAGAGCTCTTGAGCTTTGATGGTGAAAAGAAGGTACTCACCGTCAGGGGAAAATCTCTTGAAACTGGCTTACCCAAATCAGCTAGGGTGACATCAAGCGATGTTCAAGAAGCCTTGGTTAGCGTCATTAATCAAATTATAGATGGTGTTAAGGAGCTTCTCGAAACCATTCCGCCAGAGATTGTTGATGGCTTAGTGAGACGCGGCGCAGTGCTGACTGGGGACTTGGCCAATATTCCTGGTCTTGACGCCTATATTACTCGTGAGACGAAACTGCCGATCATTAAAGCCAATGTGCCTCAAGATGCGACTATCAGGGGTCTAGCTAAACTTATGAGTAGCACGGAGGATCTAACTCGTATTGAGATAAAATCCGCTTCTTGATTTTAGTGTCAACTCCCTTTATAATACCGTAACAAATATGATGCATCGTCGGGTGTCAGCTTGAAGAGCTCTGCAAGTTGTGTAACCTCTTCATTATCCTGCCTCCCTAATACACATTTTTGATAATTTTTTGTTCACACGCTCTTTGACAATAAGGATGTGGTGGTTTACCCGAACAAATTTCAGGCTTAGGCTCGAAATTTGAACGGGTTAATAGCATTTTTATTCTGGACTAAAAATCAGAAGATGAATGCATATTCTGACTTTCGGCCTTAAAACCGAAATGTTGGAATTCCCTGCGAAGTATTCTAATACTTCAATTTTTTTAAGAGTTTGATCCTGGCTCAGGATGAACGCTAGCGGTGTGCTTAAGATATGCAAGTCGAGCGTCGCTTTTGCGAAGCACAAGGACATTCAAGTAACAAGAACAATAACCAAGATACAAACAATAACCAATATTCAATCTACAAACTAATTATTTGTAAGTTGTTAGTTGAAATTTGTTTGTTACTTGTGAGTTGTATCTTGTCTCTTGGAGGTTCTCGTGCTTTGCACGAGTGTAGCGGCAGACGGCTGAGTAACGCGTAGGAACCTACCCCAAAATAGAGGATAGCTCCGAGAAATCGGGGGTAATACTCCATAGTCCCGCAAGGGTAAAGGGCTTAACTGCTCGTTTTGGGAGGGGCCTGCGTACCATCAGGTAGTTGGTAGGGTAAAAGCCTACCAAGCCTATGACGGTTAGCTGACTTTAATAAGGGTGGTCAGCCAGAGGAGCACTGAGACACGGGCTCCACGCCTACGGGCGGCAGCAATCAGGAATCGTTGGCAATGGGCGAAAGCCTGACCACGCGACACCGCGTGTAGGAAGACGCTATTATTTAGTGTAAACTACTGTGGAGAGGGAAGAAGTCCGGCAATTGTCGGATTGACGGTACCTCTCAAGAAAGTGGCCGCTAACTTCGTGCCAGAAGCGTCGGTAATACGAGGGCCACAAGCGTTATCCGGTGTGACTAGGCGTAAAGAGTTTGTAGGCGTTCCGCCAAGTCTTGCTTTAAAGATCTCGCCTCACGCGAGAGAAGGGGCAGGAAACTGGCGGAATTGAGTTTTCTTTAGGGAAATCGGAATTGATGGAGGAGTAGTGAAATGCGTTGATACCATCAAGAACACCAATGGCGAAGGCAGATTTCTGGAAGATAACTGACGCTGAGAAACGAAAGCTAGGGGAGCGAACCGGATTAGAGACCCGGGTAGTCCTAGCTGTAAACAATGCTCGCTGGTTGCATCTTCTCCTTTTTGGTGGAGGTGTGGCGAAGCAAACGCGTTAAGCGAGCCGCCTGGGGATTACGATCGCAAGGTTGAAACTCAAAGGAATTGGCGGGGAGACACACAACTAGTGGAGCATGTGGTTTAATTCGATACAAAACGAAAAACCTCACCAAGGTTTGACATCTTTTTGACCGTTATAGAAATATAATTTTCAGTATTTATTTATTGACAATAAGACAGCTGCTGCATGGCTGTCGTCAGTTCGTTCCGTGAGGAGTGCCCTTAAGTGGGACAACGAACGCAACCTCTACCTTGAGTTACAAGTGTCTCGAGGGACTGCCCTGACATACGTCGGGGAGGAAGGAGGAGCAGACGTCAAGTCAGCATGGCGCTTATACCTTGGGCTACACACATGCTACAATGAGCTGGACAAAGGGTTGCAAAACGGTAACGTCAAGCCAATCTCAAAAACCAGTTCTCAGTGGGGATTGAGGGCTGAAACTCGCCCTCATGAACGCGGAATTAGTAGTAATCGCGGGTCAGCTATACCGCGGTGAATACGTTCTTGTCTCTTGCACACACTGCCCGTCAAGCCAACAAAGTCGTCAGTACCCGAATCCCGATTATATCAGGAGAGGGTAAGGTCGGCGATGGGGGCTAAGTCGTAACAAGGTACCGGTTCTGGAAGGAGTCGGTGAATCACCTCCTTTCTATTTTTTTTGCGAAGCAAAAAAATAGCCCACCAAAATTCGCTCCATGAGCCGCAGCAATAATATGCTAAGGCAAATGGGAAGAATTGGAGGGCTTACAAGATGCATAGCAAAAATTAATAATTAATAGAGACTCAAGAGAAACCTTGAGTATAAATAAAAACAAATTTCTCTTAAAAAAGGGTCTTAATCAGCGCTTTTCGTTGATGGCCACCACATCCATATTGTCAAAACGCCCACGGGAAAAGAACTCTGAGCTTATTAAATTATTATGTCTAATCCAGAGTGCAAAATTGAAAGCTGTCAACTTCGAAGAAGCCGTGAAGATAATGATTATTGTTTATTCGAAAATTCAATACAAACTATTGCAGCAAGTGATTTGCATGCAAAGTTAGATACTTTCAAAGCTATCAACCAAAGCATTTACGATCGTTATCGCCGCGCATTTGAATCTGGGAAGTGTTTGAAAGATTTCAACCTCAAATAGTAATTTCTTGACCAGGCGCTATATTTGGGAAAAAATCGCGACCAGTCTTTGACTCCAGCTCATCATTACCAAAGTGACTCCAGGCAGAAATCTCAAGAAAACGATCCTCAGGGTTTCCTGAGGAACCAGGATATATTACGAGCTCACCAACAGAGCCACCGAATAGATTGTCGACATATTTTGCATTCTGCCTCGCCCCAGAAATGGTTATCTCAATATTATCACCATATTCAAATTTACCCTTGAGTTGAGATTGAGCAATGGTGGTTTTTAAGTTGCCATAGTTATCAATGTGCCCAACATGATGCTTACTATAGTTTGGAATAAGACTTTCTGAAGCTTCTTGTAAATCAAGGTCCTCCTCCAAATAATCCATCAAATTAGCAAGCAAAGGTGGATAATTATCTCGCGAACGAAATTGGCTGCCTTTCTCCAGTCCAGAATAGGTGTAAATCCGCTCAATTTTGTCGATAATTAACGAGAAACAATATCCCGCATTAGGACCGGTGACAATAAGCCCACTTTTCAATTTAATTATCAAGCCACGAGATCCTTCAGCATGATCGGCTTTTTCATGCCTTTCGAGCCGAGGATCGGTGTTGACAAAAATGACTGTCTCGTGAGGTCGACCATATCTCTCCTCAGTCGTTATCACCTGATTCAATAGATAGGCGGTATGAATAGTTGATGGAAACGAGGCAACAAATGACAAATTGACACCACTAGGGTCTTTTAAATAGCCCTCAATAGCGCTTCGCAACTCCTGCGTCACCAAGGTGTCGGAACAATAATCAGCAATGACAATTAGTTTTTTCATATCGAAGCAATAATCATATAAAACAATTAAGCAATTATCAAATATAAAAACAAATATAAAAAACCGTAGGTTCAAAGCCAAACCACCCCCGGGGTGGTTTGAGTATGACACCTGCGGTATCTATAAGAATAATTAGTTTCATCGAAGTACAGTATTGATTGCTACTGTAGTATAATTCTAATTAATGACTGAATCAGAAAATGATCAATGGCTCAAACAATACGAAGAAGCGACTAAGCAGCAAATAAATTTGTTATTGAGAAGAACTAATTTACCGCTACATAGCTTCATTCTAGATTGTGGTGCTGGTGAAGGCAAACAGGTGGCTTATTTTAGAAGTTTAGGCTACACCAATACATTCGGACTTGACATCGATCCTGCGATGTTGGAATCGGCTATCCATCAGGGAAGTTCGACCCAATCAAGCTTCATCGAGGCTGATTTTTTTGATCTTCCTTTTGCTAACAGCGTTGATCTTATGACGATGTTTTCAACAGGATTTTCTCTAAATTCAGGAGTTGACCCAAAAAATTTTGAGGAATTGATTTTTAGCTGCAATTCCGCGATAAAACCAGGCGGTTACCTATTGGCGACGTTGTTTGATTTTGATCGCATTTCTCATCACCCAGACTATTCAAGAGTCGATCGACAAGGTGATGTATACGCTATATACTTTCACGACTCCGAACCTTATGGCTTTCGGATTATTAACAATGCAATAAATGAAGAAGTCATTGTTAATTTATTTGATAGCAAGAAGGACTATGAATTCGGTCGACACAATTTTCTATCAACAAATGATCAATTAGACCTATTTAATAAATTTGGATTTGACCTCGTCACCCAATGGGATGAAACAAGCAGTGACATGGCGCAATTTTGTTATCAAAATGCCAAAATGCCCACCAACATGACGTTATTTAAAAAAACCTCATAATATTTAAATACTTTGAACTACTTGTGATCTTAGTTTGTAGCGTTTGGACCCGTGTTATAATTAGCGTATGGGCCTATGGTCTAGTGGTTCACCCGCGCAAATTTTGCAAAACAAAATTTGTTCGGGCAAACGACTTCACATACCCGCCTGCTTTAGTATAGGCAAGGGCACGTAGCTCAGTGGTAGAGCACTGCATTCGCACCCGCCTGCCAAAGCTATCTCTGGGCCTATAGGTAAGTGGTATACCGGTGCATTCGCATTGCACAGTCGCCAGTTCGATTCTGGCTAGGTCCACAAGCGGCGGGCAGGTTGCAGGGGTCAGGGGTTCGACTCCCCTCGAGTCCACTAAGTACGACATGCAGGTTGACGAGACGGGAGTTTTTATCGGCCGAAGCTAAGAGCGAAGGTCGACGATTCTCCCTCTAGTCCACCTATTTTGAAATATGGATGAAGAAATTAATCGAACTGAACAATTGAAACGAGGTCACCAAGCAGCTATTATATTGTTCGATGGTTTGGCGGCTTACGATGTTGAATTTGATAAAATTAACCTAGAATTGCGAAGAAAAACCAATGAATTATGCCTCTCACTCGCAAATCTTCCTAATCGGACCATACCTACTGATGATAATTTTAGACGAAGAATGGATGAACTGTGGCAAATTGCCGTGACTAAAAACTTTTCAGCTGAAAGAGATGAAAAGCTAGCCACAGTAAAAAAATACATCGCTGAGGTAATGCCGTTTGAATTGCCACCTGAGAAACAACAGGAGATTGAAACTTTAATCGATACTATTGCCGAAGAAGAGGATCTCAAGAGGAAGGAAAGAGATGATTATTTGAAAAGTTAACTTATTATGTAAATAAAAAATGGAATATTATCGTAGAAAAGTCAAAACACAAAAAATCAAACAGCCAGACCGTTATTCACCTCAGTCTGAAGTCGTCCCATTTGAAAATATAAGACTTGAGGATGCCCTTGTAGCAAGCCAAGAAATAAATGAACTCGTTAGTGGCTTTAACATGGCTGTCGCTGATTGGGACTATATCCAAGAACGTTGCTTTGAATACTTTCGTCGCAATGGTAAAGAATTTACTGATAATCATTTAAATATTTTAAGAGGCCTAATTAGAGAATTAATAATGACTGATGTCATCGATGGCATTATTGAAAATGATGACTTGACGAGTCAATTTATTAGTGAAGCTGTTAATGGTTTTTATGCTACCGAGGAATTCGTCTTTCGTCGGGTGCCAGGTAGAATGTCAGTGGTCGCGTCTTATCTTCGAGGAGGCAAAAATTTTACTGAATACGATGCGCTACTGAATCATCACAAGACTCCAATTATTATTGAATCCAAAATTAGCTACGGTACACAAACCAATAAAAGAATTAACGCTACCTTCGCTTTGCCTAATTTACAAAAAAAAATATTACCTTTATATGAAATGGATCGAAAAATATATACCCCGGTCGCTTTTGTTGTTATGAAGCTTAAGGATGAACCGGAGATACCGCCTGCTGGCAAAAAACTGACGTTTATACAATCCGGGGGTATTGTCACTAATCTGCCTATTTCTTCTGAGGAATATGACCATTATTTAAATCTCATTGCCAGTCGAATCTAACCACAATCCGAACGAATGATATTCAAATGATTATATTTAGGTCGTTTTTGTGGCAATTTCAGGGTATAATACCCTTATGATTAAATATTTCAGTCGTAGTAAGAAAAATAATAAGACAATTGAGCTTAAGGGGTTCAAAAATAATTGCTGGATTCATGTAGTTGATCCAACAGAAAGCGAGCTGGAGCTTTTAAAAACCACTTATAAGCTCGACCCAGGTCACCTTCGCGACGGTCTTGACATGTATGAGGTGCCAAGGTTGGAGCGTGAAAATGGCACTCTTTACATTTTTACCCGCTATCCTCTAGGAGACACCGAAAGCATTGTCACGGCGCCCATTCTAATTGTCATGGCAGATAAGTTCTTGGTGACGATGAGCCCAATGACAGCAAAATTCTTGGACCGTTTTCGCAATATTGAACCAGACTATACCACCGATGACAAAATTCGATTATTGCTCTATATCTTGCTATATACCAGTCGTGCCTACAACTATTTCTTAAATCGAATCAGCAAGCAAATTCAGGCTATTGAAATCAAATTAGAGAGAATACATAATCGCGATATCATTCGCTTTGTCGCTTTTGAAGGCATCGTCGGCGATTTTAGGCCCGCGCTACTTCGCAATAACACTGTGCTTGAGGATTTTTTGAAAATTAGAAGTCTTCAATTATCTCAACCAGAAAGTGAGCTTGCTGAAGACGTCGTGCTGCTTAATAAACAGTTAATTGAAATTGCCGATGATAACTTGCGCACTATTGTCAATGTCCGCGACGCTTATACCACCATTATGACAAACAATTTGAACCGAGTCATTAAGCTTTTTACCACCTTAACGGTGCTTTTGACTGTTCCTAGTGTCACTTTCGGTATTTATAGTATGAACATTGCCTTGCCATTTCAACATGAGCCTTGGGTCTTTTGGGCAATGAATGGGATCACACTCGGCCTCTGTCTCCTCATGCTTTGGATTTTTGTGAAAAAAGATTATTTGTAAAGCACTCCAGCATCTTTAAATTTCGTAGTGAGATACATCTGCTTCGGGGAATATTTCCTGAAGTAAGTTTATAGAATCAATACGGGCAGGATCGTCACCATGAGCTTTATATTTAAAACCAATTGAGTAACCTCGTAGCGAAAGCTCGACACTTTCATCGTCGTTAACTAGATAGCGAAATAACCCGACATCAGCCGACCCATCTTTTAGCGCCTCGGCAACGTATTCTGCTGAAATACTTAAATCCTTTTTTGCTATCAACTCATGCGTCAAGTTTCCATCCATCGCAATATGATTTCCGACACGAACAAATTTACCAGCGAAGAAGCGGTCATTCGCAAATTTTTCCCGGTTAATCGCTTCGATAATATCAATTGGTTTTATTATTTCTACCATAACTATGTGGTTGTGCCAAGAATCGAATCCCCTATGGGGTCTTTCAGCCTCGTACCTCGTTCTAACTTGACTGTGTACAAAGTGTGGGCGCACCAGGGATCGAACCTGGGACCTCGTTCTTATCAGGAACGCGCTCTACCACTGAGCCATGCGCCCACACTCACTTTGTACTTTGGAACGCGTTCTACCACTGCTTGCCCACCGTAGCCTTGGCGGAGGCGGGAGCCACGCACCCAAAAAAACTACCACTGCTTGCCCCGACATGCCCAACATCGTCGGGGAGCCATGCGCCCAAAAATCTTACTCTTGACTCTCCCATTGGTCCGGCACCAGATTAGCAAGAGCCGACCAATTAGACGCTTTGCGATCGGTTTGCTGAATCCGAAATTCAACATCCTCATCAATTAGTTCTCGACTTCTTAAGCTTGATACGTCTTTTCTATATTTATTTGCAATTAACGTCAAGTGTTGTCTTAATTTTTTGGCATCGGTAATAAATTCAACAAATTCAGACATTCGATCTCGTGCACTAAGTTGAGCCCTTTCGTCTTTATTAGTCTCAAGCACTGCTTGACAATAGTCAATGTTCGCACTTACATAAGCAGAGGCTAAATCAAGTCCCAATTCGTTATTTGGCCCGGGTATTCCAAAATCAATTGCTGATTCAATCTGATTTTTTCGAGCTTCTGCTTCTGGTACGGTAAACATTGCTGGACCGCGCTCTTTTGCAAATCGAGACTGTCTATCTTTGGCGGCGATTGTAAATTGCTCACCACGGTGACCCCGATCAGATTGATCCCCCTCTTCCACCTTGCTAAATGGATTTGGACCTTCATTTTTTTCCTTCTCAACTTTCATATGACATTATATTATAAATCCTGACTTGACCTTTTGCAATCGTACTAGTAAAATCTTTTGAATTTGAATATTTCGTGTTATATGTTTCGTGTTTTGTAATTTTATGATTATTGGCCCAAAAAAACTCCTCGAACTGGTCAAGAAACAAAAACTAGTCAAAAAGCTTGATGAGCGAGAGCTAAAAAACCCAGAAGGGGCTGGTTTTGACTTGAGGCTCGGCGAAATACATGAAATAAGTGGTGGCAAAGCTTTTTTGGGAGTGACCGAGCGTGAGACTCCTAATATCAAACGTATTGCCAAATATAACCTCAAAAAGAAATCTTCATTTATTGTCCGCCCCGGTATTTATTATCTGATGACCACTATTGAAGAAGTTAATCTACCGATTGATATTTGTGCCAATTTCAAACCGCGCACGACCACTTTTAGATCCGGTCTTGTTATCAGGACCGGCACGGCACAACCTGGTTATCACGGCAAGCTGACTTTTGGCATGAAAAATGAAGGCAATATCGATATTGAGCTTGAGATGGGGTGTCGAATTGTATTCGTCCAATTTCATTGGGTTGATGGCGGTGGCGAGCAGTATCGTGGTCAATGGCAAGGTGGACGAATGACCACTGACAAACGAGAAGTTCAAGTCTAATAAGAAAGTGTAAGTCTGTTTAGAATCGCGGCTCCAACGACGCTTGCTTCTCTTGACGCT
The DNA here is from genome assembly GCA_025449735.1 of Candidatus Microgenomates bacterium. Classification (GTDB taxonomy): domain Bacteria; phylum Patescibacteriota; class Microgenomatia; order UBA1406; family HO2-37-13b; genus JANWIV01. The sequence goes on along the minus strand of JANWIV010000004.1, from coordinate 42,702 downwards.
TCTTTGAGACTGGAGCTGAAGTGGACACAATTTAGAAAGATGAATTTTCTGGCCGGATTTTCGGAAAAATATGGGCTACCCAGCATTCCTCTAATTGAATGATTTCTTGGTGAATCAATATTTTCACTATCATAGGCTTTTTTTGAAGAAGTAGATCCAAGATAAGCTCTTGTCGGCTCAATTATATTTTTTAGGCGTTCCCTTTTATCAAGTCTTTCGTCAATTTTGGCATCACAAGCGACCCCAAATCGAATCACATCAGATGTCATATAGGCAATAAATAAATCCGCCTCAGTTACTCCATAAGAAGCAACTATATTTCTTTCCATCTTTTTCCAAGGGGCTCCTGAATAAAAATCTCGAACGTCACTATGTGTCATGACCATTGGAATCTCAAAAAGCGATTTCAACTCACACGCCGGATTTGAGAGGATTAAATGACGCAGTTCATCAGTGTGGCTCCCATTTTGAGGTTGCAGTCGGGGATAGTGCTTGTCGGCACCTGGTTTTATCGCATAAATACCACATATTCCACTCTCGAAAAAAATCTGATCTCTGGCAATTAACCTGTCTGCCATATCAAGCAAATCATCGCGTTGACTTTCTGTCAACAGCGACCAATATTTCTGATCCTCAACTAGCGGTCCTGCGGCCTCGGGGTGATCAGGCCTTATATTTGCTAGGCTGGCATAGGTTCTTTCCATATGTGGAGCCATTTTATCACAAATGCTTGCAAAACTCATAGTATATCTTTAAAATGTCGCTATGAAACATCCCGAATATCAATACCTCGATTTGCTGAAAGATGTCCTTAAAAATGGCTCAGTGAACATCGACCGAGGTACTAAAGTCAAATCTTTGAGCGTCTTCGGCAGGCAGCTTAGGTTCGATTTGTCTGCCGGCTTCCCACTGCTGACCACCAAGCGCATCTATTGGAATGGAGTCTTGCATGAGCTTTATTGGTTCATGTCAGGTAATAATAACATCAAGTATTTAGTCGACAATAACGTCCATATCTGGGATGATTATCCATATAAGATATACAAAATGAAAAATGAAAAAGGAAAAATTAAAAATGAAAACATATCAACAAAGGAAGAATTTATAGAAAAGATTAAAACAAACAAACAATTTGCAATGAAGTGGGGAGTGCTGCCAAAAATCTATGGCGAATTATGGCGCAGTTGGCCGACTCGAGGAAGTCGGACAATTGATCAGCTTAAATGGGTAGTGACTGAGTTGCGCGAAGATAAATATGCCAGAAACGCCATTGTCAATTCTTGGAACCCAGAATATCTCTACACTATGGCTAAATATGAAGAGGCGAGTCGTTTCCCAATTTGTCACAATATGTATCAGGTCAGCATTAAAGACGGCAAACTCTATCTTCAACTTTATCAACGCTCCGCTGACCTTTTCTTAGGGGTACCCTTTAATATTGCGAGCTATGCCTTGCTGACGATAATTTTGGCTCAAATACTAAAAGTCAAGCCCGGTGAATTTGTCCATACCTTTGGAGATGCTCATATTTATGAAAACCATATCACTCAGGTCAAAGAGGAGCTGAAGCGAGCGCCTAAGCCTTTTCCTAAGATAAAACTCGATAAATCAATCAAGGAGATAGATGACTTTACGCCCGATAAAGTAGAGTTGATAGGCTACGATCCCCATCCGATTCTAAAAGGAGATCTTACCGTCGCCGGCGGGCTTTATGAATCTTGACTAGCGCGGTGTTGAAAGATTAGTGTCATTTCTTCACCTGTTTGAGTAAGAATTGTTTGTTCAAATCTCTCATCAGTATCTAGATAACGCTCGTGATCGACAAACTCAGCACCATGCAAATCGCGAGTTGGAGCAGACACGCGAGCGACTATGCCCCCATTATTGGGTTGAGATTGAGCCTGAATTATCGTCGGTGGAACGGTTGAATAATCTTTGAATGGATGGGTTGGTTGGTCCGATGGATAAGTACCGATAAAATTAGTCATTCCTTTAGCTTTGATTGAAAATTCAATTGGCATAACAATTATTATATCATTATTTTTATGATTATTTACACTGTCTCAACAGGTAGTTCCATGCAAGCATCGTTGCACAATAATTATACTAATATACTAAAACCTAAATACTTAACGAAACTAAAAATTAATTCTATTGATCAAAATAAACCATTCCATTAAGACCCCTCTGCCCACAATCAATCCAGTATTCATTTTCAGCAGTAGTATTTCCTTTTACTTCACGCTCATATGAAGCGCACAATACATGCATTGCGTGTGCGACTCTTATCAAAAGAGGCAACGCCTTTTTTTCGTGTTCGGAAAGTGGTACCTGTTTTTCATATCGGAGAAGAGTTAGGTTGTAGTTTCGTTTAAATTTTGTAGGTTCATCATCCCACAATAAATTACAAAGCAGCACAGCCAGTTCTTGAATTCGTGGATATCGATTGGCTACAGAAAAATCTATGAGATAGATTTTACCGTCTATTCCCTTGATTACATTTGTCATGATAATATCACCATGTACAAATCCTTTAGGCAACGAATCTATCTCAAGCTCCTGATATGGCTCAATTAATGGTTCAATAAGCGCTCTATCTTCATTAGTGATTGAATTTGATTTATCCTTCCACGCCGAAAGAAAGTGAGTTATTGCCCACTCATCGTAGTATTCTCGCGGTTCAATAGAAATTTTACTAATCTTCGCTACTTGATCTACAATTTGGCTTATTTCTTCTTCAGTGGGCTTACTTCCTAAGTCATAGAATGATTCTCCTTCGATAAATTCCATGACAGCGAGTCGAACTCTCTTACCAGCTATCTCATTATCAAATAAAGACCCCCTATTTTTTACTTCGTACAGCTGAGGATGATTTACTCCGACAGAAATTGCCGATTGCATAATTGCAATATATCTTTCTATGTCTTGAGTTGTCCTGAAGTTAGCAAAAAGTTTTACGAAATATTTTCCTGATGACGTATCGAGCATAATATTGAAATCTTCATATCCAACTAGAATTGGCGAATACCCAATATACTCACCTAAACCAAATTCTGAAACGACCGAAGAAAGAAGATCTACAATGTCACCTTTATAATCAATTCTTGCCTGGAAATCTTTTAAATTCATAATCTTTATAGTGTTTTCATAAACCAATTAGCAGCAATTTTGTACATTTCTTCTCGCTTAGGTTCTAAGCCATGACCGACCCCTTCAAGAATTACTTTTCCTTTTGGTTCATTGGCGGCTTCAAACAACATCTCCATCTCAGCAACAGGACAGGTCTCATCTTTTTCACCCTGAATAAAAAGAATCGGACAGTGAATTTTTTTGACTAATTCCTGAAGTTTGTAGGACTTTATGTCAATCCAAAACTGCGGTTCAATTGACACATATTGTTTTTGCGACTCACTATGCCTTTTTGAAATTCCTTGTGGATCATAGCCATTTCCAAAATGCCTTTTAAAAACTCGTTGTATATCGGTAAAAGAGCCGGTTAGCACAATCGATTTAATTGGCAATTGAGCAGCGATTGTAACCGAGGTACCGAAGGATTGTGCATGAATCCCGATACGATTTTCGTCGACACTAGATTTTTGCTTGACAAAATCAAAAATTGAATGCAAATCTTCCCTGAGCTTAGTTAGCGAAGTTATCGCATAATCCCCTTGGCTTTCCCCACATCCAGAAAAATCAAATCGATAAACTAAAAATCCCGACTGACATAACACATTTGTCAACTCATCAAACATACCATGTTCATGTTTGTTATCAGCAAACCCATGTACAAGAATTACCGTTGGATATTTATCTTTGAGTTCGTCGGGTGTTGATTCTATCCCAACCAAAATTTCGCCGTATTTGTTTTTTGTCGTTACCTTCTTTTCTATCATCGCTCTATTCTATCAAATAGAACTTGCTATACTATACTGACCGTCATCCTGAACTTGTTTCAGGATCTCTGAGATGCTGAAATTAATTCAGCATGACAAAAATCAACCTTATGAAATCCAAAATCTCAATCATTGCCGCGCTTGATGAAAAGCGAGGAATCGGCCGCGACAATAAATTACCTTGGCATATTCCTGAGGACCTCAAAAGATTTAAGGAATTGACCATGGGCCACCCGGTGATTATGGGGCGAAAAACTTTTGAATCTATTTTGGAATATCTGAAAAAGCCACTTCCCGGACGCAAAAATATTGTTATAACCAGAAATCCCGGAACGGTGTACTCAAACCGATCCAGGATCGGAGGTGAGGTGGCGATAGTGGATTCAATTGAAAAAGCGCTCAACAAAGCAAAACAAACTGAAACTGATGAAATTTTTATAATTGGAGGGGCACAGATTTTTGATCAAGCAATCAGCATCACAGATAATCTATATCTCACGCTAGTCAGTGGCGACTTTGCCTGTGATACCTTCTTCCCGGAATATACCGATTTTGACAAGGAAGTCTTTCGGGAAGATCATCCCGAAAGCAATCCCGCCTTTACTTGGCTGACATTGACAAGGTAATAACTCATCAATTTAGCTTGAAAATAAATTCTTTATAAACTATCATTTCGTTCCTATAACTTATGTCAATATCAGAATACTTAAAATATCAAGGCTTGCCATATCGCTTTGAAAGTGGTCCTGACTGCGGTCACAGCGATGAGGAAATGATGACCAAGGGAATGAATTGTCAATTATTCGTCCACCGGGCAATTCTAGATCAATTTGGGATCGAACTGCCAAAGGAAATGAAGTCAAAAGAAATGTTCGAAGATAATGTATTGCTCGACGAGATTTTTGATATCGCAATGACCCGAAGGGGTGATCTTTTTTTCTTTGGGACAGAAAACTTGGTAGACTTTCGTAGGCTCCATATAGGAATTCATAGTGGCGAGGTTGATGAGCAAACGGGGGCACCAAAAATAGTGCATGCTAACTATATTGATCAAGGCGTTGGAATCTGGTCACTTGATAAATTTAGCGCACATCGACGCTATCAATCCTTATATGGCATCAGGCGGCTCAAGACACTCTCAAATAGCGAAGAATCTCTTCTTGAAGATAAATCGATCCAGTAATAACAATAATTTCATCGTTCCCATCAAGCGCTTCTTTTAGAGCTAATTTAGGAGCCGGGGAGAGGGAGACATTTCTCGCTCCTAAGTTTTTTGCTACTTCCAGTATAACTTTTGGATCCTCTGACATATCGATTGCCTCTTGTTGGCTCGAGGAAAACTTGGTTAAAACTAAAGTGTCGGCCAGTGGCATTATTATTGGCAACATGTCTTGATAATTTTTGCCTTTTTTAAAGGCGATGATAAATTTGAATTTGCGCCCGGGATAATATTTTTTCAAGCTTGATATAAAAGCCGTCATTTTCTCTGGATTGTGAGCGCCATCAATAATCACGGTCTTACCATGGACTTGGCGCACGTCAAATCGACCGGTTATCGAGATGTTTTTTAAGACGCTCGAAGCCTTTTTTTCATCATATATTTTTCCGAAATTTTCTAACCACTGGCGACTCGCCTCAATCGCCAGGCTGGCATTTTCCAGTTGAAAATCACCGCGAACTCCGAGCTTTAAATGCTTATCTGTTTCGACAAAAGTGAGCTTAGCCTGTTTTAGTTTGGCCACCTTTTTAATGACCTGTTGAACTGATTCTTCTTGCTTAAGTGCGACTACGGTATTACCAACTTGTATTATTCCGGCCTTTTGACTGGCAATTTCAGGTAATGTAGTCCCTAATATTTCGGTATGATCGAGTCCAATGCGAGTAATGACGCAAAGTTTTTTGGAGTTGCTTACGATATTGGTGCCATCAAGAAGGCCTCCTAAACCCGTTTCAATTACCGCGACATCAACTTTTTTTTTCTTAAATATTAAGTAGGCGAGCGCGGTATTGATTTCAAAATAAGTTGGTGCCCCAAATTTACTTTGATGCATTTGAGTAACATAGGGAATGACTTCATTTAATGTTTCGATAAAAAACTCTTTTGAAACTAATTTTCTATTTATCTGAAATCGCTCCCTTATATCAACTAGATGAGGACTGACATGAAGACCCACTTTGAGCCCATGAGCCATCAATATCTCAGTTATCATCGTCGCGGTTGATCCCTTGCCACTGGTGCCAGCGATGTGAATCACCGGAATCGACTCTTGAAGATACCCAATTAGACTCGCTAAATGCTTCATCCGCTTCAGTCCCAATTCTCCTGAATAAACTCTGGTTTCCTTACCCGGAATGTGAGAAAACAAAAACTTTAGAGCTTGATTATACGAATTTATTCCCATTGCAACAGTATAACATGTCTTGCTTGACTCTAAATACTTCATACTGCATACTGATATTACTATGTCATTCCTGGCTTGACCAGGAATCTATTTTAATTATTATAGATCCCGTATCAAGTACGGGATGACAGACATAATCAAAAATGAATGAAGACTTTAACGTATTCATCGCTCGACGCATACATGAATTGAAGATTGCCGTTGTCAATATTTTTATCTTTTTGCCTTATTTTTTCTCAATTGAAGAGCTAATTCGAACTCTTTTTGCCCCTTGGAAACAAATCGTCACCTATAAAACTAAAAAAGGCACTGCAATTGATGAGGCGATGACGCGTCTGGGCGACAATCTGGTCTCCAGAGGCATGGGATTTATGCTGCGGCTATCGGTGATTTTGGCTTATTTGGTATTGCAAACCCTGCTTGTCATCATGCTACCGCTGATTATTGTTTTTGTAATTATTTTTTTGCCACTGGACTACATCTTGCACCAGAGTTTGCTTAAGCCAGAGCAGAAAAAAGAACAGCTCCATCAGCACTTCCTCAAAACAAGAAGTAGCGATCCTGCCAATCTACCAATTGTCGAAAAATGGTTTGAGATTTATTGGCAAGCTCGACATCAGGTTAATTGGTGGCAAAAGGAAAGACTTTTTGCGGTGCCGCCGATTGGTCGTGATTGGAATGCGGGTTACACACCGACATTGGATCAGTTTTCAGTACCGATTCCACAAACTATGGCTGAAACCAGGAATTTTATTGATCGAGTCTCAGAACTGTCTCAGGTTGAATCGGCATTGTCCAAGTCTCAAGATGCCAATGTTATAATTGTCGGACCGGAAGGGATTGGTCGCGACATAATCGTTCGTGCCTTTGGCAAACGTCTCTATGAAGGTAAAACCAATGCTACTTTGGCCTATAAGCGAATTCTAAAGCTAGATATTGACAAGCTCGTCGCCGAAAAAACTGATGTGATGGCTCGTACTGAGCTGTTGTCCACAATCTTCAATGAAGCCAAACTAGCCCAAAATATAATTCTTTATATTCCTCAAATAGAGGATTATATCAATGCCGAATCAGGCCGTACCGATTTTTCCAGTCCCATTGCTGAATACGCCGCTCTACCAACACTTCAATTTATTGCCACCACCACCCCTCATGACTATCAAAAATTTATCTACCCTAATAAGGCATTAACTGATACTTTTGAGCGAGTTGAGGTCAAGGAAATTGATCAAGCCGGGGCAATTGAGATCATGCTTCATACCGCCCTTACTCTTGAAGAGCGTCATCAAGTCACCATTAGTCTTGAAGCGGTCACCACTTCGGTGACTCTAGCTCACCGCTATATGAAAGATCGACCACTACCCGAGTCGGCAATTGATTTGCTCGATGAAGCTTGCGTCGCCGGGACAAAACAACAAGCTAAACTAATTACACCGGAAATGGTCAGCGCGCTCGTTGAGCAGAAAACCCACGTGGCCATCTCCCCTGATCAAGATTTTAAAAATAAATTGACGGCACTTAAAGAATCAATGTCAACTCGAGTAATTGGGCAGTCAGGAGCGACAGAGAAAATCGCTGCCACTCTCTCTAAATCATTTATATTGGAATCAGACCGACCGCGACCTATATCTTCATTCTTGCTTCTCGGCCCCACTGGAGTGGGCAAGACCGAAACTGCTAAAACCTTAGCCGCTATTCTTTTTGATGATGAGAGTACTCTTATTAGATTTGATATGTCGCTCTATCAAAACAGTGCCGACATTGCTCGACTTGTCGGCAATGAGAATAGTGGCGAACCAGGACAGTTGACTGCTCAAATTCGAGAGCGTAATTTTGGCGTTTTGCTTTTGGATGAATTTGAAAAAAGCAATCCTGACCTGCTGAACATTTTTCTTACTATTCTTGATGAGGGATATTTCATGAGTGCAGGCGGAGAGCGAGTTGACTGCTCACATTTGATTATTGTCGCCACCTCAAACGCGGGCGCTGATTATTTATTTCAAAAAAGTGACTCATTCAACACTAATTATCAAACCATTAGTGATGAATTGATCAACAATATTGTCGCCCAAAAGATCTATAGTCCAGAACTTTTAAATAGATTTGACGGCGTGATTGTCTATTCCCCACTGGGCAAGGAAGCAATAGTTAAGATTGCTCATCGAATTATAAAATCAGTAGCTTCCAAACTACAACAAAATCAAGGTATCACTCTTCAAGTAGGCGACTCATTTCTGCAATCCTTAATCGATAAGAGCTATGATGATCGCTTTGGAGCGCGCAACATGCAGCGCATCATTGAAACAGAAATTGAAGATAAAATCGCCGCTCAAATCTTATCTCAAAAAATAAGTCGCGGACAAACGATTACCTTTTAAAAAATGGCAAAATTTATTTCCCTTGAAGGTATTGAATTTACTGGTAAAAGCACCCTCACCAAAGGTCTTTCAGATAATTTGAGACAATTGGGATTCGTCGTTGCGACGGCGCACGACCCAGGTACGACAGCGCGGGCGGAGCAAATTCGACTCGATGTATTTCAAAAGACTCGTGAAGGTGCAGATATAATGACTATTACCAAGCTTTATATGGAGGCTAGATCTGACTTAAGTAATGAAGTTATTAAACCGTTTTTATCTCAGCATCGGAGTAATAAAAAAGCGATTTTTATTTGTGATCGTTTCTTAGATTCAACACGGGTCTACATAGGTCTGACCCATGACATTGAAATGGCGAAAATATTTGCCATTGAGCGTCAATTCTTAGGTGATCTCTTGCCAGATCTGACGCTAATTTGTTATTTTAACAACAATAATTTTGAGCAAGAGCTAGAACGTAGACGTCAATCAACAATTGAAAAAAGAAAAAATGAAAAAAACGTCTCGATATGGCATGAGAGTAATTTTCAAAAAATGAAGTTACGACAAGAAAATTACTTTAAAATAATTCAAGTGGCTAAAAGAAATGGCGAAGATCGACTTTTTGAACTTATAAACGTTAGCATGCCATTTCCGGAGGTGCTTGAATCAGCAACAAATAAGATTCTTACGCATATATTATAAAACTCGCTCATTTGACACTGTTTATTTTTGTGGTAAGCTAGAATATATGGATAGAAAATTTGTTTTTCTAGTGCTTGTTTTTATCTTTGTTTTTGGCGCCTTCGTAACAACGGTAATACTTGATCGTACTCAGCTTATTCGTGCCGCGGCCCCAAAACCACCTACTCAATTTTTGATTTTCAGCGTGCCTTTGACGACCAATGTTGGCGGCACTTGTGAAATTAGTATTGTCTCCAATGATGATGAAAATCATGGTGTCGCCGAGTCTACAATCTGTCCTCAGACTAATTTTGGTACGGTTTCACCAGCGTGCGATAAAACTGATGCCAGTGGTATTGCTACTTTTAAACTAACATCAAATAGTGCCGGGACGGCTGAGGTGACGGCCGTTGTCAACAATACGATATCAATCGGTAAATCAGTCACCTGTCAGTTTAATTAACTACATGTAACACGATACATGTAATATGTAATACAAGAGAATTAATAATTCAAACTAATAAAGTAGGTTATTTTTATTTTTTTTGGTGAGCATGTGTCATTCTGAACGAATGTGAAGAATCTCAAATAGATCCTTCGTTATTACTCAGGATGACCAACAGAATAATATGAAAATAAAAAAAGTTGTCATTCCTGCAGCCGGTTTTGGCACCCGTTTTCTTCCTCAAACCAAGGCGATGCCTAAAGAAATGTTGCCAATCGTTGATAAACCAGTCATCCAATATGTGGTTGAAGAGGCAGTGGAGTCGGGGATTGAGGATGTCGTTATTGTCACCGGCTACAGCAAACGAACCATTGAGGACCACTTTGACCTCCCGAATGCCGACCTTATCAATAATCTAAAAAATGGCGGTAAAGATGAAATATTGAGAAATATTGAGCGAATCGCTGATATGGCTAATTTTATTTATATCAGGCAAAAAGGCCCTTATGGCAATGGCACGCCGGTACTGTCAGCAGAGCCAATAGTTGGCAATGAGCCATTTGCAGTCATGTGGGGAGATGAGTTTATTCGGTCAACCCCGCCACGACTATCACAAATGATTGAGGCTTGGGAAAAATATGGCGGTGTGATGATCTCTGGAGTGAGGATTGAAGACAAAAAAAGTCTCTCAAGATATGGTATTGCTGATTTAGAGCCAGTCGAAGGACAAGTGTATAAAATCAAAGGAATTGTTGAGAAACCCGATCCGGACTCAGCACCCTCAAATCTAGCGACGCATGGTGCCTACATTTTGCCTCCAGAAATCTTTCCGGCGCTCAAAGGTTTGACTCCTGGCAAAGGAGGAGAAATTTGGTTGGTAGATGCCATAAATGTGCTCCGTGACCAAGGAATTCCGATTTATGCTTGTGAAATTAAAGAAGCGAAGTATTATGACACGGGCAATAAATTGGAATATATGAAGACTGCGGTTGACCTGGCACTGCTTCACCCTGGCATTGGCGCCAAGTTCCGCGACTATCTAAAAAACCTAGTCCTGTAATCTTGTATTTTCATGCTCCCTCTGATATAATGCTCTCAATTATTGTATTTATATAGCAATCCTGCTTTTAAATTCCTTCTCCCCCAACAAGGCGGGGCTAAAAGCAGTAGTTTAAGAAGGTAAAAATATGAAAAAAACTCTACCTGAGGAGCTTTTAGCTCATGGTGTCCACTTAGGTCACAAACGCACTCGAGTGCATCCTAAATCCAAACCCTATATTTACGCCGTTGAAGGGGGCGCTTCGATAATTGATCTATTCCAAACTGTTGATTTGCTTGCTCGTGCTGAGGAAGCGGCTTATAAACTGGGTCATGAGGGCAAAGTGCTGATGTTTGTCGGTACTAAAAAATCCGCTCGTGAGGTGCTCCTTGATTTGACTCAAGACAATGAACTCGTCCACCTAGCAAGCAAATGGGTCGGTGGGTTTTTGACAAACTTTGAGCAAATAGAAAAAAACATCAAGACAATGACTGAAATGAGAGTGAACAAAGAAACCGGTGAGTGGGCTAAATTGCCTAAGCATGAGTCAATTGCTCTTGACAAAAAACTGGCCCGGATTGCTTCAATTTATAGCGGTGTCTCGACGCTCGAAAAAATTCCTGATGCCCTTTTTGTCATCGATATTCGCAAAGAAGCCACTGCAATTGAAGAAGCCCGAACCGTCAAAATTGAAACCATCGCCATCACCGACACCAACACCGATCCCACTCTTGTCGACTTTCCGATTCCTGGCAATGATGATGCGGTAACCAGCATCAAATTCATAACCGAGCGAATTGTCAATGCCTATGTTGATGGTCGCAAAAAAGGGGAGATTGAGCGAGCAAAAGTCAAAAAAGAAACAAAAACAATAATTGTTTAAACTTTTATAAAATGTCAAATCTTGATAATCTTAAAAAACTAAGAGAAGAAACCGGTATATCAATTGCACTTTGCAAGAAAGCGCTTGACCAGTCCAAAGGTGACATTGACGAGGCCAAAAAATTGCTTTCCTCTTGGGGTGAGGATTTGGCTGGAAAAAAAGCTGGCCGCGCCACAAACGAAGGAGCAATATTCTCTTATATACACCACAACCTAAAAGTTGGAGTGTTGTTAGAGCTTTTATGTGAGACTGATTTTGTCGCCAAAAATGACAGTTTCCAGTCTTTAGGCCGAGACATCGCTCTTCAAATTGCCTCCACTGATCCGGAAAATGCCGCAGACTTGCTCAAGCAAGAATTCATAAAAGACACTTCAAAGACAATTGAGCAATTGCTTAAAGACAGCATCCTCAAAATCGGTGAGAATATAACTCTTGGTCGATTTATCCGCTACGGAATATAACCTTGGCCCGATCTTTCAATTTACATTCTCAGCCTGCTGTGGTATAGTCTACACATGAATGATCTCAGCCCCGAGCTCGAATCAAAATTAGTCAAAATCACTGATTACTGCCGCGAAGGCTTAACTCAAATTCGTACTGGACATGCCAGTCCAGCTCTGATTGAAGGCATAATTGTTGAGGCATATGATGGCACCGCCAAGCTCAAGGTTTTGGAACTGGCGACAATAAGCACTGAAGGGTCCTCTAACCTGGTGGTGACGCCATTTGATGGCAGTGTGCTGCCTGAAATTCAAAAAGCAATCTCAAACTCACCACTAGGCCTGTCCTCAAGCGTACAGGGACCACTGATTCGAGTTTCGATCCCACCGCTGTCTGAGGAGCAACGGGAGCGCTATGTGAAGCTTGCTAGCCAAAAAGTCGAAGAAGGCAAGGAACAAATGCGCACCTCTCGAGATGAAAGCCGACGTCAAATTAAGGCGAGCTTTGAAAATAAGCAGATGAGCGAAGATGAGCGCCATTCAATTGAAAAAAATGTCGATGAGTTGGTCAAAAAATATTCTGACAGTCTCGAGGAAATGAAAAAGAAAAAACAAGCAGAAATAATGAATATTTAAAAATACCTAAAGGTAAAAGATACAAACAAATTACAAATCTCAATAACCAAAAATAGTTTTTAGTTTGGAATTTGGTAATTGATAATTGTTTGTTTCTTGGTTATTGTTACTTGTTAATTGAAAAAAATTGAAAATTTTTTAATCATGATTACAATAATTTTATTTTTTCTCGTCCTATCAATCCTAGTGCTGATTCATGAATTTGGCCACTTTGCCGTTGCCAAGCGCGTTGGGGTAATGGTAGAAGAATTTGGACTTGGGTTACCACCAAGAATATTTGGAATAAAAATTGGCGAGACGCTCTATAGCCTCAATCTCTTGCCATTTGGCGGTTTTGTCAAGGTGCTTGGTGAGGAAGAGCAAGAGCTGACAGGGAAAAAATTGTCGCCAACACTTATGGCTCGCACTTTCGCCCGTCAGAAGAATTGGCATAAAGCGGCTATTGTATCAGCTGGGGTAATTTGCAATTTTATCCTCGGTTGGGTAATTATTTCTTATTTATTTACCCAAGGGGTACCGACGCCTACCGACCGAGTCCGCGTCGAAGAAATCGCCGCCGGTTCACCAGCTGAGACAGCAGGGATTCAAAAAGGTGACATCCTCGTTTCTGTTACCGTTGACGGCAAAAAAACCACTCTTCTGACGCCAGAGGATCTGGTTTCAATCACAGCTAAAAATCTTGATCGTGAGGTTGAGATAACAGTGCGCCATGAAACCCAAGAATTTACACAAGTGCTCATGCCGAGAAAAAATCCCCCCAAAGACGAGGGGAGCCTTGGTGTCACCATCACTAATATCGAAATTAGAAAATATAGCGCTCTTCAAGCCCCTTTTTATGGTCTGGTCGAGACGGGAAATATAACCTATCTTACTGCGCGCGAGCTTTTTCGTTCGCTATTCAAAGTCCTCACTGGTAATGGAGCTGGGGTTGAAGTCACCGGACCAGTTGGCATTGCCAAGCTCACCGGGGATGTGGCCGCTATGGGAATCAACCCACTTTTGCAACTAATTGGTATTTTGTCACTCAATTTGGCAGTGATTAATATTTTGCCTTTTCCGGCGCTAGATGGTGGCCGCCTTGCTTTTATTATCTATGAAGCAGTCACCAAGCGGAAAGTCAATCCCAATATTGAGCGCCGGCTAAATATGGCTGGCTTTGCTGTCTTGTTAACTCTCATAATTGTCATCACGATTAGAGACATTTCCAAATTGTTATAATTACGTTTATGTCAGACAATAACCTTAAATTTCATTCTATAGCGGTCTCAGGCAAAGTCGCAACCGGCACCTCGACTTTGAGTCGAAGCCTAAAAGACACCCTAGGTTGGAAATATATTAATGCGGGGGAGATTCAGCGTCAGTATGATCGCGAACACAATCGGCTTGAATATGAACACGGCTCAATGATGAGAAGCGACGACCATGAGCGAGAAATTGAAAAGATGACGCTTGACATGCTCAGAGATGAACCCCATTTAATATATGAGGCCTGGCTTGCCGGTTATGTGGCTCGAGAGATGGAAGGGGTGCTTAGAGTGCTACTAGTCTGCTCCAGTGAAGCAGTCAGAATTGACCGAGTTGCTTTTCGCGACAAACTAAGCATCAAACAAGCTCAGAAATTTATCAAACAAAGAGAAGGTGAAAATATTGAAAAATGGCGCGCGCTATATGGAAATACCGATTTTTGGGATCGAAAATATTTTCATATCGTCATTGATACCTATGGGACCGGACCCAATGAAACTGTTGGCAAAGTGCTTGATACTTTGGGGTGGAAGAAATCGGTATGACCGTCATTGCGAGCTAAGCGCGGCAATATCATGTTTTTGTCATGCTGAACTAGTTTCAGCATCTAAACAATTTACATAGATTCTGAAATAAATTCAGAATGACAAAGGTAGGATTCTTGACCCGTAACTCAGGCACCAAAAATTGTAAATGTGAGGTTGACTGGATCCCGTATCAAGTACGGGATGACGAACAATATAATTATGAAAATTTCAACTGATTACATTAAAACCATTACTCAAACTGGCAAAGAGTTTGATAGCCGAAGCCATGAACTACTGATCAAGGCCGGTTTTATCGACCCGGTCGCTAGTGGTTTATATTCTTACTTGCCACCTGGGCTTGCTGTTCTTAACAAAATCGAAGATATTGTTCGCACTCATATGAACTCCCTTGGCGCTTTGGAGGTATCGCTCCCTAGCCTGCACCCCAAAGACCATTGGCTACAAACAAAGCGTTGGGATAGTTTTGATGTCCTGTTTAAGGTTCAATCCCGTCATGACAAAGAATATGGCTTGGGTCCGAGTCATGAAGAGATCGTCACCCCGCTCGCCGCCAAATATATCCAGACTCATAAGGATTTGCCACTGGGACTTTATCAAATCGGCACTAAATTCCGTGATGAGGCGCGAGCCAAATCCGGTATTTTGCGGGGGAGAGAATTTAGAATGAAAGATCTTTATTCTTTTCACGCCGATAACCTCGATTTTGAAGAATATTATAAAAAGGTCATTGTCGCTTATCAAAAAATCTTTACTGAACTTGGTTTTGAAGATGTCAAAATGACAGAAGCCTCAGGTGGGGATTTTACCAAAAAGTTTTCACATGAATTCAATGTCTTGACTGAGGCCGGTGAGGTTGACTTGATTTATTGCGCGGCTTGTGATTTCGCCCAAAATGCCGAGGTATTGACGACCAAACTGACCAAATGCCCCAAATGTGGTGAGGAAATCAAGGAAGGTCGCGCCATTGAAATTGGCAATATTTTTGATCTCGGTACTCGTTTCTCCGATGATTTCAAGGTTAAATTCAAGGATGAGCAGGGTCGACCGGTTAGCCCGCATATGGGTTGTTATGGAATTGGTACCAGTCGGCTCTTGGGTGCTATTGTTGAGGTTAATAATGACAAAAATGGTATTATTTGGCCAACCAGCGTCGCTCCTTTTCATGCGCATTTAGTTAATTTGGTCAGAGACGATAGTAAATTTGCTGATCTAATCTATAGAACTCTTCAAAGCGAAGGAATAAGCGTGCTTTATGATGATCGAAGCGAAGTCAGCGCCGGTGAGAAATTAGTGGTCTCTGATCTCATTGGTGTACCAATTCGGCTACTGGTATCAGATCGAACCGGGGACCAGGTCGAATGGAAACTTAGGATCGATGAGAAAACACGAATGTTCTCAGTTCCTGAGGTTGTCAAGCACCTCAAAGACGCCTATGTTATCTAACCCCTTTATGTCATTCTGAACGCCAGTGAAGAATCTCCTATTTAGCTCTTTCTATCAGAATCTAAGAAACTAAGCTAAGTTGAAAATCCTATAGCAGGGGAGTATAATTGTTGTGCTCAAAATCAAATTCAGACAATTGCTGTCTGTATGTGATTTTGGACAAAATAACAAAGCACTTTCCCACCGCATCTTACCGTGCGCCTTAGCATATTTACGCTGCGGCTTACGGAGCGATTGCTGGCGGGTGCGGTGCTCCCCGACATCACTGTCGGGAACGCACCTTGACAATTTGCAGTTGTATAAAAAAATCCTTGAGTGGATAGCGTTGTGGGCTTTTGTCATCCCGTACTTGATACGGGATCCATTATTATAGATTCCCGTTTTCACGAGAATGACAATAAAATTGTCCCCACCACGCTATCCATTCGGGGTAGAATTCATCGCGGAGAAAACCTAATGAGTTACGAGATTATTGATAAAAATCCAAGCCCGACTTCGCTACTTCGGCCTACCTGGCCGAATCAAGTCTTGAGCCCAGACGAGCTCAAGATTGGCCACCGTTACATTCCAACAATTAGTAATCAAAGAGGCATAGGATTCACCATCAACAGCGCTCCATATCAGGAATCGATGGGAACATGGTGGGTCTCGATTGAATATCAAATCAATAATCGCCCAATGATGGGCGAGGCTTCACTGGCGGATAAGGGGATCGTCCCCTACAGTGACGACGGCACATGGAATCAGACGAACTACCTCGTTCACGATCCAGACTGCGACAAATGCCGGTCCAACCGAGTTGAACGCAACAAGCATCTGATCCTCATGGACCGGGTCAACCGACCCGACTATGTCGCACTTAGACTAGTCACCCAACTGATGGTTGCCGCTGGCCTTGCCGGCGGAGTCGGTATGATGGCACTTGTGGCATCGCAGCTGTTCTAAGCCGCTATCTAATCTAGTAAAACACGGGAGAATAAAATGACTCGACGGTCTAAACTCACACTGACACTTTGCATTTCGATTGGTTGGTTGGTTGGTGCAGTGGTTATGCATCCACCCATTCAACAATTCGAAGGCTGGTTTACGCTTATATTGCTAAGTATCGCTTTGTATCTTCATATCAGATCCGTAAATTAGATCAACTCCTGCTTACATACTAGAAACGGAGAATCAACGTGAAAGGTCAAATCGTCGAGTGGTTGGTGATATTGCTCATCGTTTGCTCCCCCCTTTTGTGGGGCGGGCGAGGCATCTTCGCTAGCGAGGATGTTGCTATCCGCACGCTAACCGCCCAAGGCTATAGCGAGATCAAGATTGTCAAGCACGCTTGGTTCTTGATAGGTTTTCGTGGTTGCGATATGAATGACGCCGCCCGGTTTACCGCGCGCGCCATTAACCCAGCGGGTCTACCAACCGAAATCTACGTCTGATCCGGTGTCATCTTCAAAGGTGGCACTGTCCGGGGGAAATAGAGAACGAACCCAATTAAATATCCCAAACTCGCATATGCGAGGCTCTGACGAAAGTCGGAGACGGGTGGTTCCGTTATCAACTCCCTTGCAACGACAAGATCGGAGTAGCCAATAATGGTCAAGATCCGCCATGTAGGCAGAGGGGTCTATGAGGTTGAACTAGAACCTCGTACCTCGCTCACCGAAACGCTAGTTCAAGCGATTCAGGTGGCTAGAGTTTTGGGGTGTCGCATTCAGGTCAAAATCGGAGACTGGAAGGTTCGTGTCGAAGGTGACTCCGATCTGAGTCTTATCGCCAGAGACTTTGACCGTTGCCGATTTGGAGCCATTAAAGGTCCAATCGGCCCACATCCGCGAAGAGAGCTCTCCCGTCGGCAACTGAGGCATTTCGATGACTGCCGCAAGAATTGGTATGCTCATCGAGAATCCTTGGACGACATGTGGATCTAGAAGTCTTCCTCACACGCTTCGAAATGGAGAAGCACCATGCTCATCACACGAGCGCTTGTCGAACAAGCCATTGAAATCGTCAGGCCCGCCGCAGAGCGGCTCATCGCAACCGAAGGTGCCAACTGGGGCCCAAAGTGGGTGGAAGTACTCGTTAACGCCCCAGGGATCGACAGCTTCGTCGCGGGGCTATTCGGTGAATGGACAGCGTGGGAATCAAATTGGGGAGAACTGAAGAACTTTGGGATCATCGCCGCCCACAAGCTCAGGCTTGTTGAGCGTGAAAAGCGCTCCTCAAGCGAAATCGTCTACATGACCCCACATCTCCTGCAAGATGGCGAACTGCTCTATAGCGGAGCGGCACATCATGCTGGTATCAGCGTCGCCTGCTCGGGCATCAAAGGCCGGGCTGATGAGACAATCGCCAACATGCTGATTGACGTCATCATCGGACTCAGTCAGCTCGAAGCCGATCGTCGGCGCGAGTCCAATGACATCGCCCAAGCGCAGATGTACACGCTCTGTCCTCATTGTATCGAAGGTCGACAGACGGTTATGGGTCTCGACTCCCAGTGCGCCCATTGCCACGGCAACTACCGCAGCTACGGCTTCACTGACGAGCAACTAGCAGCGATGGCCGGCCCAAAACCATTCTAGCCAAGTAGCATCCATCGAAAGAGAGTCACCATGGCCATAACACCTGATGAAGTTCGTTCTGGGCGATATATCGATCGGTTTGAGCTTTTAGATAGAGCTGAAAAACTGGTCAATGAATACCTACTGAGATATGCGCATTACCTTGATTTGAAGTCACCGATTGTCCTGCAGTCTGATCGTGAGCTAACAAGCCTTACTAGCTCACTAATGTGGAACCATCGACTCGCAGAAGAGCTTGCCGAACGGTTCCGACGAGTTGGCTGGGATGTGATGGTCGAAAAAGGTACAGCTTACAGCAAGATCGACCTACGTTTCATCCCGATTGAACCAAACCAAGATGCGACAACTGCAGATGTGTCAGTACAGACCCCGCCCGAATAGGGCGGACTTTTGGGCACGGGGGGACGCCAACAGGCGACCCACCCGTGCCCTTTTTTTTGCCTAAAAAGAGTTTAATCTTGTCTCATAGAGACAATTCCACCTTTACCATCTCATACCTCTTTATATTGTTATATTTTTAATTCCTTATACCCAATTCTTCCCAACCTGACCTACTTATAATCGAATGTTTAAACATTCGATTATATATGTATCAAAATATATCAATTAAATTCCAGTTTGTTTCTTCTTTTGGATACTTTTCTTTACCTCCAAAGTCACTTTCCAATTGGCACCATAATTACCAGGACCATACATATCTGCTAACAGCTCAACAAATAAATCACGAACCCGTTCATTTCTAATATTTCTCTGGTAAAGTTTCTTTAATAGAGGATTGGCCGAAAGCATTATAGAACTCTTGGCAACGGTGGCTCGAGTTACTTTAATCAAATCGCAAATAGAATTGGTATCAATTCCTTTAACGAGCAAGTAGCAAATAGTGATGCGTTTCGCGATTACAATTCGCTCTGTTTCTGAAAGTACTCCTGATATTAATCCATCAAAATCATTTCTTGATTGCTTTTTACCAAGAATTTCGAAGAAAAGATAAAACATTTTATCCCAAACTCTAGAGTCAATTTTGCGACGTGAAATCTGTACCATTATTACTTAACACTACCAATTGATCTATTTATAGTCAAATGTTTAAACATTCGGTCATAAACATATCAGACAACATCATAAACATATTGAAATCGACATTTGATTGTGAAGCATTATTTTCCCAGAGTATTACTCAAGTTTAGCGTCTCCGATGATATAATAAGAAGATAATGACCGATAAAATCATTGTCACCCATATCTCACCAGACCTAGATGCGATATCTTCAGTATGGCTGATAAAAAAATACTTACCCGACTGGGAAGAGGCAGTAGTCCGATTTGTCCCCTCTGGCACTACTCTTGACCATGCGGCCATTGACAGTGATGAGGATATCATCCACGTCGACACTGGCTTTGGGCGTTTTGACCATCACCAAAGCAAAGCCGATACCTGTGCCGCCGAGCTAGTTTTCAAACACTTGAAAAAAAATAAACTTATCAAACCAAAAGCAGTCGCTCCACTGAGGCGTATTGTCGCTTATGTTTGTGATATTGATCATTTTAAAGAGATTTATTATCCTGAGCCTGATGCTGACATTTATGACTTTCAACTAAACAATCTCATCGATGGCCTTAAAAATAATCTTGGCAATGATTCGCAATTGGTGACCTTAGGCCAACAGTTGCTCGAAGCCGTACTTATCGTATTTACTAAAAAAGTTTCTGCCGAGGAAGAGCTTAATCAAGGCTATATTTTTGAAAGTAGTTGGGGCAAAACGCTTCTTATTGAAAGCGATAATTCTGATGTCAGCCGCCTGGCGCAAAAAAAGGGCTATGATTTGACGGTGCAAAAGTATGCTCATAATGGTTCAGTCAGAATAAAGCTAAGACCGGATAATAAACATGATTTAAAAAAAATCTATGAGACCGTACTAAAAAAAGACCCCGACGCCACTTGGTTTTATCATGTCAGTGGGAAAATGCTCTTAAACGGTTCCGCTACCAATCCGCAATATATCGCAAGTAAACTAACCATTCGCTCACTGCTTAAGATTATCCGCGATCTATAGGGAAAAGGATCAAATTAGGTCATTGTAATTTCGCTCAAAAAAATCTATAATAGAGCTGACAAAAAGAGTTGACATTTTTTATTGATTTGGCTATTTTTTGTCTTAAAGAAGGAGGTGTATGACTCAATTATGGTCGTTGTACAGAAAAAAAAGGGAGAATCGACTGACCGGTTATTGCGCCGCTTTACTCGCCTCACTAAAGAGGAAAATATTGCTTTTGATGTAAGCAAAAAAATGTTTTTTAAAAAGCCATCGGAAATGAAGAAAGAAAAGAAACGAGATAAAGCGAAACGCCGAGCTCAGCAAAGGCGATATGAATCGCACTAATATGATAAGAATTATTTCTCCATCGCGCTATATCGTCGACAAACAATCTCTTAAGTCGGAAGTAACGGGTCATCTTACAAAAAAGATGATTCAAGATCGACCTAATATTAATATAATTTTTGTCGGCATGCGGGCAATGAAGACAATCTCAAAAGATTTTGCCAAAAGTGATGTCGTGCACCCAGTGCTTTCTTTTGATTATTCTAAAGACCGAATCGGGCCGTCAGGAGAGGAGGAGTCACTGCTTGGTGAGGTGGTTATTTGCTACCCTCAAGCTATATTGCTCGCTACCGAAAGAGATCGTAGTGTCAACTCAACTATTTCTGAGCTGGTGATTCATGGCGTTGATAATTTGCTTAAATAAACCTTTCACTATATTATGCTCTATCTTAAATATCGACCTCAAACCATAGCCGAGATAGATTCGGTGGCGGTGCGCGAAAAGCTAGGCAACCTCCTTGAGGCAAAGACTCCCTCTCATGCTTTTTTGTTGACTGGTAGCCGCGGCACTGGTAAAACTAGCTCCGCCAGGGTAATTGCCAAATCGCTCAATTGTGAGGAAAATGCTCGAGCTGGCAAGGGCAACAGTTTTGAACCCTGTAACAAATGCGATACCTGCAAAAGCATTACTCGGGGTGTCGCCAGCGACGTCTTTGAGCTTGATGCCGCCTCTCACCGCAAAATTGATGATATTCGTGATCTGATTGAGGGGGTCGCTTATAGCCCAGTGTCATGTCGCTTTAAAGTCTATATTATTGACGAGGTGCATATGTTGACCCGCGAAGCCGCTTCAGCCCTTCTGAAGACTCTTGAGGAGCCTCCGGCTCATGCGGTGTTTGTGCTGGCTACCACTGACAAAGAAGCCTTGCCGTCAACGATTATTTCTCGCTGCATTAATATTGAATTTGGCAAAGCGCAGGAACAAGAGCTAGTCTCAATGATGAAGCGTATTGCCAAACAAGAGGCGATTAAGGTCGATGAGGAATTACTGGCTCTCATTGCCCGTCATGCCGAAGGCTCCTTTCGTGATGGCGTCAAACTCCTTGAGCAAGCCATTGAGCAAAAAGCGCTCACTGCCGAAGAATTTAACAAAATTACCGGTAGCCTAAAATCAGAACTAGCTTTTCTTAAATTGCTTCAAAAAAAAGAGCAAAAAGAGGCCTTGACATTCCTTGAAGAGCTCGATCAAGCGGGAGGCAGTTTTAAAGTACTAACTGAAGACTTGCTCGATAGCCTCCATCGATTGCTACTCTCAAAAAATGGTATTAAAACTGGGCTTCTTGAGGAGCTCGATTTTAGCATCAAAGAAATCGCTATTCTTATGAAGCTGCTCATCAAGGCTTATGAAGATCTGAAAATTAGCCCAATTGAATCTGTCCCATTATCAATAGTTGTGATAGAATATTGTGAGCAGTAAGGATTTAAAGTTAATAGTTGAAAGATTTAGGTTAAACGAACTTTAATCTTAAATCTTTAATCCTTAATCTTATTTATTATGTTTGATTCACTTAAAAGTCTTGGAAATTTGCAAAAATTGCAGCAACAGGCGTCACAAATGCAGGCAGCCCTCAAACAAGAGGAAGTCGTCATTGAGAAAAATGGCGTCCGCATAGTCATGCGAGGTGACCAACAAATTATGTCGGTGACCATTGATGACCATGAAGAAAATCGCGTCAGCGAAGCAATCAACGAAGCAGTTCGCAAAACCCAAGAACTAGCAGCCCGCAAGCTGCTGGAGTTAAGCCAAAGCGAGGATCAATAATTAGACTACTACTCATGAAATTAATTTATGGGTCGGCTAGCAAAAAACTAGCGCTTGAACTGGCTCAAAAACTCAAGATAATACCAATCCTAAGCGATACTATCGTCTTCAAAAACAGCGAGCTTCGGGTCAGCATTAAGGAGACAGAGGAGCATGATGACTATTTTGTCTTGCAGTCAACCAGTCAACCGGTCAATGATCATTTGCTTGAACTCGCCCTTATTTGTGATCGACTTTCAAGCAGGCATATCAAGAATATCTCTGTCATTATCCCATATTTTGGCTATAGTCGACAAAGTCGGGTTTATGAAGATGGCGAGGCAGTGTCTGGTCGAGTCGCTGCCAAATTAATCGAAGCAAGCGGCGCCAAGGCAGTCTACACCATTGATATTCATGATGCTGATACTGCCCCTCATTTTACTATTCCTTTCCAGAGTTCGTCCGCTATGCCGATTCTTGCCAAAAGCCTAAAAGAAAAAATCAAACAGGACAATGTCGTCATTGTCTCTCCTGATAAGGGTGGTGTCGCTCGTTGCCAGGTCTTTGGTAAAGCTTTTTTTGGTAATGATAAGTTTGATCTCGCCACCATTGAAAAGAGTCGGGGAGAAGCACCTCATTCGTCTGCAATAACGGGGTTTAAGGGTGAGGTTAAGGGCAAAACTGCAATTATTGTTGACGATATTATCACTTCTGGCAGCACGCTCTTTCCCGCAATTGATCTCTGTCTTAAAAATGGAGCGAATGCCGTCTATGCGGCAATTACCCATGCTGATTTTATTCCCGGAGTCGCCGAGGATATTCAAAAGTCCAACCTTACCAAGCTTTTCATCACTGATACCATTGATTTTGATGAAAGCCCTTATCCAAAAATAACCAAACTCTCCATTGCCCCCCTAATTGCAGAGAATATAAGCTAGTTTAGTTTCTATTTCAGGCTAAATGTTCCATGTTTCCTTTTTATGCCTCATATTTTATATTCCATGTTTCATGATTTATGCTTCACGTTTTATGCTTCATACTTTACGTTTCATGTTCCATGTTTCATGTTATATACTTAACCCATGTCTCGACTTCCCAAAGACCTGCAACACACCATTGAATTTTTTGAAAAACTTCCTGGCATTGGCCCCAAAACCGCCAAGCGCCTAGGATTTTATTTGTTGCGCCTGCCCCAGGCTGATCTTGAAGAAGCCAGCAAGCACTTAAGCACCCTCAAAAATAGTACCAAATTTTGTGCCCGTTGCTTTAATCTGACCGAGCAAGAAATTTGCTATATTTGTGAAGATCGCAATCGAGATTCCTCTACCATTGCCGTTGTTGAGGATGTCTTGGCGCTCTTGTCTCTTGAAGCCGGCAATCATTATTCTGGCGTCTATCATGTGCTTCATGGTCGAATTGACCCACTAAATTATATCTCGCCAGATGATATCAATATCGCGCCACTGTTATCGCGAGTCAAAAAAGAGGGCGACAATCTAAAAGAAATCGTCCTCGCCACCAATCCCGATACCGAAGGGGAGGCGACGGCGATGTATATTCGCGAGCGCCTTGACGAGGTTAAAAATGGCTCCGCTTTCAGCATTACAAGATTAGCCTATGGATTGCCGATCGGTGCTGACCTTGAATATGCCGACTACATGACGCTCAAACGCTCATTTGAAGGAAGAAAAGCCTTCTAGCTCACATTGTAATGACCTCGACGCAGATCAGGGGTTTGCGGCCCATTTGGGAATCAAAATACTTTTCGAGCACCCGAATAATCTCCTGAGTCAGTCCTGGTTTTGAAATCGGGCTACCTTTATGCGCTGAAAGCGTCAGCTCAATCAATTTTTTAGCTTGTAGAATTGTTTTGTCCTCGCCGTCTGCAAAAGTAAACCCTTTAGATACTACCTGAGGCGTTGGAGTTGGCCCTTGGCCTTCAGAAACTGGCACAATCGCTACCACTATCCCTTCTTTGCCTAAAGTCTGTCTGTCTCGAATCACTGGGTTTCCCGCTTCACCGACGCCATAGGAATCGACATAAAGACTTTTGACGTCAACGTTTTCTCCATAGCTGGCTGTACCGGAATTATTAAAGACAATCGTCTGACCATCACGAGGGGTAAACACTTGAGACTCCGCAAAACCACAGTCTTGGGCCAACTTCAAATATTGACGTTGATGGCGCACCTCGCCACCAATAGGAAATAGATATTTTGGTCTCGTTAGACGCATCAAAAGCTTTAACTCTTCTTGATTGCCATGACCTGAGGTATGCAATTGCTCCTGAATACTAGGGTAGATGACATCCGCTCCCATCATATATAGCTTTTCAATTACCCCATTGACCTCTTCTTCATTGCCTGGAATTGGATCTGAGGAAAAAAGCACCCGATCTCCCTTTTGAATTTTGATGAATTTATTTCTGCCTTCTGATATTTTTGATAATGCCGAGCCAAACTGGCCTTGGCTACCGGCGGCAATGACGCAGAGTTGCTTGGGAGGAGTTGATTTAATCTGGTTTTCACGAAGCAAAAATCGCTGTTTCACTGGAAAATAACCAATCGCGCGCGAAAGCTCCATATTTTGTCTCATTGAGCGCCCCAGAAAGACTATTTTTCGATTATATTTAATCGCCGCCTCAGCACATTGCCTCACCCGCGAGATATTACTTGAAAAAGTGGTCATCAAAAACATGCCCTTGGTTGAGCTAATGAGCTCATCAAAAGTGGCGCCGATGGTTGATTCGGACTGGGTTGATCCCTCGCGCTCACTGCCCAAGCAATCAGAAAGCATGCAGAGAATGCCGGCATCTCCAGCTCGGGTAATAGCGGAAAAATCTGGTGGCGGGCCATAGGGTGGGGTGAGGTCGAATTTGAAGTCTGGGCCATGATAAAAATTGCCAATTGGGGTTTTTATGAAGACATGCATCGGATCGGGTATTGAATGGGTTGTATGAATGAATTGCACATTAAAAACACCAAATTGATAAGGCTTGTTATAACTAATTTGAGTCACTTTCAATTTTTGCCCAGTTTCTTCAAATTTTTGCTCCACTAGGTGGCTGGTCAATTTACTCGAATAAACTGGTGGGCTACCCATTGCTTTATAGTGAAAGGGGAGTGCGGAGATATGATCTTCATGACCGTGAGTCAGCAAAATGGCCCGAATTTTATCCGTCTTGTCTTTCAAATAGGTGACATCTGGAATAATCAAGTCCACCCCGAGCTCAGACCCTCTGGGGAAACCAACCCCACAATCTACAATCAAAATATCTTTTAAGTTCGCTCCCTCATAATACTCGTAGACATACATGTTTTTGGTGACGTCAGAAATTCCACCAAGGGGGATAATTCGAACCGAAGCTGCATTCATATATTTTTCAGTATATCAAAGAATTGATATAATATTGCATAATGAAAAAAAAGAATACTATTGATCATATATATGAGCTCTTGAAGACAGTCAATGATCCGGAGCTGGGAATCTCAATAGTTGACCTCGGACTCATCTATAAAGTGACAGAAAAAGACAAAAACATTATCATTGATATGACCTTAACTACCATTGGTTGCCCACTTTTTCCTTTGATTGAAACCCAAATGAAGCAAGCATTGAAAAATGGGGGGTATGATGATATCAAAATCAATCTTACATTTGACCCAGCCTGGAGTTTGGACCTTGTCAGCGAATTAGGGAGAGCCCATTTAGGAATTTAAATATTATGATAGCCACGAAACCAAAAGTTAAGAAGGTCTTTGATACCTTGGAGCGAGAAGTCAAAAAGAGCGCCGAGTCGATAAAGCAAAACTTCACCGCCTTGCCGGCGGAAATGCTCGCTCAGGTGACTGGCAAAGAGATCAAACCGCCTAAAAATTACACTGATATTGATACCAGCCTAATTGAAGCCCAACAGCAGGCCAAATCTGATCAGGAACTTGATGAAGTACGGCAGCGCTTAGCCGGCTTTCAACAACCAAGTAGTAGGCAACATTTCAATCAATTCAGAGCCGAAGAAAGACAAGCGATTGAAGAGATCGAGCAAGAAAAAAAGACGAAACAAGATGAAGAAAAGCGCGAATTGCAATTAAAAATGCAGGAAGAAGCCGAGCAGAAGAAAGCTCAAGAACAGGCGCCAATTCCAAAAGGCAAAGTCCGCGGTAGCATTTTTTCACCGAAACAAAAAGTCAAAACTGCCGAAAACCGCCCCAGCTTTGGAAAGATGTAAGCATTTTGTGATTGATTAAGACTGTTTTTGAGTCATTTATTAGCTATTGCATTTGTTGATCTGTTGGCCTATTATGACGACATCATTAACTAGATAATATGTCAATCAAAGAAGCTATAGGAAGACCGTCTCAAACAAGACCTACTGAGTTGGTCGATATTGTTCATCGACAAAGAGAGTATGAACATGCTCAACTTGTTGAGGGTATTGCGATACTTGAGGCGGCTGGAATTCCATCAATGTTTGAAGAGCTCTTTGATGTGCTTAAGCTCACTCATTCTGATGTGAAAGTCCCTGCGGAACCAGAAGAATTAAGTCACCGAGAAACGAACAGTCCAAAACGGGAAAATTCAAATGACGATCTTTATATTCGATTTGCTGATGGCAGCGTGCATCTTCGTCTAGGATGGAATTATCGAGGGGAACCCGAAAATAATAGATTGGTGTGGAATGAAGTTTCAGTCACTGTTGAACCTTTAACTCAAACTTTATTTGTCTCCGGTAAAGAATGCGAAAAAATCACCAAAATTCTCTGGAATACCAAAGAAGGCAAAGCACTGCTTGAAGATGCGCTTATAGCAGCGGTAAGAAATCCCGGAAAGGGCTCTCCAGCTAGACGGATTTAGTCGGGGTGGGCGGACTTGAACCGCCGGCCTCGTCGTCCCGAACGACGCGCGCTACCACTGCGCCACACCCCGAAACCTAGCCTAGAATCTCATACTGGACTGCTTCGTTTATGCCCTTTTTTTGGTAATTTTTAGGTTTGGCTACTCTAATCCAAATTTCTGACTTTGTTCTTATAGATTTTATAGGTATAAGGTAGAATTTTTCATTAGTTGCGTCAAAAACTCCCATTGCATCAACTTCTCGCTCTAAATAACTTTTAGTTTTTCTCTTAGGTCGATTCAATTCTACACGTAACTTTCCATTAACAGGAGTGCAATATTTAACCTGAACTCGTGTAAAAACATTATCCTTTTCTAGAACAATATCATAACTTGAATTATTATTTATTGGCTGCAGAATTGTAAATCCGCATTTAATTGAATGCAAGATGAATTCTAATTCGCCGATAAGACCCTTTGTGTGAGTTGTGTGCATTCAGATATATTAACAGACAACTGCTACGTAATCAACCGAGCGTTCTGCCGATGAACTACACCCCGAATCAGATTATTATACCACTGTGCAATTAATGAACTATTGAAATAATTCATTAAAATGCTATAATAGCTCTGTATGACAAACCGAAATGAAAATGGCTTTGGTTTTGCTCACTATGCAAAATCTAGTCCATCAAATGAAAATCAGGAAGCTGTCGTCGAAGCTGATATTTCTCTTGATGGTTTTAGAAGTCAACTTCTAGTAGCACTTGAGCTACAACGCTCGCAAGATTTAAGTCCAACTCAAGAAACTGCTATTGATCAAATAAACGATTTTTTGCGTCGAATTGACGAGGCAAAAGATATTCAGGATTTTCTCGCTAATCTAACTCCAACAGCTGAGAAAATAGCCGTTCCCAAAACCGATGCCGAAAAGAAAGAAATTGGCTTTCACGTCGAAAAACCAAAACCAACGGTTGAAATTTCTTCATAATCATCTATACTATCTTCGTTAAACTTTGTTAGAGCGTTAATTACAATCTAGAACATGCGAACGGCTTTTATAATACTCATAATAATAGGTTCATTAATTTTGTCAGCAGTGCTTATTTATTCCAGTCGAAATACCAAAAATACAGTTGCAAATATCGCGCCGACCCCGCAGAATACATTAAGCCCGATTACATCAGCAGTTGGCTCATCGCAAGGTCAGGAAATGACAATAGACAAAACCAAATCATATTCGGCAATTCTCAATACAACGGCCGGCATAATTGAAATAAAACTTAATGCCGCAATCACGCCAATTACTGTCAATAATTTCGTCACTCTCGCCAAAAAAGGTTTTTATGATGGCACCATTTTTCATCGAGTCATTAAAGGCTTTATGATCCAAGGTGGCGATCCAAAAGGAGATGGCACTGGGGGGCCTGGCTATACTTTCCCCGATGAGCCTTTTGAAGGTGAATATACTCGTGGCACAATCGCCATGGCCAATGCCGGACCCAACACCAATGGTAGTCAATTTTTTATCATGCACCAAGATTATGATCTTCCTAAAAACTATGTCATTTTTGGTTCTGTCACCTCTGGGCTTGATGTAGTGGACAAAATCGCGACAGCCGAGGTAACTGGGTCAGGAAGCGGTGAGGCATCAAAGCCAGTAACACCTGTCAAAATAAACTCCGTCAAAATAGTAGAGAAATAGCTTCTACTTGATTTTATACCGGTTTAATTCGTTCTTAAGTAGAATAATCCTTGTGATAAAATTAGGGTTGTGAAACTTTATAATACTCTCTCACGCCAAATTGAAGAAGTTGTACCGTTAATCGATAAAAAAATCACGTTTTACTCCTGTGGACCAACCGTCTATGACTATACCCATATTGGACACCTCAGAACCTACGTCAATGTCGATCTTTTGAAAAGGACTCTGAGTTATTTTGATTACAATGTTACCCATGTAATGAACATTACTGATGTCGGCCACTTAACTGGAGATACTGATGAAGGCGAAGACAAGTTAGAAAAAGGCGCTATAAAAACTGGAAAAAGTGTCTGGGACGTAGCAAAAATGTATACCGAACAGTTTATTTCTTCAATAAAGGCTCTCAATATTAGTGAGCCAGATGAATTACCTCGAGCTACTGACAATATTGAAGCGATGATTGAACTTATAAAGAGCCTTCAAGAAAAAGGCTACACCTATCAGACTAAACAAGCAATTTATTTTGATGTATCCAAATTTGAGCGCTACGGTAAGCTATCTGGCCAGAAACTGGAAGATAAAAAAACCCAAGCGAGACCTGAGGTAATACTAGATCATGACAAAAAAAATCAGGCGGATTTTGCTTTATGGTTTTTCCTTGTTGGTCGATTTGAAAATCATCAAATGCATTGGCCCTTCGACTCCGCTCAGGGTAAAGAAGCGGGCTTCCCTGGTTGGCATATCGAATGCTCAGCAATGAGTATGAAATATTTAGGTCCCACCATTGATATTCACGGTGGGGGAGTCGATCATATTGCGGTCCATCATGAAAATGAGATTGCTCAAAGTGAGGCGGCGACAGGCCAGCCTTTTGTCCGGCATTGGTTTCATAGTGAGTTCCTGCTTATCGACGGCGAAAAAATGAGCAAATCAAAAGATAATTTCTATACATTAGAAGAGGTCGCGAAGCAAGGCTTTGAGCCAATTGCACTGCGCTATTTATTTTTGACTACTCATTATCGTCAGCAATTAAACTTTACTTGGGAGTCCCTTGAAGCCGCCCAAGCGGCGCTCAATAAACTTAAAAATGCTGTTATGTCAATGAAAAGTGCCCCTGAAAGACCAACAATTTCTGAGGAAAAATTGCAAAGCGTGAGCGAATTATCTTTTAGATTTAAAGAGGCACTTGAAAACGACCTGCAATTGCCAAAAGCACTAGCTATAGTCTGGGAGACAGTCAAATCAAATAATCCTAGCAGTGACAAACTCGAGCTCTTGCTTGATTTTGACCAGGTTCTTGGACTTGGTCTTAATGAAGTTGAGGGTATGGAAAATGAGCTTCCACCTGAGATTGAAAAAATCAAGACTGATTATGAGCTTGCCAGGCAAGGAAAAGACTTTAGTAAATCAGATATGCTTCGTCAGCAAGCGGACAAGCTTGGTTACCGATTCGAGGATTCGCCAACTGGCACAACCATCAAAAAACTTCACTAGGCTTTATACATTCGGCGGCGACAAATACTGTTTTTTTTTAAATTTGAATTAGAAACGCAGCTCAGTATCAACCCTGAGCTGGCGCCAAGAGAGTCGAATGGGTTGATTTTTTGCCCTCAACATGATAAAGTACATAGATATTATGACAACAAATTATGAACTGGCCTTCATTACTGAAGCAGAAGAAGCGCCAATTTTGAAAGAGACGGAAGAATTGATAGCTAGCCTTTCAGGCAAAGTCATTGACAAAAAAGACTGGGGCAGGCGTGATTTTGCCTATTTAATCAACGGTAAAAGCAAAGGCTATTATTTTATTTGGCAAATTGAGCTTTCGGGTTCAAAGGTAAAAAGTTTTAAGACTAGCCTTAACCTAAACAACAAAATTATGCGTTATTTATTGCTTAGGAATGATAAATAATATGGCCGCTCGTTCACTCAATCGAGTTGTATTGCTAGGCAACCTAACTCGTGACCCAGAACTAAAATATATCCCTAATGGCACAGCAGTCTGCACTTTTGGCATCGCCACCAACCGCACTTGGACCACTGCCACCGGAGAAACCAAAGAATCAGCGCAATTTCATCGCATTGTCGCCTGGCAAAAATTGGCTGAGCTTTGTGGAAAATTACTGACCAAAGGACGTAAAGTCTATGTTGAAGGCAGACTGACCTATCGCACTTATGTTGGTAAAGATGGCATCCAGCGCAGTATCACCGAAATCGTCGCTGATGATTTTATTATTTATGATGACAAATATCGTCGTGAGGCGAGTGATGAAGATTCTAGCATGCCGGATAGAGAAGATTCAATTGCTTCCGAACCGGCGACTACTGAATCAACGACTCTTGATGATATTTCAATTGAAACCGATGATGAAACGCCCGCACCGGAATCAAAAAAAACTAAGACTGAAGAAAAACCTGAAGTTAAACAGGACAGTGATGAATCTGTTGATCCCGATGATATTCCTTTTTAAACCAATATGAAAGATTATTTTGCTAAATATAATACCCAGCCTGATTATAAGGATGTCGAAACTTTAAAAAAGTTTTTGACACCAAGAGGCAAGATTGTAGGTGCTGAAAAAAGTGGCCTTTCGGCCAAAAATCAACGTCGATTAACCCGCGAGATCAAAAATGCCCGCTATATGGGCCTCTTGCCCTACACCTCCTACCAGTCAGAGAAGCTTAAAAATCACTAAGGTTTTTCATAATCCTTTCTTTGTTATGGCACTTTGCTTGAGAATTCTAAAGACATAATACCAACCGGAGCTTTGATTGTCAGATTTCCACTTCTCCAATTTAAAAGCGCAATTTCAAGCTACGCAGCCATTATCCCAATATATAGAATTACGCGAAGTGGTATATAATGAATTCATGCAATTGACATTTAGTCTTCCTGATTTGTCTTCTCTTATCCCTGAAATTAAGAGTGAGGTCAAAATCGGGGACAAGCTTTTTAAAATTCAAAAATCGGGCTCGGTTTCAATCGCTATTTCTCAACCACTGAAGATCAAACCAGCGGACATTTTTTCAGTACTGCTCAAAAATATTGGCGACAGCATTTCAGCCGATGATATCCTCGCCAAGAAAAAGACTCTGCTGTCAGAAAAAACGGTGATCGCTTCAGAGACTGGAGTAATCTCCAAGATCGACCATGATATGGGCGTTGTATATATCGAGACCGCTCTTGACGAATCACAAACATACCTTTCTTTTTTCAATGGGACAATCGTCGGCTTTGACAAAAAAACTGATCTTTTGACAATTGAGCTATTAGGCGGGACAAGCTATTCGCTTAAATCCGCCTCTGCTTTTGGAGGTGGTCACCTTAGCATCCTCACTGAAAAAGATTTTTTCACCATTCAAGAAGCCGAGGTTGATGATCATATCGTCTGTGTTGAGAATTTGAGCAATCAAATCGATGCTAAATTTGATGCGTTGGGGGCAATTGGTGCGGTTTATCTAAAAGGGGAGGGCAGCAAACTGGAAGGTTATGCTCAATTAATTAATGAAGCTGAGTTTAAAAAATTAATTGAATCTAAAGGAAAATATATTGCTTTTTCCGGCCATGAAAAAAAAGTGGTTGTATACTGATAGTTTTACTTTTAAAATTGAGACTTGTTTATATGAAATTAAATTCCTTGACCAATAAGCTACTCGTCATCTCCGCCGCCATAATTCTTTTTGGTAGTGGCTTCAAAGCTGGCCAATGGAATGTCAACAAGCGAAGCTTGCCAACTGATATTGCCGTAAGCAATCTTGAGGAAGGCAATGTCCATGACCTGGATTTTTCTTTGTTTTGGCAAGTTTGGCAGACTCTGGAGGATAAATTTGTCGACTCGACAAAGCTAAAACCACAAGCGATGTTTTATGGCGCGATCAAAGGTATGGTGGCCTCAGCAGGGGATTCCTATACCTTTTTTCTCACTCCTGAGGAAAATAAACAAAGCAAAGATGATCTCGAGGGGTTATTTGATGGTATTGGTGCGCAATTGGGATTAAAAAATGGCATGGTGGTGATTGTCGCCCCGCTTAAAAACTCACCGGCTCAAAAAGCAGGAATCAAACCAGGAGATATTATCCTTGAAGTTGATGGCAAATCTACTGAAGGTTGGAATTTGATCATGGCGGTATCAAAAATTCGCGGCAAAAAAGGCACTCCGGTCAAATTGAAATTACTACGGGGTGAGAAACAAATTGAGTTGAAGATTATCCGTGATGAAATCAAGGTTGAGTCTGTGGAGCTCTCTTTTGAAAAAAAAATAGCAATCTTACATCTAAGTCGCTTTGGCGATGATACCAATGCCGAATGGGATCGTGCCGTCTCAACAATTGTGGACCGGAACAAAAATGGAGAGCTTAAAGGGCTCGTCCTTGATATGCGAGACAACCCCGGCGGCTTCTTACAAGGAGCGATTTATATCAGCAGCGAGTTTTTACCGACTGGGTCTTTGGTTGTCAAACAACAATATAGCAATGGCAGCTCAGAGGATTATAAGGTCGACCGACCTGGCAAGTTGCTAAAACTACCAGTCGTCGTCTTGGTCAATGAGGGTTCAGCTTCCGCTTCAGAGATTGTCGCTGGCGCCCTGAAAGATCACAAGCGAGCGAAACTGGTTGGTAAAAAATCTTTCGGCAAGGGCTCCATTCAAGAAGCACTTGATATGCAAGGAGGAGCGGGCTTACATGTGACGATCGCCAAGTGGATCTTGCCAGGAGGGGATTGGATAAATGAAAAAGGCATCAAACCTGATGTCGATGTCGCGCTTGAGCTAACCAATGGAGACACTTTAACCCGTCAGGCTGACAAACAACTTGACGCCGCCATTAATCTACTGATTAATTAGTGTCAAAAATAATTACTCTTGAGGAGGTTGAAAAATAACTTTTTCAATTATAGGAAAATTATGCGTCTCTTTATGCGCCGCCTCAATTATCGCATCATAATGGTCGCCTAATTGACGCATATAAATAGGGCAACCCGGATTCGCCGTAATTGGAGCGCCATTTAGAGTAATCTTAGTTGGAAATTCTACATATGACATAATATTTTTTTTATAGTACAAAGTTGCGATAATAACATCCTGATTGGCCAAATGTCAACATTGAACTTGGAGTTTTTGATTAATTACTTTTTTGTTTCCTTTTTCCGAAATGTTCCGACGCTAGCGCAATAAGCTCAGGGGAGAAATACTCGATAGATCTATTTCGCGATCCTCTTGCTACCTTAAAATATTCTGGGTTGGTTTGTCTATATTTATCAACGAAATTATTGAGACCTCTATAGCTTGTTCTAAGTTCTTTTGTTAGCTCGAGATTATACATCCATCCTGATTCTCCTGGTAAATTACTTTTATCTTCTGTAATTAGCTTAGCAAGATGGGTTGAAATATGTTCATGTACTATACCTCCTCCACTGTGCTTTGCTTTTATTCTATAAAATCTAAAGTGCTCGCTGTATGAATCTCTGTACTGATTTACAATGCGTTTAGCTGTATCTCGAGACATTCCTAACTGACGAGCCATTTCAGATACTGTTACCCATCCTTCTTCAGGATCAACATATGGTGATAAATTTTTAACAATTTCTACTAGAGCAGGAGAACAATGCTCTGCGACCTTACCCCGATCAGAAATGCATAATTTAAAAAAATGCGGATGATCAGCTCTGTAGACTTCAATTAATCTATTTAATGTGGGCTTTGAGATTCCTAAGTCTTGAGCAAGATCGATAATGGTTATCCAACCATTAGGCGCTGGGACAACAGACTCTGTTTTTTCTTTAATCCTACTAATTAAATAAGGCGAAATATATCTCCTCATATTACCAGTCTCAGCTCGAATCATAATTGATTCACTATGTAATAAGTGCTCAAAGTTCCGAGTGAGCATATTTTTCACAATGTTAACTCTTGTATCAAGCAATTTAGAGACTTCAGTACAATCCACCCACCCGTGCGGGACTTCACCTCTCTCCAATTCCTTCTTTATCACATTAGCTAAATCTGGTGAAACATGCTCAACTAATTGTCCAGTAGATATACGAAATAGCTTAAATTGTGAATTTTGAAGCTTTCTTAAAGAATCTGCTCTTTTAATAACTGTTTCCCTAGTTACACCTATTTCACTTGCTAACATGTTCATACTTATCCATCCCTCTATTGGAGGTACAAATTGACTATGAATTTTTGAGACGTACTCTACTAACTCTGGTGAGTAGCGTTCGACTATTCTACGAGTGAGGCCTCTAGTTAACTCAAAATATTCTGGATTCGTTTCTCTAAATGGTTCTAGTAATTTTCTTAGTAGTGTCGGGTGAAGTCTAAATTTAAGCCTCATTGCAGTCAAACTCATCCAACCTTCCTCAGCCTCAGGATATTTTTTTCCCTTCATTTCATTCACCATTCTCATAATCTCCTCCACATCCGTTATAACCTTCAAACCTTCTATCTCAAGCCATGGATAGTGGGGGGTACCCCAGCCTGTAGACTTATAGCCATCGGGGAGATCGTGTGCTTCCCGATAAACATGCGCCCCTTCGATGATTTGCGCTAATGAAACTGGGATAAAATTGGCATTTTCAAATTCGTCAATAAAATCGACAATATAAGCATGTTTTCCAGGATTGTTTGGGTCAATCCTTAGGACTCGTCCAGCCCGTTGTTCTGCTAAGAGTGGAGAAGAAGTAGGCCGGAGATTGATGCATACAGTGGAGGTTGGTTCATCAAAGCCTTCAATCAGTATATCAGCATTGCAAACTACCGAAATCTCACCATTGCGATAAGCCTCTATCACCTGTCTTTGTTCGTTTTTGTTTTGATAGCCATGGATGGTATCGGCAACAATTCCTTTTTCACGAAATAGTTCGGCGACCTTTTGCGCATGTTCGACAGAAACACAATAAACGATTGCTTTTTGCCCATCAAAAAGCTGTCTGTATACTTCCACCGCGCCCTGATTTCGAGAAGTTATGTTTACGGCGCGATCTAGATCCCGATCATTAGCATCACTTGAGCGAGTAATACGAACCTCGCTTAAGTCGACATCAGTTTTAGCAATATAGATATAAAAAGGTGACATCAGTTCTTCTGTTACCGCCTCTCTTATCGTCATGGTATGAATAATGGTGCGAAGAAGATTGTCAACTTTTTTTGTTTCTGAATATTTTGTTGTGGCAGTAAAACCAACCCGAATAGCATTATCAAACTGATTGACTGCCTCCATTCTTTTTTTGGTTAAAGATTTATGAGCTTCATCTAAAATCAGCAAATCATAGTCCTTGGGATTAATCGACCCGTCACCAACTCCCTTAAGGAATGATTGATAAGTAGTGATTGTCACTTGACGACCATAATTTTTCTCATAACTATATACCTTACCGACACTAAGGTCTGGAGCAAACTCTTCAAATTTTTTGCCTGTCTGATCAACCAATATCTTTGTTGGTGTCACTGCCAGTGTCCGCAATCCGGTGGCTTCGGCCAACTTGACAAAAAGTACTGTTTTGCCGACTCCGGTAGGGAGCCTAACATATCCAGCAGAACCACCATCTTCAAGAAATTCACGAAGTTCTTCAAATACAGTAAATTGTCTATCATATAAGACTCTTTTCTCCTCATCGGTTTTGTGAGCGGTAATATAATCGTCAAGATTATTAAGTGCCGTTAACCAGTGGCTAAATTTTTCTCTTTCTTCTTCAGTCAAGTCTCGACCGGTGCGCTCTATATTTATTATTTTCCGGTAAATTTCCCAGCGACGTTGAAAAGGCATCCAAATCAAATCCTGATCTGCTGACAAAATTTCTCCCTTTGCTTTATCATTATCCAAACTAGGTGGCAAAAGCGATTGTCCTAGATAGCCTTGGACTAAAACACTGGCATGATCGAGCTGAGTTTTAAGCTCTTCGATAGGTTTTTCGCGAAATATCGAGGTTTCATTTTCCATTGAGCTAATTTTAACATACTATAAGTCATATATCAAGTAAATTTTCTGTTATAATAAGTTCATTATGGCTAATAAAAAAGTGCCACAGACACTAAAAGGATTTCGTGATTTTCTGCCTGAGCAAGTCAAACTGCGCCGTCAGGTAGTAAATTTATTGGAACAAACATTCTCTCTATATGGCTTTGAGCCTATGGAAACACCGGCTTTGGAATATGCCGAGCTCTTGCTTAATAAATATGGGGCGGAGGCGGATAAGCTAGTCTACTCATTTGAAGATCGAGGTGGCAGGCAGATTGCCCTAAAATATGATATCACCGTGCCCACTGCTCGGGTGATTTCTCAATACAAAGATCAATTGCCATTTCCTTTTCGCCGCTACCAAATCCAACCAGTCTGGCGCGCCGAAAAACCTCAGGCCGGAAGATTTCGTGAATTTTTGCAATGTGATATCGATATTTTTGGGACTGCTTCTTATTTGGCCGAAGCAGAAATAATGACTGTCACTGCCGCATGTCTTGCCAATTTGGGACTTAAAGACTATAAAATTCTTATTAATGATCGCTCCATTCTTTTTGAGTTGATGTCAAAGTCTCAAATTGAGAGTGAAAGACAACTGGCAGTAATTCGCACGCTTGACAAACTTGATAAAAAAAGTCAAGAAGAAGTTGAAAAAGAATTGTCAGATTTGGGACTTAAAAATGATCAAATAAGCGCCCTTTTTGATAATTTAGATAGTGCTACCCCTTCTGCTGAATTAAAAGCAGTAATTGGCGCGGCAATAGCGCTCGGGATCCCCGAAGAAAAAATAGTATTCACCCCCACCTTATCCCGCGGACTGGACTACTATACTGGGACAATTTTTGAAGTCAAACTCGATGGCTATTCGGCCGGCTCCGTGGCAGGAGGTGGCAGGTATGACCAGCTGATTGAAGATCTATCTGGAGTTGAGATGCCAGCGGTTGGTTTGTCTTTTGGATTTGATCGACTAATCGAGGCAATTTCTCAGTTGAATATTGAAACTGAAAAGGAAACCGTTAACAATGTCTTAGTTACGATTTTTGATGATGACTTAATATCAGCAAGTCTAAAAACAGCTAAAAGCTTGCGACAAGCTGTCATTTCCTGCGAAGTTTATCCTGACCCTACTGCCAAATTGGAACGCCAGCTCAAATATGCCGATAAAAAAGGCTTTCAATATGTCATCATCATCGGGCCTGAAGAAGTCAAGCAAAATCAAGTGGTGCTTAAAAATTTAATCTCTGGCGAACAAACCACCCTTTCAATTGATGATGTTATAAAAAAATTGACTTCCTAAAGACCCTGTTTCAAGTTTCATGATTAAAGATTTATGAGATACGACGCTGAAACCCTCCGTCGTTTAAACTATGGCGGGCAGGCAAGTTCAGCATAATAATTTTTCATTTTTCATTTTACATTTTTCATTTTTTACTATGACCATTAACCCCAATATCGCCATCATCGAAGCCAGTGGTGGCGTTGGCGGTGACGAAGCCAAGCTTTGGGCTAGTGCACTGCTTAATTCCTATGTTAAATTTGCTCAAAAAAAAGGCTGGACCGTCACTCAAGTCGATGCTTCAATTTATAAAATAAAGGGTGAAAATATCTTTGAAACTTTTAAAAATGAAACTGGGGTCCACCGAGTGCAGCGGGTGCCAGATACGGAGAAAAGGGGACGGGTGCATACCTCAACCGCAGTCATTTTGGTATTGCCACAAATAGTGCAAAGCGATCTGCGTCTAAACGAACAGGATCTCGAATGGCAATTCTATCGCTCTGGCGGTCATGGTGGTCAAAACGTCAACAAAGTCAGTACTGCCGTAAGATTGTCCCATAAACCAACTGGCATCGTCGTCACCTGTAGCCAAGAGCGGACTCAACAACAAAATCGTCAGATTGCTATCACCCTTCTTCAAGCCAAGCTTTATCAAAGAGAGCAGGAAAAGCGAGCTGGTCTTCGATATTCGTTTGTTGAAGGCGCTGGTAGTGGCGATCGGGCGGAGAAAATTAGAACCTATAATTTTCCTCAAAATAGACTAACTGATCATCGAACCGGTAAGAGCTTTCATAATCTGGAAGACATCATTGAACAGGGGAGATGGGAAAAAGTCTTGTTATAAAAAAATGTTTTTGATATAAAGAAGGTATGTCGACTCGTGTCTGGATTTATTTGAGTGTAATCATACTGTCTGCTTTATTCTTTTCGTTTACGTCACCTGTTCAGGCTGCAGTGACACACAACTTATCAACAACCAGTGAGTTTAATGTTCGTATCGACGGGCCAGATTCCCAAACTACGGGAATTGGGGTTGATGAAGGGATGACATTTGCTGACTTAAACAATAACGGGTATGACGATGTAATTTTTTCTGCGATCTCAGCTGACAACAATTCCCGAACCAATTCCGGATCGGTTTACATTATTTACGATTCCATTCTACGCTCCTATGCTGGAACTGGTAATACGATTGATCTTGCTGATAGTTCTAAATGGAATATTCGTATCGATGGCTCAGCCGCTAATGAATCATTTGGGTCAACTCAAGTTACCACCGGAGATATTGATGCCGACGGTAAATTGGATCTATTTATTGGCGCGTCGAATGCCGATTTTAACAGTAGAAACAATTCCGGATCAGTATATGTTATTAAAAACACGGTGTTAAGTGGCTACTCAAGCACAGGTAATACTATTGATATGTCAACAAGCTCAAATTTCAGTATTCGTATTGACGGACCGTCCGCAAGTCAGACGATTGGTAGTTTAGCAACAGTAATTGGGGACGTGAATGGTAATGGAGGGCAAGACCTTGTCATAAGTGGATATCAACTCGATAATAATTCTCGTACTAATTCTGGCTCTTCATTTATATTTTTTGACAGTTTGCTATCAACACTTACAGGTACTGGTAATACAGTAGATCTTGCAACGACTAGCAATTTTAATGTTCGTCTCGATGGGCCCGTAGCGTCTTCTATGTTTGGATTTAACAGACAAACTATTGCTGATGCAAATAATGATGGTAAAGATGACTTTATCACTCATGCGATTACTTCATACAACAGTCTATCATTTTCGGGCTCTGTTTATGTTTTCTTCAGTACGCTTTTGGATGATTATTCGGGAACAGGCAATTTAGTTGATACCGCTACTACTTCAAAATTCAGTCTTAGGATAGACGGCCCAATCACTAATTCCGCTATTGGAATCCTAGGTCAAGATCTAGCAGATGTTAATAGTAATGGAATAAATGATTTTATTTTGACTTCAAGTGCAAGTGAAGCGCTTTTTATTCTTTTTGATAATCACTTTGCCACATTAACAGGGACTGGTAACAATATCGTCCTGACTTCGACTAGCAATTATAACTTTAAGCTTTCAGACACGGTCGGCGGAACTGTATTGTTTGGGGCAGTGGGATTTGGTACCGTTGATATGAATAACGATGGTAGAGCAGATTTACAATCTGGAGGAAGTACGTCTGCAAATCGACGTTATATAATATATAGCACAAATTTGGATAGTTATTCTGGCACAGGAAATGACATTAACATTGTTACGTCGAACTTTTTTAACACGATGTATACAACTTCTGATTCAACTACAGTGTTCGGATACAATGAACTTTTTTTACACGGTGACGTAGACAACGACGGCAGTACTGATTTTGCTATAACAGATTCTTCTGCTGATTATAACTCCCGCTCCAACTCAGGCTCAGTCTGGATCATCTACAACTTCCCCCACACCATCACCTTAAGTAATGTCGTACCAGAACCAAATTCTGCTTTCCCATTGACTGGATCTGTCTCGGCTAGTAACTCAGTTACTAATATCTCAGGAGTAGAGTTCCAAGTAGATAGTAATTCACCAACTGGAACTTGGACTGCCTGTACTGCCAGTGATGGATCATTTAACAGTACCTCGGAAGCTTTCAGTTGCACCATTCCTGGGCAATCGGCAGGCAACCACACTGTCAATGTGCGGGCCTATGATACCAATACCTCTTATACCGCTCAAAGCAGTTATGGCACCTGGTCTCAAAATATCAGCTTTCCGCCACCACCCCCAGCCAACATCAGTGGCGGGGAGAATACTACCGCACCAGCGCCGGCAATAAGCAGTACCTCAGGAGGCACCGTCACCGGAGGTCCTGATACTACAATCATTGTTGAGCCAGGTGCTATTGGTTTTTCCAGTAATGTCTCTCATAACAGTTATCCTGCCTATAACCCACCAATTGGTACAATAACACCATTTGGTGGAATCGGGGAGATTCATCAGATATGGCTCACTGATTTTTATAATGGAGCTCGTATTATTCCCTCAGTTCAAAGAAGACCATCAATTGTCTCTTTGTCATATAATCACTTTCAATTATTGAAGAGTGGGGGAGGATCGATACCGGAGCGGACATTTCGTCTTGCTTATTCACTCGATGGGAAGAAATGGACAGTGCTTAGAAGCTCTGTGGTTGACCCAATTAACAACACTGTCTCTGCCATTACCAAAGTGGGGGGATATTATATGATTGTTTCCGGCTACAGTTATGCGCCACCAGTAAAGGCAAAGAAAGTATTGTCGGCAACTACAGAGGTCTCCCCAATACCAAAAGCAATTGTTAATAATTCTCCGATACTGAAGGATATTGAACCGGTGAGGGTGAAACCGCAGACAGTGTTTGAAAAAATAAAATCCTCATTGGGGAAAATATTGAATTAAAATCAAAATGAAGTCTCAATCGAAATCGCTTCTGATATAATTACCCTCTTATGAAGGCAATAGAAACAAACTTTAGATATGGCTATGATACCGAAAGTCGGCAACTTCGTGATAACGTCAACTCCGCTCTTTCCTCAACGATTGGATTACTACTCGTCTCAAAAGGATCAGAATTTTGTACCTCTCCCCAAGATGAAATAATTACCTATTTGCAAAGACGCCGTCATGAAGGGCTTGCTTGCCTCAAAAATCATATGAGCCGGGTCTACAAAGGATTTCTGCTGCAGTTTCAAATTGAAGCTGTTGATTCACCTCGAGTTGATCTCAAATCATTGCTTCAGGATCTACCGCTCCCGAATTTTGAAGATCCATTTCGTGATTTCTTTGAAGAAATAACCAATTCAAACTATGTGCCAACGCCTAACGACCTTGCTGAAGAATTTCATGTTTTTGAAACCGCCCTCACTCATTTGACTCTTGCCCGCGCGATTCGACTGAGTGATATCAATCAAAAAGCCTTTGCATCCTTGCCATTTGCCGAATATGAAACTTATTGGAATTTCAAATGTCACCCAGAGACAGTCTATGATCAGATCTCCAATGCTTACCATCTAGCTGATCAATTGGAAGAGGGTGGGGTCGATATGACTCCTAATTTAAAGCTTAAACTGCTAAAAACTACTCATCTCTTGGCCAAAGAAGTGGATATTGTTCAGTAGGGTATATTGGAAAAGATACTGTCATAAGGCTTGGAACATAAATCCTG
>JANWIV010000003.1 GCA_025449735.1 Candidatus Microgenomates bacterium | reverse complement strand
GGCCGCCCACGCCCCCCGCGTTGGCCACCACCGTGGGC
The DNA here is from genome assembly GCA_025449735.1 of Candidatus Microgenomates bacterium. Lineage (GTDB taxonomy): Bacteria > Patescibacteriota > Microgenomatia > UBA1406 > HO2-37-13b > JANWIV01. The sequence goes on along the minus strand of JANWIV010000003.1, from coordinate 356,194 downwards.
CGGGGTGTGTGTTTGTTTTGGGGCCTTCCGGGGGCTCCGCGCCCGGTGACGGCCCTCTCGAATGTTCGTTTTTTAAGACTAGCCACTTGGGTTGAAGCCCTACGCAGAAAATGAAACTGACTGGACGATTGATTTGTCATTTTTTGACACCGGTAGGCGTCGTCTGGGCAACCAGCTCGCCGAGCAGTATTGGCGATGTTAGGTAGGCGGAGCCTACCGGTAAAAATTGATCACGTCGGGTTACGTGATGGTGGGCCTGTAGGAGTCACCAATAATGCCTTCTCGTCCGGTACCTGATCGGCAACCCCCCTTCAGTGTCGGCTGGCTGCGGTGACTCCTTCAGCATTCAATATGCCGCGTGCGGCATTTTCTATAGTCAGGAACCACCTACACGCTGTATTGCAGGCAGTGTTGTAGCCTGACGAGAGCCGTGGTCTCGCACGCTTCTACCCAATTGGGGAGAAAGACCACGGCTTTTAGCTTTTTGTATATCAATTTTTCCGACAATTAGTCGGATTCCATGAATCAAAGACTTAACATATTGACTTCATCTATTGCTGGATGACAAGTTGATTTTAAATCTTTCTAACTATTGGTGCCGTTTCTGTTGGTTTTTTATCTCTCTCAACTAAACAAACTTATCTTTGATGACCAATTCAAATATTATTTTTTCTTGACAAATTTGACACTCGGGTGTAAACTCGGATTATAGGTCCTAGAAAATATAGGATTTACATTGTTGCATCAGTATAGAAGGCATTAGTCGCTTATCTATCGGATATTGACAATAGTTGGTTATTTCGACTTCTCTGGATAAACAATAGCAGTTTACCCCAATCAGAGTCGAATAGCACTTTGACAGAAAACAGCTTTTTAAAATAAATACGGATTATCGGATGAAATCGGCCCAGTCGAGAAGCCCTCGATTGAGCCGATTTCACCCCTTATCCGAATTGTAGAGAAAGGGAGAGGCCCGCTTTGAAATCGAAACCCTTCCACCCCAGAAACCATCTCAACTGGTCTGGCTGAAGGGAGGTGATCGAATCTCGGTCTCGCCTCGTCAAAGGCGGGCGGATCGTGACAGCACTCAGGTATAAAAATCATCTTCGAAAGGAGACGTCTCGTGACCGGTGCCCCACCGGACTAGAGAAGGAGTCTCGACAATTAGTAGGTAGACTACTGCGACGTGATGTCTGTGGCAGGCGCATGCCTGTTCACTTTTAGACTAATAACACGCCCTAGGATTACCTGCGATTACCCGAAAAACGGCCGTATTCACCTTCCTAACAGCAACCTCAAGTCCCGTAATGGGACCCCACGCCTGCTTTTGGTGACAGAGGTAACTGTTAGTACAAAACGAATCAAACCCGTAGCGGCACTTAGGTTGCAGGGCAACAGTGCATGAGAATGCACGGCCACTGAGTAACCTACTATCTAGTTGGCTTCATGCCGACAGCATGCAATGTTTTTCCCATCGTGGAAACATCGAAACGATCGGCAAAAACTTGTGTGCATAGCTGCTGCGGGCGGCATTATCCGGTTTCATCAGGTCTTATCTCCCTTCCAGTCTTGAGATGGGGCTCTTGAGCTGGAAACAAGGGAGTGTGAGACATGTCAGGATCGGGGGTTTGCGCTGACCGCTCCTTCCGGTCCTGGCAGGCATCATGGCTGGGATTTCATCGTCTTTATCACCCAGCCGGTATCATTGGGGCGACACCCGGTGATACGCCTCCTCCTCAGCAGGGTCACTGCTCTGACTGTTGCGAACTGAGAGACGCACCAGTCATCAGTGACCCTGCTTCAGGAGTCCTAGAATTACGACACCTACCATCGTGTTTACCTGCGGGCAATCCGTTTCCCGAAGTCTCTTGACTCAAATGCTGATGCATACCGAAAAACGAGCGGGGTGCGTCGGCTAGGGAGCTGACTTATACCAAAGGCCTGGAAAACCTGAAGTATAAGCAGTTCCCAAAAAGGATCTGCAAGTTGGGTAGCATCTGCTCCTGACCGCAGATCGACTCCGTGGCTCCAATCGAGCCGCGGAGCACTAGAGCAGGAATCGGCTAGAGTCAGCGACATCGCTGAAAACTTGCTCGATTCCTGCTAAATTTTCACCCGACTGGCCCGCGAGGGGCCACCCTGATAAGCGTCGGGGTGGCCCCTCAAAAAGCTGTTTTCTCCATCGGTGGTGGGGCACGATATCGCGCCCCACCCCACAAGTTTCAATTGTATATCCATACTTCATCACACTAAAAAACTTCATCAATTCATTTCAATCAAATGAAAATTCAAAATTTCAATTTAATCTGCTACAATAACAAAAGTTATTTTGGTGATTGAACCGCACTGTTGTACTAGCAATAACTGTGGCGCGTTCTTTCGCACTTGAACAAATTGATGATGACAATAAAATAAACACTGTTTTGCTTGTTCTTATCCGAAGCCGAGTGCTCACTCGGCACCCCCGCACGAAGGAGATGGCTACATGTCTACCAACCTAAGCCGTATCGATCATTCTCGTCCACCGCATATCAATGAAGTTGAGGCTTGGACACCGAGCCACGTCGACGACCTACCGCCGGAGTATCTGCGTGACACTGTCTGCGACCAGCAGACCGCCAAGATCCCGGTTGCGGTGATCGCCGTGATGTCGATCTCACAGCTCGACGCGCTCAGAAGCACAGCGCTCACTTTCCACCAAAGGGAAGTGGCCCAGTGTCGTCGGGCAGAGCTGACGATGCCTGTCGTCACCCGGGTGCCGGCATTGGTTGAAGTCAGATGAGTGGCGAAGTGGAGGATTGGCAATGGCCACCGGATAAACAAACTGTCATAGAGTGGACACCTGATGTCGTCGGTCGTCTCACTCCTGACATGATCAGTGGTATGTTTGCTCACCTGACCGCAGCCATTCCGCTTTCTGTGATTTCGGCTCTGTCTGACGAACAGGCCGACGCCTTGCGAGAGCTCTATCTAACACCAGAACAACGGAAGTGTCTCGTCGTAAGGGCCAGTGAACAAAAGAAGCAACGATCGCCAGGCCACGGCGCTCCAAACCTTGGCCGCGATGCCTTGTTTTTCCCGAGAGGACACGGATTCCTACCGGGAATCATGGACTAACCGATTAGCGCTCAGTGTTATTCAGGTGGAGATAGCTCAATGGAAGAGCGCTTCCCGGGCAGCGGAAGAGATTGCAGGTTCGACCCCTGCACTCCACTCTTGCAGATTGCCAACATAAGCACCTACAGGTGTTAGTCGGGGGGCTGACTCCTGTTTGCTGCTGGTGGCCGGATGCCAAGAAAGAAGCGTGTGGGGAGCGTGGATGCGTGAGTATCCCGCTTGCTTCTGGACGGCTCCGGCCACCATAACAGCTCGACAATTAGTCGCGTCATCATCGATCGATCGGGCTTAAACCAGACGTCTTAACGACGCCCTGAATTTAAGCCCGATCACCCATTTTTCCATTACAATAATCTCATGTCTGATGAAATTATTTATCGCTTGGCCTTTTCCTATATGACCGGAATCGGCCCCGTGACTTTTGCCCTTCTATATAACTCTTTTGGTTCTACTCGAGCTGCTTATGAAGCGTCTGAACATGACTTAAGGCCGTTAATCGGCGCTACTACCTTAAGAAAATTTTTAGAATTCCGCACTGGTTTTGATATTAAAAAAACTTACAAAGAAATTATTGATAAAAAAATCTTCGTGCTGACGCCAAATAGCAAAGAATTCCCCAAACAACTTGAATCTCTTCCTGACCCGCCCATTTGCCTTTTTCTTAAAGGAGACCCTGAAATTTTTATCAAACAGAAGTTATTTTTTGCTATCGTTGGGACTCGTAAAATGAGTGATTATGGCGCACGGGTAACCAAGCAAATAGGTCGAGAAATTTCCCGCTTTGGCTTTACCATCGTCTCAGGGCTCGCCCTCGGGGTTGATGCCGAAGCTCATAAAGCAGCACTTATTGAAAATGGACAAACGGTCGCGGTTTTGGGTTGTGGCGTCGACATTATTTATCCGGCCGAGAACAAGGGACTTTATCAGCGAATTATTAATGGCGGTGGTGCCGTAATTTCTGAGTTTGCCCCTGGTATGCAAACCATCCCCGGGCTATTTGTCGCCAGAAACCGAATTGTCTCGGGCTTAAGTCGAGGAGTACTTATCGTTGAAGGGGCCGAACAATCAGGCACATTAATTACGGCGAGACTGGCGGCAGAGCAAGGCCGAGACGTCTTTGCCATTCCTGGACCTATTGGTAGTCCACTTTCATATGCTCCTAATATGCTGATCAAACAAGGCGCGATACTCGTCACAAGCGCGCGGGATATTTTGGATGAATATCAGGTGAAATTAAGCCGCCAAAAACAACAGTCGATTTCAAATCAATTATCAAATATACAAATGAAAATTTTCAAATTTATTGAGATAGAAGCTCTAACTGCTGATCGATTAAGTAAAAAAATTAATCAATCGATTGATCAAACACTCATTATTCTTACCAGCCTGGAGCTCGAAGGCATAATCCACAAACAAGATGATGGCAAATATACCATTAACTCATGATGTTCAGATGACAGAAAACTGAATATCTTCTGATTTCTGTCTTCAGTCCTCCGAAATATCTGAAAGTTACAAGAATAGTGGTACCAGTATTGCAAAAAACCCAATCGCCAGGATAAAAATGGTTGGTGTGAAAATTCCTGTCTCTGGCAAGCTAGTGACTGTGGTTGGGACGCTTGTCGATTGGGCGATTGATGAGGTGCTAGTTGGCGTGGGTGTGTTGGTTGCACTTGAGCCACCGATTCTTAAGCTCGGAGTTGGTGTAAATGGTGCTATAGTTGGCGTACCTGCTTTTGGTGTTGGTGTACTAGTCGCCACTGGGCCACCAAGTGCGCTAATTGTCGGAGTTGGTGTATAAGGTGCTATAGTTGGCGTACCTGTTTTTGGTGTTGGTGTCAATGTCGGTGTTACAGTGGCTGTCGCTACCGGTCCTCCAATTGCTTTTACAGTCGGAGCTGGTGTCGCCGTTTCCGATGGCGCGGGCACACTAGTATTAGTACAAATTCCCGTTCCGCTTCCACTTGGCAATTCTGAACATTCAGGATTTTGGTGAGAAAGCGCCGTCACCGTACAGGTATAAGCGACTCCAACTCGACCATTAAAATTGAGGCTAGTCCCGGGCGTTGTCGTATTGGTAATAGTATTTCCAGTTGAATCTTTCACGATAACACGATAGTTGGTCACTCCATCGACTTTGTCCCAGCGACATCGCATTGTCCAAATAGTACAACTCGGTCCGGCGGCTTGATCGCGAATATCGACTTGAGTCCGGACTACAAAAAGCCCAGCCCCAAGACCGATAATCAGAATTAGCAAAATAATACTGATCATTATTTGTCGACGACTAGTTTTATGACTTTTTATGGCTTTCATTTTTTTTTTAATCGGCACAATCCAAACATTCCACTTTGACATTTAGATTTTGCTTTGGATCGGGGCATTGTGTCGATGAATCCGAAGGAATGGTCGGAATCGGCGACGTAATTGCTGGTGGTGGCGAAGTTATCGGAAGTGGAAGACTGCACCAACAATCCTTTCCGCTACCAACTTGGCAATCCGGATACTTGACACATTTTTTTGATGAGCCGTCGACTGCCATACATATCAAACCGCTCTGACAAGAGCTATCACTACTGCATGACTCAAAACAACCGACAGGATCAGACGGCGGTGTACTAGGATCGATTGTTTTTGGAGTACAACAGACCTCGTCAATACCACAACCACCGCTTAATTTCGAGGATTCCTCACAATTACCGGCTTCACTAACTGGTATGCATTGGAGCGGACAAGTTTTTGTGTCATTTGGATTTTTACAACAAAGTTGAAGGCCATCACCACCAGAACCGATAGTACCAATTGGGATTTCTTTACCATCACATTGATTTTGTCTAATTACTCCGCCTTGATTTTGACATTGTGTAACGCTTGTCTCATCAGCACGAGTCAATGTCGTTTGCCTAGAGCGCAGCATATAAGAACCAATCCCAATGGTACCGGTGATTAAAAGTAACGCAATAATCCCTCCAATCAGCTTTTTTTTTGATCCAGAAGTAGCACTCGATGCGGTACTGGCCGATTTGATTGTCGGAGGTGATTGGTTTGATATCGGCTCATTAGTAGGAATCGTATTTTGAGGTGGAAATGAAGAATTTGATGAGGTATCCATAGCCTTAATTGTGACAATATTTATTGCCCTTGTCAACTACCGAGAAAAACTCCTTTTACTAATTTCTGCGAAAAAAATAATCATTTTGTTACTTTTGTCTTTTTTATGACTTGCGGAGGCAGCTTAGAAGCGGTGCAAATCTGACGCCAGGAGACGGCCATTGCCGAGGTACTCCTCGCAGGAAGATTTTCATACCGATTCTTGACCCGTAGCTCAGGCACCAAAAAAGACAAAAGTAATGGTTTGGTTTGAGATTCTCACGTCGTCTCTTCGTTCCTCCTCAGAATGACAGGAAGGATTAATAGTACCCAACTGCCCAAATACCAATCGACCCAATTCCAGATTTTGCCAAATGATCAATTTTGGTCATTGCTGAAGCCTCATCTTCAAACCAGACCACATGAAATCCAGCAGCACTATCGACATAATTTATTTCCGTTTCACCACTTTTTTCATCACGATTAGCAACACAATCTTCAAGTTGACAATCGGTTAAAAACTTTTCTCTTATTTCTGATAAAGTGACGGCGGTAGCTGGCCTGATCGCTCGCCTTTTCTCATCAACCCACCAATCATAACCATACATTCCAAAGACAATTGTCATCTGATTGTCAGCGATCGACTGTCTCAGGTCAGCAACCATTGAAATAAAATCATATCCATATATTTCTCTACCACCAAATGGAAAGTTTGGTCCTGGGTTTCCCCCGGCTTTGTGCAAATCATAGGCCATGATATAAAAAGTATCGACATGTTTGGAAATTTCCACCAAATCATAAGGACGAGAGCGATAATAGGTATCACCATAAACTGTCATTGAAAATGATAAGTTCGCCGCGTGCAGTTTTCTTCCTGCAATCTCGGTAAAAACTGATATCTGACTCACAGTCTTTTGTGTCGGTAAAGTGGAAATTTCCAAATCCAGGAGTACACCATCAAAACCGTTACTTTGAGAGAGAGCAACCACTTCATTGATTATGTTATTTTGCTTCTCCTGACTGTCTAATATTGCCGTATTGATTTCATTATTAATCATTCTAAGCGCAAGCGTTTTTCTGCCATTTTTGCCATTGGTTAACGCAATAAAATCAGGAAGGGCGATATATCCAGGCTCATTTTTATTAATAGAGCCATTCGCGGTTGCGGTAATTCCAAAATAAATATTGTTTGATAATTTAGTATTTGGTAATTCGGGTAAATTTACCTCATCGGTTGAGCTAGGTAAAGTCCAATAGGGATAAAAAAGCGACACTTCATATGAATCGATTGGGACGGCATTAATGGCAGTTGGAGAGTTGATACTAGGCTTTTTTTCTGATATTAAATTGTCTTTAAAAAAAATGCTACCCAAAATATAAATCAACAAAATGACTAGCGATATTAAAACAAGCGGTTTTAAATGTTTCATGTTTCATGCTTCATGTTTCAGACGACATGTTTCAAGAATAATAAGATTTCACTTGAAATAGCAGGTAATAAGCGAGGACTATGAGAATTAAATTATCAATTCCGAAAATGGTAATTGACAGCAGCAAATAAAGACTATTTAGGAAGAAAAGACTTCGCCAACCGGCAATTTTATTTTGTTGCAACGGTCTAAAAGATGACAAAAGTGCCAGACCAAAAATAAGGCTCGATAGTTGAGATAGATAATAATTATAAAGACCAAGACTGCCGGGAGCCGCCCCTTCAATGAAAGCCAAACCTACATTGACCAAAGTCAACAAAGCGGCCACACCAACAATATAAGGTCCATATGATATAAATATCGATTTCACATCAGCCGGTAAACCTGGAAGTTTGCTAAATAAGAACTCAATAAACTCTTCAAAATGAGAGAGTGAAATGTCTGCCATTTAGATATTATACATCTTATTGATTTTGAGTCCGTATTCTGCAACAATGATAGTTATGGATAGTAAGCAGAATTTTACTTCGATTGAAGATCTTGTTGCCAAACCTGCTAAAAAAAGAGTCAGTCATGTTGCTATTTTGACGTTTATGCTGCTAGCAATCACTTTGCCGGTGTTAGGTTTCTTCGTTTATCAAACTCAAATCAGTAGTTCTAAAGCCGACGAGTCGGTAGACACAATGGCGCCAGATGTCCCCCGTTGGTGTCGTGACAATTCATTCACTGCGACTATGGAAGCGCCATCTCAAGTAAACACCAATCCCGATGGCACATATTCATTTACAGCCCACACTTTGTCCCCAATGGACGAAATTTGCGCCACAATAAGAGAGAGAATGGATGAGATAACCATTCCTGGTATTCCTTATGCCACAAGAGCAACCAATTGCGCTGATCCAATTTTATCCAATGGCAAATGTAGCGTCGCTGTCTCCTGGGGAGGAAGATATGGACCAGATCCAGAAAACTTTACTGTGTCGGGTTCAATCACTAGTGGTTCAACTTGTCAACTTTATCTCCTTGCCTTGCGCGGTATCCCGGTTTGTTCACGGTCCAATGTCACGGTAATTCGTGCCGCCGTGACGCCAACACCAACTCCAGTTATTGAATGCCCACTACCAAAACTTGATGTCGAATTAAATTGTCCATTATGTAACACCATAAAGTGAATACCAATCAAAACCCAACAACTAGCGCTGTTGCTAAAAAAGGTGGCATAAAAAAATGGCTCCCTTTTTTGATTCTATTTATGGTTATTATTGGCACAATAGCTGGACTACTCATAATCAATAATCGTCAAACCACTGAGAATCAAGCTGCTGGGCCGACTTGCCCAGTTGAAGGGGCCTATTGCCAATGGATGCCAGAGGCCAAGACTTCATATCGATATACCATCATCGATAAAACAAATGGGCAAATAATGAAGCAGGGCAGCATTCTTGAAACCGATGTCATCCCTGGTCAAAAAGTCAAAATAACTTTTACCCCGCAAGTCAATCATACCTATAACTGTGTGGTCTCCGCTTCCAATCAATGTGGTCAGACCAACGATGAAGCCTCAGCTCTTTGCACAACGACATTAATCAATACCCCAACCCCCACTCGCACGCCGACGCCAACTGGACCACTGACGCCGACCTTGACGCCAACTAAAACACCGACCCCGACAATTACTCCAACCGGGACGTTAACGCCGACATTAACACCGACGACGACACCAACCCCAACATTGACTAACACCCCGACGCCGACCTCAACTGGAGCCCCGACACCAACTGACATAATTGTCGTCAGGGCCACCAACACACCAACTCCAATAGCGCAAACCACGGCGACTAACACTCCAGCACCAACTCAAAGCTTGCCTGACGCCGGAATCATTGGCCCATCGATAATGATTATTATCGTCGGCGCACTCGCCATCTTCCTACCATTGCTACTCTGATTTATCGAAAGCTATAAATTAATCCTTTTGCCAAAGTACCGGATTTTGTTATACTTTTTATATGAATGAAGAAAATTCAGTCTCAGAAACTGTGGAACCAAAAGTAGCCACGGAAAACCCGGACAACTCAATCAATGGTTTTAATAAGTTACTTATAATCCTGGTCATTATTGTCGGCATGGTCTTCGTTGGTCAATATGCCGCCCAAAAACTGATCAAAAAGCCTCAGTCATCAATTGCTCCTTCTCCAGCCCAAAACACCTTTCTCCCTGCTGAAATTACCGTTCCAGCTAAATATGCGGGCAACCCCTATACCAATATAGAACCATTCAATGTCACCAGTTTTTATATCTCAATGCAGCTTTTAAATGAAACTGGTGGTCAAACAACAGAATCAATGACGAGAACCAATGAGGGAGTTATTGAAAACGTCAAGATAGATGAGGAGCATAAGGTCGCTGAAATTACGATTAAAGACGCCGAAAATCATCTGCTTCGATTTGAATATACCGGCCTAATCTACGATAAAATTGTCGTTTCCAGCCTCGGAGTAGACACCAATCCCACGCTTACTAGCCTCACCAAAGGTGATAATATCCGAATTCAAGACGAATATAACACTCGAGCCAAAAGCTACGAATCGAGCGTCATGTCAGTCACCATTATTCGACTTTAATCTTGACTTGACATTGCCTATAATATAGTGTTAGAATTGTTAAAGTAGAATCGATTAAATAAAAATTTAAGCGATAATTTTAAAAATAACACTAATAATTATTAATAATATAGGTACTAATGCTAAAGTCCTATAAAAAATAATGGGAGACAATATGTCTATTGAAGAAAGACCTCAATCTCCAGGCCGGCCCGTTCATAGTGAGACTAAAAGGGGTTTATTCAAAAGCAGTGGCGCGCTTGGATTCGCCATCGCTAGCCTCCTTTTTGCCGAACAAGCTATCGATTCTCCAGTGGTCGCACAAGAAAAAACTGCTGCCCAATCTGGTCATGAATTAGCGCTCTCAGCAGATCAGCTGCCAGCCCACCTTCGGCAAGCACCTCCAGTAGCGACTCTCGGTCCAAGTCAAAATGAATCTGGCCAAACTTTTAGTAGTTATTTGCCAAACGTCGTCAATCAAGCCGATGTCCACGGATCAACGCCAGTAGTCGGATCCACACCAACTGCTTCACAGGAAAGGCCAACTTCAACTTCTACTGTCGAGCCGCCTTCACCGACAGCCACAGTCGAGCCATTGCCAACACCAGAACTCCTTAGAGGTGAATTGCCCCAAGGTTTGCAAGTCCATGTAGCCCCAGGCTCACAAGCCAATCATAATGAGCTATCCTCTCCATCACCAGATTCCGCTTATATTGGCTCATACAAACAACAAAATTTTACCGGTGTTGCCGCAGAATTCCCGCAAGACTTTACTTATGATCTTTTTAGGCTTCAGGACGGCACAATCGTTTCTGTCAAGACTAATAAAGTCCCTTGGGTTTCTCCTGAAAATCGCTATGAAACCACCGAAGAAGTCTGGGTTGAAAACAAAGCTTATGAAGGTGAGAGTAAATTTGTCACTAATAAAAGTGAAGATATTTTTGCTTCAGGAATTCGATATGTAGGCATGCCAACTCGATTTGAGATCGCTTATGAAAAAATCGAAGGTGAAAGACATTTGTCGGCGACAAAAAAAGCCGAATTTGATGAAAATTTAGGAGCTACGGAGCAACTTAACGCTCATGGTGTCGCCGTTAACATAGTCCAGTGGTCAGCTGGTGAAAAAGCCACAGCTGAATTATTTTCAATCACCACCAGCGCCACCGGAGTGACAAAAATAAACTACGATGGCCATGACTGGACGCTTTTTGACGCCGGTGTCGCCCCAGGCAAGCTAGTCGCCGATGTCAACTGGAATGGGACTGAAATCACTGTCTCACAACGACAAAGTGACGACACAATGCTACCAATCAAAACAGTTACCTTAAGCACGCCGATTGTTGACAATAAGACTTTCCTTGTCGGTCACACTATCTCCCAAGGAGAATTCATTCAAGCTAACTATGCTGCTTTCGAAAAGCCCGATGGCGTTTATAATCCAAAAGATACCCTCTCAACTAGCGGCACTCTTGAAGATCTAGCCGCTGAAAAAGGCATGCAAATGGGAGTGACTGCTTTTTGGGGGACAAATTATTTTTCTGAGTCTCGAACTATTGCGAGTGAAAGCCACCCTCAAGTTGATCACTTTTATATGTCAGCCGCAGTCGTTGATTCACCAACTGCTTCCGGTATGCCAAATATAAATGTCATCAACTATTACAAAGACCATGGATTTGAGCCAGAATATGGTTTTTGGCTTTGGTCACAGCAAAATGCGACTAATGGCACCAAAGAACAATTACATACCCAGCTAGATAACCTACTTACTGGAGTCGATACTAATAAACCAGGCCGTTTTATTACTGCATTAAGTCGCAGCTTTATTGATGTCTCCCACGCATATTCTAACTTGTTTCCGGACAGCTCAATTGCTGGTGAAATAAACTCATACATATCAACTAAAGCTCCTAATCTTGAAATCTGGCACCGAGTTCCTGGTTCTCTCATGCTAGTTGGACCAGACATGCAAACATTTACTCAAGATATTCAACGTTTAGGTCAAAATAAGCCAGATGGAATTCAATTGTCACCTTCGATTGGCATTGGCGGTTCTGTTCCGGAAGATAAAATTGACGAATTTGTACAAAACAGTCGCACACTTTTGCAAAATGGCATCAAAGTCGATTGGGTAAATGTAGCCTTCTCTAATCGCAATGGCGGCGACACCTCCAAATTAGCAAAAGAACTAATCTCTGAAGCCCATACGCTTAGTCAGGAGTATCCTGATCAATTTAGCTTTTATAACGGCAATAATGATCAAAATGCCCAACCCGGTGTTCATGAGTATGCTTATCAGCTCGATGTTGATTACCCAGGACCTGAAAGATCACACCTCTACTGGGACATGTACGATACTTTTGAGCTACTTCCTTGATTATTTCTACCTATGCGTTTGACTTCTCACCCAGTTTTTTTTACTATTAAACTATGCGTTTTAGAATCTTTTTAGCCAGTCTTATCATTATTATTTTTAGTTTTTTTTTCTTTCCGGCATTTAATCTGAACCCAGTTCAAGCCCAGTCTTGTCCTTATTGTAATAATCCATATACTCCTGCCGCCAGCACTTGTAATGCCTGTTATCAATCTGCTTTAATTCCTCAAGGGGCATATACCTTAGCAACTTGTTTAGATTTTAATTTTTCTCAATGCAATGGAACTCAAGCTCAATATTTTTATGACTCTCATGTGGTTAAGATCGATTGGGGGACTAGCGGGCCAAATAAAATTTGTTCAGTGCCGTATCATTGGTATATTCCAAACGTTTCCTTTGATATTGCAATGACGACTAATGTACTCAATAATAATGCTTGTTATACTACCTTTGGTGGAATACCACCTGGATGCAATCAAGGGTTGCCTCCAGTTCTAGACTGTAGTAATCCGCCTGGCGGGTCAATTACCCCAACTCCATCTCCAATCCTTGGCGCTGGTACTTATGGAACTGGGCCACTTTGCCCCGGTCCATATCTTGGTGTCTTATGTGAAAACATTCCTTGTGGTTACCGTGACGATTGTCTTTGTAGTCCTTGTGGTAGCTCTTGTCCTCCTAGTTGCCCGACGCCAACTCAGACTCCCACCCCTTCACCTTTCTGCACTCTTTCTTGTGCCGGTAAAGATGGTGGCTCAGTTGGTGGTGGCTCAGGCAGTGTCGGTAGTGGCGCCGGGGGCCCGACTCCTACCCCATTTGAACCGCCACAATCTCTTGGCAACATCACCTATCAAGGATTTAATAATTTTGTCTGTGGACTCTTCAAAGATGGCCTTGGTTTTGATGGTGCCTGCCCAGATAATCTACCGGCGAACACTTTTGCTTATCCGGTCAGATATCATATGCTTTGCGGTGGTTCTGCTTATACATATCAGTCCAAAGTTGATTCTGCTTCCGGTGGTAGCGGTGGATTTCCCCAACCCACTCCCACCCGTGGACCGACGCCAACAACCAGTCTCTACCCGCCTAATTGCAATATCAACCCCAGTCCATTCCCATCCCCAACTGGCATTGTTGGTGATCCCGGCGGTGGCTCTGGTAACGCCAATTTCTGTTCTTGTTCGGTGACACTCGGCTGTCAAACTCAACTCTATCCAGTTACTTCAGCCAGTTGTAGTGCTAGTTGCGACATGGTTTTCCTTCCTGACAATCCGGTATACAATGAACCTGTTGGCATTGCCATAACGGGCAGCCCGAGCAGTATTGATTTTGATGACGGCACCACCCCTATCCCTAATCCCGCTCCTTCAATTGCCCATACCTGGCTCAATGCCGGTGTTTATAAAACCACGCTCACCTGTGGCGCTCAAGCTTGTCAAAAAGACTTCAATGTCTACTGTTCTTATATTCCTAAGCTTTGGTACAAGATGAAGGATACCTCCTTTCATAAGTTCGGTGGAATACAAAATGTGATTCCAACAACCATTCTCCCATTTGATGCTGATGATAATTCAGATCGTCAGCTCGATATCGTCCAAGGAGGCGTCGTCACCGCCGGAGGTGATATTAACGTCGGTACTGGGACCGTGTCAATCCGAGAATGGGCGCTTGATACATATACTTATAGCAATCGCTGGACTCCTTCGATATTTTTAGAATATGCCAAGGGAAGAAAAAATTATACTACTGTCGTTGACAGTGGTACAATCGGAACAATAACTGGAAGTGAAATTACCAAAGATGCGATTAATATCGCTCCACCGGGTAATTTTATTTTAGACTCCGCTTCTATACAAAGCAAATCGCCCTTTACCTTAATTATCCAAGGAGATGCCACTATTACCGGTGAAATCAATCCCCCAGAAAAATCTCTCGCGATCGTTGTCACTGGCAAACTAAATGTTGAAGCAAACGTTGATACTATTTCTGGAATTTTCATTGCTCAAAGCTTGGATTTGGCATCTGACATTCCCATTGGTCAAACAACATCTACGACACTTAAGGTTAATGGTAATTTGATATCAATGACTGCCGCTGATCTTTCAAAAAGAAAAGATGATGATATTCGCAAACCATCGATTTTCATCGTCAACAAACCAGATATGTATGTTGATCTTTTACCATATCTCAGTACCCGGAATTATAATTATCAAGAATTGACACCATAAAATAATTAATAATGAAAAAAGCAAAATTTAAAAATGTTATGAGTAAATCAAAAAATAAACAACAGGGACAAGTACTTCTCATTGTCATTTTAATATCGACGGTGCTTTTGACAGTTGGGTTATCTATGCTCAATTTAACGCGTGATGATACCAAGCTTTCTGAGCTCGAAGAAGAATCAAAGCGCGCTTTTGCTGCCGCTGAAGCTGGTATTGATGCGGCAATTCACTTGACACCTGGGGCTTCTGTCAATATCTCCAACCTTGGGCTTGGTAGCGATATCGGTGGTAGTGCGATAATTAATACCACCACTAGCAATACCTTTACCACCTCAACAATTCAAAAAGACGGTCAATATACCTTCTATCTCACAGGTTTTAACCCCAACACTGGACAATTAATTGAAAATAATTTCACCGATTCAATTCGAATATCGCGTGCTTTGCCAGCTGGATCTTATTGCGGCACTAGTGAAGAATTTGCTGTTGAGCTTACATTTATCAATGGTGATGGCACAATTGTAGCCAGACGCTTAATTGACGAATGCGATCTTATTGCTGGCCAGGCAAACGAAGAAGTTGATTTTGGAGTCGCAATTAATACAAACAGTTTTAGCAACGATCCTCATCTAATGTTTACCCGTATTATTGCTCCAAACGCTACCTTTACTGGTGCTAGTTTGGTAATCTACAATCTAAATCAAAATTGGCCAATACAAGGCAAGACGATCACCTCAACCGCACAAACTGGAGCCGGAGTGGCTAAAAAAGTTCAACTCTTTCAGAGCTATCCACAAATTCCAGCGGAGTTCTTTGTCACCTCTTTCTAACACTAGGTATAAGGTATAACGGAGAATGTATAATGGGATTATGACGCCTCCAAAAGTAAATAGCTTCACTGATCTGACTGCATGGCAAAAATCTCATCAACTCGCGCTACAAATATACAAGCTTACCATAAAATTTCCAGAGTCTGAAAAGTTTGGATTATCTAATCAATTGAGAAGAGCAGCAGTCGCGATTACAAGTAATATCGCTGAAGGTTTTTATAGATCGGGGAGAAAAGAAAAACGACAATTCTATTCGATTGCACTTGGCTCAGTAGGTGAAGTTCAAAGTCAAATATTGATCGCTAGAGACATTAAATATATCGATGAGAATGAGTTTAATAAAACAGCTGAATTATCAATAACAGTACATAAACTAATTAACGGATTAATTAAGTCGGTATCTAATCGGCCAAATTAAACAGTTTTTGATTATAATAAGGCTTTATAACCCTTTATACATTATACTTAATTCCTTATACTAGATATGATTAGAAATCAGGTTTTGAAAATAATCAAAGAAATTGACGGCAGTAATATCTCGCTGTTGACTCCCAAAATTTCTGAACACGGAGACTTTGCTTTTCATATTTCTCAATTTGGAGAAGACAGCCAAAAAGTCATGGACATTATTGACCGACTTTCTAAAAATGGCCTTTTTGAAAAAGTGGAGCAAAAAGATTCTTTTATCAACTTATATGTCAGCAAAAAAATACTTTTAGACGAGCTTGCTCTAATCATCGAACAAAAACAAACATATGGTAGCAATAAACTTGATGAAGAAAAAACCCTGGTGATTGATTACTCTGCCCCAAATATTGCCAAACGTTTTGGTTTTGGTCATTTGAGAAGCACTGTCATTGGTCAAGCGTTGTATAACCTCTATTCTTTCCTTGGTTGGAAAGTTAT
Source organism: Candidatus Microgenomates bacterium (assembly GCA_025449735.1). GTDB lineage: Bacteria > Patescibacteriota > Microgenomatia > UBA1406 > HO2-37-13b > JANWIV01. The sequence goes on along the minus strand of JANWIV010000003.1, from coordinate 339,625 downwards.
TGGGGACAATCATCTTGGCGATTGGGGGACACAATTTGGCAAAATGATTGTCGCTATTCGCCAGTGGGCTGACAAACCAATTGAAGAACTCTCAGTTGATGAAATGGAGGCTCTTTATGTCAAATTCCATGATGAAGCTGAGAAAAACCCCGAGCTTGACGATCAGGCCCGATTGGCGTTTAAAAAACTTGAAGAAGGTAATCCCGATGAAAGAGAAATATGGCAGCAACTAGTCAAAAATTCCATGCTTGAATTTCAAAAAATATATGATTTGCTTGGGGTCAATATTGATTTCGCCTTTGGTGAAAGCTCTTATGAAAAAGCAATGGAAAATATTATTGCTTTAAGTAAAGAAAAAAAAATATCAAAAGAAAGTGAGGGCGCTCTGATTGTCCCGTTCGCCGATAAAAAAACGCCACCAGCGATGCTACTTAAAAAAGACGGCGCCACCACATATTTCACTCGAGATTTGGCGACAATTCAATTTCGGGTAGAAAAATGGCAACCTGATCTCATTCTCTATGAAGTTGGCGCTGAGCAAACACTTCATTTCAAGCAAGTTTTTTGGGCCTCCGAGATGCTTGGTTTAATCAATCGCGAAAATTTATTTCATATTCCTCATGGCCTAATCAGACTTAAAGAAGGTAAAATGAGCACCAGGAAAGGACGCAATATCAAACTGGATGATATTTTGAATGAAATTGTTGAAAAGGCCACCGTTTTCAATGATGATCCTCATATTGCAAAAGTCGTCGGAATTAGCGCTCTCAAATATAATGATCTAAAAAGATCACCAACTACTGGATATATTTTTGACCCAAACGAAGCATTAAGCCTTGAAGGCAACTCCGGGCCTTATCTTTTGTATACCTATGCCAGAATCCAGAGTGTCATTGTCAAAGCATCTTCCTCTGTCATTCCCTTGAAAAAGGGAATCCAGGAAAATGGATCCCTGGTCGAGCCAGGGATGACAAAAAAACTTCAACCTGAAGAAATCTCCCTGCTTCGAGCTCTTTTTCGCTTCCCAGAGCTAGTTGAGGATGCCGCTTCCAACTTTGCTCCCCATCTGCTTTGTACTTATCTATTTGACATTGCTCAAAAATATAGTATCTTTTACGAAACCTGTCCAATTTTAAAAGCTGAGGAGAATATTAAACAGTTTCGACTAATATTGAGCACTGCTGTCGGGCAAGTTCTTAAAAATGGTCTCAACCTGTTAGGAATTGAAGTAGTTGATCATATTTAAACATGATAAAAAAATTAAAGAATGACCTGCAAATTTTGAATGTTTCAAGTTTCACGTTTCCCTCCTTCGCTCCCACCGTCGCTAAAGCTTTGGTGGATGAAAAAGCTACGGCGGGCAGGCATGCCTCATGACCAAACCGCTACGCATCGGATTTGATCTTGATGGCGTCCTGCTTTATAACCCGGTGAGAACAGCTCGCTTGCCAGTAAGCATCATAAAACAGTTAATCTCTCCAAAAAAACAACTAAAATTTATCATTCCAAAAGACCCCTTCTCTAAATTTTTATGGCATGCCGCTCATTGGACGTCTCTTTTTATACAACCTGGCTATAAAGAGCTAACTGAGCTTATGAAAAAAGGTAAAATTGAAGGTTATCTTATTTCGGCGCGATATGATTTCTTGAGCGACGATTTTGAACGCTGGAAAAAGAAATTAAAAACAGATGGCACTTTTACTGGAGTCTACATGAATTTAAAAAATGAACAACCCCATCATTTTAAAACCAGAATGGTGAAGGAGCTGGATCTTGATATTTTTGTTGAGGATAATCTAGATATTGTTCGCAGCTTGTCCAAAGAAACCCGGGCTAAAGTTTTTTGGATTTATAATCTATTTGACCGCGCCACCGACTACCCCTATAAATTTCCAGACTTAAAACGCGCCATTGCCCAAATTGAAAAACTGTTGTAATAAATGCGCGTTCAAATAAAAAATACGCCCCTTTTGCGGGCCTTTTTCTGTAGGAAGTATTGTCGATGTGTGAAATGGGAACTTCTTGATTAATGATGTTTTGATTATTTGAATTTTTTGAAGTGGGACTTAATCACACTTCAGATAGATAAATCAAAGATTCAAGATATCTTAATCAAAGTTATCTCACTTCGCACATCAAAAATTCATAGGAGATGATAGATAGGCACCAAAAAATGTAAAAGTAGAATGATTATTTATATTGATTAATCAAAAGACTAGTAAATGAATGTACTTTTAATAAGTGAATATTTTCCTCCTCACTGGACCGGTATTGCCAAAGCCTTTTATCATATTGCCCAAAATCTTAAATCTCAAGGTCATAAGGTATCGGTGATCACCACTCAATTTGATAAAAGTCTTAAAAGATCAGAGATCGTTTTAGGAATTCGAATTATCAGAGTGCCATATATATTCCAGTTGTCGCGATCTCACTTTGCACCGCAAACGATATTTTCCTTGATAAATCATCTTGCCGATTTTGATGCTGTAGTTATCAATTCTCCCCATAGTCTAATTTTGCCTATATCAATCCTCACCAAACTTTTTGGTAAAAAACTATATATCTTCCACCAGGGAGACCTCACACTCCCCAGACAAACCGGCAATCAATTGCTCAATCGCACTCTTGAGCTTCTGTTTGATTCAATGACAATCCCCGCGCTTGCATTAGCCAATACCGTCTCCTGTTCAACTGCCGACTATGCGCAGAATTCTCGAGTCTTAAAATATTTTCTCCACAAATTTACCGCCTATATTCCCGATCTCAAATTATCTTCAATAAAACCTACTGGTTCATTTGTTAAAAAAATGCAATTACTTAAAAAGAAATACCTTCTCGTTGGTATCGCTGGCAGGTTTGTTGAAGAAAAAGGTTTTGATTTATTGTTTCAATCTATCCCCCAGATCTTGAAGGCAGTGCCCAATATACAAATTGTTTTTGCGGGTGAAATGAGAATGGCTTATGAACCTTTTTTTGAAAAACACCAAAAATTAATTGAAAAAAATAAAAATTATACTTCGTTCCTGGGATTGCTTAATGATGAAGAGCTAAGCTATTTTTACCACTCTCTCGATTTATTTGTAATCTCATCTCGCTCCGACTGCTTCCCGCTGTCACAAATAGAAGCGGCTCAGGCAGGAGTCCCAATTGTTTGCACAGATATCCCCGGTGCTCGAATGCTGGTCAAAAGCGTTGAGAACGGCATTATTGTAAAATCTAATTCCCCCCATGACTTGGGCGCTGGAATTATTAATTTTATCAAGAGGAAAGATAAGCTTAAAATAGATAAGTATAAAATTGATCGTTATTTTAAAAAATATGAAACCTTTAGACTTGATTAATCAACGATTGCAGGGAGAGATTGATCCTGGTTTTGCCGCCCGTGCTAGCTTTATCGCCGCTATGGTAGAGGAAAGCAAAGCGGAGAGCATCCTTGACGTCGGATGTGGGCGTGGTTTTTATCTTAAGCTTCTCTCTATCTTCCCATTTGTCAAAAAGCTTACTGGAGTTGAAATAAGAGCCGATTATGCCGACAAAGCCAGAGAGCTAACGAAAGACGATAATCGCATCGCGATTGTTGAAGGTTCTATTTATGAATTGCCTTTTAAAAATAATTCTTTTGATCTAATTATTTGCTCTGAGGTGTTGGAGCATTTAGAAAATGATATGTCCGGACTTGTTGAACTAAATCGGGTTCTTAAACCCGGCGGCAAAATCATCATTACCGTACCGAATAAAAATTTCCCTTTTCTTTGGGATCCGTTAAACGCTCTTTTGGCCAAATTTGGCCGACATATCTCAAAAGATATCTGGTGGCTGGCGGGAATATGGGCCGATCATGAACGCCTTTATTCCCCAGATGAAATTGAGACACTAATCAAAAAAAGTGGGCTTAAAGTGATAACAGTTAATCAATTTGTCCATTGGTGTTGGCCATTTTCCCATTTTATTCTTTATGGCCTAGGCAAAAATATCGTTGAGAAATTAGGCGGTGGCACAATGAATCGTTTTAATTTTGATCCCCCCGGCGTAATCACATTATTTTTAAGCAACCTCATGAGAGCTCCTGAGACATTAAACAAAGTACTTCCGGTCAAAAATTCGATGAATATTGGTCTTCTTGTCGAAAAGACTAACTTGAAGCGATAATGTAGCCTATCAAAGGATAATATTTGTCTTCGACTTGACGGACTTTATAATGACGCTCTTTTAAATAAGCGACAATTTTTTTATCCTGATCATCGACTAAATGATTATGATATTCACAAACTATTTTTTTGACAAGAGAGAATTGCTTCTCGTCAATACTAGACAAAACGGCCATTTCCGCCCCTTCAGTATCAATTTTGAGCAAATCAACAATTCCCTCTATAAATTTTGAAAGTGGGCGGCACTCTACCTCAACTTGTCGTGAGCGATCAGGGGACTCAATTTGAGAACCTTGGACATTATCCGCTCCGATGTGAAGAACAACTGTCTTTTCATTTCCAATCGCCATTTGGTAGGATTTAATATTTTTCGCCTTATTGATTTTAATATTTTGATTGAATAAATTGAAACTGTCTGGATTGGGCTCAAATGCAATTATTTCCGCTTTTGGAAATAGCTTGTTTCCATAAAGTGAAAAGTCCCCAAACGCCGCCCCAACGTCAATTATTCTTTTTAACTTTGACTCCTCTCGTAAGCCATAAGCGTCATCAATTAAAGTTTCTTTCGCAATCAAAGCGTCAATTGGCTGACTTATGACAAACGACAGACCATTTTTAAAATTTAGCCGAGTCTTAATGCCCAATATTAAATTACCAAGGGATTGAGGGTTTTTAAGCTCATTTATGAGCGAAATCAATGAATGTAAATAAAATGGCATCTTCTTTGCCATGACTAAATAATAATTCATAAGGATTTTTTCTTAAAAATAAGCACGCGAGGATGATCATACACAGTAAAGGCTTCATCAGCCCACTGGTCTTGAAATCTAATGCATTTTTTCAATAAGCAAAGCGAAGGATAACTAGTAAACTCAGCAATTAACTCAAAATCGGTATTGCCGGAAAACAATTCCTGATAAAACTGACTCATTTTGGGAAAACGATCCGGGACTTTCATTATGCTACCATAACCACGATTGGATGACAGAATATAATAATCAGCCCGCGATAAACCGTCCTGCATCAATCGCCATTTTTCGTTCTCATCAGGAGCAAACACGGGTAGCTCGACGCTCTTAAATTGCTTTCCATTGGTATTAAGCATTGGGAGAGGCAAGGCATCATCCCAATGCTCAGAGGCAATCGTTGACTGGTTTTCTAATTGCTCATAAATAAACTCCGAAGCTCTCACGCGACTATGAGGCTCTGAATATATATTCATGAAAGCCATTGTATAGATCACAATTAAAACAAAAATAATTGCTCCTAACCATTTTTTATATTTGAAAATTGTTGACAATCCAATCGCTGCAAAGATAGCGAAAAACGGATAGAGAATATAAAAATAACGCATTGTCTTACCAAATTGAACCCCCTGATAAATAAAAAACCCGACAATCCAAACCAGCAGTAACAAAAAATGATATGAGCTTCGTCTCAATTCTTTACTTGCAAACATCAGCTTCACCAAAATAATCAATCCTACAATAACCAAAGCAAAGTAAACTGGACCCAATCCAAATATGATTATGTCTTTGAGTGGTGTCAAAATAGGCACGGTTGACAACCATTGTATACTCGGGGGGAAAAGCGCCTCTGGGGTACTTAAGGCTTTCAATTGATTGATATTATTTAAAAATTGCTGATTTATTGTCAGATCAAAAAAATTGCTACTGGCGAAAAACTTTATGTCAGCCAGGCGCAAACTAAGAATGACAATAGGCATGGTAATGATGGCGATCACCAAGATTTTTTTGACTCTTTCGGCTAAATTTTTTTCTTGTGTCAGCAATATTATCCCTGAAAGCAGCGGTAGCAAATAAAGCGAGGATATTTTTGACCCTAAACCAAGACCAAAGAATGCTGCCATAAATATTACAAAAATGATCTTCTTTTTTTCATGATATAAAAAGGCGCAATATATCGACAATAGTCCTAATAAATTAGCGAGTGGATCAACGGTAAAAAAATGCCCCTGTTGAATACTAAAAATGGTGACTGCATATAAAATTGCGGCGAAATAGGCGATATTTTCCGATAGCTTTAATTGTCGAGATAGTAGTCGACTCAAACCAAAGATAATTAACAAACTACAGACTTCAATAATAGCCGAAACTGCCCTTCCTAGCAGCGTTATTTGGTTATAATTATCATGGCCGGTATAAACGGATATGGCTTTCACGATTGTCATTGGAAACATTCCATAGACATAGAAATCATAATCGTTATTGTATGGATTGAGAGTCGACTTGCTAGGATCTAAATATTCTGAGAGCGACGAAGGCAAACGCGTACTCGTTGCCACCATGGTTAAAAATCGCTCATCAGGATGCAGATGTGTCCCTTGATCCCAATTTAATCCATAAAAGCGAAGCGCTAATGCGATGACTAATATAGATATCAGTGTAAGTCCGCGTTTCATCATCCGTGTTTGACAAACTTTTCAAAGAAAATTTGTGCCGAGGGTACTCCCAAATCAATGACCGATTGATATATACCTTCAACGGACCTTGGTGAACCACAAAGATAAAAGTCAAAATTCAAATCGAGAGTATTTTTTTTATCCATATCTTCTTTAAATATTGCATTCACCCGACCGGAGCGAAAATCGTGGGTCTCTGTTTCTTGCGACAAACAAATATCAACAGTTAAACGACTATTTTGAGAAGCTATAGACATTAAGCTTTTTGCGAAGTAAACATCATCAAGATGTCTTAAACCCCAATATAGATGCATTATAGGAGAGTTTTCTTTGGTAAGACTGGTCTCGATCATTGATTTGATTGGCGCAATACCAGTGCCGGTGACAAGAAACACTACCTCGCGAGAGGTTGGATGCAATGTAAACACTCCAGCTGGACCTTTAAACTCAACTGCATCCCCAATATTGCAAGTCTTCAAAAAATTAGACGCCAAGCCATCCTCATATAGCTCGATCACGAGCTCAAAACGATCAGTGATATTTTCTGGCGTCACAATAGAAAACTGTCGATATTGACCATCAACTTTAAGAAGCATATATTGCCCGGCAATGAATTCTAACTTTTGCTGATCTACCAGAGAAAATTCAAACAGATAGACATTACTTGTCAGCGCCTCTTTTCGAACTAGTTTAGTGACAAAATCATTAATCATAAAAGTTTAAAGTCTGGCTCGTTGGGAAATTTCGGCTTCCACCAACTCCTGAGGTCGACCAAATTTAAGACGGGATAATTTTATCATTGCTTCAGCTACTTTTGGATTGGCCGCTTCACGATACTGAGAAATGTCTTTAGTCAAATCCACCGAAAATGCCGACACTGGTTCATTATGCACAGTAGTTTTCATATAAGCATGAAATTTCTCCACATTAATTAAATCCTGCTCGGAAAAAGTCGGCTGATATTCTCGAGCAATATATGAAGCATCGGTCACTCCAACTCGGAAAGTAATCATGGTCCCCACGTTTCCAAAAACGGCATTTTTTATTTCCTCATCAACCTGACCAATAAACTGATTGGCAACAATCAAATTAAGGCGGTATTTTCGCGCCTCAGACAAAATGACGGCAAAGTCTGGTGTAGCAAAATTTTGAAACTCGTCAACATATAGGAAGAAGTCGCGCCGTTTTTCTTCGGGAATTTCTTGACGACTCATTGCCGCGACCAGTAGTTTTGGTATCAACAGTAGTCCTAAAAAGTTTGAGTTTTCCTCGCCTAATCTTCCTTTTGACAAATTGATTAAAAGAATTTTACCCTCATCCATGACCCGCCTAAAATCAAAAGCTGATTCTGATTGACCAATAATGTTCCGCATAGTTTTGTTGGTGACAAATCGGCCAAATTTAGAGACGATATAATCAAGTACTTCTGATTTATGAAAGTCGCTGGTTTGGGCGATTTGATCAGTCCAGTATCGCCTGATAATTGGGTCATTTACTTTTGGTAGCAGCTCCTGGACATATTTTGGATCGGTTAAGACACGGACGATTTCAATAAAAGTCGTCCCTTTCTCAGACATGACGGTCAACATCGCATTTCGTACCGCATGCTCAAAACGGGGCCCAACAATTCCAGTTCGTTGAGGATCATAAAGCTTATACATCAGATTGATAATGGCAGTTGAGACAAAATGTTTTTGCTCCTCATTATCAGCCTCCATAATATTCAAGCCCATTGGTCGACTGGTATCTGAAGGATCAAAATAAATCACATCCTCAGCCCGCTCTGGCGGTATGTAACCAAGAATATTTTCAACCAAATCACCATGAGGATCGATCACACAAACTCCAGCTCCTGACCTGATATCCTGAATTGCCATATCTTCAAGGAGCACTGATTTACCCACTCCTGTTTTTCCGATGATATAAACATGTCTTCGCCTATCCTCTTGCAAAATATTGATAGGCCTAGCGACGCCACGGTAATAACCATTACCAATGAAAGTCCCTCCTTCTGACGGCACCTCAACAGGTACCGGGGCGGTTTTTGCCTTTAGCCAGTTGATAAATGGGGTTTCTATCGCTTTATTAGGAAAATGAAAGAGAGTCGCGAGCTCCTCAGTTGACAAGATTGAAATGCTTTTTGATAGTGGTTCAAATACCGGAAAAAACCGATAAATAATGCTAATCATAAATAAATATTTGAAATGAATTTTGACTGAAGTGAAACTATTTAAACCAGAGTCAAACTGATTGAAAGCAGTCTTGATATTACTCAAATGAAGGTCCGCAATATCTTTTTCTGGTGCCGACACCACCAGCCGAATTACTGTCTCAAAGCCTGATTTAGAAACTTTTTCATCAATCCGCTCCAAAGTCTTATGATCGACCTTAAACTCGGCCTCTTCTGGACTGGCTTCTTTTTTCTTGGTGCCAGTAATATAACTGCGTCCTGCTTTTTTCCATTCGGAGCCGGCGGCGCGAATCAAAATCTGAATCAATGCTCCTTCCCCCTCGCTCATTTTTGATAATGCTGAGGTGATTGCTGAAATTGAATCGGTTGGCAATTCTTTATAGACTTTAATTGGTTCATAACTAGCTTCTTTGGTTTTTAAACCGGCAAAAGCGACCTTACCCGTCTCTGAAAAAATATTTTGTTCTTCAACTTCACGGATGTCAGCCGCTGGGTAGTAAGCATAGATTTGCTTTTCTACCAGGTCTTTTAGTCTCGTCGGAGCCGATACCATAAATTTGATTTCACCAGAGCGAGCGACAATCTCAAATGCCAGCGCTTCCGATACATCCAGAAAAGAGAAAAAGCCGGATTTTTTAAGACCTGAAAAGGCAGAAAAAAGTTGCTCGGCGGCATCGATTTTTATTTCATTATCTTTGCTCACTCTCACCTCCATCGTCACCATGTCCAAAGATAGTTTCTCCCGTTTACGAATCTTAATGACAATTATTGCCACATAAGCAAAAATGGCAAAAAAAAGGACCGTCGTAACAATCGTTATTAGTAAAATTACGAGAATCACAAATAGATTGACAATCCCACTGCTTGCTGCATCCATGGTATGATTATACAAAATGAAACCGAATGCGTATCTGCTTATCATCTCTTTCTTCGCGCTATTTTTATTGATTGCTTTTAATATTTATGCCTCACAAGCATTATCACCGCTATTTCTTAGTATGACTGTCTCTCCAACTAAAGAATCAGCCCAAGAGCTCCTAAGCAAGCTTGATCATACGCAGTTTTTCACCTCACAATTGACTTATTTTAGTGAATTATTTGGCAGCAGTATCCAAGATACTCTAGTTACCGGTGAGCTTAATAAAAAACAGCAATATGACAGGCTAAACAAGATTTTGCTTGAAAATGAGAATAATCCACAGATTCTCTTGAAATTAGCGATTTTGAACTATCAGGATGGAAATAATGATGAGGCGGTTGCTTTTTACAAGCGGGCTCAAGCGATTGATCCTTGGCTTAAAATCAATCAAATGGAAGCGATTAGTCAGAATCATTGACAAGCTTGTCAGCTAGCCAGTTTTGACTCCTTGGAATATGAGTGTAGCTTATCGGCAAATCGAGCTTCATTTCTTCACCTCTGATCTCAAAAATAAGATTTTGAATGGCGCTATTTTTAATCTTGTATACTCCATTGAGCTGATTGACGAGTAGCTCTGAATCAGAAAAGAAATTAATTTTTGTAGGTTGTATTTTGTTACTTGTTAGTTGCTGTTTTAAAAGGGTTAATGCTTTTAAAACAGCACTGTATTCGGCAACATTATTTGTTGCAATACCAATATCATCGCGATGACGAAAAAGCTCCTTTTTTGCCTCATCATAGGCGACAATACCAATGCTAGCCGGCCCAGGGTTTCCTTTTGATCCCCCATCAGTAAAAACAGAAATTACCATTTAGTATGTAGTATAAAGTATGAATACAAGGATAAAACAGTAATTTGAAGTGAAATCTTGTGTATCGCGTTACATGTATCGTGTTTCGTTTTTAAAGTTCTCCTAGCTTCTCTTTTTTCTCGTTTTCTTGCTTGACAAGCTCAAGATACTTCTCAGTTGAAGACAATCTTTGATGACCGACAATACGGGCGATATATGAAATTGAGGCACCATTTTGCAATTGATAGGCAATAAAGGTATTTCTTAAGTCTTGCACTTTGGCATCTTCGATTCCGACCTCACGGAAGCAACGAGTGATAATGCTGCGAATATTGCGGACAAGCAAAGGACGACCGGTTTTAGTGACTAGCAAATGCTCATCAGCTGTTTCCTGTCGGACCGCAGAATAAGCTTTTACAGCGTCCTGCACGGCTTTATTTAGTGGAATGACGCGGCTGCCAAGCTTCAAGCCATCTCCCTCAATATCAGTAATTTTAATCTCAGCCAACTCGCCAATTCTCAAACCCGTTTGAAGTAGCAATTCCACCATTACATAGGTTCGAGCATCATCACGAGCAAAATCACGAAGCGCCCGATATTCGAGCTTAGAAAGAATTCTAGGTGGTGCTTGGGTATATTTCGGGTGACTCACCTCAAGGGAAGGATTTTGTGCTAAAAGATCTTCCTGCTTAAGATAGCGGAAAAAAGTTCTTATTGAATTAAGTTTTCTTGAGGCTGATTTCTTGGTGTAGTTATCAGTGATCAGTTTGTTTATAAAACCTTCAATATCCTCTTTTTTGACCTCTTTAATATCAGACTTTTCACGCGCTGAAATATAACCGACGAATTGCTCGAGGTCTTTCTTATATGCTACAATAGTATGTTGTGACTTGCCTTGGCTCTTGAGATATTCAACAAATTGATTGACAAGTACACGTAAATCTGGAATAACCATGGAAACCTATAATATCATATAGAAAGTCAAATTGCAAGCTTATTTTTAGATGAACATACCGCCCTTATTAAAAAACACTATATTTATATTTATTGCTCTTCTACTGTTATTTTCTTTGTCTCGAAATTTGTTTGAATACACTGATAAGCTCGAGTTCTATTCCCAATTTCAAGATGAGGTCAAAGAGCTCAAAGAAAATAATAAAGAGCTTAAAACCAAGCTCAAGCAATCACAGGATTATTATATAGTTGAGCGTGAAATTAGAGAAAATCTCAATTTAACTAAACCCGGAGAGATGACGGTGATTTTACCGGCAATTACGCCGACTTTGACCCCAACTCCAACCATATACAAAACGCCTCCAAAACAGTGGATTGAGGTCTTTTGGAACAAATAGGCTCAGTTTATAAAGTAACGACTAGATCTGTAACCTTTTTTGTAATCAAACTAAAAGCATCCTCAGATTTTTCAATATATTCTAATTCTTGTTCAATGTTTAATGGCTTCCCATTCAACTCTCTATCATCGAAATCAGGAATTTCCCAAACCTCATATTTTTTGCCTTCTGGAAACCACTTTTGACAAAATTCGAAGTTATTTTGTCCCATAAAAATAACAATATTAGCGCTTTCGAGATGTACTTTCCGAGTTAAAGTCCATGTATTTTTCATAAAAGGTAAAAGGTTATTTCGATAAATTAGCCTCAAAGCATACCAAATAATTGGTCCTTTACCCTGATTATCGGCGTCCGTACCACTTGATGACGCTGTTACATTTTGGAGTTTTTTTGATTTTAAATAGGCTTCTGCGAGCCTACTACGATAGAGGTTACCTGAGCAGACAAAGTGAATGTGATTATTTTGAATAGACATAAGAATTCGTTTTAGTAATTATACATCAGTATCTAAGCTCAAAGGGCTGATACTATGTTATAATACTGACGCGGGGTAGTGTACGGTAGCACAGGAGGCTCATAATCTCCTAGACAAGGTTCGATCCCTTGCCCCGCAACAACGAACCATTCGCTACTCTCAGGTTCATCGCTGCGCAGCTAGATGAATATGAATGTGAATGATGAGGCAGAGATGTACTGGATCGTAGAGACTAGTACGTCTCGCTTAATTATTAAACTCCATGACCTTTTATTACGTCTACATTCTAAAAAGCAAGGTTAAAGACTTTGTTTATACTGGTTTTACACATGATCTTAAGAGAAGACTAATTGAGCACAACAGTAGAGATGAGCTATCTACTAAAGCATATGCTCCATTTGATTTAATCTTCTACGAAGCGTACCGAAATATAAAAGATGCTAAGCGACGTGAAGCATATTTCAAAACAACAAAAGGCAAAGTAACCTTACATCAAATGCTGAAGGAATACTTTAAGAATAATTAAGCTTGCAACCTTCAATTCCCAAATATATTTGAACTTATCTTAGGCTCATTATTAATTCCTCAAACTCCATCTCTTTCCTTTCTTCAAGCAGAGTTTGCAAAGCAATTATTGACTCTTCATAATGGACAAATAATCGGTCTTTAAGTGCTATTTTAAGCTCATCTGAGAGACCCTCAAGCTCGAGATCTAATCGATTTCGCCTTCCAGTTATAAATCCCTCCTGGATTTGTGTCCAGCCGACTAATTTCGCTTTTATTACCGCTTTATCCTCTTCTGAGGCCGTTCCAGAAGCAATTTTTTCAACAAGGTCAACATTATCTTCCAAAAAAAGCCTGTCGGCGTCGCGAATTGCTTGATCCGGCCCATCGATCGCGGCTGTGCCAATGTCGGCATATGCAATCGCTCGAGATAGAATTGAGCTCTCCGCATTTAATTCCGGCTGATAGACAGTCCTGTTTTCCACATCCCAGGCAGGGACAGTATGGTGAATAGCGGTCATTACACTAGCAATTTCATCATCAGAATAGGCTGGAGAGCCATCCCACCCAGTGGCAATCGCCATCTCGGCCGCTGCCCGATGAGCACTCTCCTCCTCATTATATGGGGCTTTACGCACTCTCCTGCCATCAATGACGTCATAGTCTTGATAAATATCATGATATGCCCCTGCAATTAGAACCAGGTCAAAATCGCGTTCCGTCACCAGTTCAGGCTCAACATCTCGGACAATTTCTAAGAATTTGGTTGCCCGACGCATGATCATTTGTGTATGATCAATCGAATGATAAGCTTTATCCTTATGAAAATCACTTATTTCACTTAAGGCATTGTTCACGATGCCGTTTGTTGTTGAGATAACTGTTTCCCTTCCTACCCCTTCCAGATTGTTTGAGAACACTTCGTGATTGTTCATGTTAAACAAAGAATATCAAGAGAAGAAGAATAAGGCTGTTCCCAAGGGAACAAGTTGGATTATTGTTTTAGAACGCGGATATTATTGAAAGAGAGTTGGATTTTATGCTCGGTTTCCAAAATATGAAGTGCTTCTGTCAATCGGGGTCTAGTCACTCCAATTAGTTCGGCTAATTTTTCATGAGAGAGATTTATTGATTGATTTTCAAAATAAGGGCTCAGTTCTTGAAGAAGGAGCCAGGCTTTTTCTGGCAAATGCTTCGTTTTCTGGATTAGGAAAATTTTGTTTTCATGACGAATTCGACTGGATAATTCGTTTAAAAAAACTCCATTGAGAATTGGGTCTGATTGCATAATTAATTTCAAATTATCGCGTGAAACGACAAGCGTTTCTACGCTCGATATTGCCTCAACTGTCGCTGATCTCGGGCGATCAGTAATCGGCCCCATTTCGCCCACTGATTGCCCTTCATGAAGTAATGTTATTGGCACAATTGTACCGTCTTCGAGCATATTGGAAACCAAAACAATTCCTTTGATGATGAAATGAATATTATTTGATTTATCTTCCTCATACATCAATTTCTCACCTGGTTCAAATGTGTTTAAAGTCGCTACCTGGCTCAATTTAGCAAGCGTAGAAGAAGGAATATTTTTTAAAATCAACTGTTCCTTTAGTAAGTCCTCTTTATTTTTCATATGTCTACTTACCTCTCTTTTTCTTCCATTTGTCATATGCGCGACCGGTTTGCTTGATATTTGGATCAACGACAGCAAGATCAAGCAACATGCCGCTGGTAGCGCTTGTAGCGACACCAGGTAGGCCAAACATCGTCCCAATTGCAATCAGCCCTACCCCAACAGCCACTCCCACATATTTGAGCTTCTCATAAGCTTTTGAAAGTCTTGATTTTTCGCTTTCCTTCATTCTTTCTGACATATTTATATTATATCAACAGAATCGGGTATAATAGCTTAAATGGAAAATAAAAAACCTTATCTTTCGGTAATTGTCCCGGTCTATAATGAGGCAGATAATATTACGCCGCTTTTGTCCGAACTTATCCCAATTGTCTCTGAATTTGAATATGAAATCATTTTTGTCGATGATGGTTCCAAAGACTCAACTGTCGAAACTGTCAAAAAACAGACTCAAAAAAATGAAGCCATCAAACTAATCTCTTTTCAGCGTAATTTTGGCCATCAGATGGCATTGACAGCCGGCTACCAAGAAGCCAAAGGCGATATTATCATCACTATCGATGCCGATCTCCAAGACCCTCCTGATCTTATTCCAGAAATGATAAACAAATGGAAAGAAGGGTTTGAAATTGTCTATGCCAGGAGAGGGAAAAGAGAGGAAGGAATTTTTAAGACAACCACCGCCAAAGTTTTCTATCGATTAATAAACACGCTTTCATCTACCCCAATTCCTGATGAGGTTGGTGACTTTCGCCTGCTCGATCGAAAAGTAGTTGAAATGCTAAATTTGATGCCCGAGCGAAGTCGTTTTTTGCGTGGACTTGTCGCTTGGGGAGGTTTTAAAGAAGGATATGTCTTGTTTACACGTAAAAAAAGAGTCTCCGGTACCACTCATTATCCGCTGTCTCGAATGATTAGCTTTGCTCTTGATGGTATTGTATCTTTTTCCACCAAGCCGCTTCGCATCGCCTCATATATTGGTTTCTTTTCTTCAATCGTCGGCTTTGCCGGCATTGTCTATGCGATATCACTACGCTTTTTTTTCCCGCATCAATATTGGGTGACCGGTTGGACAGCTCTATTTGTCGCGGTAATGTTTTTTGGAGGTATACAGCTCATCACGATCGGCATTATTGGTGAATATATCGGCAAAATATATAAAGAAGTGCAGGCCCGACCAAACTATTTAGTAAAAGAAAAAGTGAATATTAATTGAAAAATGAGAGATGAAAAATGAAAAAGAAATAATTTTCAAATCTCAAATTTCAAATTTCAAATTTAATGAAATTATTGGGATTTCTCTTAATCATCTGTGGGCTGGTGCTTTTTATCTATGTCGCTTTTTCATGGTGGCGAGGTAGAAATGCCTTGATTTCCCCAATTCCAGATAATAAAGGGGTAAAAGTAATCTTTATTACTCCAGGAGAATAATCTCTCGATGTGAGAAGTGAGAATTTTAGATATGGAATCTTGATTCCTTGAAGTTTTTGAGATGAGACGTTCTCACTTCAAAATATCCATTATTCAAAAAGTCTGTATCAAGAACATCCCATTTCTCACATCAAAAACATCGGGTGTATGAGCAATGGGTCATAGGTCATTGAGCTAAGGAAAAGAATTTACTTAATGACTAAAAGCTTAATGACTTTTTTACTTAAACTCCGGTATTGTGAAGTTGAATAAGTCTCCTTTGCCGCCAAGAAAAAGTAGGTCAATCGCTGACAAAATCAAATACGAGCTCAAATAAAGAGCTAGTCCCACAACTGCCCAAGTAAGAGTCCCTTTAGCTTTGGAAAGTTTCTGCTCATCCCCACCTGAAGTCAGCCATAAAAATCCCCCAATCACAAACATAATGAAAATAATCAGCATTACCAAGGCTGACGACATAAAAAGAATATTTTGAAATACCACCTCTAAACATTTGAGAGTAGGGATGTCGCCATCAGATAAGCAGCCCGAGCTTTCAAAGCTCCTGATTTGGGCGTTCGCGGTAAAAGACAAAAAAAATCCTAACATTAATTCTAATATAACATAGTCAGGGCGTTTAAAAAAGCATCAATCCTATTCTTTAAACGGGAGTAAGAAGGCCAGGAATTTTCACTCCACAGGAGACACCGAAACATATAGTCCCACTAAAGACTAACTGCTCTAGGGTCCAGATTATACCGAGGACAACAATAATTAAAAGAACGCCAACGATAGCGGCAATGATTTTGTCTCGGGCGGCCCCAACAGCCTCTTTCTCGCCGCCGCTAGTCACCCATGAAAGCGCTCCCCAAAGGAGGTAAAACAAAGCGGCAAGCCCAGCAGCAACAAAAAAGAATCTTACAATAAAAGTCAACATCTGACCAAAACTAGGAATTTGGAAACCCAAAGCCTTAGGATCGATTTGAATATTCGTGTCAATAGTTGGTGATTGTGCAAAAACCTTTCCTGGCATTAAAAAAGTAAGCGCCATTAGAATTCGGTTCAGAGGAGTCCAGACTTTTTGCATATATGAAAAGTATACGCAAATCAATTAGTTTGTCAAGGGGATTGACGAATATGAAGTAATATGCTATACTACAGGCTAATATGGAATCAGCCAACCGAATTATTGCCCTTCTATTGGGACTTTTAGTAGTCCTTTTTATTGTCGCCGCTGTCCTTGGCAAGGTCGGCTTTTTGAAAATAAAAGGCCCAATCACAAATAGCCCAGTCGGACAAGCGCTTGGACTTCGTCAGCCCAGCCCTACTCCGGGATCAAAAACAGCTAAAAAAGAGACTGAATTTGTTACTATCACCAAAAAAACTACCAGTGAAGAGACCGTTAATAATGTAAAAACCGTCAATCCAACTGGAGTGGCCGGTGTTTCAACCAGTGAGAAGACTACTAAAGGCGGTCAACCAGTTTCGCAAATCCCTGCGACTGGAACCCCAGCCATCATCTATCCTTTGACTCTTGCTATGTTTAGTGCTGGAGTCTATCTTCGACGCAGAAACTAATAGGACCTTATTTTTCCCCCTTTTATACTTCATACTTTATACTCAATACTGATTTTACCCTATCCCCGGCAATCCTAAACCCCCAGCAAGGAATCGAATAATGAATAGTGAGAAAAGGACAAAAAGTAGTCCGACTATTGATCCATAGACGATGCGTTTGCCATGATTCAGTCTTTCCGGATCAGACCGAGCCGTTGCCACCACCGCCGAGCCATAGAGGAAATATAAAAAGGCAATCCCACCAACAATTGAAAAAAATAGTCTCGAGATTTGACTGGCAAATTCTGCCGGCTCAGTGGAGATGCAACCGAGATCAGTGTAATAATGATTGGAATCAGCTTCTGGCAGGCCGATCAGCGTCTTGTCTTCGGTGGCTTGCGTCGAGTCGCTGACGAGTGCTGGATACATACAAGCAGCACATGAGCTCCAGCTACCAGGGGGGTTCGCCCCTTTGCAATAGCCACAGACATCACAATTAGCCGTGCCAGTCCTTATTTGTCCTCCAGCTCCACCCTGAGCCGGGCCGACGGTTGGCAATTGCATGTTGTCATTTGGTGTCGGTGAAGATCTAGCCGGTAGCGTCACTTGAGGTTGTTGTGCCAAGACAAGGCCGACATTGATTAAAAATAAAATACTGACAATAAGACGCAGCAAGATTGCTTTCATGCTTTTAAGCATACCTTAGGGTTTTTTTTATTGCAATAAAAACTCACTCTGTTGTTTTCTAAAGATCGTCTATAAATTTAAGTTATTGTGTCATTCTGGCAAGCTGAAGGCGCGACCAGAATCTCACCAATATTAAAGAGACTCTGGACAAGCCAGAGTGACAGATTTGCAATAACTAATTGCTTATGTCTGACACTGTATAATGACAATATGAGAAGGTTTCTTATTCTTGTTTCAGTTTTAGTGGTTATATTAATAACGACTTTCCCAGCTCGGGCTGACGAGCTAGATGATATCAATTCTCAACTAACTAAATTAAGCGCTGATCTGCAGGCTTCAATCGATGCCACCAAACCACTGGAATCAGATCTAGCTGAGCTTAAAGGTCGACTTAATAGTATCAGGGGCCGAATTACAACAGTGGAGCGAGACATAAGCCAAAAGGAAATTGATATTAAAAAAGGCGAACAAGCGCTCGCTCGCGAAAAACAAATCCTCGATACTCAAATACTGATTCATTATAAAAATATCAAGAAAAGTGAGGTGTCACTGCTTTCTTTATTAGTTTCTGAAAACCTTCCCGAATCCTTAGCAAATTTTTTCTATCAAAAAAAAGCCACTGATGAAAGCAAACAAACAATTTTGCAAATTGCGCTTTATGTCACTGGTATTGAAAAGCAAAAAAAAGCTTTAGAAAGCGAAAAGGGTCGGTTGGCCTCTGTCAAAATCGAGGTTGATAAACAATCACAATTCCTAAGCGGAGAGATCGGTAAAGCAAAAAATTATCAAACTGAGCTTTCCGGCAAAATCGCTGAGCTTTCGGCGAAACAGCAACAAATTTTAGGAGAAAAATCTGGTACTTTCCAAACCACTGTTGGGGATGTCCCACTGGCTGATGACGCCGCCAGTAGCCCTTCCTATAATCCTGGTTTCTCTCCTGCCTTTGCCGCTTTTTCATTTGGCGCCCCACATTTCAAAGGTATGAGCCAATATGGAGCATATGGACGGTCTAAAAGTGGGCAAAACTATGAGACGATTCTGCGCGCTTATTATGGTGGTGGTATTGAAATTAGGGATGTTGACCAAAATACGCAAATCACCGTCGATGGTTATGGTCCTTATTCAATTGAAGAATATGCGAAGCGAATTTATGAAATGCCCGGCAGCTGGGGTGATAGTGGTGGCACCGAAGCGCTCAAAGCCCAGGCCATTGCCGCTCGAAGCTATGCCCTGGCTCGAGGTGGGACGATCTGCGCAACTGAGAGCTGTCAAGTTTTTAAACCGGAGCCCAAAGGAGGCAACTGGGAATCAGCTGTCAATGCCACCGCGGGAAAGGTGGTCTATGCCAATGGCGCACCACTTTCAACCTGGTACGCTTCAACTAGCGGCGGTTATCAAGAATCTTATTCTGCTAATGGCTATTCCACTCCCGGTTTTTGGGACACTGCTTCCGGCAGAAGTGGCTGGACCAGTCAAGCCTATGAGAAAATCGCCAACAGTCCTTGGTTTTACAAAGGTTGGTATAAAAGCAGAAGCGGTGACTCCTGTGGGAAAAGTCACCCTTGGCTAAACAGTGAAGAAATGGCAGATATTCTCAATGCCTGGGTGGTACTAATCAAACATGGTCATAGCGACGATCGTGTCACTCCGATCGGGCCTTGTTGGGGAGGCAATCCATATAGCAATTCTGACTTGCGAGGTGTCGCCGCCAGTCTTAGCACCGGCTACAGCAGCGTCAGTGGTGTTTCGGTCGCTTATGCCGAAAATGGCATCACTGCCAACGTCACCTTTTCAACTGATAAAGGCAGCGTCTCAATTGGGGGCAGTGATTTTAAGAAAGCATTTAATCTGCGCGCTCCAGGCCGAATCTCTCTGAAAAGTGGCCTATTTAACATCGAAAGGAAATAAATTCAAAATTCAAAAGCCAAATGACAAATCAACTCCAAAATCCAAAAAAAATCTATGACTTAAAAGAAAGAACAGCTAAATATGGCGAGGCGGTTATAAAACTTGCTCAAAGTATTCCCAATACTTCAGTTAATCGACCGTTGATAAGTCAAATCATCAGGGCAGGTACTAGTATCGGGGCGAACTATATGGAGGCGGATGGAGCAGAATCAAAAAAAGATTTCAATCACAAAATCAGTATTTGTAAAAAGGAGTCCAAAGAATCGATGCATTGGTCTCACATGCTTGCAGTTGCTAATCCGAACAAGAAGCATGAATGTCGTCTCTTATGGAAAGAGGCTCACGAATTAACTCTCATATTTTCTGCCATTTTAAACAAAGGAAAAATTTGAATTTTGGATTTATATATTGATTTGAAATTGAGATTTAGTCATTTGAATTTCTTTTCAAATATCTTTCTCACAATGTCTTCAATTTTTTCTTCATAGATATTGATATCTGAGAATATCAGATGCTTTGTGATTTGCGTCACCGCACTTCCAATTTCATTTCTTTTTACTTGAAATAATAGGCGGGGAAAATCCACTTCGGGTTGTATTGATAGCTTTTTTAAAGTCTCGATTGTTGGCAACTCCTCAACGATGACTTCAATTGTTTTTCTTGTGGCATATTTCGTCACTAGCTTGTCAAGCGCACCATCATAAATCATTCCTCCATGGTCAATGATTATCACGCGCCCGGCTAGCGCCCGTACATCTTCCATGTAATGGCTGGTGAGAATTATCGTCGCTTGGGTCAAACGTTGATAATCTTTTATAAAATCCCGAATCGTTTTTTGCGCCACTACATCAAGCCCGATTGTCGGCTCATCAAGAAATAATACTTTTGGCCGATGGAGCAATGAGGCAATAAGCTCCATCTTCATGCGCTCACCAAGTGAAAGCGTCTTTACCGGCCGAGTTATAAGCTTGCTGCAGTCAAGAAGTGTTGTCAACTCATCTAAAGTCTTTTTGTAATCATGCTCATCAATCTCATAAATTTCTTTGTTTAGTTTGAAACTATCCTCAGCCGGCAACTCCCAAAGCAATGTATTTCTTTGTCCCATGAGGAAAGCGATTGATTTCAGAAATTTGTGTTCTTTTTCATATGGCGTGAATCCAGCGATTTCTATTGAACCTGAAGTGGGATAAAGAATCCCGGAAAGCATCTTCAAAGTTGTCGTCTTACCGGCACCATTTGGCCCCAGTAATCCGACTAGTTCTCCTTCACCTATTTCAAAGCTAATTTTGTCAACCGCAATGACATCTTTATACTGTCGAGATACTAAATCCTTAAGGGTCGAGAATTTGCCATTTGGTTTTTTCCTTGTTTTGAAAACTTTGGATAATTTCTTGACCTCAATCATATGGTTAAGTATACATTAGTTCTATCCTATCTCTTGTCATTCTGAGTAGGAGCGACGTGACGACGTGAGAATCTCAAATGAAAAAGATGCTGAATCCCTCTTTCGCATAAAGTCATCAACTCTGAGAACGAACCTCAGACTCGAAAAGCTTGGAAAGACAAGACAGATTCGGCGAGTCCAAAAAACAAAACTTGACAAGGTAATAGTAGTGGTAGTAAACTTTTTGAATGAGTGACGGTCCTGCAGAATCCGGCAATAGTAAACCCGAAGTCAACAGAGGAAATGCTTATAACGAGTTTTCCGATAAGTTTTATGGTAGTCCTGTTGTCAGGCAAATTGGATTTAGTCAAGAGAGCTCTCCTAATAAAGAATCCGGATTGTACGCGGTCGGAATGGTATTACCTGTTGTTGAAGAAATCGGTTCCGGTTTTAGTGAAGACATCGGTCTTTTACTTAATAAAGCAAATGGAGCAAAATCCTATGTAATTGTTTTCAATAATGGTGAAATGAGCTGGATGAAAATGGTAGGTGCGCCACCATATGATACCGGACTTTTTGGTGATGAAGAATCCCGAAAAGGTGCCCCCATTATGATATATAAAGAGCTGGGAGATGAACACAGAAATCTATCAACAATACTAGATCGTCATTTTAAAAAAATTGTTAAAGATGCTAACTGGGTAGGATTGAGCTTCCCAGAAAGTGTCGAAGATCCCGATTTTAAAGAAGCTCTCACACAAGCAACTGCGTTCGCGAGCCGTGGAATTGAGGTAGCAAAAACTTATAATGATCATGACGAAGCTCAATGGCAGGATAAGGCATTCGATGTGGAAAAAACAAGAAATGGCAATCTCGATTTTTTGGCTAGTTTAGTAGCGCCAGCAAAGACTCCAACACCAGCATTAGAAACTCCTGCGCTTGAACCAACAGGGTAATCTTCTTTGGCACTTACCTCTTGACACTGCTAATAACATTGGCTATACTTTAAATAAATCGCTGCCTACCTGCCCGCCGACCTGTCCGCCGAAGCTTTAGCGAAGGTGGAAGCTTTACGCGTGGAGCGGGCTTGCCGGCCGAAGCTTTACGCGTAGGCCGGCGACGGATAGTAAGCTCGTTAATTAAGTCATTGACATTTGTGTTCTTAATCCCTAGGATATAATCCTTGTGTATTGTGTTACATGTTTCGTGTATCGTACTCAATATGGCTGTCAAAATAATAGAGACCGACAATTTTCAACAAGAGGTACTCAGCGCTCAGGGGATCGTCTTTGTTGATTTTCATGCCGAGTGGTGTGGTCCTTGCAAGATGACCAGCCCCTTAATCGAATCACTGTCAGAAACTGATATCTACAAAGATAAAATTAAATTTGTCAGTGTTGATGTTGACCATAATCAAGAGCTTTCTTCACGCTATCAAGTATTTTCCATTCCTACTTTTATTGCTTTTAAAAACGGTGAGGTCATCAATCACTTCGTTGGCGCGCGAGATAGAGCTGGTTTTGAAAGCGAGTTGAATAAATCTTTATCTTCCTAACTTTAGCTTGAGGGGACTCGGGTCACTTTACCATGAATTAATTTCAGAGTCTTACCCATTTGCAATAAAGCACGCAGACACATCTCCCTCAACCATCGAATAGCACTTGATGGTGGCGCTTTTTCACCATTAAATATCTGTTCATCAGTTAATGGCAAATGATTAGGATCAATTGATTTGAATACTGGGGTGCCTGTACTTTCAACCCCAATTGACTTTAGTTCATCAGGAATTGTGACTACTTCTGGAATCACCTCGACATGTGAGCTGACTTCTGGATCGGGGGGATGTTCGATTAATTCATGGACCCCCTCAGGAGATGAGTCCATTGGCTCATGTTCTGGTCCGCCAATAGAGATAGGAGCAGTACCGGCTTTATTTTGATCGTCAGTCATACCATCAGTATAGCGAATTATGATATTTTCTGACGAGCGGGATCAAATTGATCTTTATAAGGAGCCGACTGTTTGCACTCTGGGCAATGGATTCGCTCTCTCTTGACAGTAGCAGTGACGCTTTGCCCGCAAAAAGGACATCTGACACAGCAAATTTCAAATTCTTTGCTTTCCATATTATTTTTTATAAGGCGCTGATTTGCCACAAGCCTCACGCGGGCAATGAATTCTGTTGTTTTTAATGATTGCGTCAACTTGATGCTTGCAAAAAGGACATTTGACACAAGGTAGTTTCTTCTCCCCTTGAGAGAAATCTATTCTTGAACTAGTCGCAAATCCAGTCTTTAAATTTGTCATTGTACTGGCAAAAAAATCACCCAATGGACCGGATATTACGCTTGTCGTGGAGCAGCCATATAAAACCAAAGAATCAATCCCTTGTTGATCCATAAATCGTCGATGGTCACCCCGATACCTTCTATCAATAGCGCGTGTGTCAAACAAACTCTGCCAATCAACCTCTTGAGAGGGAGCTGATTCTGATAGATCTTCTATTTCATGAGTCGTTAATGCCCCATGTAGTTGATCGATGATTTGAGCCAGGGTATGCGCTTGCATTTTATTTGCTTCAGTTCGACGCGAGACATATACGACTCTCCTTTCATCAGTGTTAAGTTGAGATAATCTGTCGAATAATTCCTGCTCTGTCGAGAGAGTAAAGGGGTTTCTTAAATAATAGGCCAGATTGTCGGTATTTACACCAGATATTTTATTTAATAGGTCAAGAATTGGGAAATGGGCAGAATCTCCCTCTTGAATCTTGACGTCAATATGAACTGAGGCAATATCATCTTTTTTGACACCAATATAGAGCCTTCCTGATTCATAATACAGATTTTTAAACTCCTCACTGGTTCCGGCCGGGCCGGCATGGGAATACCAAACGACGACATTATCACCACCATTTGGAGCTATCAGCTTTTGATAACGATCAAATCCTTCGATAGTCATACCATCTCGCTCTCCAGGATGAATGCCGTTTTCAACGGAAGTCAGCTGATGAGGTAAAGGGTAGGAATGAAGCTTATTATCAAATGAATAATAAGTTCGCGGAAAAGAGACTGGTTCATCTTCCATAAATTCTCGAGAGTAGAATTCTCGATTATTTTTTTGCTCTTGTTGAGCTATTTGCAAACCAATATCTCCAAGTTCATCGTATAGGGCTCGCGCACGATTAGCTTCGTGCTCGGGATTATATCCATAGTCAACTAATCGATCCAGTCCATTTATTTCTGGGTATACTACAGGCTCTAACAATCGAAGATTGATCCCGGTCGGTTTTTTGTAGGAAAAGGCTGTTTCAAATTCGCTTCGCATAATTTTTTCCCTGCTCGGGGTTTACCCGTTCAAATTTCGATAAGAAATTTGTTCGGGTGGGCTCTGGATGGTGTCGGACTTTACCCGTTCAAATTTTGGGCAATCGCCTAAAATTTGTTCGGGTTAACCGTTGCGGCACAGTCACGGAATTCCCACCGTCGCCAAAGCTTTGGCGGGCGAGTCACCGTGTTCCCAGCTCCAGCGCCTTTAAATTTAACTAACTCTATGTCACAATTTCTTTATTCTTCGCATGGCTTCTGGCCATGACAAAAAATAAATCTGATAATCTATTCAAATATTGCAGTATAGCATCCCGATTTTTATTTACAATCTTTTTTTCATCAAAAAAACGCACTGCTTGGCGCTCAGCACGTCTGCAAATCACGCGAAGCAGATGAAACCATGAGGCAGTTTCCGTCCCTCCTGGCAAAATAAATCGAGTCAACTTTGGTAGTGCCTTTTCCAGATTGTCGATCCTTCGCTCAAATTCGCCAACTTTACTCTCAAGGCCAGACAATTCCATTTTGGCCCCAGACAAAAAACTCATCAATAGATAAAGATCTTTTTGCAGATTGATCAAAAACAGTATTTCTTCTTTGTTTTTTAAGTGACTACTAACCAAACCGATATAGCTCGACAGCTCATCAACAGCGCCATAAGCTTTTATTTGGATATCATATTTTTTGACTCTTTTGCCGCCAAAAAGCCCTGTCTCACCACGATCACCGGTTTTAGTATAAATTGCCATGAATCATGAACCGTGAAACATAAAACTTGGAACATGGTTCTTCATGATACATGCTTCAAGCTTCATGATTCAGCAAGCTGAATATCCGCATGAATAACACTTCTTACAGCCCTCTTCATAGACCAAACTGGCGCTACCGCATTCAGAGCAGATATCGAAATGACGATGGGTTTCTTCAACCGCACTTAGAGGCTCAACAAAACTGGCTTGAGCTTCGGCGGCAATCGTCGGATCTAGAGTCTCGCTTTTTTCAGACGCCGCCTCCTCTTGATGGACGCCATTACTTGACCCATTGGTATGCGCCGCAAGGAGGGTGTTAGTCTTGATTTCATAATGAATTGACAAGACTTTCGCTACAGCATCCGGCAGCGACAAGACTCTGTCCTTGCCAAATCCAGTCGGGCGACCGCCACCAATATATGACAACTCTTGAATCACTTTTTTAATGCGCTCTTTTGGCGTCAAGTGTGAAGAAATCCTCAAAATGAGCGAGATCATTCTTCCCAACCCCTCCGCCATGGCAGAGACATCACTACCCGCTTTTCCGACATTAATAAACACCTCCAGAGGCTCATCGCCGCCATTGGTATTGACAGTGACATAAGCTTCACCAACTGGTGTTTTAATCTTGTAAGTAGCGCCATGAACCATCATCGGCCGGGGTTTGACCGCCACGGTTTTTTCATGACTCTCTTCTTCCTTTTTCTCAGTCGGTCGCTCCAAAACACCAGCGCGCGAACCCTCTCGCATATAAGCTACTCCCTTGCAACCTAGGTCATATGCCAAGGTGTATAGTCGCTTAACATCCTCGACAGTATGAGTCGCCGGCGCATTGACGGTCTTTGAAATCGAAGCATCGACATATTTTTGAATCATTGCTTGCACTCGGACATGGTCTTCGGGCGACAAATCATTGGCCGAAGCGAACCATTCCGGACGAGTCACCGTCCCGGCTTCAATTTCTGCTGCGTGGCGAGAAACCCAATCGTCATATAGGGGGTGACGAATGGTATGGGTACCCAACCGGTCGTTTCGAATAAATTCAAATTCATAAACTGGCTCGATCCCCGAGGTGGTCCCCGCCATCAGAGAAGTTGAGCCCGTTGGCGCTTGCATCAGAATTACTGAATTGCGAATGCCGTATTTGGCAATATCTTTTTGCAACTTGACTGGCAATTCCTTGATAAAAAGGCCTTGACCATAAAGCTTGGCGTCAAACTTAGCGAATGAGCCTTTCTCACGGGCTAGCTCGACAGACGCGGCAAAAGCGACATCGCGAATCATTTTATAAACTTTCTCGATAAACGCTAAGGATTCAGGCGATCCATATCGCAAATGCATTTTGATTAGCGTGTCACCCAACCCCATGGTACCAAGGCCGATTCGACGTTCACCATTGAGCTGCATTTCTCGAATCCCTTCAAAAATATATGGATCCATATCAACGACATTGTCTTGAAAACGGACTGCGGCGGCAACAGTACGCTCTAATTCCTCAAAATCAAACTTACCAGCGACATCAATATCTTGTTCACCAACAAACGCCGATAAATTGATTGACCCTAAATTACAAACTGCCCAAGGTGGCAGGCCTTCTTCTCCACAAGGATTGACGCAGTTAATTCGGTTCCAATACCAATTGCTGTGGTATTTGTTGTATCGCTCCATAAAAACCACTCCTGGCTCAGCCGATCTCCAGGCAGAGCCGGCAATCATATCCCAAATCTCACGCGCTTTGACTACTTTCTGGACAATTACTTTTTTACCTTTTTTCTGCCACTCAATAATGTCTCCATCCCAGACCTCATCATACTCAGGATCAGAAATATCAGGAAACATCAGCGGCCAATCGGCATCGGTCTTGACTGCCTCCATAAAAGTATCAGAGACACAAACCGAAAGATTGGCGCCATTAATGCGTGTTAAATCTTCCTTGACAGTAATAAATTCTTCAATATCAGGATGCCAATCCCAAAGCATAAGCATTAAAGCGCCCCGTCTGGTGCCGCCTTGTTGGATAATGTCTTTAGTAGCAAGAGAGAAAAGCTCCGCCCAATTACAAGGACCGGATGAGAAACCATTAACTTTTTTAACCCGCGCACCACGAGGCCGAAGCGAAGACAAATTTATTCCCACACCGCCGCCATGGGCCATAATCTCAACCATTTGCTTTAAAGTCTCAATAATCCCACCACGATCGTCTTTAGGAGAAGGGATGACAAAACAATTATAGTAGGTGACGCTGTAACCTGTGCCGGCGCCGGCTAAAATTCTGCCTCCTGGGACATATTTAAAGTCTGCTAACGCCTCGTTGAAAATTCGCGACCATTTTCGACGCTTTCTACCATCATTTTCGATTTCAGCCGTTGCATTAGCCACTCGCTCCCACATCTCATTTGGAGTTTTCTCAATAGGATTTCCTTTTTTATCTTTTTGTGAATAACGATCAAGAAAAACTTTTTCTGAGACGCCGCTAAGTTGCATATTTATTTAAATAGTTAATTTATAATAATTTCTTAAGTTCACGCTCGAAATCTTCAACATCGACAAATCGGCGAAATACCGATGCAAATCTGATATAAGCTAGCTTATCCAATTTCTTTAGCTTCTTCGCGACTAGCTCCCCAATCTTGGCCGAGGCCACTTCGGTTGTCTCTTCTTGTTTCAATGCCTCTTCAATCTCGTCTGCAAGATGCTCTACTTGTTCTAAGGTTACTGTTGTCTTCTCGATTGATTTCAAAAGCCCTCGCATTAGTTTTTCTCTGTCAAACCGCTCGCGCCGATCATCACGCTTGATCACTGTTATCGGCAGCTGCTCGACTCGTTCATAGGTTGTAAACCGCTTAACACATTTGCCACACTCGCGGCGACGTCTTACTGTCGCCCCATCCTCTGAGGTGCGCGTTTCAACCACATCGGTATCAGGGTTACTGCAAAATATACATCTCATACTTCTTAATACATGAGTCATTATGCTTCATGCTTTATGATTCATGATCTAGATATCATACCATATGTTGTGTCTACTGACAATTTAGTACACTAATTGGCGACTGTCAAGCGGTCTAAATAGTATTAAACTATATCAACTTTTTGTTTTGAGCGTGAAGAATATGCTCCCCTCTCCATTTACACCATATACCTGAAATAAATTGAACGGATAGTGATATTTATATTTTCTATATGGCCTATATTTGAATATCTCAGTTTTTAACTGAAATAAATGCTTCTTGTTACAATTTAGGCTGCTATCTCAACCAAGGGGAGTCGTTCATTGACATCTAGCCTATTTTTAATGATAATGACTTCTATGGATAATAACCCCACCCATGAAAATCCACAGGTGCTCTTTGCTTGGCATGCGCCTTTACGCGCTTATAAAAAAAAGTCGGCCGGGGTGCTGAGATTTTATATTGCGCTGGCAATTTTGCTTTCCTTGGTCGCTTTTTTCTTTGGGGAACTGATTCTTATATTGCCTATCTGGGCAACGTTATTTTTGGTTTATGTCTTAACCATTACCCCTCCAGGGACGATTGACAACCGCATCACTAAATTTGGAATCGAGGCAGCAGGCAATACCTATCGTTGGGAGACTTTATCTCACTTTTATTTTGTCAAAAAATTTGATTACCATGTATTGGTAGTTGTGGCTTCCGCACCATACTATTCACATATTTATCTAGTTGTTGAGGGAGATGAGACTAAGTTGCGGCTTATCAAACTGCTATCTGAATATATTATTTTCCAAGAGAAACCCCACAAAACTTTTACCGATAGGCTCGCCGAAACACTCACCAAGCTCATGCCCGATGATGAAGAGGAATCAAATGTGCAAACATCAACCCCTAACCCATCAATTTAACGACATTTGAAAAGGCCGGATGTGAGATGTGGGAAATTCTTGATTAGAGACATTTTGAAGTCTTGATATTCTTGAGATGAGATCGATCTCACTTCACTATAATCAAATAGTCAAGCTATCTAGATCAAAAGCCTCTCACATCTCACATCAATAAAGTCGAAAAGATTGACAGTTATCCAAGTTGTTGTAGTGTCTGACGGACTAGTTTAGGATCAATTTCACGGACGCCAAACTCGCGCCCCCACAAAAGTACTCCCTCATCCGCGCTGACCAATACTGCATCCAACTCTTGAGATAAGACGATAAGATCAAGATCAGCCAAAGAATCAATAAACTTGACTCGCGTCGCTTGGCGATATCGATCACGAAGCCTAGTCAAATGCTCGCCAACGGCTTTCTGATAATCTGTTTTTGATATGGTCTCTTTTCCCATCATTGAGCTCGCGGTCTGATCAATGATTTCCTCCGCCACCTTCATCCCCCGATAGGACCGCTCTCTTATATCCTCGATGAGCTTATAAAAAATGCTTGAAGGAAAATTAACTTTATTAATGTCTGGGGATTTTATTGTCATCACCGTCAAAAGCTCCGTGACGATTTTATCATCAGGAGGAATGAAGGTATAGAGCTCATCAACAACCCGAGGTGGCATAAAAAACTCCGCTTTTTTAGCTGTTTTTAGCTCACGAGCGAGCAGAGTAAAACCGCTGATGACCTCTTTGGGGCTCTCCCCAAATCCAGTCTTAATCTGTAGGTTAAAGAAAAAATTGGTATCGATGACAAACTTTTGCATATGATAAGAATTATATCATCAAAGTGAGCAACTTGTTTAATCTATAACAGATTGATATAATAACCAATATGACAGAAAATGGTGATCCTGATGCTCATAAAGAGCAAGGAGCTATAGCTCAAGAACTATCAGAGCGGCTCCATTCATATGCTGAGGCAGATGCTTTAGCAAAAGATAAAATGTTGCCTGATTTGGTTCAATTTGTAATTGCTAATTTTACAATTGATGTTGCTGCGGAACTCGTTGATCCTGAGATGCAAACTGCTCTTGATTCTTCGGTTGAAAAAACTTTACAAACTTCCCTTGAAAACCCATTAACTAACAACGAAGTAGAAGCACCTTGGAAAGGTGGTCACTCTATCGTCATTCTCGGAGCTGATGGCGCTCTTCTAGCGGCTCGCTTTGTACAATCTGAGCAATTGAAAGAATACGGCGATACCACTCCATACGCACTGACAAAAGCACTTTGTGAGGCTTATCTTGACGACGCTGGTATGTCAGGGGGCTTAGATAATCTTGATAATATGCGTCATATAGTGAGAGATCGAGGGACGGGAAAAGCAAAGGTCAATTTTTATGAGCATATTTTTACGGGATCTGAGGCAGGATCAGTCACCCTTGGTGATAAAAAAGTTTATCTAGCCGCTAGCGGCAGTGTTGCCAAGGATGAATATATACGAGACCTATTGCAACTACCTGAAACATCAACTCTAGGAAATGAAACTTTAGCCGGGATAATCGACAGCGCATTCAGTTCAATTGTTAGATATCACCTTGAAAATCCAAATGCAACAACCTCTTCATTACCTGAACCTCGGGGTCTTCAAGAAACCCGCATAAGAAATTAAAAACAAGCAGTTTTAAGCCTCTTAAAAAACGTAGATCAACCCGACTACAATCAATCCCCATAGGAAGATGGCGATCATTAGTGGCTTGTCATGGGTCATGATGCTTTCTGGCGCCTCACCCTGGTCTCGAGTATAAAGCAGTTGAGCATAACGAGCAATCCCATAGACAACCAGTGGGATCGTCACCATAAACCATTTTCTTGCTTCAAAACTAGGTAGCAAGAGCGACAAATCAATTGAAAATCGACTGTCGATGAGAGGCGGCTGCTCAAGAAAGGTATAGAGCGAATATGTGGTGATGGTAAGAGTAGCAAAGGTAGTGGAGAGAAAATTCAAAAAATGCTCCCGATAAAAAGATAGGCTTGATCTGGTCTGACTACCATGGGTGACCAGCTCCGCATGGCGTTTAACCGAAGCCAAGAAAAGTGAGATGAAAAATATTGTCAACATGAGCCAAATCTGGATATGAAATCCAGTCAAAACTTGCCCGGCGACGGCGCGAAGCATAAAAGAAAAAGAGATCGCAAAAATATCCAAGACCGGCTGCATTTTGAAAAAGAGTGAATAAAAAAAGTGGAGCAGTAAGAATAAAAAGGCGACTGTAAAAAAGGGAATTGAGAAAAAAAGCGACATTGTCAAAACAGTCAATGAAAGTAAAAAGACGACAAAAGTGGCATCTGGAATCGACAGGTTGCCGGCGGCAATAGGCCGATTTTTTTTGGAAGGATGCTTCCTGTCATATGGATAATCAATAATGTCGTTAAGAATATATGAGATTGAGGAGAGGAGACAAAACATTAAAAACCCGATACTGACTTGGACAAATAGATGAACATTAAATAAGGTCCCGGAGAAAACAAGTGAGGTATAAATCACCAAATTTTTAACCCATTGATTAGGACGCGCGGCAATAATTATATAGCGAAGTTTCGATGAGAGTTTCATTGTTTACCTATTATAACAGAAGTCGAACTTGTTAAAACGGTAAGGTCAGACTTAAATCTTCATTATCCCCCTGATAGGTCATGTACTTTTTCCAATCGACTTTTACTGCTGTTTTTGGACTACTTGGATAAAATATTTCTCCTTTCTCCGCACCATATTCGAATAGTTCCTTGGTAATCTCAACGTCATCTAGACAATATTTTGTCAATTCTTCAATTTTTCCTTCTTTATAAAACTCGATTGCTTGAAGCCCATGGCCACTTTTTTTCTTGTCTAGGGTCACTCTAGATAAATCATTAAGACTAAATCGCCTCCCTACTTCCTCTTTGACACTTTTTAAAAGATCAAAAGTCTTAAGTTGATTAATATCTCCAGGGTAATAAGCCGATAAAACCGGCATATCAAAATGGTCGATGTTGTAGCCAATAATCAAAGAGGCGCTCTCTAGAATCGGATAAAGCTTGGGCAAATCACTCTCAAGATAACCTTTCAGGCTTTTCTCTCGATAATCATAGACACCAACGACAGTAATCTCCAGTTTTTCGGGTTGTCTAAATTCGCGGAAAGTATATTTAGTTTCCAAATCAAGCACTAGTGGATATCGCATAGAAAAGAATTATTTAATTGATACTTCGATCGGCAGCCGCGTCGCGGAAAACCTCAAGAGCAAAAATTTCTTTGCTTGTCCCATCAGTTGTTTCTCCCAAAAAGGGCTCCAAGTCCTCAAGACTATCTAAGTAGTTTATTAGTTTCTCTTTTTCCGTTGTAGCGAGCTTATCAAAAGATTTTGAGACAATTTCATCGATCTTACCAATCTTCCAAAGGCTTCGTAAAATATTTCGGTGAAACATTGAAGGCGCCGCAAAGTTTCCTGAAAGAGAACGGATTTTGAATCGCATGGTGGCAATATCTTTGACCACATCAGTGTCTGTCAAAGGCAAATCGTCAATGGTCTTGACGATTTCTTCAATGATTTCAATGGCTTTCAATCCGCGTCGCATAGGGTATAATCTTAATATGATAATCTCAAAAATGCAAGAAGAGGTGACAGTGGCTCTTAAGGCTGGAAAAAAAGAAAAAGTCGACACTCTTCGATTTGCCTTAGCGGAACTAAAAAATAAAGCGATTGAGAAACAAAGTGAGCTTGATGATAGTGAAGCAATCTCAGCCATCTCGACAATGATTAAGAAGCTCAACGATTCAATTTCTCAATTTGAGACAGCGGGGAGACAAGAATTGGTAGAACAGTATAAAAATCAGGTATCGATACTCCAAACATATCTTCCTGAGGAGATTGGTGAGCAGGAATTGAAAAAAATTGTCTCGCAAGTAATAGAGAATAACGCCGCCCTTAAAGAAAATGTCGGGGCGCTTATTGGCAAATCTATGGCAGAGCTCAAAGGGAAAGCCAGTCCCGCAAGAGTCTCTGAAATGGTCCGCAACCTCACACAAAATTCCTAATGAACATCTCTCGATGATGTTTTGTCTTGCCGTTTTGCTTCAATGACTTCAAATGCTCACGCGTCCCATATCCCTTATTTCGCTCCCAACCATACCCTGGGAATTTGACCGACAGGCTGGTCATCAAATTATCGCGATAGACTTTAGCAATAATTGAAGCGGCGGCGATTGAAAAAGATCTTTGGTCCCCACCTACTATATTTTCTTGATGAGAAATGCCGTGTTTCTTTAAATTCGGCAAATGAAAAAAGTCTGTTAGAACAGCAAGACGACCAAGTTTGTTTAGTTTAGGAATTAGCTGCGTTACTGCTGTCTCCATGGCAAGAATATTAGCTTTGCCGATGCCAATTTTGTTTATTGTCTCAACCCCAACGATGCCTAATGAATAGCCGAAACAATTTTTTATTAACCACTTATTACTCTCCTCTCTTTGCCTGGCACTAAGTTTTTTTGAATCGTCGACGATGATCTTCTCATTTTTCATTTTAAATTTTTCATTTTTCATTTGAGGAGTCGCTGCGTATGCAGCGGCAACGATCGGCCCTGCCAACGGCCCTCGTCCCACCTCATCAACCCCTATGACAATATTGTCCTCTGACCAAAGTTTGTTTTCCAGTTCCAGATTTTGGAGATTTTGCATAGTCTTATTGTATAGGAAATTACATTTACAAAAATCCCCCGTTTATTTCTTTGTACCAACAATAAGCTTTTTTGCTTACTTTTGCAGTTTTTTGTGACTTGCGAAAGGCAGCGTAGAAGTCGTTACTGATCAATAGTGGGTGATCCCGAATGGGATGGGTTCCCACGTATATTGATCAGGAATACGAATTCTAGACCCGAAGCTCGGAACAAAAAACTGTAAAAGTAAAGAGTTTATTTGAGATTCTCACGTCGTCATCCGCCAGTTGGCGGATTCCTCCTCAAAATGACACTGCTGTGCGTGTTAAAATAATCCTATGCAACCTTACCTCCAGGTGTTTAAAATCACCATTTTGGAATATCTTGTTTATCGTCTTAATTTTATCCTCTGGAGGTTTAGAGTAGTTTTGTCGCTGCTTGTGATCTACTTTCTATGGTCATCTTTTTTTGAAAACACTAAAATCATCCTTGGCTATAGCCAAGAACAAATGCTCACCTACATTTTGCTTGCTGGTCTCACTTCCAATTTTGTTTTAGCTTCGCGCACCCAGGATGTCGCCGGAGAGATATTAAACGGCAGTCTGATTAATTATGTCTTGCGTCCGGTATCTTTTTTCCGCTATATAGCAACTCGGGATTTAGCGGATAAATTAATCAATCTCAGCTTTACAATAGTTGAAATCGGGTTAATTGTGCTACTTCTAAAACCACTCCTATTTGTTCAAACAGGTTTGGTGAACTACTTATTATTCGACATTTTTTTATTACTTGGTATTGGCACCGCTTTTTTTATCAATCTGACGATTTCTTTCATAGGTTTCTGGACTCCAGAAGTCTGGGCACCAAGGTTTATCTTTTTCATGATTGTTTTTTTTCTTTCTGGCGCCTATTTCCCACTAGATATATTGCCTGAAAGGTTTTACAACCTTTTGTTACTAACTCCTTTCCCATATCTCTACTATTTGCCAACTCGAGCCTATTTAGGAATTTCAACTCACCTTATACCTTTTTATTTGATTGCTAGTCTCTCATGGTTTTTCATAACTTATTATTTATGCGCCCTACTTTGGCGCAAAGGCTTGAGAGGTTATTCCTATTATGGTCGGTGAAGTAAATTTATGAAAAGAAATTTAAGAATAATTCTATTGCTTTCAATTTATAGTGCCAAGACTTCGCTCTCAAACTGGTTTGGGGCGCTTCTTTTTACTTTTGGAAAACTCATCCGGTTTGGGATGTTTCTAGGCTTGATTTTGCTTTTGGTAAATGAAACTGGCGCTATCAAAGGCTACAACACCAACCAAGCTTTGGTGTTTTTTTTGACTTTTAATTTAGTTGATACCGTGACCCAATTCCTTTTCCGCGAAGTCTATCGCTTTCGACCTCTCCTCGTATCTGGCGACTTTGATACGATTTTGGTCAAACCATACCACCCATTCGTTAGAATTCTTTTTGGCGGTATGGACCTGATGGATCTGGGGATGCTTTTGTTTTATGTGCCACTCACCGCTTTTGTCATTTCGCGCAGTGGCGAGATTTCTAGTGCCGGATTAACAACTTATTTGATTTTGATTTTTAATGCATTTCTGATCGCTGCCGCCTTTCATATTTTGGTTTTAGCTTTGGCCGTCTTAACCACTCAAGTTGACCATGCGATTATGATCTATCGAGATGTTTTCACCATTGGCCGATTTCCAATTGATATCTATCGCGATCCTTTCCGCTCAATTTTTACTTTTATCATTCCCGTTGGGGTTATGGTCAGTTTTCCCGCCCAGGCGTTGTTTTCCTTGCTTCAACCGGGGCTTATTATATTTTCTTTTGTGGTTTGTGCAGTGCTCTTGATCTTTTCACTTGCACTTTGGAACCGCGCTCTCAAAAAATACCAAAGTTGGGGAGGGTAAGGAAAATTTAGAATGTAAAATTCAGAGTTAAGAATTGATTGGCCTTTTGTTACAATATGTTCTAATGAAATATTTTATTAAAACATTTGGTTGTCCCCACTTCGCTCTGACGAGCTTCGAGGGGCGAGCTGGCTTAAAAGTTACAATTTTTAGTGATAATGAGTAACCCGGCAAAGTACTATATTAAAACATTTGGCTGTCAACAAAATCATGCTGACTCAGAGCGGGTTCGCGCCACCCTAGAGGGGCGCGGTATGAGGCGCGCCCGAGGATATAAGGATGCCAACTATGTCGTTGTCAACACCTGTATGGTCCGTGAGACAGCGGAGAACCGTGTTTATGGACTACTCAACAATCTCTCGACCATCAAATCTGATAAACAGTCTCGAGGGCAAGAATATAAAATAATTGTCACTGGTTGTATGGTCGGCATTGCTTTTCGTGATAGCTCAGGTAAATTTTTACAAAAAATAAAACGGGCCATGCCCTCAGCCGATGAATTCCTTCCAATTGAGGAGATTGGTTTTGATTTTGCTCCGGTAAGAACCAGTGACACCGAAGCTTGGGTGCCGATTTCCAATGGTTGCAATAATTTTTGCACCTTTTGCATTGTTCCTTTTACCCGCGGGCGAGAGATCAGTCGGCCTTATGAAAGTATTATCGCTGAATGTCTTGAGCTTAAAGAGAAGGGTTATAAAAAAGTGACGCTTCTTGGGATGAACGTCAACTCCTATGGCGCTGATCTTATTGTTGGTGCTGATAATATTCAGGTAATGCGCGACTTACCAGGAAAAGATTACTTTTCTGAAAATCCGAAATCCGAAGTCCGAAATACGAAACAATATCAAAATTCAAATGGTCTAAATGGAAAACGTTTAAAACATTCGGATTTTGAAAATTCGGATTTGTTTAGAAATTCGAAATTCGAAATTCGAAATTCTAGGCTCAAGCCTGTTTTCGTCAAACATTTAGGCCGCATGCGCATCCCGACATTATTTCCACACCTCTTAAAAGAGGTTGCCGAAATGGGATTTGAGGAGGTTAATTTCATCTCCAGCAATCCTTGGGATTTTAGCAATGAACTAATAGAAGTAATCGCGAGGAACAAAAATATTTCTCGAACGCTTCATTTCGCCCTCCAGTCAGGCGATGATCAGGTCTTGAAACGAATGAACCGCTGGTATAGCACGGACGAATATCTTGATTTGATAGCAAAACTTAAATCTAAAATCCCAAACTTAAGAATTACCACCGACATAATTGTTGGTTTTTGTGGTGAAACTGATGAGGAATTTGAAAATACCGTGGCACTTTGTAAAAAAGCCGGTTTTTATAAAGCATATATTTCTATTTATTCGTCTCGACCAATGACTGCCGCCACCAAGGTGATGGCCGATGATGTCCCTCACGTGATCAAGAAACAGCGTTGGCAGGTCCTAGAAGACTTGATTAATAAGCCCAATGTCCAAAGCTTCAAGAATGAGCCAATTTTTGCTTAAGCAATCAACCTTGCTACTTCACGGCCGAGTTTGACGGCATAGTTGGTCCCCCTATCATGAGGATAGGTCATATCAAGGTTGGCAATGTATAAATTCTTTACTGGAGACACAAATTTCGGTCGGTATTTCATGTAATTCTCGTCATAAATGGGTTGTGCAAACCCGGCTTTGAAATACCAAGAGTCAGTCGGCTTGATCTTCTTCCCAGCAATTCTCTCAACATGAGGAAGAAAGTATTTTAGCGCCTCCTCTTTATCCATTTTGAGAAGTTTACTATCACCATCGACGTAATTACCTATATAAAGAAGGTGTTTATTCCCATAATGTTTTTTATCGGTAAGATTAGTATGTTGTACCAATACCATTATTGGGATGCTCTCTTCAGAAACGTTGACCCAATAGGCTTTTTCAAAAATTGGGCTCTCGGTCTCGATTATCAAATTGGTTGCATGCAAATATTTTATCTTTGTAAGATTACTCACATATGTCGCTGGTAGTATTTCCTCCCCCACTTTAACCAAGGCTTGAGTCGGTAAGGTTGAGATGACAATATCAAATGCTTTTTTATTGACTATGAATTGCTTGCCTTTTCGCTTTAATGTCGCCACCTCTACTCCCTTATTAATAATGGCGCCATTCTCAATGCAAACACGCTCAATATGATCAGTTAGTGCCTGGAAGCCGCCCCGGACGTAGCATAATTTTTGGCTCCTTTTTTTCACTCGAGACCAAATAAACCAGGCTAGAATATTATCCGCATATTTACCGAACTTTTTCCGAAAAAGCGCTTGCCACAATACTTTCCATGCTGGCTCACCCATTGTCAGCTTGAGGAACCTCATCGCTGAGACCTTGTCATAAATCGACAAATGAGGACCGTATTTCAAAATTGTCAATGTAAGGCCGGCACGAAGCTTAGAGACTATGCCAAGTCGCGGGAAGCGTAGCAAATCCGTTGGGCTCTCGAGCGGATAAATGACTAATTTACCGTCAACCTCATAAAGCGAGGCGGTTTGTGGCGAAGTCTTAAATATACCGTCAAATCCAATGGTCTCGGCAAACCCCATAATGTCAGTGTCGCTTTCGAATAGATGATGATAAGCAAAGTCTAGCGCCCAGTCCCAGCCTTCTTTCTTAAATCCCGAAGCGAGACCTCCAAGATGCGCTGATTTTTCATAAAGCGACACCTCATAACCTTGCTTAGACAAGTCGTATGCCGCTGCTAGCCCCGTGATACCGCCGCCTAATATTGCTACTTTCATTGAGCTTATTATAGAGTATAAATATCAATTACTCGACCTCGAGTCTAAAACAGATGGGCATGTTTCACGGTTCATGTTTCAGGACTCATGATTTTCCCCGCATTATTAACGCATAATATCCGCATCAGCTTTATCAACGCTCTAAAAGGCCAAGAAGTTTTGGTACCCAAGGAGCAAAAGCATGGCTTATCGGTAACTCTTTACCTTCTTTTTGGTTTATCAACTTTTTCTTATTAACTAGTGAATATCCATAAGAGAATTCATAATTTATTTTTGGCAATGAGCTTGATTCAACAGTGTATAGATGGCAAACTTCATGTTCTTTATAGACGCTCCCATTATCTTTTGCGGAGTAGAGAATTGACCCTTTATGCTCTGGCGGCGATATTTTGGAGTGAGGAACTCCCCATTCTCGAGCTAGCGTTTCATAAACCGCATCAGTCATATCTTGAATATTGCCATTTTTTACGGTTGGATGAGAAGAGCATGTCAAATCATATACGCCATCAAAAACGGGATGGCGGCGATGTTGAAGTAAAATGTCATCATTAATAAACATTGCAATTGTAAAAGCTCGATGAAGAATGCCTTTT
Organism: Candidatus Microgenomates bacterium; assembly: GCA_025449735.1. Lineage (GTDB taxonomy): Bacteria > Patescibacteriota > Microgenomatia > UBA1406 > HO2-37-13b > JANWIV01. Next base: position 300,366 of record JANWIV010000003.1, on the reverse strand, counting down.
TTATGTGCTTCCCAACGCTCGATAGGACCGATAAATTCATCACTCTCGTTGACATGGGGAATGAATATTTCCTCTCTATAATAATCCATCCTACTATTGTATCATTTAAGTAGTTGTGGTCAGTTTAAAATTGTTTTTATGAAAAAATTTCGATTAATAATTGCTGTTTTCTTGCTCATATTAATTGGTAGTTTTGCGACCATAAGCTACGCCGGTGTTTGTGATGGGCTTTCACACGAAGACTGCAAGAAAAAGATCAATGAGCTTGAGGCTCAGGTCGCCACCCTTTCCAAACAAGCCGCCACCTTATCAACTCAGATCAAATACATGGATTCTCAGATCAATCTAACTACCGCCAAAATCACCCACACCGAAAATAACATTGTACTCACCGAAGAAGAAATTGAATCGCTAACTGGGCAAATTGGTAAGCTGAATACATCTCTTGATCATCTGAGTCAAGTGCTTTTGCTTAAAATCACTGAGGGATACAAGCAGAGGAGCGTCTCGGTTTTTGATCTGTTGCTCGATCCTGAGAGCGCGACAACGCTACTAGGGCGTCTGAAATACATGCGTGCCGCCCAAAACAGTGATCATTTCCTCGCGGTTAAGCTCGAAAGGACGAAACAGAGCTTTGAAGAACAAAAAAATCTCCGGGAAGAGAAGAAAACCGAGCTTGAAGAGTTAAAAACCGCCCTAGGCACTCAAAAGTCTTCACTTGGAACCCAAAAGACACAAAAACAAACCCTACTCACCCAGACCAGTCAAGATGAAACCAAATATAGACAATTGTTATCTCAGGCTTTGGCGGAATACCAAGCAGTTCAAAATGCTTTAGCAGCTGGGTCTGAGATTGGGCCGGTCAAGCGTGGTGATCCAATCGCGCTCGTGGGTAACACTGGTTTCCCTTATTGTTCTACTGGTGCCCACCTTCATTTTGAAGTCAGAGAAAATAATGTCTGGGTCGATCCAGGGAAATATATTAATGGCGGTGGCTGGTCACATCCTTTGCAAGATCCGGTGACCCTGACGCAAGGATTTGGAGTTACTCCTTATTCGTGGCGCTACACCTACAGTGGCGGCATCCATACTGGCTATGATATGGTCTCAGACAGTAGCAATGTTATTCGCGCCCCAGCCGATGGGACATTGTTTACCTCGTCTCAAAATTGCAGCGGTGCCGTCATCAATATTAAATATATCGAACATGGTGGTGGGGTTATTAGCTTCTATCTGCACGTTCAATAATGTATAATAGACCTCAAGCTAAAATGTAAATTAGGGCCGGTAGCTCAGTTGGCTAGAGCGCTTCGCTGGCAGTGAAGAGGTCAGGGGTTCAAGTCCCCTCCGGTCCACACTTCGCCCTCTCAATAAAACTTTTTTTCTCCTGCGACTGTCTTTATTTGATTTAAAATAAATATTACATTGATTTGGCAATCTAAACTGTATGTGGATAAAATACTGCTTGCATTGTGGATAACTTTGTCATAATATTGTGGATAAATTATCCACATAGTTTTATGCTAATATTCTAAGATGAAATGGCGTGATTTTATCGCAAACTTAGAGACAACTGATGCTTCCCCAATGCTTGGGTCGCTGCTTCGCACTACACAGTTTATTGAACAAAAAGAAAATGCTTTTGTTATTGCCTGTCCTAATTATGGTTCTAGGATGTTTCTTGAAGGAAAGCGTGAGGTGATAAAGAAATACCTTAGTCAATACTTAAAAAAAGAAGTTGAGTTAATATTCATCATCCGGGAAGGCAAGGGGCGCGTAGCAACAGAGACACTGCCTCTTATTGAGTTTCAGGAGAGTAAAGAAGTCGCCGTGCGCGATGCTGGAATTAACCCTCGCAACACTTTTGAAAACTTTGCTGTTTCCTCAACAAATCAGGTGGCTTATTCTGCCGCACAAACAGTCGCTGAAAATCCGGGAAAAACATATAATCCGTTTCTTGTCTATGGAGGAGTAGGGGTCGGCAAAACCCATCTCGCCCATGCAATTGCCCACAGCATCATCTCTTCAAAACCCGAAGCAAAAGTATTAGTTTGCACTTCTGAAGAATTCACCAATGACTTGATTGAACTTATTCGCAAAAAACGCACTGATTCGCTCCGAAAAAAATACCGAGGCCTCGATCTTTTAGTAGTTGATGATGTTCAATTTATCGCAGGTAAAATCTATGTCCAGGAGGAATTTTATCACACCTTTAACTCAATAGTTGGGTCTGGTGGACAAATAATATTGACTTCTGATCGCGCTCCGAGGCATATCGAAAAACTTGAAGACCGGCTGCGTTCTCGTTTCTCAGGAGGACTAATGATTGATATCCAAAACCCAGACTTTGAACTAAGAACTGCAATTATCCTGATCAAGGCAGCAGAGAGGAATATTGAGGTTTCTATTGACTCAGCGCGCCTTATAGCCGAGCAAGTAAGAGATACGAGAGAGCTTGAAGGGGAGTTGCTTCGTCTTTTTGCCAAAGGAGAACATGACAATCAAGCGCTTTCTCCTGATTTTATAAAACTAGAGATAAATAATGTTAAAAAATCAAATCACACTAACATCCCTCCCAATGAAATCGTCCGTTTAGTCGCCAGTTATTATAATATGTCACCACTACAAATGAAGGGTGCTTCAAGGAAAACCGAAATTGTTAGAGCGCGTCAAATGGCAATGTATATCCTTCGACACCATCTAGATTTAAGATTGGTTGATATTGCTTTTATATTAAAAAGGAGGGATCATACTACTATTATGCATGGAGTTGACAAACTTAGTTCTTTGTTAATGAATAACCCTGGGATTAAAAATGATTTTGATAAGATCATTAGGATTGTTAATGATGGTTAATAATGTTCATTATTTGTGTGTGGTTGTCCACAGAAAAATAATTGGTGGTTTAATTGATATGTTGCGATAGTTGCAAATAACGAGCGCTTGATATAAACTAATCCACACCACACTAATACTACTTATTAATATAACTATGAAAATAAAAATTAATCGTGAATTGTTTAAGAGCGCAATTCTTGCAACTAGTCATTTTTCTTCTCAAAAATCATCAGCTCCTCAATTAATACAATCAATCAAATTAGCAATAAGTAAAGAAAAAATTACATTCCAATCAACCAATCTTAATGACTATTTCACCACCGAATTAATATGCAAGACAAGTGAAGAAGTAGAATTTGTAGTAGACACAAGAGAAATTGGAGAATATCTAAACATCCTTGAGGCTCAAGAGGTAGAACTCGAGATTGACGGATCTCACCTCACCATAATAGAAGGCAAAAACAAAGCCTCTTTTCCAACCCTCTCTTCAAAAGATTTCCCCAAGGAACCAGAGGTTAGTGGCAACCCCCAATCACTAAATAAACAAACAATCAAAGACATTGAAAAGGTTCTCTTTTCTGTTTCAAAAGAAGAAGCCAGGCCTCATTTAACTGGTGTTAACTTTTCTATTAAAAACAACGAGATGTTTTTAGTGACAACAGACGGCTTCAGACTCTCAGTTGTTAAGAGAAAGAAGAGTTTTGATATTCCAACAGCGACAATTTCAAGCAATGCTTTGTTTGAGTTGGTTCGTCTTTTTAATATTGATAATAATATAAAAGTTATTTTCGATGAAAATAATCATAACGCTTCATTTAAAACAGTAGACACAAGTCTAACAACAAGATTAATTGAAGGTGAGTTCCCCCCTTTTGAGAAAGTAATTCCCGAGAGTCAAAAAATTAACATTGTTTTTTCCCGAGAGGAGGCCCTACGCGCTCTTAAACTAACCTCAGTAGTACTAAGTAAAGAGTCTAATGTGGTAATCCTCGATCCACAAAAAGATGGGCTTTATATCAGACCAAAACTAACTAATAATCAAGAAACGACCTCATTTGTGACCACTGAAAAAATGGAGGGTGAAAGTTTTAAAATTGCTTTCAATTATAGGTTTTTAGCCGAGTTCCTATCAATTTCTAAAGAAAAATTGATAGTTTTTGAATCGGCTGGACCAACATCTCCTTGTGTGTTTAAAATAGAAGGCGACGACAGTTTTTTGCATATAATCATGCCACTTCGCACCGAAGAAACGGCATAAATCTCAAACCTGGGTTATAAGACCGTGCTCTTCTTCACTGGCAATAATTTTTATAGCGACATGAGAGTGACCGGCAAAAAAAAGCCCTTCACCAACACCTGAGGAGAGAAGGAAGTGTTTTTCGCCACCAGTAATATTGAAGATTTCGGCAATTTTATCAATTGCTGCTGTTGATTGTTTTAATAATATCTGCAAACTAGAATTGGTAAGAATCGCTCGACCTTCTTCTACATTTAAGAAGTCTTCAACGTCCTGGGTTATTGTTGTTAGTCCTAGTTGATATTTTCGAGCCCTTTTAGCAAATCCATAGAGATATTTAGCGGAGTCTTTATGCTTGATTAGATACCATGCCTCATCAACCACAAGTACTCGCTTTTTTCGATCTCTTCTGATCCGGTTCCAAACATAATCAAGAACAATATACATGACTACCGGGCGAAGGCTTTCCTCAACATCGCGAATGCCAAAAACCGTAAATTTGTTAGTAATATCAAAATTAGATTGCTGATTGAAGACTCCAGCGGCTGAGCCCTTAACAAAAGTTTCTAGTCGTGCGGCTAACTCCGCCGCCTCTTCAGTCTCAAAGCCCAAAAATACCTTATACAAATCCTCAAGAAGTGGTGGGGCATTAACAAATGTTTTCGGATCCGGGGTGATCCCCCTTGATTTATATGCAGCAACGAGCGCTCTGTCGAGTAGGGCTTCTTGTGACGGGGAGAGTTCTCCCATAATCACCTTCATTAGTGAGTGGAGGCTTAGGATTTTGTTTGCTAGCTCATCAGGCTCAGGATTCTCCACCGCCAGCTCGAAAGGGTTAATTTTAAATTCCGATGAGAGAGAAAAAGAGACAAACTCGCCACCGACCGCTTTGGTGATATTTTTATACTCATTCTCAGGATCGATAATAAGGACATCAATATCCATCAAGAGCAAGCGCAAAGTCTCCATCTTCACAAAAAAACTTTTCCCACCACCTGATTTACCCAAAATTATTGAATTAGCTGATTCCAGTCCAAAACGGTCAAAAATAACTAGACTGCCATCATGTTGATTGACACCATAGAGAATCCCTTCATTAGCTGACAGCGAAGCGGTGATAAAAGGAAAGGTGGTGGCGAGACTGGTGGTGTCCATATTGCGCCACACTTTAAGATTGTCTTTAAACATCGGCAATGTCGACTTGAAACCACTCTCCATCTCAAGCGACGCCTTTTTGCTAACAATAAGCAAAGAGGAAAGTAGCGACTCAACTTCTTTTGAAGCGGTGTCGAGTTCTTGTTGGGTATCGGCCGGGACTGTCACATATAATCCAAATTGGAAGAACCTTTCTGAGCCAGCGGCAAGCTCTGCCTGGAGCATTAAAGCATCATCAAGTGAGACCTGCACCGTTGGATCAACGACTTTTCCTGCTTTAATATCGGTCTCAATCGTTGCCTCCATTTCAGCAATTTTCTGTTTTAAATCATGCAAAATTTTATTTGATTGTGTTGGATAGACGTACATCGAGATAAAAAGAGGATGGTCAAAAGTTATCAGTGGGGCAAGCCAATTTGAAGAAACAAACCTCGGATAACCTACAACAAAAAAAGTCCGGTAAAGCCGGTCGTCAATTTTTATATGATTAAAATCAACCTCGATATAAGAAGGCGCGATCAAATCGCGAATCGAAACCATTCCCGGCGACAGTAATGAACCGGCGCTTTCCTGCCCTTGTTTAGCATTTTGTTTCTGTTTGCCTCCGAATAAAGCCATATGTTATGTAGTTAGAATAATATCGGTATAGTTTTTGATTGGGGCCAGTTTTTTCCCAGTAACAGAAGGATTGTAGATATTATAAAAAAGCTCAACCACCTCTTGTTCGAATAAGCTTTTGCCACCGAGGCCTGTTTTTGAGAGCAGTCGCATGAGGTGATCACGTTTAGGATAAAGGGCAGCACGTGCTCGAGATAGTACGTATTCTTTAGAAATCCCTTTACTCGTGCCACCTTTAATGCCCATCTCAAGAGGGGAAAAAGGCAATACAAAATAAAATGATTTTTCCAAAATAGTATTGCGAGTGACGATATTGCGAATAAATTCTCGATACTCGACAAGTCGTTTGGACAAAACCGGATCGGGTTGGTTTTTTATTTTTTCGTCAACATAGTCGATATAAGAGGAAATATCCATTTTGCGCGACAATATTGACATTTGTACTGGAAAAGAAAGGGAATTCAAAAGCGCCGCAAACGAATAAATCATTGCTTGTTGCTCTTCTTCTGAGAGCAACATAAAGTTTACCGCACCAGATTCGATAATAAGACAACAGGAATTGTCAGAGAATACCACAATATCATCTTTAACCAGTTCAATTTCGGTGAAATTTTGAGTAGAGGATTTTACTGGTGTTTTAGGACTAGCTTTTTTCATAATGATTTTTTGGCGTTTATATAAAATGGCTCATTTTTTTGACCAGTTAGCGTAACTTTCATTGTATCAAATAAATATTTACCGCTTAAATCCTTGCTTTCGATTGTGTAGTTGCCATTGCTTAAGCTATGAAATGAAGCAAAAACACCATGAGTATTGGTTTTTAGTATTCTAGTAACATTTCCCAAGTCGGTCTTTATATAAATCATAATTCCTGGTAGTGTTTTCCCCTCATTTCCTGACACAATGCCGGAAATAAAGGCTTGAGGCAAATTTGAGACAGCGCTTGTTGGAGACGTGGCGTCGGCATTGATATTTAGGCCAGGAGTAGTCATTTTCATCATTGGCTCATTCGGCTCTGAAAAAAGCTGGTGAATTCTATCTCCTTCGTTAGAAACACTCCCTGTAGCGCTTTGCCCGATGTACGAAGCCAACTTATTATTAGCATCGACATGGGTGCTGACGACAGCCGGTGAATAAATAAAAACTCCCTGCAAAAAAGCGGGAGGTAGATTTTTTTTAATATAATGATATTGTGACGGGTTGAGAATGGCCAATGCCAGATTTTTAAGCCAAATATCAAAAGAGCGGTCATTATAAGTCAACAAAGAAAATGCCGCTCCAATCGCCCCAATAAGACCGGCAAAGACAATATTAATAATTGGCACTGGAATTAGGAAATAGATAGTTATTGTCAGCCCAGTTGTTGCCAAGAGATAAGCGAATTGCTTAACGGTTAAAAAACCAATCAGTTTAAACTGAAAAGTAGTGATTTGCCTAGGAATTGGATGGCGGTCCATATAAAACTAGTATAAAGTATAAAGGACTGAGTATAAAGGGATAAAAGGGTTAGGATTTTTTTATTGCCTTGACAATCTTTTCAGCGGTACTATTCATAAAATCATCATCATACTTGTTCCTTTCCGAGATATCTTCTGAAAATTCATACATTGGGACAATATGGATATGCGCGTGAGAGATTTCGGTGCCAAATGTGAGATAGGCAACGTATTTTGGGGACAAGCTTTTTTGCATCGCCTGGGTGATTTTTTTAGCTACTTCCCAATATTCACCAAACTCGGTGACATCATATACCCAGCGAAAATGTGCTTTTGGAATCACCAGAGTATGACCTGGAGTACGAGGGCTAATATCAAGAAATGCGAGATAGTGATCATCTTCATAAATCTTAAAAGTAGGGAGCTCTCCTTTGACAATATTGCAAAATAAACAATCTTCCATATAGAGCTATTATATCAGTTTGTTGTCATCTGCTCATTTTTCTTGTTAAAATAAAAAACTCATGGAAATCGAAAAAGCAATCATTATTGGGGGTGGGCCAGCTGGGTTAGCGGCAGCAGTTTATATGGCTCGAGCCTATCTCAATCCTTTAGTCATTGCCGGCTCTCCTCCAGGTGGGCAGCTTTTAAATACCAGCGATGTCGAAAATTACCCTGGTTTCAAATCAATACTAGGACCTGATCTGATTACTAATTTTCGAGAACATGCGGCTCATTTTGAGACGAAATTTATCGATGACAATGTCGTCAGCGTTGATCTAAGCAAGCAGCCATTTACGGTAAAAACCAGCTCTGGCTCGGAGCTCAAATCCAAATCAATTCTTGTTGCTACTGGCGCTTCAGCGCAATGGCTGAATTTACCAAATGAACAACGACTGAGAGGACGAGGTGTTTCTGCATGTGCTGTTTGTGATGGGTTTTTCTTTAAGGAAAAAGTAGTTGCTGTCATCGGCGGTGGGGATACAGCGATGGAAGAGGCGTTGACGCTCACCAATTTTGCTAGCAAAGTATATGTGCTGGCTCGCGGATCGAGTTTTCGAGCCAGTCAAATTATGCAGGATCGAGTGTTAAAACATCCCAAAATCACGGTTCTTTGGGATACCGAAGTTGCGGATGTTTTTGGCGAAAATGTCGTTGAAGGCTTACAAATAAAATTCAATAGTGACAAATCAAAAAGCCTCATTAATGATGATAGGTTGCCAGTTCAAGGCCTTTTTTTAGCAATCGGTCATAAACCAGAGACCGATTTCTTAATAAATTCTGGAGTCTATTTAGATGCTCATGGTTATATCAAGACTTCGATTTGGGCGCTTTGGGAAGCAAAAAATAATCCGGAGTTTAAAACTGACAACCTAAAGTTTGATTTTCAATATCAATATTCAACAACAATCGACGGTGTTTTTGCTGCTGGAGACTGTGTTGACCATGAATATCGCCAGGCAGGGACCGCTGTTGGTATGGGGATTGCCGCCGCCTTGGAGGTTGAGCGCTGGCTTGGAGAGCAAGACAACGCTTGAATCGAAAGTTTTGTCGGGGTGGCCGCCTGCCCGCCATAGCTTTAGCGAAGGCGGGGACTTGTTAAACTGGCAGTCTGCGAACTAATGAGTAGTTACTGCCAGTTAATCAGAGATGTTTTCATCGGGGAACCGACAACTTTGCAAGTGACAGTTTTGTCGGGGATGCCGGACTTGAACCGGCGACCTCACGGCCCCCAGCCGTGCGCGCTAGCCAACTGCGCCAATCCCCGAAAGAAAGCGAACTTTCCCTCTTGCAAATCCCTATAATATATTCTATCATGACTTATACTTCCCATGCCAAAGAAAAAAACTAACAATCATTCTGAAAATTCTGCTCCTACGTCAGTCAATAATATTTCACCGAAAAATCAGGCAGTCGCCATGGCAATGGAAGGGATTCAAAAGCAATTTGGTGCTGGCTCGATAATGAGACTTGGCGAGGCGAGTGCTATCAAAGTCGACGTCATCAAAACAGATATTTTGCCCCTCGATATCGCTCTTGGTGTTGGTGGGGTACCAAAAGGGAGAATAATTGAGATTTATGGGCCAGAAGCATCGGGAAAAACAACCCTTTGCCTGACTCTTATTTCACAAATTCAAAAAGAAGGGGGTATTGCCGCTTTTATTGATGCCGAGCACGCTCTTGACCCCACCTGGGCAAAGATTATTGGAGTTGATCTTGACAACCTGCTTATTTCTCAGCCCGACACTGGTGAACAAGCCCTTGAAATTGCCGAGCAGCTGATCCGCTCCGGAGGTATTGATTTGGTTGTCATCGACTCGGTCGCGGCGCTCGTGCCAAGAGCCGAGATTGAAGGAGAGATGGGAGACTCTCATATGGGTCTTCAAGCCCGCTTGATGAGTCAAGCCCTGAGAAAGTTGACAAGCGTTGTCTCTAAGTCAAAAACCACAATTATTTTCACCAATCAACTCAGACAAAAAATCGGCATCATGTTTGGCAACCCCGAGACTACTCCGGGAGGCTTAGCACTGAAGTTTTATGCGTCACTCAGACTTGATATCCGCAAAATCGAAAGCATTAAAAAGGGGGATGAAGTCGTTGCATCGCGTCATCGGGTGAAAGTAGTCAAAAACAAAGTGGCACCACCATTTAAACAAGCCACTTTCGTTGTCGATAAAATGGGGATTGACAAAGGTGAAGCAGTGGTTGAGGCAGCAATACAGCTGGGGATAATTGATAAAAGTGGGGCCTTTTTGAAGTATGAGGACAAGGTTTTAGGTCAGGGGAAGGAACAAACTAAGGCAGCACTATCTGAAGATGCTAAGCTACGGCAGAAAATCATCAAAGAAGTCCTTGATAAAGCCTTCTCGCCTCATGACTAAAACTGATGAATCTTTTATAGAGACACTCCTTTATGCCGCTAATCGATATCTTGCCCGTCGGCCACGGAGTCGACATGAAATAAAGGAATATTTAGGCAGAAGACTCTATAAAAAAATAATTCCAGATGATAAAAAAACTTATCTAATTGACAAAGTTGTTAAAGAGCTAGAAGATCAGGAGCTAATAAATGATGAAAGTTTTGCCACTTGGTGGATTGAGGATAGATCTTATTTCAAGCCTCGTGGCAAGCGGGCGCTAATATTTGAATTGAGAGCAAAAGGAGTAGCAAAAGAAGTAATTGAAGCGGTTCTCGATAAATTGGATCTGAGTGAGGTTGAGCTGGCAAAAGCAATTCTTAATAAAAAAAGGCTTGTCTTTGAAAGACTTGATAAAAACTTGCGCCAAGAGCAAATTCGTAAACTTCTCTCTCGTCGCGGCTTCACTTATGAGGCAATAAAAAAAGCAATTGAAGAAATCGACATCATGGAGTAAAATAGGAGTCACGGTTGTCAAAAAACATTACTATTTACCGTTATACAAAAAGCCTTTATTATGCTGACCGCAAAATCAATTACCACGCAGTTCTTCTCTCTTTGTTTCAATACCGCTTGAAACGGGTAATCGATTTTTCGACTTCTAGCATTCTTTAGGCTCAAAAAAGTTATGAAAATTAATAACGTCTCCGAGCTTATAGAGTTCTTAAAAAAAGTTCAAGATGAAGGGATTGAGATCGAAAAAGAAGTCAAAGAAAGCAAGCCCCAAGAAGACTTATCAGAAAATAAACAAAGAGAAATAATTCTTCAGGCTCAAGAAGAAGCTTTAGTGATAAAACGTGAAGCCGAGGAGAAGGCCAGTCAAATGACGACCCAAGCGATGGCACTGGAGCGTAAGCTGCAAGAACTGCAAACTCAACTAGCGTTACGAGAAGATACGATTGAAAAAGATCGAGAGTCGCTAGATCGCATAAAACAAGAAATTGAGAGTAAACGTGACGAGCTCGTCACTAAACTGGAAAAAATCTCCGGCCTTAATCAAACTCAAGCAAAGGAACTAATTTTAAAAAATCTGGAAACCCATCTTGAAAAAGAGATCGCCGAGCGTGTCCGTCAATCTAATGATCGAATTAAGGAAGAATCAGAAGTTAGGAGTCGAGAGATTTTGGTTGATGCGATGCGATATGGCGCGGTTGATTATACCGCCGAATATACCTTGTCAACAATACAAATTCCCAATGATTCATTCAAAGGTCGCATAATTGGCAAAGAAGGGCGTAATATTCGTGCCTTTGAGATTGCGACTGGAGTTGATGTTGATTTGGAAGAGGAAGGAGTAATTAAATTATCATCTTTTGATGCCGTTAAACGTGAAATTGCCAGAGTCTCTCTTGAACAATTGATCAAAGATGGGAGAATTCAGCCAGCGCGCATTGAAGAAATTGTTAAAAAAACCAGTTCCGACGTAGATCGCTTGATGGAAAAAGCTGGAGTAGAGCTTTGTCAGTCAGTAGGCGTTTATAATTTGCCAATTGAGTTAGTTCGCATGCTAGGGCGATTTAAATACCGCTATTCTTATGGTCAGAATATGATTCTTCACACTCTTGAGGAGACAAAGATTGGCATTGCTATTGCCCATGAAATCGGTGCTGATGTCAATACCGTCAAGATCGGCTGTCTGCTTCATGATATCGGCAAGATTGTGGCTGACAAGGAGGGCAGTCACGTGACCTTAGGAGTCGATCTACTTAAAAAATACAACATTTCTCAATCAGTAATTCATTGTGTTGAAGCTCATCATGAAGATATTCCCTTTGAGTCGGTTGAGGCAGTGATTGTTTATATTGCTGATGCCATCTCAGGGAGTCGGCCAGGGGCCAGACATGAAGATTTTGAGCAATATTTGAAGCGACTAAAGGATATTGAGGAATCGGCGACCAAAGAGCCAGGGGTTGCTGAAGCCTATGCGCTTCAGGCAGGTCGTGAGCTTCGAGTGATCGTCAAACCGGATCAGGTAAGTGATGATGAAGCGACCGCACTCGCCGAGCGTATTCGGTCTCGCATTGAAGAAAAATTCCCGACTTTCCCAGGACAAGTCAATATAACTGTCATCCGCGAAGTTCGGGCCACTGCGACAAGCCACTCTTGATCTAGATTGTTATAATAGGACCGTTTTAATATGGGTTGACAGGAAAGGCAAAAACTTCTATGATTGATCTACAGGTATCTATTCTTTGAAGAACAAAATACTTTAAGAAGGGAGGTGAAAAAAAATGACAAAAGCAGATCTAATCGCTCAAGTGGCTAAAAAAACCAACTTGACCAATAAAGCATCAAAAGACTCTGTAAGCGTAATTTTCACCACCATCTCAGACGCAATGAAGCGTGGAGAAAAAGTAGTAGTTACCGGATTTGGAACCTTTTTGGTAAGAAAAAGAGCGGCTCGAAAGGGACGCAATCCACAAACTGGTGCTGAAATTCAAATTCCAGCGACCAAAACACCAGGATTTACCGCCGGTAAATCTTTGAAGAGAATGGTCAAATGAATTAGTTATAAGGTGTAGACAAGCCCACAGCAAGGCCATAATTGGTTTTGACGGTGGGTTTGTTTTTAAGTATACTTAAAATTTATGACAAGATTGAGACTCGCCAGTCTGATGGCAACGCTATTTTTTTTCGCCTTTGCGACCATTGTCTTACCAGCTTCTCCTCAGGAAGTATCGGTGAGTGCGGAGCAAGTGGAATATACCCTCCCCTATCATGGGATTTTGCCAGATCATCCTTTATTTTTCTTAAAAAACACCCGGGATAATTTATGGTTGTTTTTAAGCCGCGACAATATTAAAAAAGCTGAGCTTTTACTGCTATTTTCAGATAAAAGAGCCGGGATGGCAATCTCTTTGTCCAAAAAAGGCAAGTGGGAAGAAGCCGGAATTGCCTTGACGGGCAGCGAATCAAAATTTTCCTCCGCCATTGATGCGATTGATAATGCCAGGAAACAAGGAGCCCCTCCTGGATCAGATTTTATCCAAACGTTAAAGCTTTCCAACGCCAAACATCGTCAGATAATTGAGTCACTTCTTAAAGATTCACCTGCCGGCAATAGGACTGAGGTTGAATCAGCATTAAAAACAAATATTTCGCTTAAAGATCGCTTGAGCCGCTTCTGATATTATTGAAGTATGGGTAGCACTCCAAATAAAGGTAAAAAATTAAGTATCGAAATAGACCAAGTCACCTTCGACCGCCTACCAATTAAAACCCATCGAATTTCCAGTCATGACAGTATTGTCGCCTTAGTTGATAAATACACCAAAGCTCAACTTGAACTAAGCGATATTGTCGTTATTTCAGAGCGGGTGGTGGCAATTACTCAGGGGAGAAGTATTGCCATAGACAAAATAAAACCTTCATGGCTCGCTAAAAAACTATACCGATATGTCTATAATCATCCGGGAGGCATTGGTTTGCGTGATCCTCATACAATGGAGATGGCGATTCGCGAGGCCGGGGGAATAAGAATTCTGATTGCGGCTGGTATTGCTGGATTTCTCAAGCCATTTAAAGTAAGAGGTATTTTTTATCATCTTGCTGGCAATGGCGTCAATGCCATTGATGGCCCCACTCCTTATACCTTGCCGCCTGGCAACACCAGTGTCACCTTAGGTCCTAAGGACCCAAAGAAAGTGGTAGCGAACATGGAGCGCAAACTAGGGTATCCAGTGGCAATCATAGATGCCAATGACTTTGGCGTCCGCATCATTGCCAGCTCAAAAAATGTCGACAAAAAATTGCTCGCTAAAATTTTTGCCGATAATCCCATGGGCCAAGCCCAAGAGCAAACTCCTATTGTGATTGTGAGGAAGCAGTAAGATTTTACATCTTTTCAAAAAAACAAAATGCGCTTTCATTGATATAAAATCACCACGGTGTTATACTGTTGTAATCGCGAAAGCGCGAATATTTTATGAATCTAGAAGCTCGACATTTTGCATCTTTTGAGGAAGTGAAAAGGCCGGAGAGCAAGATTCGAAATCTGGTTAAAGCAATTGCCGTGGCAAGCATTGCTCTTGCGGGCACAAGATACGCTCCACCTCAACTAGACGCGGCGGTTGACCCCAACCAATCTACAAACCAAACTGCCGAAACTCAAAATACTGCTGAGACTCAAAAATTGATTGTCGAGCGAACTTATAAGTTAAATGGCACTGTTGATGATATCGGTTGGGCAGGCTCTTGCCTGCTTGCTATCAACCAATGGGAGCTATATCGTTATCATCTCGAACAAGGTGAGGAGGCGATAGACCCGGTACCGGTGGAGACAGATTCAACCCGCGATTGGGTTCAGCTAATGTCCGGTCCAAGATTTGGTATTGCCGTTGAGGGATCGCGAGAATATCCACCAGATCGCCCGCGACGCGACAATCTTCACATCCCGCCGGAAACCTTAAATACAATAAGGTGCCAATCAGAGAATACACCAGAAATGCTTGCAGCATTTGGAAATGATTGGAAAGAATTTATCATTGGAGGGGCAATTAATGAGTCGAGAGTATATTATGTTGGAGCTTCGGATAAGTGGTCTTATTATGATGGAGAAAATGGATGTTGTGAGCATCCAACGCTAGCCTTTGATTCCTTAAAGCCACCAGCTCCACCCATTCGCATTACCGAAACTCCGCTATGGTGGTATGAAGCGGTCTACGATGATACTAGGAATTGGAAACCGACTTTTTCTTTTGCCACAGAGAGGTCTCTCGTAGCAGTAAGCGGGAGTAGTACTGGTGTTTATCGTCCAAGACAAACTGTTGTATCCTCCATTGATAATAACGGTGCTGTTGAACAAGTTTGGCGGATAAAGGACTTTAGTGGTCACATAGAGCTTCATAATGGAGATCTTTATGGAGCTCTTGGAAAAGAGATTCGGCGCTATACTCTAAAACTAGACGGAGAAGCTGAGTATGAGTCGTTGATTGCTCCATCGGGCGTGGCGAAACTTCTCAACTGGGGAGATAGTTTGGTTGCCGTTGTCAAACTTGCTGAACCAACAGAGAGTGGTAAGTTTGGTGCCGTATACGAGTTACAGGGGGTCGATAAAAAGACTGATGCCGAGCCCGAACCGCTCTCATTGCGCTACGTGGCTGATTTTGACTGGGTAGACTTTATGGGAGCAAAAGCTGAAGGGCGTTATTTAGTAATATATCCTTGGGCACAGGAAGGAATTGTTGTTATGGAGCGTCAGTTGCCTTGGTCGAGTTTTATGCCAAAAATAGATGTTGAGCGATAGGGTTTAAAAAAGTTATCTCTTCTATTAATTAACAGACCTGAGGTTTTAATTATCAATAAACCCCTATTGTGATTGTGAGGAAGCAGTAAGTCCAAAGACCACTCCTAAAAGTAGCATGTTTTGTTGAAGGGTCAGCCAGTAGTGGTCGAAGAGTCCAGTAAAAATCACTATTAATAAACAAGCCATAAAGGTTTTATTGGCGCGATTTATCCAGGCAAATCTGCTCATCAAATAGAAAACAATTCCTGACAATAAAATTCCTGCTTCAGCTAACAACAGAAAAAAAATGTTATGAACCGGTTGCATGAAAAAATAAGGATAATTGCTGGGGATTTTGGCTTGTGAAATGACATATTGCCCCATGCCGACACCCCAAAGGAGATTGCTTTTTATGATTGTTATAGCATCGCTATTGAGCACTAGTCTTTTGCTCAAGCTTTCTGGGTCTCCTGAACCTTGCAAAAATATAAGCGAAACGCTAAGAAAGATAAATATTGAGGCCACTCGACAAGGTAGGCAGCCATGTCTCTCAAAAATCGCATAAAGCATAGTAATAAAAAACAAAGTGATAATGGCAATCTTTGAAAAAGAGAGGAAGACAAGCATGGCGAATGTAAAATGTAGGATATAAAACAAAATATTCTTAGATAGTTTGGAAAAAAGAACTAAAGAATAAAGCAAGAGGTAAAAGCCAGCGAGGCTGTTGGGATGGGAAAAGGTCGCATAAGGTCGAAGCAATTCTCGACCATAAAAACCAATTGTAGCGACGCCTGGCGTCGAAAGGTTTATATTTCGCTCACCTAAGAAGTAAAAAATGCCCTGGAATGAGTGAGTACTACTTAGTTGATAAAGCGAAAGAAAAAGTGTCATCAGGCCACCCAATAATAAAGTTCTAAATATATTTTGCTTGGACAATCTTGTTTTACTAAAAATAATAAAAACAGCAAAAAGTTCAAAAATCCTCAATCCATAATAAAGCGAAAGCACCGGTTCTTTTGAAAAAAATGTGTTTACGATAAAAAACCCAAACAACAAAGCGATTATTTTTGAATGTTTTTTAATTACCTCAACAATCTCTTTTCTATATAGCAAAACAAGACCAACAACCAAGATATCAGTCAAATATATCGCTGGTGCCAAATAATCAACTCGAAGGCCATTAATATAAGAGAAGCCCAAAAAAAAGTGTTTACCCAATTGCGTTGGCAAGAGGAAGAGTAGGAAGTAGATTAATAAATCAGAAAAGGAGATCTTGTTTTTCATTTTTCTCTTTCGGCTCGGAAATATCAATGGCAATTTTTCCAAAAACCCCATCATATCCCGGCTCAATTGATACTTCTCGACGGCGCAGTTTAGCGATTGCATTGGCCAGCTCTGGGCCTTGCCGGCTTTGGATTTGTTCGATGGGGAGGCTCATTAGGATATCAAATTCAGTGCCGAGATTATTCAAAGCTGAATCATATAATCTGGTAGCCCCGGTGGGTGAGCCGGTGAGATGAAGGAGAATTTCAAGCAAGGGAATAAGTGATACAAATGGGCGACGCTTACCCTCGCGGTCACCAACAAATGTCAAGCCATTTTTGTTTTGTTTGTGCAAGACATCAGTTTCCGCGATATCGCGAGTAGAAAGATCAAGCACTCGGTTTTCGACGCCAATCGTCATCTCCCGTTTACAAACGGGGCAGATTTTACCGTTTTTTTTGACCTCCTGTGGCGACATACGAATGTTGCAGACTCGATGGCCTGAATAGTGATATTTGCCTTCTTCAGGAAAAAATTCAATTGTATAGCCAATCTTTAAATGACTTTTTGGTTTTTGTCTTATTGCCGCCACAATATCTGCATATGAAATGTTACATGCTTCATGCTTCATGTTACATGTGAATACAGTCGCTTCTCTCCCTAGTTTTGGCCCTGAATGGGCATCAGAAAAAGAGAGGATTGAGCGATTATCTAGCTCTTTGACCTGCCAATTCATTCTCGGGTCACTCGATAGACCGGTTTCAATGGCATAAATATGTTTCGACAACTCCAAAAAACAATCATCGATCGAATCAAAGCCACTTTTTGATCCATAAAGGGCAAACCAAGGCGTCCAAGCATGAGCGGGGATAAGCAGGCAATTTTCATCTATCGTCAAAATCAGCTCTAAGAGATCATGACTGGAAATGCCGACAATCGGTCGGCCATCGCTCATCAACTTAGCACCACGACGCATTAGCTCCGCAATAATTTTTTTGCAAACCTCAATGCTAGGAGAAAAAATCAGATTATGGACCCGATAGCCGCGACCATTTTGGCTATAAATACTGCTTATCTCGGTTGATAATAAAAATTTTACCTCTCGATCTTGGTCCGAAGCGGGTTTTTTTAAGGAGTACAGACCCTCACTGACTTCTTTTAGATGGGTGGTGATTTCGCGAAACCACAAGGGGTGGGTCCAATCGCCAGTGGCGATGACATCAATGCCTTTTTTTGCGCTCCAGCGGGCAATTTCAAATAAATCCATTTTGGGGGACGTGGCTCGAGCATATTTGGAGTGGAGTTGCAGGTCGGCAATTATCTGCATAATGGCCCTATTGTAGCACAAGGGGATAAAAATTGGTGGACACAGCCCGTCAGAACTGGAACCAAATACAGGAGTACATATTCCACTGGAGCAATCGACTACAGTATAGCCAGATAGCTACTATATAAACTCTTTTTCTTAATCACATGAAGGGATTTGAACTGATGATATAATCTAGTTATGAGTGACGAACCAAAAGATATCGATTGGTCATTAATATTTAAAGATTTAAAGGACCCGGGCTTTATAAAAGGTGGGAAAAACCCTTTTGCTCCAAATCCGTCAGCCTTTCCATATAAACCACTAGATCTCTCAGAGAGAGCTGCTCAAGTAGGTAGTCCTTTAAAAGATGCTGTTCGAAGGATTGATGTTGAAGCACATCCTGATTTCCAGGGACTTAATGTTTTGCAACGGTCTGGTGCAAAATGGGCAACAACCGCCTTACAGTTGGCTGTCGGAATGGATTACATTGACCCTGCCAGGGTAAAACGAATTATGGACTTTGGTGCTGGGGGGGGTGGGCCAACCTTCGGACTTGTTAGAATAGGCGAAGCCATCGGTGCAGAAGTAGAAGCGGTTGAGCAAAATGCCCAACTTGGTGGGGAGATATCGGAGACAGGAATACTTCCCCAAGAGAGGGTGCATATTGGTGACGGGCTGGCTTTTCTTAACGGTGTCCAGAAAGATGAGACTGGCTATGATTTAGTAACTGCTTTCATGCTGGGACCAGACCTAAGTGGCGACTTAATGCGACGTTTGGCTCAAGCGAGTGGAAAAGCATTGAAAGATGGTGGCAATCTGGTTGTTACGTCTGATGGTGGTACGTTTTCTGTAGCAAAAAGATTATTTGATGAGACTGGCTTACAAACACATTTTATTCATGGAATTAACGAAGGGAATACGATTGTTCCGAATACACTAATTATTCCAAAAGCTTCGTGTCAATCACTTTAGATTGTTATAATAATCCATGTGGAGGTGGGGGGAGTTGAACCCCCGTCCAAAATGGTTATCTTGAAAATGTTTAGTAAGAGTTAGATTGTTTTTTTGTGCTCTAGACGAGTAACAATCGGACTCTCATCTAGAATATCGATCCTATTTTTTTAACGACGGACAAAAAACGATCGTTCTTTCTTTCGTCTGTCGGACACGGTTGGTTTATTCCGTCAGTAAAGTTGAACTGAGCAAAACTTATTTGACAGAGCGTCCTTAGTTTACGTACGAATACGCAAGCTGTGGAGCAAAGGCAAGTTTATTTCTTGCTTTTATTTTTTCCTATTTCTCGGATAGGTCCGCTCTCACCATTTAAAAGATGTGCATCCTGTCGATACCCATCACCCCCAATTTTAAAAGTGCTCTTTTATCTCTTTAGCTACTCTTCTTTTCTCGTCTCTTTCTTTATCAATCTTCTTCGCTTCCCAAGATTTTTTACTCTTAGAGATCGCGATTTCGACCTTTACAAGAGAGGCTTTATTATAACATGAAACAGGCACAATCGCAAGTTTGCCGCCACTATTAAGCTTGACTTTTAACCTCAAAAGCTCTTTTTTATTAAGTAAGAGCTTGCGAGAGCGTTTAGCCTCATAACTATCACTTTTAGCATATTTATAGGGAGCTATCTCGGCATTAGTGAGGTAGGCTCCATCATCACGAAGCTTGACAAAAGCCCCTTCGAGCTTGATCCCGCCATTTTTAACTGATTTGACCTCAGCTCCAGTAAGCATAATGCCCGCCTCAAGCTTATCAACAGCCTCAAACTCACGGATAAAGTGTTTATTAATGATTTTCATACAGCTCATTTTATCAAAGAAATACATACTATATCGTGCAGTTTGTACTCGTATGGCGGTGATTTGTGGAATTTCGACTCGATGAAGGATTCAACAACCTTTCACCTTTAAAACAAAATTACGGTTTTGAGGACTTCATTCACAATTTCTTCATGAGCTTCTGTATTTGCTTTTGAGATGCCGGTATAAAACATATAGACATTGCCGTTATGATAAGTATAATAGCGCGTCATACAAATCTCATCGCAATCGACGACTTTGTCATATTTATTACGTCCAATGGTCACTTTTGAGTAAGCGAGGGGTTTGCCAGACTCCACTGATTTTATGCCATTGACTTCCTTGGCAATAGTTAGTGGATCTTTATCGGTGACAACTGGGATTCCAGCGGCAAAAACACTACTACCCGAAAATGAATATTGTGCTAAATCACCCTGCACAAAAATATATTCTCCTTCTGTTTTTCGCCAGTTTTTTGGATAAGTGAAAAAGGTGCGGTATTGATTATCGCGGAAGGCGAGGGAATCATCTGGCACTTCAATCTCAATCGTCACCATGGCAATTGGCACCGGTGTTTCAGTTGGCACCTCTACTCCAGGGGCTGGTGGAGCAATGCGGCTTTTATTGGAATTATAAATTAGGGTGCCGATGACGCTAATACCAATAATGACCGCAAGTAAGAGAAGTAACGAACCGAGATATCCTTTTGATTCTTTAGTATCAGCCATATTCAATTATTAAGACAGTATATCATAAGTAAAATAACCGTGGTCAAGGTTTTCTTAGTGCATGACTATTAAAAGTGATTTAACTTATACAAATTGTATTCATCATTCAAAGCCCAGGTGCTTACTATTTTTGATTTTCCAAATGAAGTATATTCCCACATTTTCTGCTTTTTGGGAGGGTCGGAAAGTCGGGAGATAAAATAAAGAGTCTCAACATTACTATAGTTATCATAGTGCCGAGGAGTCTCATTTAGAAGATTGAGTGTATATCTGAGCGGCATCGCCCGATTATCGCCTTGCGCATGCATGGCGACATTGAAGTCGCCATTTTTATCATTATGAATAATCTCCGCCGCTTTTTCAAAGTCGGTAATGGAGAGACCATCTTGCAACGGGTGAGTCTTTTTGCCCAAATTGTAGCTATGACTATTTAGTAATAAAAGAATGACAGCCACTCCTATAAGAGCGGATTTATTTTTGTCAAAAATAAGAGTAAGCGCTAACGCAAAAAGAATTATTAGTGGGATATGAAATACCACTAAGTAATGAGTTTGGAGCTCATGGCCATAAATTATATTTATTACATTGATAATCAAAAAAAACAATGTCAGCAGCTGCAGGTAATTATTTTTAAGATCTTGCTTTTTAAGTAAATAAATAGTGATGATTGCAGTAAATACAAAAATAGCCACACCACCCCACGTATTTTCCCCCATAAGCAAACGCCCTATCAAATTAGGCCAAATTTCCAGAGCATAGCCAATTGAATTTTGTCCTTGTTCAATGCCCAAGTACTCCCAGAATAATTTACTATTCAGAAATTGATGACGAATCTCAAATAAAATAAATGGCGAAAACCCTATTAGAGCGCCGATTAATAAGGACAAATAATATTTTACTTTTGGGATATTTTTATCCAATAACAATGGAGCAATAATAGTAAGTAGAATTATCGAAATCGAGAAATAATGCATTTGTAAAATAAAACCCAAAGAAATCCCCAACAAAAGCGTGACGAGAGCGGAAAATTTTTCTCGAGTTTTTAAATACAAGTACAAAATCACGCTCGAAAAAAAGATTGCTGGATAAGAATTAAAAGCAGCACGTGAATAGTCAACCATTAAAGGTGAAATTGCAAATAGGAAGCTAGCCAAAAGCCCAGTCTCAATATTTCTTATCTTTTTACCCAGTACAAAAATAACTGGAATGGTCAATATTTGCAAGACAGATTGGAAGATCGTACCAGAAATTGCCGCCCCTTTAAAGAATAAGTAAAACGGTAACATTAAATAATAAACGATAGGACCATTATGAAAACCACCAACTGAGGTAATAGGCCCCAATAAAGTGAATTGGCCACGAGTCATTGCCAAAACTGCACTTGAATCAGATGCCTGATCGGCCAAAAAAACAGCCAGTTCTTTTAAGTTATAAAAACGTAAAAATACCGCTAAGATAATGACCGAGATAATTAGGAGGAATTCTTTTTTAGTCGCCACTTAAATATTATAATACAACTATGATTTTCCTTAAAAAACCACTTCTTATCATTTTATTTCTTGGATTTATACTAAGGCTTTCTTTATTATTTATCGATTTTGGATTTGACGTCAATAATCACATTTCCTGGGCACAAGATATGATCTCTCGAGGACTGTCGGGTTTTTATGAGACATCATCAAGAGAGGTCTTTGGTCATGCTTATCCCAATTATCCGCCATTTTCGCTTTTTATTTTTTTCCCGTTGCCGGCTTTATACAAAATAATTCATGAGATATTCTGGCAGATCAATTTAGCCATCCTAATCTTTCCTTCAAATATAGTGCCTTTCCTTGAGACGAGGCACGCGCTCGCCGCGGTATTTAAACTCCCTGGAGTACTTGGAGATATGGCACTGGCTTATATTTTGTATCTGTTTACAAAAAGAATTTATCCTCATAAAAAGAAACTGCAGCTGTTGACTCCGATTTTGATTCTATTTCACCCGACAGTTTTTTATAACAGTAGTCTTTGGGGGCAAATTGATGGACTTCCAATACTGTTTACCTTAGTCGCCACTTATTTATTGATATATTCAAAACGACCTTTATTGTCAGTATTTACTATGATGTCTGCAATTCTTATAAAACCCCAGGCTTTGATTTTCTTGCCGGTTTATATTCTGTTGATTTATAAAAATTTTCAACTTCAGGAGCGTTTCTTACTTTCACTGTTTGCAATCAGCATTTTTTTTCTGTCCTTTGTCCCTTTTTATAAATCGGGTAATTTTTTGAGTTTTCCTTTCGACAAATATTATCATGATATTTTGCAAGCCCAAAGCCTTTCTTCTGTCTCAAATGCGGCTTATACTGCCTGGACAATCAATCCTTATCTATTACATACACAAGATTCGACTCAAATTATTTTTACTCTGACCTACCAAATTATTGGGCTTATCATTACCGGGGTACTGTCGCTATTTATTTTGAAGCGAATGCTAACAAAAAAATTGGACGCCAAAAACATTTTATTTTCAATGTCACTCATGGCTTACACCGCTTTTTTGTTTATGACTAGAATGCATGAGCGCTATCTGCTGCTGATGGTACCGTTTTTGCTTGTCCCGGCGCTAAAAAATAAGACTTTGTTTAAGCTCTGGATAATATTGTCGATAGTCAGCTTTATCAATTTATATAAGAGTTTTGCCGTGCCGGGAATTGCCGGTGGGCAAGAGTTTTTATCTTCAAATCCAATTGTGATAATATTTTCGATCATTAATATCGCAGTTTATATTTTATTGATGAAGAATTTTAACGTAAGCAAACATCATTGAGGAATTTTGTTAAGACAGGCTGAATATTCTTCATTTTCAGTCCAACCGCACTGGCCATTTTTTTGTTTCTCACAGGTTGAATATTTGACACATGCAAATTTATCACTCCAAATGCAAATGCCAGCAATATCAGCTTTATCCTTACCAACACAAAGCTCACCACTACAACCGGCAATGGCGCAGTCTTTATCTGTCGCAATCGATGGCGTTGGAGAGAGGTCATCAATTGGAGGATTTTTATATTTCGGAATAATGGCAAGAATGATTGCAATAATTATAAAAGCGACCACTCCGGCGCCAATTATTGGGAGGACAAGATGTTTATCTTTCGGTGTTTTTTTCACCATATTCAAATTATAACGATTTTTTTGAAAACAAATCCTTTCATAGTGTGATAGGATATCAAGAGGCACGCCGTAAATGAACTTTCGCCTTAGCATATTCCCGCTGCGGCTCATGTTCGTTTTACAGTCGGGCTTAAGAGTTTGTAAAAACTCATTCTTAATTCGTTAACAAACTCTAAAGGGGGTGATAAATATGAATAATAAAATAATTGGTGCGGTAATTGCGATTGTTATCTTGGGTCTTGGTGGGCTTTGGTATACCATGAAGCCAGCCGGAGATAATGGCGAGTCAGAGCAACAGGAAGCAATGGAAGTCGTAGAGGAGGTGGGAGAGTCAACACCGATTCCGGTAGCGACTGGCGAGTCAATAGACAATGTCGTCACTGTTGATATTACCGGTGAATCCTTTGAATTTTCTCAAACCGAAATCCGGGTTAAAAAGGGAGACACTGTAAAAATTAATTTCCAAAGCACTGGTGGCTTTCATGATTTTGTCATTGATGAATTTGATACTGCTACTAAAAAAGTGAACCCAGGTGAGGTGACATCAGTTGAGTTTGTCGCTGACAAAACGGGGACATTTGAATATTATTGTAGCGTGATGGACCATCGAGCAAAGGGAATGGTAGGCAAATTGATTGTTGAATAGGACCAAAGAAAACAAATTACTTCATGATTTGTTAAGTGGTGTTTTTATACGGCCTTATAGGTTGGGGTAATCCTACTTTTATAAAAGTCCCAAATAGTAATACATCTTACGCATTGCAGGACTTAGTCTATTTATATCATTGCTTTTATCATTATGAAAAACTTGTTGATCAACTATTCCTTCAAGTAAAGAATTAAGTTCTCTTATCATTGCTGACTCAAGGTGTCCCCAATCGCTGTTCGAGTGTCCTGGCGTTCCTAAATTTTCTACATGAAGTTGGTTAAAGGCTCTTTTCAAACTAGGATCATTGGTAATATCAGTTCCATTTCTATATTCTTCAACAACTGAATCCATCGCCAGATCTTTTGCTTTAGAGCCGATTTTACCTTGTAAGATTTCAGTTAATCTTCCTCTTAATTGTTCACCATTTGACCCAGGAAATTTAGCTTTGGGCAAATAAGTCTCTATAACGTCTTCTAAAGTTGATGTACTTAACTCGCTAATCAAGCTGCGACTATCAACCCGTTTACCATTATCAAAACTAACTTGTGGCGGCTGCCCGTTTTCGTCAAACATCAGACCTCCCATTTGCTCAACAATTGTGCGAACATCTTCATTGGGAATTTCAAATTGATTGTCTTTACCACGTAATGCACGAAAAAAAGCTTCTTTTAATTTTATGTCATCGTGATAATTATCTCCAGCCCCGTAAATTTTCTTTATATCCTGTGGGGTAAATTCGGTATGTTTATATACGACTTCATGTTGCTCACCTCGACGCTCAAATATTGCTCCTAGTTCTGTTGGATTCCCGGGTCTGACCAAAACCGCGTCTTCTTTGGGGATTCTCACTTTTCTTCCTGGAGAAATCTCAAAAAAAGTATCTTCAGGCGATGATGAAAGTGGTTTGCCATTGGCTTCGATTAGTGAGCCAAATCGTGTAATTAAAGCATAGGGGGTACCGGCAAATTTAGTGCTACCCATAGCCATTGCATTTTCTCCGGTTCTTTGCTGTAAGGTAGTATGCCACGTCAATCGAGGGATTCTATCATTCGGATTGGCATCGAATGTGGTCGGGATCTCCCAGTAATCTCCATCAGCGCTTTCTGTTGGTAAATATCGCGTAACATGTATTGATGACAAAACATTAAGGACTTTTTTATCATCAGGATTAAGTTCCACTAGTTGGTTATTCTCTACTATTTGTTGTTCATTATCATATGTCGCCAGTTGTTTTTGTTTCAAATCTAAAACTTTTCGGGCTTCTATTTCTCCTTGAAGCGCCAATACTGCAAGCGCTTCGCCAGAGGTGTCTGAAGGGTCAGGTTGGCGGTAATGACCATCATTATCAAGTATTTTACTTGCGATTATGCTATCAATGAGAAGATCTATTTCAGATGTGGTTTTATGATCGGCAAGTAATTTGCGAGTTTGCTCTAAATCTTTTGTGTCGCCGTTTGCAGTGGCAAGAGCTAGATCAACTAAGGCACGAGGATTTTGCTCGACAAGTATCAGTGTTTCCTCTACTCGAGCAGGATCATCAGCGTAAAAGTTAGTTGGATTTATTAAGTCTTCTCCGGGTCTACGAGCTGTTGGGGAATTAAGTTCTTGCAATCTTGTAACGTAAGCATCCCAATCATCATCAGTCCGCCAACCTGGTTTATCACCAATTACATGCAATCTTTTTCCTCGAAAAAAAGCCTCCGACACTGGAAGTTCATTAGACGGATAAAACATAACTTTTATCTCTCTTCCTTCACGCGTAAAGGTATAGATGTGTCTTGTAATGCCATCATCGGTAATTATAATTTCTGGTTTTAATAAGCTAAGCTGTTCTTTTATTTGAGACTCAAGTGAATTATCTATTGGCTCAATATGCCTCTCTAGGCGCGAAAGAATAGGTAGGATTTTTTGATCTTGTGGTCCATCTTGAGTCAGGGGCAGATTAACCCCAGTTTGAATTCCTTGGTTTGGTAATTCGATTGCGCTTGATCCTTCAGACATAGTTTGTAATAAAACTAGTATATTTTATTTTACTGGATCATATCCACCGGCTGACCAAGGATGACAACGGACAATTCTTTTCAGACCTAAAACTAAGCCTTTGCCGGCGCCATATTTTTCAACCGCCAGATAAGTATATTCTGCGCAAGTGGGGGTAAAACGACAAACACTGTCGGACAGCCAAAGGGCTCTGAATATTTCATTGCGATAAACGCCGCTTTTCTGATAGAGGCGAATGAGCCTCATGATAACTTTTTTCATCGTGATAGTATTATACCGGAGGAGACGACTCTTGAGGTATAATGGAGATCATGAAAATAACTGTCATAACGATCTTTCCTGAGATGATTGCCGACGCTATTAGTCATAGCATTATTGGGAAAGCACAAAAAGAAAATAAGGTAACTATCAATATTATTAATCTACGTGATTTTGGCCAAGGCGCGCGTCATACTGTTGATGATCGCCCTTTCGGGGGAGGGGCAGGGATGGTACTAAAAGTCGATTGCATCAAAAAAGCAATCGACAATGTCAAAAGCCAAATGCCAAATGTCAAAAATGTAAGACAGGGTTCAAAAGTGATTTTGACCTCGCCTCGCGGAAATGTTTACAACCAAAAAAAAGCCAAAGAGTACTCCAATCTGGAGCATATGATTCTTGTTTGTGGGCACTACGAGGGAGTGGATGAGAGAGTGAGTGAATACGTTGACGAAGAGTTGTCGGTTGGAGACTTTGTGATGACTGGTGGTGAGATTGGGGCGATCGCGATAATTGATTCGGTTGTCAGACTTTTACCAGGGGTCCTAAATGAATCCTCGCCAGTTGATGAAAGTTTTATTGAAGTCGATGTTGACAAACTTAAAACCGCAGTCGGGACGGATAGCCTTATTGACAAACTTCAAGAAAATAATGTCAAGAAAGTTTCTTTGTTGGAATATCCTCAATATACTCGTCCCGAGAAATTTGAAGGGACTTCCGTCCCTGAAATTCTTTTATCCGGAGATCATCAAAAAATATCTAACTGGCGACTTAAAGAGTCTTGGGAGATAACCAAAAAACGTCGCCCAGACTTGATAGAAGGACTAATGATAAAATAAAATTGTGAGCTTTATTCAAGTCATACTTGACTTATTATTTCCAAAACAATGCTACTCTTGTTCTCGGCTTGGGAGCTATATCTGCAATAACTGTCGCTCTAAAATTGAATCGATCAAGAATCAATACTGTCCTTATTGCCGGCAAGCTAGCCATCTTGGGCTGACTCATCCGGGTTGTCGACGGGAAAATGGCATTGATGGTTTATTTTCTTTTTTCCGCTATGTGCCACTCACCCAGCGAATAATAAAACAAATAAAATATCGATTAGTTAAGTCAGCAATTGAAGAGCTAATTTCGGTTATTGAGATTGAAAAAATAAATCAATTGAGTGAGTTAATCAGGCTTTCTAAAAGACCGATATTTATACCAGTGCCGCTTCATCCGTCAAGATTCGCCAGACGCGGTTTCAATCAAGCAGAGGAGTTTGCTTTAAGCTTATCCCAAATTAGTAATGTCCCAGTTAATATTAATTTAGTCAGCCGGATTAAGAAAACCAAACCTCAAGCGCAACTGTCGCGATTAGCTAGATATCGAAATATTAATGGCGCTTTTAAAGTGATGGGAGATAAAAGCGTGCTCACTAATCATGATCTTTTTTTGATCGATGATGTCTGGTCTAGCGGCAGTACTCTAAAGGAACTATCTCGTATTCTTAAGAGAGCCGGAGCTATGCATGTTTACGCAATTTCAATAACTCGATAGTGTATAATTTTTGATATGCCTCAGAAAATAGAAATTTCTTCTCGGACAATTATCTTTACAGTTTTTTTCCTCATCGGACTTCGAGTCGTTTGGCAAGTGAGAGAGGTTTTCT
Source organism: Candidatus Microgenomates bacterium (assembly GCA_025449735.1). Lineage (GTDB taxonomy): Bacteria > Patescibacteriota > Microgenomatia > UBA1406 > HO2-37-13b > JANWIV01. The sequence continues at coordinate 272,111 of JANWIV010000003.1, read as the reverse complement.
ATGCTCTTTTCTTAGCTTTTATTTTAATGAGCGCACTAAAGCCAGCAGTAAATAGTTTGGAGAAATATAAAATCCCTCGATTAATTGCGGCCTTGCTTGTCTTTTTGACAACGATAATTTCAATTATTTTCGCGTTAGTATTTTTTGTTCCTCCTTTGGTTAGTGAGAGCGTTTTCTTTTTGAAGAGTTTGCCCGTTTTAGTCCTTGATAGCTTCCCGCTTCTAAAGAGTCAGATGAGCAATAACAATTCTTTGATTCAATTCCTCCCCGATATTTCAAAGAATTTCGTTCGTTTCGCTGGCGATCTTTTCTCTCATTTTATTTTTATTGTTTCAATTTTATTTTTCACATTCTATTTTCTTCTCGAAGAGAAATTTTTTAAAAAATTTCTTAATCGTTTTTTTGAATCTCAGCGAGCGACACAACTGGCGCAGCTGGTTGACCGGGTTGAAAAGCGAATGGGGGCGTGGATGTGGTCTATGGTAGTTTTGATGAGTATTATTGGCTTCTCAACCTATTTTGGATTGCAGCTACTCAATGTCAAATTTGCCTTGTCACTCGCTTTTGTTGCCGGTCTCCTTGAGGTGGTGCCAATAATCGGGCCAACTATTTCTCTTGTTCCGGCATTTCTTGTCGCCTCATCAGATTCGCTTGCCTTAGGAGGGGCGGTGGCGCTCTTATATCTTGTCATCCAACAAATTGAAAGCAATATTATAGTCCCGGTGGTGATGAAAAAAACCACGGGTTTAAATCCGATAACCACTCTTATCGCCTTGTCAGTTGGAACTAAGCTAGGAGGTTTATCCGGTGCAGTTTTGGCAGTCCCTGCAGCACTTCTGATCGAGACTGTTATTGCTGAATTTTTTCAAAATAAGGAATAATTGTGCTTTCAAAAATATTGTCCAGTACCGTTCTTGGACTTGACGGTGTCCCTATAAATGTTGAGGTTGATGTGGCCTCGAGAGGATTGCCTACTTTTACAATTGTTGGACTGCCTAGCAAAGCCATTGAAGAAGCCAAAGAACGAGTCCGTACTGCAATTCATAACTCCGACTTTTCAATGCCAGAATCAAAGATTGTTGTCAATCTGGCTCCAGCGGACATTCCAAAAGAAGGTTCACTTTTTGACTTGCCAATAGCGGTAGGCATTCTCGCTTCATCAGGAGGGATCGAGAGGGGAAGCTTAAAACAGTCGATGTTTGTTGGCGAGCTTTCTTTGGACGGTAAAATAAGGCCGGTTGGAGGGATGTTGCCGATTGCAATACTGGCCCGGGATAAGAAAATAAAATCGTTTTATGTGCCTTCGGACAATGCTAGCGAAGCGGCCGTGGTGCGCGATGTTAATATCTATCCAGTGCAAAATCTTGTTGACTTAATTCTTCATCTCAATGGCTTGAAATTTATAAAGAGACAACCTCCCATTGTTCTTTCGCAACTACTCAAAAAAGAGGAATATGAAATTGATTTTAAAGACGTGGCCGGTCAAGAACAAACCAAAAGAGCCCTCACAATCGCCGCCGCCGGAGGTCACAATCTCCACATGAAAGGTCCTCCTGGAACCGGAAAAACCATGCTGGCGAGGGCTTTTCCGGGAATAATGCCAGCAATGGATGAGGAAGAGATTATTCAAGTATCAAAAATTCATTCGGTGAACCACGAATTTAAAGAAGGGGGTTTTGTCATTAAACGCCCTTTTCGCGCTCCTCACCATACTATCTCAAGAGTGGGTTTGATCGGTGGTGGGAATAAATTGTCTCCCGGGGAGATATCTTTGGCACATCGAGGAGTGTTATTTTTAGACGAATTCCCTGAGTTCCCTCGATCGGTGCTCGAGGCTTTGCGCCAACCAATGGAAGATGGTGTCGTTACCGTCACTCGTGCTGCTGGCACGGTGACTTTTCCTGCCAGGTTCATCTTGGTGGCCGCTTCAAATCCCTGCCCCTGTGGCTATCTAGGACACCCCAAGCGCGCTTGTATTTGTTCGATGAATCAGATAATGCGTTATAAAAAGCGTGTCAGCGGCCCAATTCTCGATCGTATTGATATACATGTAGATGTGCCAGTTGTCAGTTATTCAAAATTAACCGATGAAAAAAGTAGCAGTGAGTCAAGTAAAAAAGTGCAAGAACGAGTCAGTCATGCTCGCAGACTTCAAGCAAAGAGATTTGCCAAGACGGTGATTAAAACTAATGCGGAAATGAGCACGGCCGATATTAAAAAATATTGTCAATTATCACCACAAGCAACAGAAATACTTAAACTAGCTTTTGCTCGTCTGTCTTTATCGGCTCGTTCCTATTTTAAAATTATTAAATTAGCAATGACAATCACCGATCTAAAAAATGAGCAGATAATTTCAGCTGCTTCGATTTCGGAAGCGCTGCAATTTCGTGCTCAAGACAAATAGGAATACAAAAAGGAGTCAATAAGATGATGTTATTGACAAGATTTATTCTCTCAACTACTATTGAATAAGATGACAAGCGAACTTGATGAATTTCGATCCAGCCTAAAACGAAGCAAGATTGTGATTTTCGCTATTGTTGGCTTTCTTGCTTTTATCACCGTATTGATGATAAGTTTCTCACAGAGGATTAGCAGTGAACAAGCGTTTACCTCAATGTCAGAAGCTTCTTCTCCTAATGTTACTTATAGTAAGGCACGAGAAATGATAAAAAAAATGCAAGGGGCTGGGAGCACGATAGTTCAAAGGAGCGAAGGTGTTAGTCAAGATAAATCAGTTCTTACTCCACCGACCACGTATACAGTTCCTAACCAAGGCATATCAGGATCATGCAGCGGGTCTAGTACTTGTTCACCTGGAGATGCAAGTAATAATCCTTCAAGAACTGTTAGTTGTAGCAATGGCCAGAATTTTAAAATTAACTACCCATTATATCCGGCGCCTGGACTTACCTGTGGTGTTTCAGATACGTTTTGTCAGGTAGATCCAAATTCAGCAAAATGGGTAGATCCTAATTTGTGGGCATACAATATTTGTTGTACACAATTTTCACCGATCTCAGCACCACAAGGTTGCGAGATTTTCCAAATATCGAGTGATAGTGGTAATCGATATGAAAATGCAAGTTGGGAAATGCAGGAAGTAGAAGCTCGAGCCTGGCTCCAAGCTGGAAAACAACCAACTTGTTGGTACAGAGACACTGATAATAATGGGAAACCCGAATTTTATTGTGGTTATTGTTTAGATAACACCCCTTTGCCCCCGAGATAATTTTATATATCCAATAAATGATCACTAATGGTATCTAAAATAATTTAATTTATATTTGGAGAATATTAAATAAGATATTGTCAAAACCAAGACTGTATGCTAGAATATGCTTCATGACGCAAAAAAAGGAGGATATTACCGGTGCCTACAAAAACTACTAAGAGTCCTGTTTCCCATTCTACAAACATGGAGGAACTGCTTGCAAAGAAACCGATTTCTCCCCCAAAAAAGGGCCAAGAAATGGAAGCGACAATTGTTGAGCTATCTCGCCGCACGGTGAGGTTTGATATCGGCTGGAAATCCTATGCTGTCCTTGGTGAGCTTGAAACCAATCAGCTAACTTCATATCTCCCTTATCTTAAAGAAGGCGATAAAATCCCAGTAAAGGTTGTTGTTGAGGAAGCCAAAGAGGGTTATCCGGTGGTATCGATGCGACTCTTTTTTGAGCGAGGCAAATGGCAGATTTTGAAAGAAAAATGGCAAGCGGAAAAAGATATTGAGGTGGTTTGCGGTGATTATGGTAAAGGTGGGGTCTTCATTGAATTTATGGGGATCAGGGGAGTTATCCCTAAGATTCAACTGACTCAGCAATTTATTGATAAGCCAGAGAAGCTCAAAGGGCAAAAAATAAAAGTTCGAGTGCTTGAGGTTGATCCGGAAAAAAATCGCCTAGTGGTTTCACAGAAAGCATCAGTCATGGGATTGTCTCAAAAAGAACTTACCACTCGCTTCAAAAAAATTAAGCTTGGCGAAGAATATACCGCTAAAGTTATCGGTTTTTCTGACTTTGGCGCTTTTTGTGAGATTGATAAAATTGAAGGCTTGATTCATATCTCAGAAATCTCTTGGAGTAAAATTACTGATGCTAGAAGTCATCTTCAGATTGGCCAGACAGTGAGAGTAGTTGTCGTTGAGAAAAATGATGATAATCTTAAGCTCAATTTGTCAATCAAACGATTGAGCGGCGATCCATGGAAGGAAGTTGAGAAGAAATTCCCAGCTGACCGCGAGATCAAGGGAGAGATAATGAGAAAAGAAAGGTATGGTTATATTGTCAAGCTTGATGAAGGGATTGAGGGGCTCATCCATATTTCCAAACTGACTCAAGGCACTGAGCTTGAAGTGGGGAAACCAGTTTCTGTCTACATCGAAAAAATAGATACCAAAGCGCGCCGAATCAGCTTGGTCCTCGCTCAATTCGAAAAACCAGTAATGTATCGATAGCTTCAAAACACACAACTTCCAATAATCAACGATCAATGTATGTTCAATGTATCAATAATCAATTGGTGATTGAATAATTGAATGTTTCTTTAATTTTGAGTGTTGAATATTGAGCCTTTTTGTATTACAATATAACTTGCCTTGGTGGCTAGAGCGGTTTGGAACCACCTCTTATCATTTCGAACAGAGTCGTGAAACAAACCAGCGCCGACGATACTCCTTGCAAAAAGCGGAGGGGACAATAGGTCGTTGCCAGGGCATTTTTTTTGCTACAATAAATTAATGCCGCATCCAGAGGAACCTTCAGGTAAACCTTCTTATCATATGTTTCATTCCTATTGTCTGTATCCAAAGATGAAATTTGAGACTCAAAGCTCCGATGAAGAAGTTGTATTGTTGTTGCGGGCTCATCCGCTAACACAACTACCTTGGATAATAACGGCTATCATTTTTTCGCTAATTCCCTTTTTTGGGGTGTTTATTGTCTCCTCTTTCGTTAGCGGACTTGAACTAATTTTTGTTATCCTCTTATGGTATTCACTGATATTTAGCTATTCCTTCTTAAGTTTCTTGAGTTGGTTATTCAATGTCGGGATTGTCACTAATAAAAGGGTGCTGGATTTTGACTTTAGTCTAGTTTTATATAAGGAAATATCAGCGGCGGCATTTAATGATGTCTCTGATGTCACAGTCAAAGAAGCAGGATTTATTCCATCTTATTTTAATTTTGGTAATGTTTTTGTCCAAACTGCCGGTACCGAACAAAATATCGAATTTCTAAGAGTGCCGATGCCTAATGAAGTAGTGACAATTATTAATGAACTGGCTGAAAAATAATCAATATGTCTATTAACGATATTTTTAATTTTTTCACTTCTCTCTCTTTATTTTCATTGTTTATTAAACTCTTTGGCATTATTTTTGGCGGTCTTTATCTTTTATTTGCTATTATTATGATAAGGCAAATTGAAATTTTAAAAAATGCCATAAACGTCCATGATCAGGGGATTCTTTTGACCCTATCTTATTTGCAAACTTTTTTTGCTGCAATCGTATTTATTTATGCGTTACTAATTTTGTAAACATAAATGTTAAAGACTGACTACGCCATCTATTTAGGTAAGGAAACAGAAAAAATTTCCGATGAATTTATCATGCAAGACAGATTTTTCTTAAGCATTTCTGGCTTAAAGGAGAATAAAGAGGCAATAGTGAGCACTTTAAAATCGATCAAGGAAACGCTGGCACAAGATCCCCCTCAGACTTTAGAGCAGTGTATCGAGCTTATTGATAATAATCTTGAGTCATTGGATACCACTTGTGCCGCTGGTTTTTTTGTCGACGGCGTTATGTATTTGTTGACGCGTGGTTCAGGGGTAATTTTGTTAAAACGAGGAGACCAAATTAAACAAATAATTTCTCAAGATTCATCAGCGTCAGGAGAGGTAAAAGATGGTGACTTTTATATTTTTACCAATAGTAGTCTTGAGGAAAATATTGATCAAGAAGCACTACTTTTATCTCTCGATAACCCATCTCCAAAAGCATCGGTGGAAATGTTGGCTGCAGAATTAAAAAAGAATGATGATGCGGGGATCATCGCTATACTAGTAACGGTAAACGCGGAAAAAGAGATCAATGCTATTGTTTCTGAAGAGGCTAGCGATGAGTCGGGAGTTTATGAAGAGTCTCAGTCAAAACTTAGTAAAGACACTTTCTCAAGCCTAACGAATCGTCTCAAACCATTGAACGAAGGAAACAAAATGTTAACTGGCGGTATTCTTGTTATTCTTGTTGTGGTTCTGCTTTACAGTGTAGTTTTTGGAGTTGAAAGGCGCCGGCATGATAAGTTGCAAGAAGAAGTTGATACTCAAATAGTCGCAATTGAAAATAAGTTGGAAGAAGCAGAGGGACTATTTGGCTTAAATACTGACAAATCGCTTTCACTGCTTGAAGAAGCAAAGGCTTCAGTTGAGGAGTTGAAAAAGAAAACCGAAGGCGAAGACATAAAAGGAGTTGATGAAATCGCCCATAAAGTCGAGAGTAAGGCGTCTGAGATTAAGCGAGAAAAAGAAGTCAAGGCAGAAGAATTTTTTGACCTCGATCTTGTCAAGAAAGGGGCAACCGCAAGTGAGATTTATAAGGAGCAAGATGAAATGGTTATGCTTAGTAAAAAAGATAGTGCAATTTATAGCCTTTCAATTGAAAAAAAGGCCACTGATACGGTCGCTGGCTCAACAATAAAAAATGCCTCCCATGCGGTTCTTTCTCAAGGAGATATTTTTTATATCAATACCAAAGATGGTATTTATAAAATTGAAGATGGTAAGGGAAGCCTGATGCGCAAAGCAGGGAGTGATGACCATTTCAAAACCGCAATTGATATGGCAATGTACAATGGTAATATTTATTTGCTTGACCAGGGTGGAGCGATAAATAAATATACCGGGGCCGAGGATGGTTTCTCTTCCCCTTCTGCCTATCTTAAGTCAAGTGACGCTGATTTATCAGGAGCTAAACAGCTATCAATTGATTCATCAGTCTATGTGCTATCAAGCTCAGGAGTGTCTCGATTTACCTCTGGACTAAACGATGGTTTTACTCTTGCGTCGCCTGAGCCGTCAGTTGAGTTTGAGTTTCTCTTTACTGACGCTGACGTTGAAAGCCTTTATTTAATTGATAAGGATTCAGGACGTCTATTTATTTTCAACAAGGAAGGCGAGTATGAGAGGCAACTATCCTCTGGGATACTTAAAAAGACAGTTGATTTTGTAGTTTCTTCGGAAAAAGGGGTACTTATCTTGACCGGGGATAAAATATATTCCTTGTCGCTATCAGGCGATCGGGAGATAGAGTGAGGCAGGACCGGTATATAAACTTTGGTAAAGGATCAGCTCTCCAAGATTAAATTCCACTTTTGGGAGCTTAAATAATTCTGAAAAATTACTCAAATTTTGTTTTGTTTTGAGTCGAGCGATAGTCAAATGAGGAATTAGCGTTTTGGGGTCAAAGACGATTCCATTTAAGTGTGCTTTATTGCGAATCGACTCCGCGGTCGTCATTAATTTTCCAATCTCGCCACCGAGATGAATATAAAGTACTTGGGCCTTTTTTATATCAGGAAAGCCGTCAATTCGATCAAAGTATAGCTTTACTTTCAACAGTTCCTTTTTATGATCATTAATAATTTGCCTTAATTTTTTTAATTGTTTGGGGTTGACTTGCGGGAAAAATGTCAGCGTCACATGGGTATTATTTGGATTAGTGAGTTTTGCCTCAGGAATAAAACTACTAAGTCGATCCTGGATTAGCTTGACCTTTGATTTCACTTTTTGTTCTACCGGGTGGGCGATAAAGAAATTGTGCATATTATTTGACAGTAACTGATTTGGCTAAATTTCTTGGTTTATCAGGATCATTTTTTAGTTCCACACTACAATAATAGCCTAAAAGTTGACCAATCACAACTTGAGCGATGATTGTCAGCTCAGCAAGATCTGGTACAGGCAGATAAAAATCAAATTCCTCGCTCTTGAGTGGGGAGACCCCGATTATAATGGCTCCTCGGCTTATAAGCTCAGCACAAGATAAAAGCACTTCCCGGGTGACTTCGTTATTTTCGAGGAGACATAAGCAGATAGTGCCCGGTTCAATCAAAGCGATTGGACCATGTTTGAGTTCGCCTGAGGCAAAAGCTTCGGCATGAATATAGCTGACTTCCTTGATTTTAAGTGCGGTTTCAAGGGCGGCAGTGAAAGAAAGATTTTTGCCAATCAAATAAATACTTTTTTGCTTGGCGATTATTTTAGCAATTTTGCGCACTTCTGCTTCAAGTTTGGGATTAAGCCATTTATTGAGAGCAATATCCAGATTTTTAATCTCCTGATGAGTTTTGTTGAGTTTTTTTGCTACGCCTCCGGCAAGAAGATATAAAAAAGTGAGTTGAGCAGTGAAAGCTTTGGTGGAGACAACCGCAATTTCTGGCCCTGCCGACACCGCAATTACGGTATTAGCGAGACGACCCAAAGTTGAGCTTTCGGCATTGACGATGGCGACAATATGAGCCCCTCTTTTTTTTGCCGTTTTTACGGCGAGCAAAGTATCGGCAGTTTCACCACTTTGAGAAATGGCGACAAACAAGGTTTTATCATTAATAAAGTCCGCAAATGGGGCAAATTCATAAGCACTATATACATCTACTGGGATGTTATATGAGGCAAAAAAATACTTTGCCGCCATAGCACAATAAGCGGCCGTGCCGCAACCAGTGATTACTACTCGATAGCCATTTTGAATCAGATGAATGATCTTTTCCAATTCCTTAATGTTGATTGAATTTAGCTGTCCAATGGTACGATTTTGATCATATATTTCCTTGATTAGAAAATGAGGAAATTTACCCTTGTTAATGCTACTTTTTTTTAATTTAATAATTTCACTTTTATATTTCACATTCCTGCCATTTTTGACATTGAAAACTGATACATGTTGAGAGTCAATAACGGCTCCTTGATTGTCATCAAGGAATATCACTCTTTTTGTATATTTAAGAAAAGGAGTAACATCGCTACTTATATAACTAGCATTTCGCCCCAGTCCAATGACAAGCGGTGAGCCGTTTCGACAAATTGCTAGTTGGCCGGAATACTTATCGAGGACGACGATTGCATTTGATCCTTCCAGTTTATTAAAGGAAAGTCGTACTGCTTCTTTGAATTCCTGCTTTTTATCAAGCTCATATTCAATCAAATGAGCAATGATTTCAGTATCAGTCTCTGATTTAAATTGATGAGTGGTATTTTTAAGTCCGGATTTAAGCAAGCGATAATTTTCAATGATGCCATTGTGAACAACTGCAACTCGAGCCTTGCAATCAAGATGAGGATGAGCATTTTGCTTAGTTACTCCACCATGAGTCGCCCAACGAGTATGACCAATTCCAACGCTCGTCATCGATTGATCAATTGTTGCCTTGCCGATCTTACCGACTTCTCGGTCAACGACGATTTTATTGTTACAAACAACAGCAACCCCCCAGCTGTCATACCCTCGATATTCAAGAGTACGCAAACCTTCTAGAATTGCTTTTGAACTAAATGATTTATTCCCAACAATACCAAATATGCCACACATAAGGTCAATTTAAAATTTAAAAAGTAAAGATTAAAAATTAAACTCTACAAAAATATCAAAAATAGAAGTGAACTGTAATTACAGCATATTTAAGAATAATGAAGCGGTTTTATACTTATTGCGCCTCTTTTGTGATTTGAATTACTTCAAATTTTTCAAGAGGTGCTTAAATAAGGGAAAAGTACTTAATCCCTTGAGGGCACCCGCAGATTATTTCGATAAACCCTCTCCTCGTATTCCTCCTTCGCACTTAGCTATAGAGGACCACACGCTTTGTTTTTCAATCCGTCAACTGACGAAAACTAAAAACACCGCTTACATTTATTATACATGATCGGATAATATTTCCGTAAGATCAACGAGACGAGTTGAATAACCCCATTCATTATCATACCAGCCAAATATTTTGATAAAGTTACCATTCAATACCTGAGTGTAATTAGCATCATATATGCAGGAATAAGGAGTGCCGATGCAGTCTGAAGAGACAATGGGGGACTCTTCATAAGAAAGCAGACTCTTAAGCCGACCTTCAGCCTCTGACTTGAAAGCTTGATGAATTTCCTCAATATTAGTATGTCGCTCGACCACTGCCGTTATATCGGAAATTGAGCCAACCGGGACTGGTACCCGAAGCGCCATACCACCAATATTCCCTATCTCACAGGCGGTGGTTTTGCAGATAGCATCAGCCGCTCCGGTAGTGGTTGGGATAATCGATAATCCAGCGGAGCGAGCTCGAGTCGGTTTGTCAGCGGAATTATCGAGTAATTGTTGACTACTGGTATAGGCATGAACCGTGGTGAGGTAGAGAGAGTTGATCTTGAAATGATCATCGAGCACTCTAGTCATAAGTGAAGCGCAATTGGTAGTGCAAGAAGCATTAGAGATGATGTCGGCATTCCCAAAATCAAACCTATCATCATTAGCACCAAGTACAATATGAGGAAGCGTTTCGTCGCTCGTGGGAGCAGTAAGTATAACTTTTTTGACTCCATCATGAAGATGTTTTTTTAGCTCCTCTCGAGTTTTGAACGCTCCGGTGGCATCAATGACGACATCAACACCGCGTTGTCCCCAGGGGATTGCCTCTGGCTCTCGATAAATCGAGCTGGTTATGGATTTACCATCAACTTCAATACCGCTATCATTATGATTAATGGATTTTTTAAAAGTGCGATAGGTTGAGTCATATTTTAATAAGTAAGCAAGCATTTCGGGAGGAGTACTACCAGTATTGATATGAACAATTTCAAAAGTCTCTCGCTCGATCGCAATTCGAGTAAAAGCACGACCGATTCTACCAAATCCATTTATACCAACACGAATAGACTTCATACATAAAGATTATGAGGGAAATCAAGAGAGAAATCAACTCGACTCGGTCTGCTTCTCGTCACTAGGTCCTTTTTTTTCATCAGGATTTTTATCTGCAGTTGCATCTCCTGATTCATCGGCCTTTTCTTCGCCTTCGGCAGGTGCTTCCGTTTCAGTTTCACCACTAGCCTCACCTTCGGCTGGTACTTCTTCTTCTGGGATTTGTGCTTCAAGTTCTTCTTCTTTATGCTCAATAATTCGAAGTATAGTTTTGTCTGGTTCAGAGATGATAGTAAAATCGCCTGTTTGCTTAAGATCTTTTACTTTTATTTCATCTCCAGGAGAGGCTAGTACGGAAATATCAACCTCAATTTCGAGCGGCACATTATCGGGGAGGGCTTCAACCATAATGGTTTCTCTATCAGCAATAAGATCTCCCTTCTTTCCTTCAATTGCTGGCGACTCACCAACTTGCTTCAATGGCACTTCAGTTTGAATTTTCTTATTAAGGTCAACCTTACGCAGATCAACATGAAGGGTTTTGTCAGTCACTGGATGATACTGGACTTGATGAATCATGGTCGGGATATCATCGCTACCAAGCATCAGATGAATAACTTGGGTTTCTCCAGCGGCACGATGAGCTAAAGAAAATTCGTGAGCGTCAATCTGAATCGCCGTAGATTTAAAGCCTTCACCGTAAATATTGCCAGGAAGAAGATTTTGGCGACGTAATTTTTTAACCCCTTTGCCGACAATTTCGCGACCTTCTACTTTTAACACGATTTTATCACTTTCTTTTTTTGTCATTGGGAATTTCTTTCAAGTTCGATGAGAAATAATTTATCGCTTGATAGCACTGTATTGTATATGATACGGTTACCTTTTGCAAGACGAGTAAAATTTGTATCAATAACATGTATATTAGAAGGCAAGCTAATCTGCAGAGCAAAATCAGTATTTATGAGCCCAATTTGTTTTTGTACTAATAGTTGGTAAATTGATTTACCAGTACTTATAGTGCCACCTTCAATATATTCTATCTCGATGATTCCTTGTTTTAGGGCAGGAATTGTAATTGGTATGCCGACAACTTGGAAATTACCGCTCCTTTTAATATCAAATTCGGGCTTAACTTTGCCATCGACAACAAGAGTCATATCATGGGCATCACTCGGGAGATATATTTGAAAATAGTTAAGGTAGTCACCGCCAGGATAAACTTCACCAGGAGATTTGTTATTAAATATGACGCTTATTTTGCTCCTGACCTGCCCGGTTGAGTCGATGGAGATTGATTGTTTAATAAGCCGACTTATAAACGCATTAGCCTTGTTGACACCCAAATTAGCGTCCACTGGAAAGATGTGATTAAGTTGACATTTTACCTCTGCTTGGACACAAACAGGAGTTACTAAACTACCACCCCATCTTAAGACCGATAAGCTTTTTTCTACTTGATCGTTTTTACTAAAAATAATCAGTTGTTTTTCTTGCAGGGCTTGAAGTATTGATAGTGACAATTTTCCTTGATCCGCTTTATTAATAGATAAGATCATCTGTTGTGACAGAGAACTTAAATAATTTTTCTTCTTTTTCGATCCTGGAAAGAATTCTGCTTCGGCGCCACTTTGTGTTTTGAGATAAAAGTTATCTTTGGTAATGTTTTCATTCAAGTCAGGAATAAAGATTGGTTCAAAGGCTTCAAGTATATATGACAATCCCGTTGTCGTAAGACCGATGGCGCCGTCAATATTGGTAATTCCAAGCTCACGCTCTAGGAAATACTCTGCGGTTTTGACATTTTCAGGGAAATCTGGGGTGAAATTAGAATCCCTTAAATAATAATGCGGTTGATGTAGGTATTGACTTATTGGTTGAGGGGGCTTGACATGATTTTTCAGCTGACCATCGGCATCATAAACATCAAAAACAGTAAACTCAGAGAGCGAATACTTGTCAAAAGTAAGCAAGGCGAATGAACCGATAAAACCGCCACCAGGACGAAGCTCCATGTTATTGTAAAAGAAAACGATATATTGCGCTTTTTTACCTTTTCCTAGGATCGACTCCAAATGCTCAATAATTTCGGCTTCATCTTCCATGAATCCAGCGATTGAATCGACTTTTTCGTGTGCGTTATCAAGGAAAGGCAATGTGCTATCCAATTTTTGCTCTATGCGTCGGGAATGTTTGGCCAAGGTATTAACTTGAAATTTTAACTTTTCAAGTTCGGGTGGAACGATTTGAAGGCTACTGCTTTCTGTTTGGGTTGAAAAGATGGCTTCAGATACAATTTTCAAACTTTTTGATGCATTAATAGCATTATCAATAAAAATAGCGATATCATCATGTAGGCTGATTAAATTATCAGGGAATCTGGCTAAATAAAAAAATGACAGTGCGGGGCGACTTATTAAATACAAAGCTTTGGAAATACTAAGAAATGAATTGCCAAATTCATGATAGGTTTTAGCCTCTTCTATTTTTTGATCAGCAACAAGTGAACCTGATTTTATAAAAAATCCTGTCGAGGCAAAGAGGGGCAAAAGGAATAATGATTCAAAGATAATAAAAGCAAAGATTATAAGAAAAATCTTCTTTCTCCTGGTATTTAGATTGAAATGTGGAAATTGCATTGTTAGGGCGGGTTTTGCATTGCTTGGCGCAATTTCTACTGCTCTAGACTCCTCATTGATTTTTTCCTCTACTTCCTCAACGATAAGTTTCATATATATAGATTATAATACCGCTCATGGCGGCTCAGATTATTGAGATTGAATCGGTTGTACAACACCTTAAAGATTATAAAGGAAAGAAAGTCCTTGTCGGCGGTTGCTTTGACGTCCTTCATATTGGTCACATTCGTTTTTTAAAACAAGCCGCCAGTCAAGGTAATTGCCTTATAGTCGCCCTGGAGAGTGATGAGTTTATAAGACTTCATAAGAAACGAGAACCATTTCACCATCAAACAGAGCGAGCCGAAGTTTTGTCAGCAATTGAATTTGTCGATTTTATCATTCCTCTTCCACTGCTTTCAACATACGAAGATTATCTTGAATTAGTGAAGACGGTTTCTCCACAGATCGTTGCTGTCACCGAGATGGATAGTCAACTGATTTCCAAAAAAAGACAAGCGGAATCAGTCGGAGCAAAAGTAATTGAAGTAGTCCCGTTATTTAAAGACTTATCGACGAGTAAAATTATTAGCAGCTTGGATAAAGAGTCAATCGAGGATTTAAGCTAATTTTTATCTAGAATCTACTAGTGACATAGAAAACCACTGCTTGAAATAGAATTATCAAACTAGTCACGAGTACCGTCTTAGTCAAGTCGCGTTTAAAAAAATGTACTTCAGGTTTAATTGATGAAATAGTACTTATCGCCTCAGCAGGTCGGGATTTGATTTTAATTTTTTTCTTTTTCTTTCCCATATAATGAGCAAGAATAAGTAATACGTAAGTCTACTCCATTGACAGTTCTCCTGCAACTGAAGTACAATGACATTCATTGTGTATATCAATATAATAATCGGTGCTGTCTTATTATGGCTTTCTATTCTAACAATATTAACTCTTCGCGCTAGACGACATTATTATCAATTATCAACTCGGACCAAATCAGGTAGTATTGACACTATTTTGGAGCAATTACTTAATAATTTAGATATTGCCGACAAATCAATTAAAGAATTAAAAAAAGATTTGCAAGAAAAGAAAGAAGAGGATCAAAGTCATCTTCATAAAATTGGCTTTTTGCGATTTAACGCCTTTGATCGTACTGGCGGAGAGCAAAGTTTTGTAGTAAGCTTACTTGATAGTTTAGAAAATGGAATCGTGCTGACATTCTTACATACTCGAGAAGGAGTGAGGGTGTTAGCCAAGCGAGTAAGTCAGGGGAAGGCAGATGAATATGAGCTTTCTGCTGAAGAAAAAGAAGCAGTTAAAAATGCCGTGTAAATTGTTATTATTTTTTTTACAATAATAATCAAATGGATAAAAAAATAGTTATGATAACTGCCCTGCTTTTGTGGGGTATTACCGCTTATTTTTCTTACGCCTATTTTTCCGCTGGAGGATCAGTGACCCGTCTGGTGTCACCAAGCAAGCAATATCAAACTCCCCTTGGCAATGGGGTCTCAGAAGAGGAGTTGACCGGCCCGGCCAATGAAGAGTGCCCAATTAACGGAAAAATGCTTACAAAAGGTCACAAAAGACTTTGGGAGTCACGCCGACCATTAGGGGTAATGATTGAAAATCACACCGATGCCAGACCCCAATCAGGTTTGTCATCGGCTGATGTTGTCTATGAAGCAGTGGCCGAAGGAGGGATAACCAGATTTTTAGCAATTTTTTATTGTCAAGATGCGAAATATATCGGTCCGGTAAGATCAGCGAGAATGTATTTTATTAATATGTTGCAAGGATATGGCAAGAATCCGCTATATGCTCATGTCGGTGGGGCCAATACTCCAGGTCCCGCTGATGCCTTGGGTTATCTTCGAAAAAAAGGTTGGGATGGATACAATGACCTTAATCAATTCTCAATTGCTTTCCCTTATTATTATCGAGATTATGAGCGTAATCCTGGAGTGGCCACTGAGCATACGATGTATTCTTCAACTCAAAAATTGTGGGATTTCGCTGCAAAAAAAAGAGATTTAACTGACAAAGATGAAGATGGCGATAGTTGGGATGACAATTTTAGCCCTTGGGAATTTAAAGATGATGAAAAGAGTAGCGGTAGTGTGAGTAGTATCGCTTATGATTTTTGGGATAATCGTCCGGCATTTGGGGTCTCCTGGAGTTATGACGCGACTACAAATAGTTATACTCGTTCGCATAAACAAGGGGGACCACACATTGATAAAAATACTGGAAAGGCAATTACTGCCAAGAATGTCGTCGTTGTTTTTATGAAAGAATCACCAGCGAGAGACGGTTATTCGGGTGGACATTTATTATATGGCACTATCGGCACAGGTAAAGCGATCGTGTTCCAAGACGGAGCGTCCATTGAAGGCGGCACTTGGAGTAAAAAAGATGAAGAGTCAACAATCACCTTTAAAGATTCCTCGGGGAAAGAAATCTCATTAAACCGAGGCTTAACTTGGATTTCAATCTTACCAACAGGGAATGAGGTTGAATTTTAGAGGCCTTTAAGTTCAAGTATGCTCCAAGCAATAATTCCATCAAAAACTCGTCGTAAGATTCTGGCCCTTTTTTTTCACAATATTGATAAAACCTATCACTTGCGACGGGTCTGTCGTGAGGTGGATGAAGAAGTCAATGCCGTAAAACGAGAATTAGATATTCTTGAGGGGGCTAAAATTCTCACTAAAGAAAAAAGACTTAATAAATCAATTTATACTCTTAACTCTCACTACTTACTGTTTGATGAATTCTTGCGATTATTTATGAAAGAATCGACGCTATCTGGATCAATAGTCAAAAATCTTCCCAAATTAGGCAAAGTAAAGTTTATTGCTATCTCTAACAAATTAGCCCTTAAAAAACCAATTGCTGAGTCTGAAATTTACCTTTTGTTTGTAGGCAGTATTCCATCAGCTGAAATTGAAGAAATAATTGCGACGGAACAAAAAAAATATCCATTCGAATTAAACTACACAATATTGACTGAAGAAGAATTTGCCTATCGCAAAAAAAATCGTGATCCTTTCATTTGGACATTTTTACATGAACCCAAAATAATGTTAGTTGGCAACGAAGGAGGACTGTTATCATGAAAAGGATTAAAGCGTCAACAACGCTATTATTATTAGGATTGTTTATTGTTGTTTGGATCAATCTACCAGAAAATAAATACATACCAGCTCCACGTATCGATACCACCGTGCTTTCTCGACATATAGAAAAAGAATTCACGACAAAATTGGGACTTGATTTAAAAGGTGGTTCACAGCTAGTTTTTGAAGCTGATTTAAGCAAAATAAAAGATTCCGATCGGGAGAGTGCTCTTGAATCAACAAGAGATATTATTGAGCGGAGGGTGAATTTTTTTGGAGTTTCGGAATCTTCGGTGCAAACGGTGTCGGGGCAAAATAGTGAGCGAATTGTCATTGAGCTTCCCGGACTTGACAATACAAGAGACGCGATAAACCTTCTTGGTACTACTGCCAAGCTGAGTTTTATGAGTCAAGATAAGAAAAAAATTGCTACTGACAGCGTCCAGTTGGAAAGTCTTACCGTTGATACGGGACTGTCAGGTAAACACATTAAGAAGGCACAAACCACATTCGATTCAACCGGGCAACCGGCGGTTGAAATTAGTTTTACCAATGAGGGAGCAAAGTTATTTGAAAATGTAACTGAGAAAAACGTCGGTAAACCAGTAGGAATTTTTATTGACAGTCAACTTTTGTCAGCTCCAGTAGTGCAGCAAAAAATTACTGGTGGAACGGCGATTATCACAGGAAGTTTTACTCCGGAGGGGGCCAGGCAACTATCAATTGCAATTAATTCCGGAGCCTTACCAGTGCCGATTAAATTAATTGAACAGCGAACCATCGGTCCGACTTTGGGAGCAGAGCAGGTGAATCAAAGTATATTTGCCGGCTCATTGGGATTGCTTTCAGTTATTTTATTTATGATGATTTATTATGGAAGATTGGGAATCATCGCCGGCCTAGGGTTAACTTTTTATGCGCTGACTACATTTGCTATTTTCCGAACCGTTCCGGTGACGTTGACCCTGCCTGGTGTCGCTGGATTCATTTTATCAATTGGAATGGCAGTGGACGCCAACATTTTAATATTTGAGCGCATTAAAGAAGAAAGGCGGGCCGGGCGTGACCATGAGGTGGCAGTGACTCTTGGCTTTGGTCGGGCAATTGATGCGATTAAAGACGCTAATGTCACCACGTTGATAGTGGCATTTGTTTTATTCAATCCGCTCAATTGGACATTTTTGCCACAATTTAGTTTGGTCAAAGGATTTGCACTGACTTTGGCAATTGGGGTTGCGGTGAGTTTGTTTACCGGCGTTTTTATTACCCGGCGCCTAATTAATACTTTTTATAAAACATCATGATAAATTTTTTGAAATATTGGCCGATATACTTAATTACCTCGTGTCTTATTATTTCGATTGGCGTTTTTGCTATTTGGCGATATGGACTGGTCCTCTCAATTGATTTTACTGGCGGCAGTGTCAGCGAATATCAATTTGATAAGAATATTGAGAATTCAAAAGTTGAAGCGATTGTTCGCAAACAAAATATTAATTTAGTCCTTCTTCAGTCGGAAGGGCAAGATTATAAAATCCAAACGGGCCCTATCGATGAGAAGCAAGAGTTGGCGTTGAGAGAAGAATTAAAAAATGAATTGGGTTTAAAAAAAATCGAACTTAAACGATTCGAGTCGGTCGGCGCCACATTAGGAACTGAAAAATTGCAAAAAACCGCTATTGCCGCTCTTATCTCAGCAATCGGAATACTTTTATATATGTTGTTTGCTTTCAAAAAAATTACTCATGGATTGTCGGCGGTTATTGCTATGCTTCATGACACTTTGATTCTATTTGGGATGTATGTATTGCTCACCGGTTTGTTTGGGGCCCAAATAGACACCTTATTTGTCACTGCGGTTTTAACTACCGCGGCTTTTTCGGTCCATGATACGATTGTTGTTTTTGATAAGATTCGAGAGTTGCAAAAGCATAGCGGAGAGGATATCGGGATATTGGCGAATAAAGCATTAACCGAGACAATGGTACGATCAGTGAATAATTCATTAACAATCATCTTGATGCTTATCCCACTCGCTATTTTTGGTGGAGAGACAATTCGTTTTTTTGCAGCGGCATTGCTAATCGGTACCATCTCAGGGACTTATTCTTCGCCATTTATTGCCACTCCGGTACTGGTGGGTTTTGAAAAATTAGGGAAGAGAAGAGGGAGAGGAGCATAGCTTTTGTCAGCTTCTGGAGTTTGTGTTGGTAGCATTTCTATTTCAATTGCGGCGATGGTTGGATCGATCATTTCATACGTACTCGTTTTTTCAGCGCCGGAAACAGCGTCATCGGACAGACTGCTCGCAAAAGCGATTGATGCTACAGCGAAAATTAAAATTAATGTACTAGTATCAATTGGTTTTTCGCGGTTATTTCTTTCTTGCATCTAAAATCACTTTAACATCTTTGTTCCCTTTATGTAAAGAGTAAAATATTTTTATGAATATTTTCAAATACGAACTAGGGCAAATGCAGGCCAATTGTTACTTTATTGTTTCGGACAATCAGTGTCTGATTATCGATCCGGCAGACGAAGCCAGCTTTATTCTTGAGAAGTTGCAACGAGAAAAGTTAGAGCTCGTCGGCATGGTTGCCACTCATGGTCATTTTGATCATATTATGGCGGCGGGTGGAATCCAGCTTTCATTTGATGTCCCTTTTTACATTCACAAAGAGGATATGTTTTTAGTTGATCGAATGGGAGAGACAGCGAAGCATTTCTTAGGATTTGATCCTGGCGTTTTACCACCGCAACGAATCGAGTTTTTTGAATTTGATAAAGATTCTGTGCATTTCAGAATGACTATTGAACCGTTTGATTTCGAGATTATTTACTCACCAGGGCATACGCCTGGCTCATGTTGTTTCTATTTTCCTGCCAACAACTTACAACCTCAATCCTTAATCTTTACGGGTGACACCTTATTCAAAGGTGACATTGGCCGATCGGATTTTTCATACAGCGATAAAAAACTTCTCGACGAGTCACTGGCGAAATTATTCAAACTACCAAAAGATACCATTGTATATTCCGGCCACGGAGAGATGACAACGATTGAGGAGGAGAAATTATTTCCCAGATAATCGGTCGAGCAATTTTTGTTTACGGATTTCATTAAATGACAATTCACAACTCTCGTCTGTGCATGTAATCCCTGTTCTTACAGCCCTCCCCGTCCAAGGATTTGTAGTTATAGTGAAATGGTTATGAATCGGTTCAAGAGGTCGATCGGTTAATATTTCTTCACTAGTTTGAGGATCGATTAATCTAGTATATTGTTCCTTCATATTATTTCAGGATTGCATAGCTTGTTTAACTCTTTCAATCAAAGCTTCGCGTTCATTTTTTATCTTTCCATCATCAACTTCCTCAAAAATTTCTTTTAGGATTTCGCCGATCCTAGGACCGGGTTTTATTCCAAGCTCCTTCATGACGTCGGTGCCGTTGATCTTAAGGTCTTTTATTGAGAAAGGCATTTTTTGAACCTCAAGAATTCGTTTTTTAAAATCTTCAGTGCGCCAGCTAGTTTCGGTCGCTCCGCTCCCTAGTCTGTCGCCAGTGCGAAGAGCGAGCATTGAGTCCACATTTTCCAGTCCTATATTTCGCAAAAATCTTCTTACCGCTTTGTCGGTTTGTTCTTCAGACACCGAAAACATATGATGACGAACTAAAGTGACAAGTTTATTTTTTTGTTCATTAGACAGTCGCAATCTATCGGCAACAGCGCTGACCATCTCAGCGCCGATAATCTCATGATTATAAAAAGTGATTGTGCCGGTCTCATCAATTTTGTCAGCGGTTTTTGGTTTGCCAATATCATGGAGTAAGGTTGATAGTCGTACAATCGGATCCGTGCTTGGGCAGTGACGAAGCGCTTCGATCAGGTGAGTGCCGACATCATGAATATGGTGTCGACCAGGGCTTTTTTGTTCCACTCCAAAACAATCCTCAAGTTCAGGGAGGATATGTTTAAGAAGTGAGGTATCTTTTAACAATAAAATACCGTCAGCGGCTCGCTCAGAGGAAAGGATTTTTAAGAGTTCATCACGGATTCTTTCTGATGAAATTTTGCTTATAAGTTCAGCATTGCGTTTAATTGACAACTCGGTTTCTTCTTCAATAGTAAACCCAAGCTGGGTCGCAAAACGAACCGCTCGCATCAGTCGCAAAGCATCTTCGGCAAAACGTGTATCTGGGTTTCCTACTGCTCGGACGAGTTTTCGCTTAATATCGCCTTTACCATCGAAAAGATCTATTAGGCGCTCCCCATCATAGGCAATGGCGTTAATGGTAAAGTCCCGTCGCTTCAGATCCTCTTCAATATTTTGGGCCCACTCTACTGTCTCTGGACGACGAAAATCAACATAAATGCCTTCATGGCGATATGGGGTCACTTCAAAAAGTTGTTCTTCCCCTTTTACTTTGATTGGTATCGTTACCGTTCCAAATTCATTGTTGTAAAAATTGTCTTTATAAATATCGCGAATAGCCTCTGGTGTTGCTGAGGTAGTAAAGTCCCAATCAGAGACTGGTTGAGCGAGAAGTAAATGTCTCACCGCACCACCAACGACAGCAATTTCGTAATTTACCTGACGAAACTTATCCATAAACTCAGTGACCGGCTTTGGTAGAATGGGAAGACTTTCCATATTTATATTTTACTATGAAACTGTCCATTAAAAGACGTATCAAACCAAACGAGAATTCAGAAGCAATTATTAAGACCTTGCTTAAAGATAGAAAAATCACCAATCAAGAAGAATTTTATAACCCGGTTCATCCCAAGGATATTGATTTCAGTGCTTTTTTTGAGGATAAAGATGTCTACCAGAGTAAGCTTGATAAGGTCCTGAAATTGCTTAAAGAGATTAAGAGAAAGGAAGGAACGGTAGTGGTCTATACCGACTATGATGCTGACGGGCTCACCGGCGGTGCGATTTTGTGGGAGACGCTTAATAGACTCGGTTTTAAGGTGCTTCCTTATGTGCCTAATAGAAAAAAAGAAGGCTACGGTTTTTCTAAGGTAGGAATTGACAATATAAAGGATGAGTTTGATCCAGCGCTAATTATCAGCGTCGATCATGGTATCGTCGGCCATGAGAGTATTAAATATGCCTCAAAGCTTAAAATACCAGTTATTGTCACTGACCACCACACCAAAGACAAAACTGATCCAGCGGCACTGGCCATTTTTCATACCAGTGAGCTTTCTGGTAGTGGCGTGGCATACTTTTTTGCCAAGGAATTATTTAATAACCTTCCTGCCTCACCTGCTAATTCAATTTTGCTTAAAAATTATTTTGAAAATGATTTTGCAGCGATTGCCGCTATTGGTGCGGTGGCTGATTTAGTGCCGCTGCTTGATAAAAATCGAGCCTTAGTAAAGCATGGTCTGAAGAGCTTTTCAAAATTAAACAAACCCGGTCTAATCGCTCTAATTAAAGAAGCACAAATAACTCGACCAATTGGTGTTTATGAACTGGGATATTTGATTGCCCCGCGCATTAATGCTTTTGGCAGGATTGATGATCCCAAAGAGGCATTGCGACTACTTTGCTCAAGAAGCGTTGAAAAGGCGGCTCTTCTTGCCAAAAAGGCTGGAGTGGTCAATCGACAGCGTCAGGAGTTAGTTGAGCGAGCGATCTTAGAAGCAGAATCAATGGTTGATTTGTCAAAAAAAATATTAATAGTTCGATCCCAAGATTGGCATGAGGGAATAATTGGTCTAATCGCAGGCAAGTTGACTGAAAAATATCACCGACCGACTATTGCTCTATCCATGTCCGACAAACTTTCAAAAGCCTCCGCAAGATCAATCTCTGGTTTTAATATTACTTCTTTTTTGCGTTCCTTTCGCAATTCACTTATCTCTGTTGGTGGTCATCCGGCTGCCGCCGGCTTTAGCATTAGTAGCTCAAAGTTCAAAGAATTTAAAAACCAAGTCGAGAAAAAAGCTGACAAATTATTGTCTGATAGTGATTTAGAAAAAAAATTGACCGTGGATTTAAAGCTATCTTTATCGCAAGCCAATCTCGAATTGGCACTTGCTATGATGCCACTAACGCCATTCGGGGTCGGCAATAAAACTCCACTACTAATGTCCGAAGGCGTTATTTCTCATTTCGATAAAATAGGTGATGGCAGCCATGCCAGAGCATACATAAGAGATGAAATGAACAAGCTACATGAAATAATGTTTTTTGGCAAAGCAGAGGAATTGGCTCTATTGCCAAAAGAGAAGAAAATTAAAGTCGTATATTTTCTAGAGCGCGATGAGTGGAACTCCAAAGTAAGAGCGCGAAAGATTGGTAAATATATCTTTTAATATTGTTAAGTTGAGTTGATGTCGTTATAATAAACATTGTGAAAACAATCTATATCAAAGACGTTCCTGAATTAGAAGGACAAGAAGTGATGTTATATGGCTGGGTTCATATCAAGCGAGATCATAAGAAAGTGGTTTTTATTGATCTTCGAGATCGCTCTGGTATTGTCCAGGTAGTTGGGGACGAAAAAATGGCAATACTTAACTCGGAGGATGTCGTCGCGATCAAAGGAATTGTTAAAAAAAGATCTGAAAATTTTATCAATCCAAAAATAAAAACCGGAACTGTTGAAATTGCTGCGACTGATTTTGAAGTGCTAACAAAAGCCAAAACATTACCATTTGATTTTGGTAAAGATAAACTCGATTTAACATTGCCGGTGCTTCTTGATAATAGAGGTTTGACGTTGCGTCATCCATCTATTAGTCCAATTTTTAAAGTTCAGGAAGTAGTAATTGATTCGTTTAGAAACGCACTCAAGAATAAAGATTTTATCGAATTTCAAGCCCCAGTAATTATTTCTCAAGCTGCAGAAGGTGGTGCAGAAGTTTTTGAAATTAAATATTTTGATCATAAAGCATATTTAGCACAAAGTCCGCAATTTTATAAACAAATAATGGTGGCTGTTTTTGAGCGTGTTTTTACCGTAAACAAAACCCTTCGAGCCGAGCCTTCGGTGACAACTCGACATTTGACCGAAGCAACGACACTTGACGCAGAATTTGGATTTATTGATTCTTGGTTAGAGGTGATGAATATGGCCGAATATACAATTCGGTTCATGCTTGAAGAGGTTTACAAAAATTGCGCTGATATTGTTGCTGATTACGGCGTAGAAAGAATTATTTTACCAGAAAAAATTCCTTATCTAAAGCTTAGAGAAGCGCAAGAAATAATATTTAAACGCACCGGTCGAGATAATCGACATGAGCCAGATCTTGATCCTGAAGATGAGAGAGAAATCTGTGAATGGGCAAAAGAAGAAAAAGCATCTGACCTTGTTTTTATCACTCATTATCCAGTTGAGAAACGCCCTTTTTATACTTATGAAGATCCTGACGATCTAGGATATACACTAAGTTTTGATTTATTAGGAAAGGGTATAGAATGGATGACAGGAGGTCAGCGAATGCATCAATACGATTTGTTAATTGATAACGCAAAAAAAAGAGGTATTAATCTGGACAATAGTGAGTTATATCTCCAGGCTTTTCGATATGGCATGCCACCAGAAGGGGGTTTTTCGTTTGGTTCAGAGCGAATTGTTATGAAAATTTTAAACCTTGCTAATATTCGTGAAGCTTCACTTTTCCCTAGAGATATGGAACGGGTTGATATACATCTTGGAAACGCCAATCATGAGCAAAAAGATAAAAAATCTTAATTTAAAATATAGTAGCTTTTTTTTACTACTAACATTTTTCCTTCTCTTCTATCCTGGAGACAGTATTTATGTGAAAATGTTTACTTGGCACCGCGATATTTTTGCCGCACATACCTCAACCATATCAGTGCCACTGCAGCCAGCCCCCTTTTTGAGAAACAAACAAAATTTTCCTGAGGTTACTGCACAGGGAGCTTATATAATTGATTTGAATTCAGCAACATCGGTTTTTGCAAGAAAGGAACATCAATCATTTTTGCCTGCCTCAACAACCAAAGTCATAACGGCGCTTACTGCCTTTGATTATTTTGATCTTGACTCGGTGCTTACTGTGAAACGAATAATGTCTGAAGGACAGACAGTAGATTTTGTAATTGGAGAGAAGTTAACGTTTGAAAATTTGTTGTATGCGATTTTAGTCCACTCAGGTAATGATGCTGCCTATGTAATTGCTGATAATTATCCTGGTGGGGAGAAAGTTTTCATAGAGGCGATGAATAAAAAAGCAGAAAGTATTGGAATGAAAAATTCTCATTTTGAAAATCCGGCTGGACTGGATAGATTTGGTCAACATTCCTCTCCGTTTGACTTGGTGCTCGCTGGTCGCTCTTTACTCAATAATAAGAGACTAGCTAATATGGTGTCAATCAAAAATATCACCATAACTGATGTTGATTTTACTCACTTTCATCGCCTGTCCAACGTCAACGAACTTTTAGGCGAACTTCCTGGGGTAGGGGGGCTCAAGACTGGGTATACAATTGACGCTGGAGAAAACCTGATCACCCTTTACAAATCAAATGGTCATGAATTTTTGCTGGTTATCATGAAGAGTGAAGATCGATTTGAAGATACACGAAATATCATCAACTGGCTTGAGACAAATATTGATTATATTCAGATAAGAGAGCGCTAATTAAGGACTTTGACCTGATTGACTCTCAATAAATTGATCATCAATCGCTGAGACATAGCCGACAAAATTATTATCTCCCAGAAAGACATATACCGGCATCAGATATGGTTGAAAAATATTAGGGTCAAGATAAGCAATAAACATTTCTCTGACGGTAATTTCAGGGGTATTTTTACCCGGCAACACAATGAGTCCCTTTCCACTTTTAAGCTCTTCCCAAGCCACATCCCCGGTTTTTACCGGATAGGTGCCAAATGAATTTTTGTCAGGGTCAAATTGACTTGATGCCGCTTTAAGTACTCGACTAGCTTCACCATCAAACATCATCACCACATAATTTTGAGAATAGGTATATTCAGGAGCAACGACTGGAATGCCATCTTGAGAATTTTTAAAAAAATCAACTTCAGCAACATCAGCTTCAGTAGGTTCGGAGACCTGTTCGTATTCCGAGGTTTGAGTATTATAGCGATGATAGCTAACGACTGCTGTCCCTTGGGCCAAATCATTGGTATATTTACCCATGCGAGTCATAAAACCCCTGGCCATTTCAATAATGCGATCTTCTTTTGGGAATTGACTAGTGCGAAATGCCGCTGGGTCGGTATTAACATTGACAGCAAAATCAAAATTGAAAGAAGTAATGTCGACTGTTAATTTTTGCTCTGTGTTTTCAAAAATAGCCTGAGTTTCTTCGAGTCGATATTGATTAGCAGTGGTATCAAAACCAACTGCTTTAGCCATTAGCGTTATCGTTTGTAAAAAACTGAAACGAGTAGAATAGGTGGGAATTTGATAAACCCGAGCCGAGTTAGTGCTAGTCGTCGGGCGGCCCTCAATATTGTCGAGAGTAAATGAGGCTCCTTCAGGATAGGCGACGGCATTTTTGAGTGTCAGCGGTGGGAGGTTGCCATAGATAGCATCAATCGCCGGGCCCGTTTGTTGATTTTGTCGATCAAGATAGCCCAAAAAACCTTGTATTAACAAAAAAAAGATCACAATTAGAACAAAACCAAGAATGGCGAATGGGGCCGTTTTTCGAACCGTAGAAATAAGTTCAGTCAATGTCATACTACAACTATAAAGAAAGCCCTGTTATAATTCAATCATGACAGTTCGTACTCGTATCGCTCCTTCTCCAACCGGAGAGGACCTACATATCGGAAATCTTTATACGGCTTTTATTAATTGGGCTTTTGCCAAAAAAAATAACGGCCAGTTTATTGTCCGCATCGAAGATACTGATCGAGCTCGTTTGGTTGAGGGGGCAGAAGAAAAAATATTAACAACACTTGATGCTTTTGGTTTATCCCCCGATGAAAAACCAGTCCGACAATCAGAACGACTATCAACTTATAAGGAGTATGCGGAAAAATTGGTTGAATCGGGTCATGCCTATTATTGCTATTGTACAAAAGAGCGATTGGAAGCATTGCGCGACAGCCAACAAAAAGAGAGTAAACCCACTCGATACGATAAGCACTGTTTAAATAGTGAAAAAGTAAAAAATGAAAATGAAAAAAGAAGCTATGTAATCAGGCTTAATGTGCCGGAAAATAAATCGGTGTCATTTAATGATTTGATTCGTGGCAAGATAACAATAAGTACCAGTGAGATAGATGATCAGGTGATTTTGAAATCAGATGGTTATCCTACATATCATCTAGCAGTGGTAGTCGATGACTACTTAATGAAAATAACCCATGTGATTCGTGCCGAGGAATGGATCTCAAGTACTCCCAAACATGTCTTGCTTTATGAGGCACTAGGTTGGGAGTTGCCAATATTTGCTCATGTACCAATTCTTCGTAATCCGGATCGTTCCAAATTATCTAAACGCAAAAATCCGGTTTGGGCCAGTTGGTATTTAGAAGAGGGGTATTTGCCGGAAGCGATCTTAAATTATTTGGCACTGATGGGGTGGAGCCATCCAGAGGAGAAAGAAATTTTCTCTATTGATGAATTTGTTTCCGTTTTAGATTTAAAAGATATCGCCGCTAATGGCCCGGTGTTTGACTTGACAAAGTTGACCTGGATGAATGGAGAATACCTTCGCGCTATGAGCGCGGAGAATTTACAATCGGCAATTTTCAATTTTCATAAGGGTAAATATTCACAAGAACTAATTCAAAAAACAATTCCACTTATTCATGAGCGGATAAAAACCCTAAAAGAATATGATGATTATTGCCAATTTTTTATTGAGTCACCGAAAAAGTACGAGATAGAACTTAATAAATATGACGAATTGTTAAAAAGTAATAGCGAATCGTTATCACTTCTTGAAGATTGGCAAGCCGACAAGATTGGGGAGGTAATGCAACAAGTCGCTGACCAATCAGGTCTCAAAAACAGCGAATTTTTTATGGCCCTTCGCGTGGCGATCACGGGTCGCAAAATCTCACCCCCACTGAACGAATCAATGGAGATTTTAGGAAAAGAAGAAGTTATGGCCAGATTAAAAACTATTGCATAAGTAAAAATTAATACTACACTTAATATATGACAGAATTAGAAGGTGGCGAGCCGACTGGTACGCCTGATGTCCCTCAAGTGTTAGATTCGTCAACACCTGAGCCAACTGAACCGACACAACCGGAGAGTAATTTTTGGAGAGAACATGCTGATATTCAAAAGAAAGCAGGAAATCATGAAAATCGCGGGCAGATCAGATATTATTTCGCCGAAAAATTACGGGAAGCTGGAGTCCTACTTAAAGGAGGAAAGACAGAGGAGCATCAGAAATGAATCAGTCAGACTCCGATGTCGCGTCTAACCTCCATGTGATAGAGATATGGAGCCTCATTTTCCTCACCAACATTTTCATAAGCGTTTTTTCGAGCTTCATCAACTGTCTTGCCTAGTCCAACTATATTGAGCACTCTTCCGCCAGTGTTGACAACTTTTCTGCCATCAACACGCGTCCCAGCATGAAAAATGAGCACCTCTTCTTTCCTTGAAACTTTTTCCAAATTATGAACAATGAGGCCTTTTTGAGGGTTTTCTGGATAACCAGGGGCAGCCAACACCACACAAACGGCCGCGCCTTTTTTTTCGATAATTGGCACCCGGTGCGTGTGTCCAGCACTAGTGGCTGTAAGCAGACTTAAAAAATCAACATCGATTAATGGTAGTTGGACTTGAGTTTCCGGGTCCCCAAATCGCGCATTAAATTCTATAACTACCGGTTCGTTGTCAACAATCATCAACCCAGAATAAAGAGTGCCTTTAAAAGGTCGCCCTTCACTTTTAATTCCGCTAATAAACGGTTCAATGACCCCTCTTTGAATTTCTTCAAGCAATCTTTTATTGATAAAATGAGCCGGTGCAAAACTACCCATGCCACCGGTGTTTGGACCTTGGTCGCCTTTTCTTAATCTTTTATAATCTTGAGCCAGTGGTAATAATTGATAATCATTACCATCAACAATAGCCATAACCGATACTTCTTGCCCAATCAGTCTTTCTTGCAAAATTATTTTCTTGCCTCCGGGGCCATATTTACGATCCATCATCATTTCATGAACAGCGTTTGTAGCAGACAGTGTATCGTCGCAAACCACGACTCCCTTGCCATCAGTCAACCCATCGGCTTTGACAACGACACCATTTGTCCAAAGATGAGATAAACCAAGAATTTTGCTTTCGGCATCTTCTAAGTCTTTCGGGATTATTGTCTGCGGATGGGGGATATTATGTCGGTGCATAAACTCACTAGCCCAAATCTTGCTCCATTCAATTTGCGATGCTTCTTGTGTTGGCCCATATATTTTTCTTTCCGCCTCATTAAAAGTATCGACTATTCCTAATGCAAGTGGTTTGTCAGGACCAACTACAGTAAAATCAATGTCATTATCTTCAGCAAAATTTATGAGAGAATCAATATCTTCCGGGCCGACATCCTCCAAGTTGGTGGCAAGCTTGGCAGTGCCAGCGTTTCCTGGGGCAATAAAAATTTTGCCAACTGAAGGTGATTTAGCCAGCTTCCAAACCATTGCAGATTCTCTAGCACCATCACCTACAACCAATACTTTTTGATTTTCAACTGACATATTATTATTTTTTTTGTCTATTAAACTTGATGAAGATTAATTACGCCATCGCGGCTAACCGGATAGTGACCAGTGATACACCCACCACAATTACCATTATTTAAGAAAATGTCACCAGCAGCATTTTCATTTATATCAATTCCCGAGGCGCGTAAAAAACTTTGTGGAGAAATATAATGGACACTTTCAGCACCGATTTTGGCGGCGATTTTAGCTGGATCAGAATCATTGGCGACGGCAATTAGCTCTTCTCTTGTTCTCATGCTGACTCCCAAATGGCAAGTATGGTTAATTGGTGGAAACCCCACGACCCAATGGACTTCAGCGGCGCCTAGATTTTTAATTGCCTGTGTAATACGCATAGAAACATCCCCACGAATAATTGAATCATCTCCTAAAATAACGACCGCGTCCCGCCACATTTCGCGATCGGAGATTATGACAAGCTTATCGGTGACCCGCTCTCTAATTTTAGTCAAATCTTCATCACGCATAAATGTTCGCTCGCGGCCGTTTGGTGCATAACGTTCAAACATAATGTTAGGAAGAATTGGCAAACCGGCACCAGCCGCATAACCGCTAGCAAAAGGTATTCCCGAGTCAGGGATGCCAACTACAAAAGTGGCGTTTGGTATAGTTACTTCTTCTGCTAAAATTCGGCCACATCGCTGTCTAAAATATGAGTATGACAGCCATTTTTCGGGGTGATCTACGTCGTCGACGGTTTTGGGGAACTGTGAGTCGGGTCGGCTAAAGTAGGCTTGTTCCAAACTACAAAAAGCGGTTTGTATTCTTGACGCTTCATTCTTTGAATGTAGACCCTCCTCATTAATTAGGATTCTTTCTCCAGGGCTAACCGCGCGGACGACACGAGCACCAATTCGAAGTATGGCACTTGTTTCTGAAGCAACAATGAATCCATCATCCAACTTTCCTAAAAAAAGCGGTCGAATTCCCTGAGGGTCTCGCGCAACCATAAGGCCCTCTTCACAACCTAAAACCAGTGAATAAGCGCCATTTATTGTTTTTAATGTTTCATTCAATGACTCAAACCAAGAACCGCTTTTATTTTGTGCCAAAAGTTCTGTAAAAAGATAAGTGTCACTGGCTCCTTCTGGATGTGTGGTTTGAAGCATGGCGCGCATGACCTCGGTGGCGGGGAATTCACCATTATGAACGACAGCAATTTGAGAGTTGTCAGGAGCTGTAGCGAGACAGGGCTGAATATTGCGATCGGAGTAATCACCGGAGGTACCATAACGAGTATGCATTAAAGTCCATTTTGTTTCTCGACGTAGGTTATGTTCCTCAATGGCGGCGGCGCTAAAAACTTCAATCAAGTGGCCTTTTTCACTGTAGACCATCGGTTGCAAGTTTTCTTCCTGGGCAATCCCGGCTCCATGAAGACCACGGTGTTGAATTCCAAAAGAGGCTTTTAAGGCGATATCAAATTGGCGAGTTTGACTGGGATTATATATTGCAACAATACCACACTTTTCTTGAAGCGACTCCTTTTCATCATTGGTAATTCCTGATAAATATTCTGACATCGGCCGATAGAAGCAATAACAGGGTTATGATAAGGTTTGCATCCAGTGTTTGTCAACCTCTACTTGCAAATCAAGATAGACTTTTTTATTGCGAGCCAGCTCAATTTCTTTCCTTGCCATCATGCCAATTATTTTGATGCTTCTGCCGCCGGTGCCAATGAGCATTTTTTTGTATGTTGGGTCAGTGGTCAGGATTCTTGCTTTGATGTAGAGCGTGCCATCGCGCCTTTCTTTCAGCTCGTCAATGACGACGGTTGTCGTATATGGTAATTCCTGTCGAGTGCGCAAAAAAACTTTTTCACGAATCAGTTCTGACACAAATGTTTTACTATCTAGATTTATCGCTGGATAAACATATTCTTCCTCCGGAGTTTGCTCGCCTTCAGACATTATTTCAAAAAGCTTGTCAAGAAGCGGTTTCAAATGTTTCTTTTTTTTGGCCGAGACATAAAAAAAAGTGTCAAATTCATCCTCGAGGAATTTATATTGTGGTAAATACTCGGCATCCTCGGTCTCCATTTTGTTAAACACCAAAATCTTTGGCATTTGCAGTTTGCGTACAATTCCCAAGACGCGAGATTCTTCAAAGTCACGTTTGCGAGTCGGGTCAACAATGTAAAGCACCGCATCAAACTCACCTTCAAGATCATTGATCGTTTGACGATTGATTTTTTTGGAAAGAGTATCTTTGGCTTTTTTGAAAATTCCGGGGAGATCAGTAAAGATAATTTGCCCCCGTTCATCTTTATATAAAGCTTGGATAGGGAAGCGGGTGGTTTGTGGCTTCGGGCTAGTGATAGCCACTTTTTGACCAATAAGGGAGTTGACAAGCGTTGACTTGCCCACATTTGGCCTACCGATTAGTGCGATTGTCCCTGATTTCATAGGTATAGTATACAGTATGAAGTATTTAGTATGAAGTATGTAGCCTGTTCTATCATTCTGAACTCGCCTGCCCGCCGTAGCGCATGCGGTGGTGGGTTTCAGAATCTATGAAGTTAGAACAATTTAATGTTTATATATTGAACCCCGGAAATTTATGTCATAAATGTAAATGGTTTTACTTTTAATTAAGAGTTGATATAAAACTCTAATTTTTCCGACTCTCAATCGGTAAGCATTTTTAATTTCTCCAGACATTATTTTTACATTAAGACTTTTTTCATGTGGATTAGATTGAAGAATTTCTAATCTATTTACAATGAGTCTCGATTTTTCTTGAGAAATTTTTTCGAGGAATTTAAGACTTCGCTTATGATAAACAATCTTAAATACCGAGTCTTTTTTTAAGTTCTTCATGAGAAATCCATTTAATTTTGGATTTGTCTTCCTTCATAAATTTTTGAGCATCTAGACTGTCTTGATAATCCTCAAGCGCCTCTAAGATTGATTCATAATTTTTCATAGAAAGAAGGACTCCAGTAGGCCTGCTTCTATTAAAAAGAAACACTGGTTTTTTGATCGCTTTTTTCAAAACCTCCTTGGTCTTAAAACGCAGGTCAGAAATGGTTGAGATATTGTTAGGGTCTATCATAATTGATAATTCTACTATAACAGTTTATGATGATTTAGTCAAGTGTAAACATTTGTGGTAAAATATAGTTTGAACTTGGGGGATCGTCTAATGGTAGGACAACAGCCTTTGGAGCTGTTTATCGGGGTTCGAATCCCTGTCCCCCAACTCGTCTTTCGCTAAAGCTTAAGATGATTAATAAGCCATGATTTTGAAAATTTTATCTTGGAATATTTGGATCGATGGAGACTTTGATGGGATCGTAGATTATATAAACAAAAGTAATGCCGATATTATTGGCCTTCAAGAAGTAGTAGATAATGATCCGGAAAGAAAAATAATAGATTATCTTAAAAGCGCTGGTTACAATTTTGTTTTCGCTCCAGTTTCAAAGTTTTGGGATGGAGTGGAGTACAAAGACGGCCCAGCTGTTTTTAGTAAATATCCAATTGAGAAAAGAGAGATTCATATTTTGTCAAAACAAGATCCCCGCGCCGCCGCACAAGCCGATATAAGAATAGGTAATAAAATATTGCATGTCTTTAGCACTCATTTGCTTCACACTCATCAAAAAGAGTCTTTAATTCAAGAGGAACAAGCGAAAAACTTAGTTAGCTTGGTGCCCAAAACCAAATCCATTATAATGGGTGACTTTAATGCTCTGCCTGATAGCAATGCAATTAAAATGATGAGTCATTCATTCAAAGATGCAGACTCGCAGAATTTACCTACCTGGAGCTTATATGAAGCTGGTTGCGAAACGTGCAAGGTCAAAGATATTGTTTATAAGTTAGACTATATTTTTACCAGTGAAGATTTGAAAACAAAAAACTATAAAGTTGAAGCTTCAAAAGCATCAGATCATTTACCAATTTCTGTTGAAATTGAGATATAAATTCAATTTCATCAGTAATTTAATTGCACTGGGGAGGCAGAGGGCCTGGAATGGCCGCACTCATGAGTCGATCCCATTCTTGATTCACTATTTCTTGTGATCGCTCCGTTGATTGGCCGTTAAAATAAGATACTAGCGCTTTTCCAGCCAGTTCATCTAGATATCCTGCGGCGGTAAAATGACCATTGGTAAAAACCTCATCTCCAAAAGGATCCATAGAATGCTCAGCGCCCGATGCTTTCAATTTATCTAAGAAATAACTCAAAGCTTCTGGGGTTAATTCAATTGCACTCAGCCCCATAATTACTGGATCGAGTTTTCCATTTGGGCCTATGGGCAAAGTCGCCTCAATTCCTCCCATATGAAAAGCTCCAGGGTTTAACCCAAGGGATTGACAAATAAAATCGCTACTTTGTTGATCCATAATGTCCGGTTTCATTCCAAGTTTTTTAAGTGCAAATAAAGCTAATGGTTTTGACACAGTATATGGTGCTGAATTATGTGGTTTTTCATCAGTCCCATAGACTTTTCCCACTCTTTTCTCGTCAAAAGCGAGTAGTTCTCCTTTTTCAGAAAAAACTGAAAAACTACCGCCAGGCACATACATTGGGATTTGAGTACCTGGGATGACGAGTGTGGTTAGAACCGATCGGGCCGCATCAAAATTGAGAGTTAATCCTTTTTGTAGCTCAGACATTGTTTCTGCAGTAATTGGTTGGTCGGATTCAAACAAATCATGATAGGCTTGAGAGAACATTGACTTTAGGTGAGCATAGTAGTCAGCGCCCTCATAAGTTTCTTGACCTAACGTTGCTAATTGCTTGACTTGATCAAGCACTGATTGCGCTTTTAGTATCGTGTTTTCACGATCGCTGCTGGATTCAGTCATTGTCTAATTATAACAAAACATCCTATTTTAACAGTAGATG
Organism: Candidatus Microgenomates bacterium; assembly: GCA_025449735.1. Lineage (GTDB taxonomy): Bacteria > Patescibacteriota > Microgenomatia > UBA1406 > HO2-37-13b > JANWIV01. The sequence continues at coordinate 237,885 of JANWIV010000003.1, read as the reverse complement.
TACTATAATTTCCCACAATGATAAAAGCAGTCATATTTGATGTTGATGGGGTAATCGTTGACTCAAAAGAATCAAACATTGTTTTTTTTCAAAAGTTGATTGTCAAAGCTGGTTTCCCAAAACCTTCAAGAGAGGAGATTTTGAAAAATTTTCACCTGCCGCTTTGGGAATCAATAAAGTCGCTAATAGATTCAACTGACGAAGTGGAGATAAAGAGGATCTGGGAGATGGGTCATGATAATAGCCTGCGTGCCACCCATCTTTTAAAATTTCCTGATGATCTTGAACCGACGCTTGAGGAGTTGGCTAAACGTTATAAACTAGCCATCGTGACGAGTAAAATTAGAGTCGGTGTAGATCATTTGTTCTCGGTTCGCCCGATTGGGCATTTGTTTGAACATACGATTACTTTTGAGGATTATGAAAATCCCAAACCTCATCCAGAGCCATTATTACTCGCGTTATCAAAACTCAATCTTAAGCCTGATGAAGCGGTCTATATTGGTGACAGTCATACCGATATCGAAGCGGCTAAAGCGGCGGGAATGAAAAGCATTCACTATTCTTCAAAAAAACACGATGATGCCGATTTAAATGTGACCTCTTTTGGCGAAATCGTCAATGCAGTTGATATGCTAGATAAGTAAATTCGAGGATTATTCACTAATGTCTTCTACTGGTTTAGTTTTTTTAAAAGCTTTCAGTTGCAGCGCTATGTAACCGGAAGTCATCACTCCATAGATTCTCGTTACAAGCGAAGGGAACCCATCAGGTAAAGCCGAATCTATTAGGGCATTTTCACGAGCGCTGTCTATGACTTGTTGTTGTCTTTCAGGAGCGATTACTTCATTAGTATCTCTTTTAAAACGAGTGGCATCAACTACAAGCTTCATTCGCTCTGATAAAAGATTGACTAACTCCGAATCGATTTTATCAATTGCCTCTCTAATTTCTTTTAAATTGCTGTGAATTGGTTCAGTGCCATCAACAAATTCCCGTACTGGGCCACGAAGTATATCAGGCTCAATGTTTGGCTTATTATGATGCTCTGTCATAGATGATTATTATATCAGACTAAGTGTCAAAATCAGCTAATGTGGACTATTTAAAGTTAATTTTTCTCCAAATTAATCCATACTATAGTAATAACAGCCATTTTGTGATATAATATGACTTAGTTGTGGATAGAGTACTACGATTTTCATACCGCTTGTATTTTCTCCTCAAATAATAATTATGTATAAACCAAACAACAACCGTGCCCGCGGTCAATTTAACCGTGGTAATCGTGGTCGACCAATCAAAAAACTTGACGAAAGGCTTTTTATACGACGTGCTAGTGGTAAAGTTGAAGCGATTGAACCAGTTTCAACGCTTAAGTTTGATGACTATAATATCGCGTCAATCTTAAAACAAAACATTGCCGATCATGGTTATACCAGCCCGACAGCAATCCAAGACAAATCAATTCCCCATATTTTAGCGGGTCGTGATTTGATTGGTATTGCTAATACCGGCACCGGTAAAACTGCCGCTTTCTTAATCACGCTGATCAACAAAGCACTTCATGATCGAACTCAAAAAGTATTAATTGTGGTACCGACTCGAGAGCTGGCGATTCAGATTGCTGATGAATTTAGGCTTTTTGGGAAAGGCACCAATTTAGAAGCCGTGTCAACAGTGGGAGGGATAAATATTAAGCTGCAGACAAAAGTACTGCGTAGACACCCTAATTTTGTCATCGGCACTCCAGGTCGACTCAAAGATTTAATTGAGCGAAGAGAGCTAAATTTAGCCTACTTTAACAATGTCGTCCTTGATGAGGTTGACAGGATGGTAGATATTGGTTTTATCCAGGATATTAAATATCTAGTGTCGCTCCTTCCAAAAGCGCGTCAGTCATTATTTTTCTCTGCTACCGTGGACAATCGCACTGAGGAAATTTTAAAAAACTTCGTCAGCGATCCGGTGACTGTATCAGTCAAACAACAAGAAACCGCAGAAAATATTGATCAAGATATTGTCCGTGTCGAGGGCAGACGGGTCAAAATTGATGTCTTGCATGACTTACTGATAAAACCTGAATTTGAAAAAGTGCTTATTTTCGGTCGCACCAAGTGGGGGATGGAAAAGCTGGCTCGAGAGCTCAAATTGCGTGGTTTCAAAGCGGCTGCGATCCATGGCAACAAGTCTCAATCTCAAAGACAACGAGCACTAAACGATTTTAAAAGTGATGCTTTGCAAATACTGATTGCGACCGACGTCGCTTCCCGTGGCTTAGATATTGAAGATGTCACTCATGTGATCAATTATGATCCACCTCAAACTTATGATGACTATGTCCATCGCATCGGTCGAACTGGTCGAGCCGGCAAGACCGGAGTCGCTTTGACCTTTGTTGAATAATCATTCTTCCTGATTGATAAGCAACTATAATTACTTCATGTCTTATTTTGTCTATATTCTGCTCTGTGCTGATGGTTCCTTTTACACAGGAAGCACCAACGATATTGATAAAAGGCTTAAAGAGCATAACGAAAGCAAAAATGGCGCTCATTACACTAAAATTAGGCGACCAGTGAAGCTTGTTTATAAAGAGAAGTTTGACAGTCTAGGCTCCGCTCGCGCCCGTGAAGCGGAAATTAAACGAATGAATAAAAATGATAAAGAAATGTTGATTAAATCGATGTTGGATTGACTTTTATCTTTTTCTGTCTTCTTTTATAGACTATCCATGAGGCAATCTGAAGAATTGCTATAGCAACGGTAATTGATCCCTCCAAAATTTGGCCATTTAACAGTGTATGGGCGGCAATAAACCAAATTGCCAGATAAATTAGATTGTGAATTTTTTGCCAATATTGTTTTAAAGAGCGTACCGAATAGTTATTGGAGGTGAGAAAGAGAGGCAAAAGAAGCGTTAGACCAATTATTCCCATATATTGAAAAACTGGAATTGAAGTGAGATTTGGGAGACCATATCGAAGATAAAAGAATCCTTGAACCATCATGAAATGATTTAAAGCGAGCATAAACATAATGTCGCCAAGCCTTCTGCGACTGCGCATCAAAATAATTTGAATAGTTTGAAACAGTCCCTTAGCACCAAATCTTTTCAAAATTCCAGGAAGAGCGACGATCCAAAGCAATCTAATTGACCATTCGCCAAATTCTTGACCAAGCTCAATAAGATTTTTATCTATAAGTAAAAAAGAGCCAAAAAATATTATCCATAAAGCAAGAAGTAAAAAGAAGCTTGTATCATAAAGAATTTGAGAAACAGTTTGTCGCATATTCATATACTAACATTGTAAAATAAAAATATGAGTCGAACTAAACCCGCCTCTCAATATCAGGATTTTAAAAAAACTTTACTTAAAACTCACCAAGAGATTCAGGAGGCATTTCGTGAAAAGCATGAGGAGACACTGGAAACTTTGCAAGAAGTACCTAAGCATGTGGCGGCTGGATCCTTGGCTGGAATGTTGCTACTGACTTCTCCCGCGCCATCGATGATGCTAACCCAAGCCGCGGCGACAGCCCAAGCGCCAGAGCCAACCTTGACTGAAATTAAATCAGCGATGACAAACGAGCTTAAAGAGACCCTGCCGGCGACAGTCGATGAGCTAAATGTTGAACAAAAACAAAAGGTGGGAGAAATATTATCACGCTATTTTCATGTGACGGCACTCCCCAATCTTGAAGGTCATGAACTCAATCGGGTCTACGGAGTTATTGGAGCGGAGCAACATTTAATGCGCTATCCCGGCGACACCATGGCAACTCATTTTCAATCTTCAAGCGAAGAAAAATTTCATAGCTCTGGTATGGCACCTGGTCGGGGAGCTTGGGGATATTTTGCGCCGTCCTTAAGCGAAATGAATGATGAGGTTGTCATGAGGGAAAAATATTATATCGCCGTGCAAACTTTTCTTTCTCCAGGATGGGGCGAGCAGACAAAAGAACTTTATCAGTTTTTTAAATATCGTAAGATGCTAGTAGTTAATCCCGAAAACGGCAAGGCGGTTGTGGCAGTGATTGGCGATGCGGGACCAGCGCAATGGACCGGTAAGCATTTGGGAGGCTCGCCAGAGACAATGGCTTATTTAGAGCGTCAGGACGGGCGAGCTAGAGGACCAGTTCTATATTATTTTATTGATGAGGCGCAAGGCACGGTGCCTTTGGGGCCAATAATTCTACTTGAAAATCATGAAAAATAAGCATTTTTATAGCCATTTAATTGATGAGTCGATAGTCTCGGCTCCACTTGAAAAATTGGAATTAACTTTGTCTGAAAGGGAAGAAATGATAATAATCATCCACGGCAATATTCATCATTTGGTATTGGACCTAATAATGTCTGAGTTATCGAAAGAAGATTCAGAACGCTTACTAAAGCATGTGGTTTATGAAGAGCACGATAGTATTTGGGAATTATTACACCAAAAAATCGATTCCGTAGAGGAAAAGATAACGAAAGTAATTAAAGACCATCTTAACGAAATCAGTCAGGAAGCGATAAAACTCATCAATAGAAAATAAAGTTAGCAATAATAGTCATGGTTTACACCAATATTAATCTTGCTACTTTCAAAACACATTGATTAGATTTATGTTTCGGACTGATTGTCAGTGGGCATGTCTGTGTTTCTTGGTGCTTGTGGTCTGGCTTCATTGACGACGATAGCACGACCATCAAGTTCTTTACCATTGAGCTCATCCATCGCTCGCTTGGCTTCTTCATCATTTTCATACTCTACAAATCCAAATCCTCTTGATCTGCCGGTTTGGCGATCGGTAATTACTCGAGCAGAAGCAACGGTTCCAACCTGTGCAAAGAAATTGCGCAAACTGTCATCAGTGGTATCCCAGGAAAGACTTCCGATAAAAAGTTTAGTCACGTTACTGTTTCACCTCCATTCTTAAATACATTTATTGAACATTAATTTTTCTTCAGGTTTAACTATGTAAGTTCTATTTTGCAGTAAATTTTATGAGTAATAAAAAAATTATAAAAGGATATTTTTGAAATGTACAGTGGTAAATATTTATAATGTTCAACTTTTTTTACTCATTTTGATATAATATGAGGTGTAAAGCTCGCAAGGGAAGTATTTGCGTGCGTTTCTTGCGGGTCAGCTCATTGACCCCGCCAGATTCTTACCACGAGCCTGAGGCTTACAGCCTCAACTCTCGAGGGGCGAATCTGCAAGGGTCTGCGTCGTGTCCCGACATAACGTCGGGACGCTCCTTGACAATCAAGCAAGAAACATTTTCCTACAACCCCAGCTCGACCATCGATGACAACGAAAGGCTAATCGCACCATGACCAGTCTCATTCGGATAGTTCTAGTCCTTTGCATGTTTGGTCTGGTACTTACCAGTCCTATCATTTCAACCGCACAAGCCGACTCCGCGGATTCACCGTCGCAATCCACAATCATCGTTGATGACGAAACCGAATCGGACGGTTATTTCGATAAATTCGGACCTTCGTCATCATGGTATGACTCAAATCCGAGCACTGATATCACATGGCCATTATTTAACCCTGAGTCTTGTGGTGGATTTCCTACTTGTCTTCGAGCGGATCATGCTTTCTATACGTTCGCCGCTCCAAACTGGATCGGTGAAACCCAGAACAACTGGGCTCAATGGGTTCCGTTTCTACCCGAAAGTGGATATTGGGAGATATTCGCATTCATTCCTAAGGTATCGACGATCGATCCTAATACTCCAGGAGATCGGGGGGCGAGAGACACAAAGAAGGCTCAATACCGGATTATCACCAGTAATCATGAATATACAGCTGTAGTCGATCAGGATTACTGGGGTCAAACCTCAGGATGGGCATCGCTTGGTGTATTTGATGCCCAGGTAAGTCTGAACTCAACCAACAATATCCCAATGTCCGTTCAACTGAGAGATGTCACTTCGGACTATTCTAATCAAGGCAGGATGACATCAGTACTTTTCGATGCAATGAAGTGGGAAAAGCGGACTTCTGCGCCATCACCAACTCCACGAGCGGTCCCAACACAGCCTGGTGGTAGTCCCCCTCCTGTTCCAACAGGATTTTCACAGATGCCGTTATCGACAACAAGCATTAGCCTAATGTGGAACGATGTCGTTGGCGAATCAAGTTACTATATCGAAGGTCATAACGCCAACGTCGAGATTCCAGCGAACAGAAGATCGTACACAGTTGAAAGATTGGAACCAGCATCACAATACAACTATCGCCTACATGCACGAAATAGCTGGGGGGAGTCGTCAACCGACTGGATAACGGCAAGTACCTTCGGACTTCCAAAAACCCCAACTCCAGAACCCGATCTAGTCACTCCAGTGGTGATTGTCCCTGGATACGGACACACGCTGCCGTTTACTAACAGGACCATAGTGGTAGGAAAAAACTTCATACCTCAAGGACTCATTGATTTGCTCACAGTGCTTGAAGATAGCAATGTGCCAGCAAAGATATGCGTCTATAGCTGGTGGGAGCCCAATTTAGTATCATCCAACCGGCTACATCAGTGTATCAGTGAAGTTGGTGGTAATGCCGGGCGGCCGGTAGATATCATTACCCACAGCAATGGGGGTCAGGTGGCTCGGGCTTATCTACAACAGTATCCCAATCCTTACCCAGTCGACACGCTGTACTCGATCGCTCCTCCGAATCAGGGCGCTCTTTCAGCTTATCTTATCTGGGCCGGTGGAGATCTAAGTCTTGAGGGCAGTTACAGTTGGTCCACAAGGGCGATAATCTCCTTGGCAAGCTTGAGCTTCGGCTCAGCCTGCAGATACCAAAGTGACGCCTGTGTTCAGTTAGTAATGCAGAATATGGTGCCATCGCTGCAGGATCTGCTACCAACGACACCTGAATACCTGATTGACAAACAGGGTTTAGTCAGTCATTCTGAAGCCCATCCGAATATCTGGCTTAAAGGCTTAAACAGCAATCCCGCCAGATTGTTTGAAAATACCGATAGAGTCATTATCCATCGTGGAGTCGGAGTGCCAACGTGGGATAAGTTGCATATTGACTCTGCCAGACCCGGCCGCAATGGTTTGTGGTCTGATGGGACGCCGCCTTGGTTCAACCGAGTCACCCAGACTTCAGGAGACAATCGAATACTGAGCCTAAGTGCATCGATACCAGGGTTGACTGAAAGCAATCAGTATGACATCGTCGATCATGCCGGGGCCGATCATGGCTCGGTAATCGGTGAAGCGGCAATAGATATCTACCGGGATCTGGGGATTGATGTGGGAGTCCTCCCGTTGAAATCAAACGAGCCCGATGATTTCTTCAGTCCGATAACAGGCAATCCCTGGATGTTTACTGTCGCCGGTGACGTCGTCTTCACCCTAGTCGATAGTCAGGGTCAAGCGATAGCAGGAGAGACGATTTCTCTATCCGACCCAGTTGCTACGGCAATACTGCTACCCAACGTCACCGATCAGCAATATTCGGTACAGATAAGAAACATCAAGCCGAATCAACAACAATATGTTCTAACTATCCTATCGGGAGAAACTGCTACCTATCAACAATGGTCAGCAGGGACACTTCAATCCATGCAGTCAAAAGTGATTGAAGTCAATCCGACCCGATTCACGATCCATCTCCCGCATAACCTTACTCGGTAGCGTTAAGACTCACGCAGGGTACCGTGAGATTGAGCTTCGTGCGTTGACATGTTCGCCATTTGTTGTGCCTGCTTTCGAGCAGTCTCGAAAGTCGACTGGCGACTGTGTCATCGCTATATTTATGAAGTTTCTTGCCTGGTTTAGTAGAGCACAGGTTGAATTTAGTGCTGAGTTTGCAAAAAAACAAAAGCAGTTTTTTTTCAAAAAAAGTACGGTGTTTTCAATCTGTGCTTTTTTTGTGTCTTATGTTATTTCCGTTTGGTGGCAAATTGTAGAGGAATAAGTAGGAGATTGCTAACTACCGAGTAGATGACTGAAGGCACCGCGACCATTGGGTTAAAAAGGGAGAGTGCGATGACAGTTGACAGTGCATAATTTTTATAACTCGCCGAGATCGCATAAGTAATATGTTCAGGTCGATTTTTACCAATACTAAAACCGAGGGCAAAATTAATAAGTAGGAGCACAGTAATAAGAAGCCCTAGGGTAATTGAAAGTTGAATGTTTTCTAAAACTGAAGGGATAGTTGGTGACATGATGCCGATAATAAGAATAAACAAGAGAATAATCGAAGCTGACATTGAAATTTTTTTGAGAGGCTCGCCCAGTGGTGTGCGACGGGCTATCCATGAAGCGAAGTATGGCAAAATGACGAGTTTGACAATGGTAGCGGTCATGGCAGTGACATCAACATTAATACTAGTTCGAGCAAAAATGAATACGAGAAGTGGAATCAATAATGGGCTCAAAAATGTTGACAGTGCTGTTGTTACTAGCGCTCGATCTGGTTGACCGCCAAACAGGGAAGACAAAAAAACCGCCGAAATCCCCGCCGAGGATGAGGTGGCAATGATAAGACCTAAATAAATCGGCTCACTAAAAAGATCTTTAAGCAAAAAAATAATTAGCGGTGAAATTAAATGGACGATGAGTACAGTGGCGGCAGTTTTCTCAAATTCGGCAAGATTTCTAAGAATATGTCTTAAGTGAATTGAAAGTGTACTAAAAAACATCAGTAGTGCCAAAAGGGGTGCCACATAAGGCGCTAGTAGCGATCCAAATGCAGGAGCGATGAAGCTTAAGCCGATGGCAATAAGCACCACCAACCATACATTTCCAGTGATTAGTTTCATAAATTAACTCTACATTAATAGTTATTTGTCTACAATATATATAATAAATTATGTCGAGCAAATCTATTTGGTGGGGGAAGGTAATAAGCGCGCAATTATTAGCTTTTGTCACTGCTGGTTTTCTTATTAACAATGTCTTCATTGGTCCCACTCCAATAGTCAGACCAGAAGCGAAATTAGCCTTCTACAATCTACCGCAGACTGTCTTGCAGCTAGCAAAGAATTTACCAAACCAAATTGCAAGCTCAACAAAATATTTATCTTCAGGCGCCACTTTGGCGCCACCTTGGGTTGACATTAGCTCATCAATTCATCGTCAGTCAAATCGGAATATTTTTCCGACCGGTGCCGCCACACCAATATCAAACAATAATCCATTGCCGACTTCAGTCAATGACTCCGACCCGACTCCCACCCCTAGAATTTATGTTCGTTTGCCAACTCTGCCCCCATTGTCGACATTACCACCTTTACCGACTTTTTCACTTCGACCAACAACTACAAACAATGATGGTGGTTCAAGCAGAGGTACTCCAGTGCCAACCGTCAGTTCTCCACCGCCACCGCCAACGGATACCGCCAATTTAGAAAGCCAAATAATTAGCTTAATAAATAGCCGTCGTGCCCAAGATGGACTTTCAAAAGTTACCCAAAATTCTCAGCTGACTGCCGCCGCTCGTCGACACAGCAATGACATCTCAAAAAATAATAATTGTGGTCATACTGGCAGTGACGGTAGTGATCCTTTTAAGCGCGCTCGTGAGTCGGGTTTTACTGGAGCAGTCTATGGCGAGACGGTTGCTTGTCGCCATCGAACTCCCGAATCAGCCGTGTCTGGTTGGTGGTCTTCGCCACCGCATCATAGGATTTTGACTAATAGCGGAATCAAACAAATAGGGGTCGGTTGGGCGGGCAACTATCAAACTGCACTGGTTGGTTACTGAAAAAAATGCTACATTGAATAAATGTCGAGTGATACCAATACTATAAATACGGTTGCTTTTTTTGGCTACTCATTATCAAAAGAGGGGGAAGAGGAATATATTGCGGCATATGAGACCGCAAAGTTAGTGGCTCAGTCAGGTAGAAAAGTTGTCAATGGTGGTGGACCTGGGATTATGTTTGCCGCTACAAAAGGAGCCAAAGACGGTGGGGGCGAGGTGACTGTGGTGTATTATGACCCAGAGCACTCTACCAGTTTTGAGGGAAAATCAGGAAAAAAAATTGCCGATCACGAATTTGAGGAAGAGAATTATATTGATCGTACGAAAAAATTACTCGAGCTTGCCGACGCCTACTTTATCTTTAACGGTGGTACTGGGACGATGTCGGAGTTTACTATGGCATGGGCTGTCGCCAAGCTTTATTTCGGCCATCATAAGCCACTGATTCTTTATGGCGCTTTTTGGGAGAAAGTAATTATGGCGTTTAAAGAAAATACTAAGGTACGTCGGGATAGTTTTGGAGTTTTTCGCATTGTCAAGACGCCCCAAGAGGCATTGAAAGCACTCGAAAATTTCGAAAGCATTCTACAAAAACATACCCGTTTTCACCATAAAATTTGTGAAGGGGATGAGTGTAAATTATTTGTTTAATATTGATATATTTTGATCGATTTTTTTTCAATTCCTCATTCAATGCGCTTTTTATACTGATCTGATAATTGAATTTAATTCGCAAAACACTTTGCAATTCATTAGTACTATAATAAAAGAGACTGTATATTTTTGCAGTTTTTGAGCTAAAAATATGAAAAAAAGCAACCCTCAGAGCGAGGATTGGGGTGGTCGTCTAAAATTATGGATCAATGATAACACGAGACCTCTTAAGGGGTTATCTGTGATGGAGCGTGATGGGAAAGTAATCCTATTCTATCAACCTAAAAATGGTAACACCCATACCTTATCTCTTGCTGATAGCGATGACGGGTTTAATTTCAATCGTCTGAAGCATCAAGGCAAATTATTTTGCAGTCATGGCAATCCAGAAGATATAAATACTTTGGATGACGTGAGGCTTTCTAAACTTGACGATAAATACATTGCTTTATTCAAGAAGCATCAAGAGGCTCACATCTATTCAGCAACCTCAACGGGGCTTAACAATTGGCGTGAGTGCCGACATGAAATTTATCTAGACACCTCAGGTTTAATTGTGCCTGATTTCAGGTTTGATGACAAATATTTAATGTATCTTGGTGGGGAGTCAATTTATTCGGCGTATTCAGAGAATGGTACCAAGTGGCAAAAGAAAGAAATTGCCACTCTGAGTCGCTCTGACGGCATAAGTTATGGAATTGAGCATGTTAGTAAGAATGACGCTGGAATTCAAGTTTATTTTCATAGAAAAAAGAAAATTGGGAAGAATAGTTATTATAGTATTGGGATGGTTGTGTACGATTTTAATAATCCAGAAAGAATTGTTTGGAGAAGCCATGAGCCAATTTGGGAAGAGACTTCGGCTTGGCAAGGACAGATTAAAACTCCACTAGGGGCAGTACAAATTGGTCACAAATTAATCGGTTATTGGCAACTTCGAAACGGTGGTATATACGCCACGGTCTATACTCTTTTTGATTCTGACTTTCGTTTCACTACTCGCAAGATCACTGCTAAATTGGACCGAATTGAACACAATCCAATTATTTCTCCTAATGCTGAAAATCCATGGGAGGCATTTAATACATTTAACCCAGCGGCCATTTATCTTGAAAATCAAGTTCATCTAGTTTATCGGGCACAAGGACTTGATTATGTATCGGTACTCGGTCATGCCACTCTTGAAAATGGTCATCATGTTATAAGTCGGAGCATAGAACCAGTTTTCTCACCTCACAAAGATTTCACTCCACTTGAAGCGCATGATAGCAGTCAGGTGGTTCATCAATATGTCTCTGGAGGTGGCTATGGTGGTTGTGAAGACCCTAGATTGACAATGATTGACGACAAAATTTATATGACCTATGTATCGTTTGATGGGGTCAACCCACCTCGAGTGGCACTTACCTCAATTGCGGTTTCTGACTTTTTAAATCAGCGTTGGGCATGGGAGACGCCAGTATTAATTAGCCCTCCTAATATTGTCGATAAAAATGCTGTTATTTTCCCTGAGAAAATTAATGGGAAGTATGCAATCGCCCATCGCATTTATCCAAATATCTTGATTGATTTTGTTGACAGTCTTGATTTTGATGGTAACACATGGCTTAATGGTGACAATATAATCTCCCCACGTCGTGATTATTGGGATAGTAAAAAAATAGGTGCTGGGGCGCCACCGATCAAGACAAAAGATGGTTGGCTACTGATTTATCAAGCCGTCGGCTATCAGGATTCAAGCAAGTATAAGATTGGTGCTATGCTTCTTGATTTGAAGGATCCCACTAAGGTTCTTTATCGTTCTCGCTATCCAATTCTCGAACCAGATGCGATTTATGAAAATGAAGGTTTCAAAGCCGGAGTCGTTTATCCCTGTGGTGCGGTAGATATCGATGGGACGTTATTTGTTTATTATGGTGGTGCTGATTCATATGTTTGTGTCGCTACTGCCAATTTGGAAAAATTTGTCATGGAGTTAAAACATTTTGAATTACCAAGACTAGAACCTGCGGTAATTCGCAAAGTTATGTAATCATGCATCCCATTCGAAACAAATACAATCCAATTTTAAAGTCCGATCCTGATAAATCATGGGAATCAATCGCGGCTTTTAATGGTTGTCCAATCCAAATTGGCGACACTACTCATCTACTTTATCGGGCTATGTCTCAAGCTCAAGATGTGGGTGGTATAAAAATGTCATTGTCAACAATTGGTCATGCCGTTGCCGACTCTGAGTCGAGATTTATAGATCATTCACAACTAATTACTCCAGAATTTGAATGGGAAAAATTTGGCTGCGAGGATCCTCGCGTCACTTATCTTGATGGAAAATTTATTATTACTTATACCGCTTTATCCAAATATCCATTTGAAGCCGATGGCATAAAAATTGCCATCGCCACTAGCGATGATTTAAAAACTATTCAAGAAAAAAAATTGGCGACTACTTTTAATTCAAAAGCTATGGGAATTTTCCCTCGTCGAATCGGAGGCAAAATAACCGCAATCTTGACAGTACATACCGATCGTCCACCTTCAAAAATTTGCATAGTGCAGTTTGATAGCATTGGGGAAATGTGGTCACCGGAGTATTGGCAGGAGTGGTATGCTAATTTTGAAGAACATGCTCTACCACTTCAGCGGTTAAATCGCGATCATATCGAAGTAGGGGCACCTCCAGTTGAGACTGAACATGGTTGGCTTGTCGTCTATTCTTATATACAAGATTATCGAACATCAAGTCCAATTTTTGGAATCGAAGCAATACTACTTGAAAAAGAAAATCCTAGTCATATTATCGGGCGGGTCGAATCTCCACTACTTCTACCTCAAGAAAGTTATGAAATGAAGGGGATGATTCCAAATGTTATTTTTCCATCTGGAGCACAGATAAAAGCTGATGAGCTTATTGTCTATTATGGGGCTGCTGATACCACCTGTTGCTCAGCGATATTTAAACTTGAGGATATTTATAAACATACCCAAATTAATGCCGCCCATATTCCTAAAATGCAAAAGTTTAAAGATAATCCGGTAATATCTCCGCTACCCGATCATGCATGGGAAGCACAAGCAGTATTCAATCCGACGGCCATTTACATTGATGGTGCGATTCATATCATCTATAGAGCGATGTCAAATGACAATACGTCGGTTATGGGACTGGCAATTAGTCGAGATGGGATTCATATCGATGAGAGACTTCATGAACCAATTTATGGCCCGCGCGAATCTTTTGAGACCAAAAAAAATCCCGGGGGGAACTCTGGTTGCGAAGATGGCCGAGTGACTCAGATTGGAGACCGGATTTATATGTGTTATACCGCATACAATGGAATTGATATCCCGCGTGTCGCTTTAACCTCAATATCAGCAGGCGATTTTATCGCTCGAAAATGGAATTGGCAGCCACCAGTGATCATTTCTCCCCCTGGGGTGGATGATAAGGATGCCTGTATACTTCCTGAGAAAATAAATGGGAAGTTTGTAATCCTCCATCGGGTACAAGGCGACATTACAATTGATTATGTCGACGATTTAAATTTTGCAGATAATCGACATCTTGTCGGACACGGTTATATCAATGCCGGAGCTCACGCTTGGGATACGGCTAAGGTGGGTATTGCTGGCACACCGAACAGAGTAGGAGATTATTGGCTTCTGCTTTATCATGGGATTCATCCGGGAGACAAGGAATATCGCGTTGGCGCTATGCTACTTGACGGAAAAGACCCGGTAAAAGTATTATCTCGGACTAAATATCCCATTCTTGAACCAGAAACACAATTTGAGAGAGAAGGGATTGTCAATAATGTGGTTTTTCCATGTGGTCATGTTATTGTTGATAATACGCTGTTTGTCTATTATGGCGCCGCTGACAAAGTCACCGGCATTGCTACCTATCCAGTTGATAAATTAGTTGCCTACATGAATGAGCGCCGTGAAAAAAAAATGCTCCTTTAATGATCAGAATACCGCTATTATCTGCTTCGTGGTAAAATATAAGTATCTGCCCGGTAGTTCAATGGTAGAACGCCTGGCTCTGAACCAGGTAATCGGGGTTCGAATCCCTGCTGGGCAGCCCAGTTGTTATGAGAGTGCACAAAGAGCTCGTTTAGAGCCACGCATTGAGCCATTTCTGCGGTGCCAGAATCTATTTCTTCATAGGTTGGCGCCTTGTCGAAAAGTACCCCAAAATAAGAAGCTTTATTCATAGGATCAGAGCCTCCCAACAGTAAATCATCCATGTGTTCCAGAAAATATTTTATGTATGCCATGACAATCCTTATATCTGTGGGTTGATGTTGGATGGCTTTCTCTTTTTCAACCAATAATTGTGCAATCTCATTTTCTGCTTTGACCAAATCCTGCTCCATGTATTTAATGGCAACTTCTGATGTTAAAAATTTGATCTTATCAAAAGATAGTTTTGCTTGTGTTTTGAGTTCTGCGATTCTTGTGTCAATATTAACCTGATCTTTATTAGTTTCGGTGTGTCTCTTGTCCCATTCAGTGGTTATTGTTGTAACTAATGCGTCAATATAGTTTTGTGGGAGATTAATGTTTTTTACAAACTTCTCAACAGTTTTTTCTAATTTATCTTTTGAGACTCTAAAATAATGACCTCTTTTATTGCAATGGTATGCAGGGTAATATTTACCAAGTCTTCCTCTTGAAGCACTACCAAACAATGGTCTTGCGCACTGAGGACACATAACAACTCTTTTGTAAGGAAAGTCAGGGTTTCGCACACCCTTTTTGAGTAAGTATTCTGGCGCTGGTCTTTGATAAATTTTCACTTCTCCATTTTCTTCAGAAATAATAACTTTACCTCTATTTGCTTTATTAAATGTTTCAATAGAAACAAGTCCACTGTATTGAGCTTTCACCCGCTTATCTTTTGTCCATTTCTCCATACTCACACCCGCATAGATGGAGTTTTGAATATATCGCCAAAAGCCTTTTATGTTAAGCGGATTTCCACCTTTTTCTTTAATAATTTTAGTTCTGTCTTTATGATCTCGTACAATCTCTACTCTCGTCTTAAAACCCAAATTATTAATTTCTTCAACAATTTGATGATCGTTTAAATTTCCTCGACATCTCAGTTCAAACATCTTAATAACCCATTGTGATTCAGTCGGCTCAGGTTTCAAAATGGTTCTTTTGCCATTTGGTGTTTCAATCTTTTCATTCATGTATCCAAAGGGCGACTTTCGTACCCAATATCCCATTCGGGCATAGCGAATTTCAGCACCAATCATTCTACTCATAATATCTCGCATTTCATCCTTTGCTCGTTCTGCTTCCAATATCTCAGCCTTTTTAGTTGGCGAATATACACTCCAATCAAATGAAATACCCAGGTGTTCAAGTGTGTTTACCTGTTGTGTACCGATAACGCCATAAATATCAATGAGTTTTACATGTTTTTTTTCAAGTTGCATTTTTAGATGGTCGTAGAGATACGAGCCACCTCTGGTAAATCGGTCAATAGATTTGATAATAAAAATCTGTATATCATTTTTGGGACTTTTGCAATAATCGATCGCTTCTTGCACTGGCTGTTCCTCTTTAGATGCTGATTCAAGGAAGATAAAGAATTTCTTAATATTGATATTGTGAGATTTAGCGAATTGTTCGATCTGCTCTTTTTGTGCCTCTGGAGAATCGCCTTGAGTTCCTTGCTTAACCGAGGACACTCTTATTGCGGCGACTGCATTTTCTTGTTTAGATAGATTGTCCATAGCTACATAGACTTTATTTTCTTGAGTAACACTTTCCCGTTTTTCTGATCTTCAAGAATCCTATCGATTATAAGGTTAGCAAGAAGGCGGATTCGTTCATCAGTAGATAAGGTAGAAGTAGTAGGTCGAGCATGCGAATTTTTGTTTTTAATTCCTTTTATTCGTCCCATATTAATTATCCTCTTAGGGATAGTATACTATCCCTATAGACACAATGTCAAGAGCAAAATAGCATATATTATAGTTATCTTAATTAGACTGTTGTAATAAGTAAAATATGGTTGACAATGGTATTATAGGTGTTATATAATAGCCTCATATGTCAGAACGCGTAGGAGCAGAACAATCTCAGTTTCAAGTAAATTTAGATCTTATTAGAAATCGTCCGGATGCCCATCAACGGGTAAGGCAGGCAGCTGATGCTTTCAAACAGCTTACAGATCCTACTCCAGGGGATTATTCAGACTATTGGAGCGAACGCTGGGAAGCATTTGGAACTATTATTGGAGCCGATATCCCACGAACTCGTGTTGATAGATCTCGAGATGAGGTTCAGGAACTGCATGGCCAAGGTCGCAAATTAGTTTTACGACCTGAAGGTATCACTCTCGCACATCTAGGCCAGATACACACTTCACTTGGAAGCTGGGCTACTCAGCCAAATTCTCCCGTAGAAAGCGATCCTCGATTTGGGTATCTTGATATAGAAAATTCTACAAAAGCCCCAAACCTTCGTACAAATGTAGCCGACCTTCAAAGAATTGCAGAAGAAACAGGTAGACATGGTATGACTTTAGAAACGTATATTATTGGATCAGAAGATAATTTTGATCTTACTGGTGAATATTTTGATCATGGATATCAAACATGGTCTCGTCTTCCCGGTTCTCGCGACGATGGCGGGGTTCTCGGTGCGCGCTTCAATGCGGGTGGCGGCCTCGGTGCCAGTTCGCTTTGGGATCCAGGCTCTCGCCATGACAGTATGGGTGGCCGTTTCGAGGGAGTGAAATGAGCTTAGATCTTTGAATTCTTTGTTCTTCCTTTTTTCTTTTGAACTTCGCGTTTTTTTTGTTATCATTCACCATGAAAGTAGGTAAATGATTCTATCTGTCTTTAGTGACAGAGAGACACCGAAATTATTGTTTTTCAAATAACGTGTCAGAGTTTTTGAAATCATTTAGATCTCAAAAAGCGTACACGAGAAAAGCAAGACACTCCGTGCTTGGTGCTTGTTCTCGACTTAGTCGGGACAAATAAAATTCAACAGCGAGAGGAATCAAGCTGTGGTGAGTGTTTACGGTATCAGGCGCACGAAACGTTGAGGGGGTTCTCGCAACGATGGCAGAGTTCTCAATGCGAACTTCAATACGGATGGCAACCTCAATGCCAATTCGAATTGGAATCCAGACAATCGCAATGACAATATAGGTGGCCGTTTCGAGATAGTATCTTGCTCTAAAGAGAAGGGAGGATGGATTTTTTCCATCCTCCTAGCATTCTTCCAATTTCTTGTAAATCTTGCTGGAGAGCAACGTATTTCTTACCATCTAATGCTTCAATATCTTTTGCAAGTCGAAGGAGAAGTTTAAGAAGATCGACAGAAGTATTTGCTTTTTCAATATATGGCAGCTTCTTTTCTTTAGAACTTGTACCCGCTATAATAACGAGTTCTATGAGATTAAGGGCGAGAGTGTCAATTTTTTGTCCCAATGTATATCGGTCCTTTTTAGGAAAAAGACGAAGATATTGATATAAGAGTTTGTAAAATTCATATGTTTTTGAAAAGACAGGAATATCGAGTTGATTCCAACCACCGGTATTTACTATAGGTGTGTGTGTGTGTGTGTGTGTGTGGCCCTTTTTTAAATGTTTGATTATTTGACATATGAGTACAAAAGTAATTTCTTATGAAGGTATTATAGCAGTTGAAAGTCTGTTTAGGGCGTGGGAAAGGTTTCAACTAGGAAAAAAGAAAAGAAAGGATGTTCAGATATTTAACTATCACCTTGAGGATAATATTTTTGATCTCCACACCTCTCTTAAAAAGAGTATTTATACCCACGATGACTACATCCCATTTTATGTCAATGATCCAAAGCAGCGTCATATTCATAAGGCAACGGTTAAAGATCGTCTCGTACATCAAGCCATCTATTCATCTCTATATCCAATTTTTGATCCTACATTTATTTTCGACTCATATTCATGTAGAAATGATAAAGGAACCCATAAAGCAGTAAAGAGACTACAAGTATTCTTAAAAAAATCGAGTAAAAATTACTCTCAAGATACGTATGTGCTTAAATGTGATGTAAGCAAGTACTTTGCCTCAGTTGATAAAGATATTCTCCTTTCGATAATTAACAAAACAATTCAAGATGAAAGAACCATTTTCCTCATTAAAAAAGTTTTGGATAGTTTTCCAAGGGGGTTGCCGCTAGGGAATCTTACCAGTCAATTATTTGCTAATGTCTATTTAAATGAGCTTGATCAATTCATAAAACATGAACTTCATATCAGACATTACATTAGATACTGTGATGATTTTATTATTGTGAGCCAAGATGAAAAGCTACTGGATTCTTTGATTGAGAAAGTGGACGGTTTTTTACAGCAACAATTAAAGATCAAGCTACATCCTAGAAAAATTCTCATACGAAAGTTTTCTTGGGGTATTGATTTTCTTGGTTATGTTATTTTACCTCATTACATTTTGCCACGGACTAAAACAAAAAAACGTCTCTTCCAAAAGCTAGATAAGAAGATGGAAGAACTTACTCGTGACTACATTTCTTATGATTCATTTAACCAAAGCCTTCAGTCATATTTTGGTTATTTAAAACATGCAAATAGTTTTAAATTAAAGCAACGTTTGAAGAACCATCTGTACTTTTTACATTCAAATACTTCCGATAAATCTTCCAGTGTCTAGAGAGTTAACTTGCTGATTGATATGGTATGAATTACCGCAGCTCGTTGCGGTAAGTATGGTATAATATAGAGCTATATAACAGTCTAATTCGTGTTTAATGCAGTCTCTCTATCCCTATGGATATAGGGAAGAACTAAAAGCTTCCTCCCTAAAAGAGGGAGGATAAGAGGAGGGTTTACTATACATATGACACTACCATACATAACCAACAAACAAAAAGAATTACTCTTACTCTTATATAAATTCAGATTCCTAAACCGTATCCAAATCCAAAAACTACTCAATCACAAACATCACAAAACAATCAATATCTGGCTCAAAGACTTAACTGAAAAAGAATATACAACACGAATATACGAAAAGACATTCCACGGCATGACGATACCGGCAAAATATTACATATCCTTAAATGGAATCCGGTTTCTTAAAACACAAGAAGAATGTAACAATCGATATCTGAGGAAATTATATCAAGAGAATCGAAGGTCAGAAACATTCATAGACACCTGCCTCCTTATCGCTGATATATTTTTTGCCTTACAGGAAAAATCCAAAGAAAATTCTACCGAGTTTCAATTCTTTACACCCTCAGGCTATACAGAAAATAGCATTGCCCAAGAGCTTGCAGCCAGTTTTGCCTACGTCATTCATAAAAATAAAACGAAACACATCTACATGTGTGAACTGTTCCGTGAGAATATGCCAAGATACGCCATACGCGGGAAGATTAAAAGATATATTGAATTCCATCAAAGTGAAGAGCTGCATGGCACATTGATATTTATTTGTCCAAATAACATAACGAGCCACTTTGTCAAACGATTTGCGAGACAATTTGTTAATGAAGAGGGTGGAGGAGAAAACGTGACAATACATGTCACAAGCTATGATGAGATGAAAATTGGAAATATTGGAGAAGAAGTCGAATTTGAAGATTAGTGAAAATGTAAATTCTCGACTTTCCGTAGGAAAGTAAATTATGCATGTTCACATCCTGTTTTGAAGGTAAAATCTGGTAAAATAGAGGTATAGCACTACCCGAAACAAATCACATTTAGGGGCTATTTTAATGAAATTAAAATTATGACAACCAACAATCGTAAACAGCTCCATGAAAGACTTTGGTCGGCTGCAGTACAACTTCGAGCAAACTCAGGTCTTAAACTCAATGAGATTTCTGAGCCGATATTAGGCTTGATATTCTTAAAATTTGCTGATGTTCGATTTAAAAAAGTGCAAGTGGACATTGTCGCTGATCGGTCCGGAACGCAGTACTCAACAAGTGGCCACAGACAGGCTCCACTTACACCAGATCACTACAAATCAAAAGGCGTGCTGTTTTTGCCTGAGATAGCCACGTATTCATATCTCATGAGTCTTCCGGGGAGTGAAAATATTGGTAAAGCTATTAACGAGGCTATGAAAGCTATCGAAGCTGAAAATACTGACCTAGCCGGTGTGCTCCCAAGAGATTACGAGTCATTGCACAGAACCCCTGGTGAAAATAGCCAAATACTGATCACACTTCTAAAAAACTTTAACCAAATCCCTGACGATATTGAAGGCGATGCGTTTGGAGAGATTTACGAATACTTTCTAGGTGAATTTGCACGTTCAGAAGGGGCAAAAGGAGGAGAGTTTTTTACGCCACAATCTATTGTTAAGTTGTTGGTAGAAGTCATTGAGCCGTATCACGGTAAAATTTTTGATCCAGCCTGCGGAAGCGGTGGAATGTTTGTACAATCTGCAAACTTTGTAAAGGCACACTCTTATACAGACAAGATAATGAATGAAATCGCCTTGTATGGTCAAGAAAAAGGAACGAGTAATATCCGTACTGCCAAAATGAACCTCGCAATTCACGGCTTGTCTGGCAAAATTGCCGAAGTTAATTCTTTTTATACTGATGCGTTTAACAGTGTCGGCGCTTTTGATTTCGTACTTGCCAATCCACCCTTTAATGTAAAAGGGAAAGATAAAAATAAGCAAATCGTGATTGATCCAGCAAAGATAAAGGGCGATCCACGCTACTATCTTGGACTTCCTATCACTGGTAAAGGCGAAATTTCAAATGCCAATTATCTGTGGATGCAAATGTTTGCAAGTGCCCTAAATCCGCAAGGTCGCGCCGGTTTTGTTATGGCAAATTCAGCCAGTGATGCCGGAAATGCTGAAAAAGAGATCCGCAAAAAAATGATTGATGCGGGAATGGTAGATGTGATTATTTCTGTCGGTACCAATATGTTTATGAATGCTACACTCTCTTGCACCTTATGGTTTTTTGATAAGCGTAAAAATGGCACTGCCAGACAAAACACAACACTTTTTATTAACGCTCAAGACGTTTTCACTCCCATTGATCGCGCCCATAGCGAGTGGACAGATGAGCAAATTCAAGAAATTGCCTCCATCGTTCGAAGATATCGTGAAGAAAAAGGCGAAGAGAAATATCAGGATATCAAAGGAAGATGCAAAGTGGCAACTCTTGAAGAAGTTCGGACTAATGACTACTCTCTTAATCCGGGGCGCTATGTAGAAATAGTAGAAAAAGAAATGAGTGGCGTTGATTTTGATGCGCGTATGAAAGAGCTTATGGGTGATTTCACATTACTCACAACAGAAGCACACAATTTGGAAAGGAAAATCAAAGATGATTGGAAAACTATCATATAGAATTACTTATTTTACTTTACACTTGCAAAGTATAATATAATATGGTATATTTACTGTATGAAAAACTTTACTGCGGGAACATACCAAACAATGTATGCAGGCAAGGAGACTGAATATAAAAGTTTCCTACCCTCTCCTATTAACAGACCATTTATAGCTAGTGATCAGTCTACAATCATTCTTCTTGAAGAGGCTACTCGTTTATTGGGCGAATTAAACGCATATTCGCGATTAGTCCCTGATATTGATTATTTCATTCAAATGCATGTTAAATCCGAAGCGGTAAGCTCGTCTCGTATCGAAGGCACCCGTACAGAAATAGATGAAGTATTGCTTCCGGAAGATGAAATTGATCCAGAACGACGAGATGATTGGAGAGAGGTTAAAAACTATATCAACGCCATGAACTGGTCGGTTGAAGAGCAAAAGACATTACCAGTTTCAGTACGACTCATAAAAGAAACACATGCGAGACTTCTTGTAAGCGTAAGAGGTAAGCATAAAATGCCTGGAGAGATTCGCACAAGTCAAAACTGGATCGGGGGTTCTTCTATTCGTACAGCCCACTTTGTACCACCACACCACGAAAAAGTTGCAGAATTACTTTCTGATTGGGAAAGATTTTGGCATAATTCTTCATTAAATATTCCGGTTTTGATAAAAATAGCGATCATGCATTATCAATTTGAAACGATTCATCCATTTCTTGATGGAAATGGTCGTATTGGTCGATTGCTTATTGCTTTGCAACTCATAGAGCGCGGATTTCTGAGTAAGCCAGTATTGTATATTTCAGACTATTTTGAAGAATATCGCCAATCATATTATGAAATGCTTGATGAAGTTCGACAGAAAGATAATCTTGAGGGGTGGATACGATTTTTCCTTGAAGGGGTTGTCATGACGAGCAATAAAGGAAAACAAAAATTCGAAAATATTATTACGCTTCGTGAGCAATATGATAATAAAATCGCAACCTTAGGAAGAAAAGTTCCAAGAGCGAGGCAATTACTTTTACATCTATTCTCACAGCCAATTGTGAGTGTAAATAGCGTGAGTGAAGTTTTGAGTATCAGTTTTAAAGCAGGAAGCGATCTTGTTGCCGATCTCACGAGGCTAGGAATTCTACAGGAGAAAACTGGTTATTCCAGAAACAGGTTGTTTGAAATGAAGGATTACGTGACGCTATTTAGAAAATAAATTATGACAACTTTTCAGAAAGTAAAAATCAAAGAAGACCAGGAAAAGATTATTTGACGAAATAAAAATTCAGTTATTAGGAATTTCCGGACTGTTAAAATTTTTTTTAGATCAAGAAAATGAAAGAATAAAATATGGCTTTATTAATGATGCAGTGCAAAACTTGTTTTAGAAGTTTTTCTTCAGGACTAAATATTGGCTCTGGAGCGAGTATAACTTTGGTAGGTAATAAATCTATATGTCCGTTCTGTGGTTCTTTTGAAAATATTCCAGACGGCACATTTAAAGGAACGGTCGAGGGAGTTATCAAGGTTTTAGAGCAATCAGACAATCCACTTAAAAGAGCAGAGGAGCTACTTGAGGCGCTAGAAAAAGCAAAGCAGCAAAATGATTTAACCGAAATAAAGACTTCCTCAAAATTCAGCGACTTAAAGAAATGGTTGCCAAATTCTCCAAAAAGAATCCTGACTTACATTCTGATTCTCAAGGTAATCATTGAAATATTAACCAAAGAACCACAAACCATGATCAAATTCGACATTTTTATTAATCAATATAACCAAGTTGTAAATATTAAGGCAGAAAGATAACATATGCAAAATCTGATAATAAATAATTGGCAGAAAGTAAAGTTAGGTGAGATTGCGAAAATAGTTGACTGCCCACACTCCACACCAAGTTGGACAGACGTTGGTTATTTTGTTGTTAGAAATTATAATCTTTCTAACGGTAGAATCATTAAAGAAAAAGCAAGTTATACAAACTATGATAATTACGTTTATCGTACAAAAAGAGCGGTTCCAAAAGTAGGAGATAGTATCCTTTCACGTGAAGCTCCTATTGGTCAAGTTGGCTATGTAAACAATGAAGAAAAATTGTGTCTTGGTCAACGAGTAGTTTTAATTCAACCAAAAAAAATTGATGCAAAGTTTCTTTTATACCAACTTATATCTCCTTCAGTTCAAAGGCAGTTCAAACGTTCAGATGGGTCTGGATCTACAGTCAGCAACTTACGTTTACCATTGATTGAAAATACTCTTGTAGATTTACCCGATCCACAAATTCAAATTCGTATTGCATCTGCTCTTTCTACTTATGACGACCTAATTGAAAATAACGAAAAGCGAATTAAAACGCTTGAGGAAATGGCGCAACTGCTTTACACAGAATGGTTTGTAAAATTCAAATTTCCAGGGCATGAAAAAGTAAAGATGGTTGATAGTGGTACTAAATATGACAAGATTCCAGAGGGGTGGAAAGTGAAAAAACTTTCCGAAGTCGCAAATATTATTCGTGGACGTTCGTATTCCAGCGAAGATATTAATGATTTTATCGGTGATTATTATATGGTAAATCTTAAAAGTTTTAATCGTGGAGGTGGTTTTCGATTTGACGGTGTGAAATATTTTTCAGGAACAATTAATAGCAATCAATCGCTTGAAGCTGGAGATATTGTAGTGGCAGTCACTGACATGACAACTGATCGGGCTGTGATTGCAAGACCAGCACGTGTACCAGAAATCAACGGACAAGTTACATTTTCAGCGGATGTTGTAAAAATAAATTCTGATGTATTACCTAATAGTTTTTTGTACAAGATACTATCAAGTTATCGATTTACTGAAACAACGAAACAAAAAGCTAATGGGGCAAATGTCCTTCATCTCAAACCAACTGCAATTTTGGAATATGATGCAATTATACCCGACCATAAATCACTGATAGAGTTTGCTAAATTATGTGAACCGGCGATTAATGAGGTTGATAAGCTTGTAAAACAAATCGATATATTGATCAAAACCCGTGATCTTTTAATTCCCCAATTGGTGACGGGGAAAAGAGAAATAAAGAACTAAATATGGAAGCTAAGAAAGAATACAAATTGTGCCAGAAGTGTTTAAAACAGAATCCAATTACTACGGTTGAATGCTCATGTGGTTCAGCAAAATTTGCTCCGGAATATGTTAAAAAAATAGCCAAAGTCAATAGACAATTTTCTGTTCAGGTCACAGAAATTGCTAAAGAATATAGGTCAAATGATAAGCCGCACACAAGAATAACCCTTTATAAGTGGTGGCCTGGTGATCATTCAACAGTTCACATTAACAATCAGGAAGAGTGGAATAAAATTAAAGGAATTATAGAAGAAGATTTAGGTCCTTTTCTTGGGTGGAAAACGAAAAAAGAAATTCTTAGTATACTCGAGAAAGAAAAATATAAAGAAAATGCAAAAACCCTTTCAGAAAATCACCCAGAATTTGTCAATGAAATTATTAATAACATTGATTTTAGTAGTGCAGATGAAAAAGATATATTACGAATATCTGATGCAATTGGGTCATTATTAAAAGCGTTACAGAATGCAGATGACAGTTTTGTTAATGCCACAAAAAAACTAATAGAACAATTGCCCAAACAAGGTAAGCGGGCAATTGAAGATTTGACCGAACTATTGAGGCAGTGGACATTGAGACAAATTACAGCGATTTCTTCAGAAGTAAAATATAGGCTAGACACGATAGGAATTTTCAGTAAAGCTATTATGGATGATAAGACTTACGAAATACGAGGGGATGGATCAGTCCATAGAATTCTAGAAAATGCAATGTGGATTGTTGATGAGAGGTACTGGCTATTACACAGTAATGAGACGCTTAGAACTATAGTCGGCAATCAGATCGTAAAAACAAACAAAAGTTTAAAGAGCAAAAGACCAGATTTTGTATGCGGAACAGTAGGAAATAAGATGATCATAGTTGAAATAAAAAGACCTTCACATGAGCTAACAACAAAAGACTTAGATCAACTAGAAACTTATATGTTAATAATCGAGCAAAACAGTTCTGAAAAATATTCATTCGAAGGCTATTTGGTTGGAAGAAAGATAAGCATTGATTTGGAAAAGAGACTTAAATTCCGAGGAGGGCAATTTAAGGTTAAGACGTACTCTGATCTAATTGATGATGTAAAAAAAAGGTATTCAGAATATTATAAAAAATTAAACAAGTAATTTATGAACCCATTCAACGAAGACAACCTAGTCGAGCAAACAGTCATTAAACTCATTAAAGAAATATGGGGTGATGAATCGTGTCATATTAACGCTTATAAAGATCAAGATGATTTATCACTTGGTCGAGAACATCAAGGCGAGGTTGTTTTAAAGAAATATTTATTACCTGCACTTCAAAAACTCAACCCCACTTTGCCAATCGACGCGCTTGAACAAGCGGTAGATGGTATTACTCGCGATCGGTCAAATCTGACTTTAGTAAAAGCTAATAAAGAGATTTACCAACTTTTGCGTGATGGCGTGAATGTAAATGTGGCACAAGAAAATGGTGAAATAAAAACCGAACGGGTTCGATTTTTTGATTTTGAATATGCAGAAAATAATCATTTTTTAGCAGTATCCCAGTTATGGGTAGTCGGCGAAATGTATACCCGTCGACCCGATGTCATACTTTTTGTAAACGGAATTCCTCTTGTTTTATTAGAACTTAAAGCCTCACATAAAAGCTTGGTTGACGCGCACCGTGATAATATCCGCGATTATAAAGACACTATCCCCAAGCTTTTTTGGTACAACATGGGCATTGTTATCAGTAACGGCATCGAAAATAAATTTGGCTCGTTGACTGCGCCGTATGAATTTTTTAATGAGTGGAAAAAAGCCGAGAGCGAGGAGGAAAAACCAAAGACAGACCTCGCAACAATACTTCGGGGAATATGTGACAAAACACGGCTGCTTGATATTTTTGAAAACTATATTTTATTTGACGAATCGTCAAGCGTACCTAAAAAGATTGTCCCACGATACTTTCAGTATCTTGGCGTGAATCGGGCGTATGAGAATGTCCTACATAGAGCAGATTTAGACGGCAAGCTTGGGGTTTTTTGGCATACGCAAGGCTCGGGCAAATCGTACTCGATGGTATGGCTTTCACAAAAAGTTTTGCGCAAGCTGACTGGCAATTTTACGTTTGTTATCGTAACAGATAGAACGCAATTGGATGGGCAGGCATATAAAAACTTTGTGAATGTTGGCGTTATTCACGAAACAGAAGTTCATGCGGAGACGATTACACACCTAAAAGAATTATTGGCTCAAGATCATCGCCAGATCTTTACAACAATTCAAAAATTTCAAGATATTACGGATGCTATATCAGACCGCAAAGATATCATCGTGATGACTGATGAGGCGCATCGCACCCAGTATGACCGCATGGCGCTCAATATGCGCAAAGCTTTACCGAAGGCATCTTTTATTGGATTTACCGGTACACCACTCATGTCTGATGGCGAAGCCGAGACAGAAAAGACGTTTGGTAAATACGTTTCTGTCTACAACTTTGGTCAATCGGTAGCCGATGGTGCAACAGTGCCACTGTATTACGAAAACCGTGTGCCATTTTTAATAAATGTCAATGATAATCTCGAAGAACAATTGGGGCAGCTGATGGATCGGTATGATCTTGATGAAGATGAAGAAGAAAAACTTGAACGAGAATATTCCAATTTTTATGAAATTGTGACCCGTGAGGATCGTCTGAATACGATTGCTCGCGATATTGTAGAGCATTATGTGGGGCGAGGATATGATGGAAAAGCGATGGTTGTTTGTATTGATAAGAAAACCACGTATCGAGTGTATGACAAAGTAAAGAAAGAATGGGATCGATATATTGCCAAATTGCGTATGGATCTGTCACGTGCCACAGATGAGCGTGAACATGAAAAGATCCTGGCAAAGCTGGAGCAACACGAAAATGTCGACATGGCGGCAATGGTGAGCTTAGGTGATAACCAAAATGAAATTGCCGACATGGAAGCATTTGAAATTGATGTCAAACCAATTCGGGAGCGGATCCTGCATGGGAATTTGGAAGATGAATTTAAAAAACCAGATAGCAATTTGCGGATTGTATTTGTGTGCGCTATGTGGATGACCGGCTTTGATGTGCCAAACCTTTCTACTCTGTACTTGGATAAGCCGTTGAAGAATCACACGTTGATGCAAACGATCGCGCGTGCAAATCGTGTAGCTGACGAGGGAAAAAAGAACGGATTGATTGTTGATTATATTGGTGTATTTAAAAATATTGAGCGGGCTTTGGCATTATATGCAGCAAGCGGGATTGATGAAGATGACATCATTAGAAGTAAAGAAGAACTTTTGAATGATTTGAAAGAATCACTTCGCGCGGTTAAAGAATTTTTGAGTACTCAACACATTGGTCTTGACCCGTTAATTCAAGCACAAAGCGAGCAAAAATTGTTGCTACTAGAGAAATACGTCAACATCATAATCGAAGACCAGGAGAAGAAAAAGAAATTTTTAAATCTTGCCAGCGAGGTGCAAAGTGCGTATCGAAGTGTATTACCGGATCCGAATGCAGAAGATTATTATAAAGAAGTCATAGCAATTCGTGTACTTGCTTCTAGGATTCGTGATGTGGGATCGCAAAGCATTGATGTTTCTCAAGTTAAGAAAGATTTGGAGGATTTACTTGATAAGTCAATACAAACAGGTGAATATGTTATTCCATCGCATAAAAAAGTAAAAGATCTAAGTACGCTTGATGCAGATGCATTACATACTTTTTTTGCAGGACTCGAAAATAAAAATATTCAAGTTGATGCAATGAGCGCAGAACTTGAGAAGAAGATAGAAGAAATGGTAAGAAAAAACAAAAAACGGGTCGTATTTATGGAACGACTCATTTCACTGTTACACGAATATAATAGCGGAGCACACGATGTTGATAAGCTTTTTGATGATTTGGTTGAATTAGCAAAAGACCTAAGTGAAGAAGAACAGCGCGCAGTAAAAGAAGGTTTAAGTCAGGAGGAATTGGCGATCTTCGATTTATTAGTGAAAGATAATCTAAACCCAGATGAAGTTACTAACATAAAAGGAGCTGCGCATGAATTGCTCATAAATTTGAAACCACTTCTTGTACCACACTGGAGAGATTTTGAGACAAATCGCGCAGGAGTAAAAATAGCAATATCTGATCTGCTTTTTACAAAATTACCCGAGCCAACATATACTGAAAAAGACTGTGAGTTAAAGGGATTTGAGATTTACAATTTTGTGTACGAGCATTATCAAGATGCAAGAGCGCTGTATGCTACAAATTCAACGCTAAGCTGATAGTAAGAAATTAATAAACGAAGGAAGTGCTGGCAGGCGGTAAAGCAGTTCGAATGATTCAAAGAAAAAACCTAAACGAACAAATCCCGTTTGACGATTAAATACACAAGTGCGGCAAGTGGAATTAATGCGGCGACAAAATTTATATACAGTCCGACAACAACTATAAGACCATATAACCATAAACTCCACTTTTTTCTTGTCACGATGCCATAAGCAACAGCAATCATAGAAATTCCAACAATAAGCCTGATGAGATACGTTGGTAGATGTGTCCCGTTTGGACGGATGACATCCCCAAAAATTCCACCCATGATACTCATACCACCAGTCACGGTAAAAAGAGCAATAACTTTTATTTCAATCGGCAAATTTCCTCCGGGGATCATCACATTAAGCTTTTCGGCAACCCCATGCGTTCCTTTTCGTATCTTTTTTCTCTTCATCCTAGTTTAATAGTAACAGATTGTGTACTATGAATAGTATCGTGTATAACAAAGTTGTTTTACTGTGTTTATGTCTCATTATTTTCATATTTCTATTTCCTCAAATATCGCACGCCCAGCAAAAACCACTTAATCTATCTCCGAACGCCACAACAGCCATAAGTGGGTTGGCGACCGATATCCTTCTCAATGGACCAAATCCACGAATAACCGCACTAAAGCCGCAACTTGACCCACAGGATTATGCAACGGTTAAAAACATAGGCATATTACCTGATAGTCCATGGTATTTCTTCAAGACGATGAGAAGAGGGATACGAATGTTTTTCACGTTTGATACTGCTGGGAAAACATACCAACTTCTCAAAGATGGCAATGAAAAAACGCTGGAAAGTCTATTAGTTGTAGAAAAGGCAGCAAATGAAAAAGATACAATAAGGCGCGAGCGACTTATACAAGTTTCAACCAATACATTAGATAGCGTTGGGACTGATTTTGATTCTGTTGCACAATCACTTGATATTCTCAAGAAAACAGATCCGATTCAGGGCTATTTAGTCCAACAAGAAGCATTTCAGTTTGCCGGATATTACCTGAAACATCAAATCCTTCTGCAAAAACAAGAAGATCGGCTTGGCGAACAAGATTTTCTTGCTGTTGAACAAGTCAGAACCAAGCATTTGGCAAGTATTGCCCATATTGTGGTATCAGAAAATCGCGACCCTGTCATTTTTGGAGAACAATTATCGCAACTGCTTGCTTCTCAAGTGGGGAGCAATAATACGCAACTGGCAACAATTGCTGTACTTCGCGATTTGGAAAACAAAGCGGATAGTAACGAAATAAAACCGCTCCAGACTGGACAAACTATCATGCAAAAAGAGCTTGAAATAAAACTCTTAAGACTTCCTAAAGCTGAAAGACTTAAACAAATAGAACAATATATTACGTTCATCCATGGCAATCCTATTCGGGAGTTTCAAGCATACAATGTCCTTTCAAAAAGCTTTACATCTCGTGAAATGACTGTTTTAACTCAAGCCTTGAAAGATACGGCTGCACAAGATTTCAAAAAACACTTGAACGTTTTGGATAGTGCAGATATTCAAAAACAATTTGTTCAAACACTATTTAGTAACTATCCAATCGACATGCGTCTCTTGATGTATACAGAAATACAATTAACGAATGACAAAAATACTGGACAATTGGAAAGGCTGCAGGCAATAAAATCTCTTTTAGGTGAGCAAATCTGCGAAACATATGGGAAAAATCCCACTACACTTGTCCAAACGAGATTCTATGCAGAGGCAACGACAAATCCATCTCTTCTTGATATTCGTGTAGGAGAATTTCTTAATCAGTCGTTACAAAGCTGTGAGGACAAAACTCCTGATGCGCTGGCTGTCATTTCTGATCTGCAAACAAAAATAAACAATAGTTTTATTGCCGAAGCAAAAACGGAAGTATTTAAAAGGCTTCCAACGAAGGCTCAAGCAGAAGAGATACTCAAAAAAGAGAATATTACTGTTCCCGTTCAAGATGAGCAAAAGGTAGCTGAAAAAATAGAAGAAGAAACACAACAAATTGAAGAAGAACTATCAGAAAATCCAACAGTCCTTGAGCAAGAAGTGCAGCAGATTATTGAAAGTGTCACGACTCCAACGCAAGAAACAGTTGTGCAGCAGATCGAAACGATTATAAACAAAGAAGAGACAATTGCCTCTGATTCGCAAGCAATTGTTGAAGAGATTATTCAAGACACAGAGCCAACACAGGAAGAAATTACTGCAAAAGAAGAACAAATTATTGAAGAAATTGTTGATGCTGCAGAAACTGGTGAAACTAGTCCGTTAGTTGAGGAACTACCGCAAGAAATTCAGGAGGAAATAAGTAAAGAAACTGGTGTACCTCTTCCAACTGCAAAGCCAATACCGACGCTTGCACCAACTGTAGTTCCGATTACGGCTATACCGACAGTAGCTCCTGTAGCCCCAACAACGACGATTATTGATACTGTAGCCCCTGTTATTACATCTGTGCCACCGACCGCTATTCAAGTAGCCAACCCGACTCCTATTCCAACAGTTGCGGTACCAGGATTATAGTTACTTAAAGTATGCTTGGGGTAGCCTTCAGAAGTGATATACTATTGGTATGAATACCACTCAAGATAAAAAAATTAATCTAGAGATAGTAGCGAAAATTAAAGTTGCGCGGCTTGAAAAAAACCTTACGCAAGAAGAACTTGCAAAGAAAGCGGGAATCAACGGTAATTTTTATGCAAAAGTTGAAAGGGGCAAGGCAAAACCATCGGGAGTAACATTAACTAAATTAATAAAAGCACTTGGATTGAAATCTACAGACATCTTTTCCGTTTAATTCAACGGTTTCTTTTCTTTCTTAAATTTTTCGTACATTTCAGCTAGTAATTCTGGATTCGTATGTGCAAGATCATGAATTTGTTCCTGTAAATACTCCAAAAGAGCGATTGCCATCTCTGGCGTTGCATTTTCCGGATCGGTAAGTTTCAAAAAGTTGAGAACTCTATCAATATCTTTCTCATTTATTTCATATTTATCTGTGCTCATAAGGATAGTATACATCAAATTACATTTTTCAAGCCCAAGAAATTATACATTTGCTTTACCAACTCTTTTGACTCAATCCTTCTCATAATCTCTTGGCTATACGTTTGAGAAAGAATATTTAGGCTTCCTTCCCACAATATTTTCTTGTCAAGAATGGCTATCTTTCGATGATGATTACCTCGTAACAAAATTATATTGATGCCCATTTCCTTGCATTCCAGCATTTCATTTGTTGCCTGATGACGAATATTTTCATCATGTTCGATTGGATCCCGAGAAATCAAATATATTTCCACTCCTTTATTTAGGAGTTTCTTAAATACGGGTTTAAAAAGTTCCATTCTTGAACAAGTAATAAATGGGCTTTCAATAATAACTTCTTTATTGCAGTTTTCTACATCATAGATAAAAGCGTTATAAAAAGTTTTCTCATCAAACAGTTTTGAAGTCAATAGATCGGAGGACGGAACAAACAGGCGAGGCAAATTAAACATGATTATCCTCCTTTTCTGGTAGAATTACAGAGACGTTGCCGTTGTAGTAGGTAAAGCCGAGTTTCTTAAGTTTTTCGAAAGTATTCAAGAGACTGGGGAGGATTTGGTGCCACCTACGGGCAACTTCGCCAACCATTCGACTCACTTTGTTCGCTCATGGCAGGTTTGAAAATATAGAGGAGTAAGGTGTATAAGACTTAGTTATCTGCTAACATTGAATTCAAATCTGATATGACTCTATCGCCAGTTGAGTCACCTAAGTTATCTGATATTTGTAAATAAAATCGAGTATATTCAACTCCCCATGGGGTTTGATTGACTACCTCTTCGGCGACTTGTCGAGGTGTCAACGCGCCAACACCATAGGCTCCACTTTCGGTTCGACCGATAAATTTTTCAACAGGTTCATCGGGAGTAGGGTGAGCGTCTGCTCTTCGACTAAAATATTCTCCTAGTTTTGTCGCAAAATCTTTAGGTATCGGTGGTTGATTTGACTCTTTCATTATTACACTATTTTACATTAATTTTATTAACCTTCAACATTTTTTGTTTCCTAAATTTCAATTATAGGTATTTGGTTTTCGCTATTTTTTAGAATCAGCTTTAAAATTATATCTAACCTCTTCTGTTGGCAGGGTGCCATTTCCTACAATTCCTCCGTTTTCATTAATTTCTTCTTCAGTCAATAGTCTACAGTCAGTGGTGTAAGGAATACCCTCAACTATTTCAACTGTTTTAATTAAAACTTGCTGATCAGTAATGATATTTAAAATGACGAGACTATATCTTTTATACCATTCATGACGAGTCATTGAGATGATTTCTGTAGATTCAGGAGGGATAATTCTTGGTTTTTTTTTGATTGAGTTATGCAAATATGAACTATGTGCTTCAATTGTCATACGGTAAATTACCACATGAATTGTCTAAAAACAAATGAAATGTATTTAATTATCTCGAATTATTATTGACAAAGAATTAAATTGGCGTACAATGCCGTTATATTTATGCTAGCGGTGATAAAACAATACTTATCCAAATCGAGTTTCGTCTTGTTTTTAATAATAATCTCTTGTCTACTACTTATGACGGTATTTAATTTAAATGTAAAAGAGGCTTATGCTCTTAGTTTATTCTTGCCAACTGCAACACCGCGAATGTCTCCATCTCCTAGTCCAACACCGAGCCCAACACCAAGCCCGACACCAACACCAACACCAAGCCCGACACCAACACCAACACCAAGCCCGACACCTACTCCAGGTAACACTTTATTTGGAGTACAGCTATTATCAAACGAGCCAACATTTTTTAGTACCCAGCCAGAAATTATTCGTACTCGAGTAATCTTTTATGTTGATAACGGTGACATTGAACATGTAGATTGGTCTTGGGGAGATGCGGCGGTTGATGAAGCAGGGACCATGGGAGAAGTGCTACTTGAATATTGGGTACGTGATCCCAATGATAGTCCTGAAGGTGATTGTTCCACACTATCACCTTCAATTTATGCTGATTTTGCTGAAGCGCTTGCCGATCGCTATGAAGATGATTTGTGGGGGATAGAGCTTGATAATGAGCCCGATCGATGCGGTCAACCAGCATATGAATTTGCTGATCGAATTGAATCCGCGGTGCCGGCAATTCAATCAGTGGCACCAGACGTCAATATTTTAATGGGGGGACTGGCATTTGAGGGGGCGGCTGATGAGCAATGGTTTGGTGATGTATTAAATCTACTTGATTCGGGAAGTTGTGGGGCACCTTGTACCGATCAATTTGCTCTTCATTTTTATGATGATATGCGATGGGGGCGATGGGGAGGGTTGATGAGTAACAAAGTCAATCGAATGAATACTATTGCTAATTTATATGGCGCTGGATCAACTCCGATTTCTATGACAGAGGTGGGGGACGATGCTTTTGAATATTGGTTGCCACCAAGTAGGCAAGAAAATGAACTGCAGATGGCCAATGGAGTCAATCATGTTTTGCAAGAATGTCAAGCTATCGCCCCGCCCGCATGCATTGTTTATCGCGCTCAAGAACAACAGGCGGCGCCACCCCAATCGTTTGGACTATTTAGATTTGATGGTAGTAGTCGACCTGCTTGGGCAGTATTTCTAAATTATGTTCCCTAGCCTCGTTTGACTCGGTAGTCTATTATCGCTACAATTAGATAAAGTGATAGTACTCATAATTTTTTCTTTCATCGCTGGCGTTGTCACGATCTTGTCACCATGTATTTTGCCGGTTTTGCCGATTGTTCTTTCTAGTTCATTGTCAGGAGGGAAGCGCCGGCCAATCGGTGTCATAGTCGGTTTCATATTAAGCTTTACTTTTTTTACCCTTTTTTTGTCACTGATTGTTTCGCTACTTAAAATCCCTGCTGAGCTCTTACGATATTTTGCCGTTTTGACAATTTTTTTCTTTGGTTTAAGCTTGCTAATACCGGGGACTCAAATTTTTATCGAAAAAATCTTTTCAAAGATATCAAAATATGTACCGCAACAAACAAATCGTGAGGGTTTTTTAGGAGGTATTTTAATCGGTTTAAGCATTGGACTACTCTGGACACCATGCGTAGGGCCGATTTTGGCATCGGTGATATCACTGGCGATTACCGGTACTGTCTCATCTACTGCTTTTTTCATTACTCTCGCTTATAGTTTGGGCACGGCGATACCGATGTTTATTATTCTCAAAACTGGCCGACGAATTTTTGTGGCCTCCCCCGGGCTTATCTCGCGAACCAAAAATATTCAACAAGTATTCGGCGTCATCATGATTATTACCGCTATTATGATTTTCTTTAATCTTGATCGGTCATTGCAAAGTTATCTTCTAGATAAGTTTCCTCAATATGGAGTCGGCTTGACCAAAATTGAAGATAATGAAAAAGTTCGATCGGCGCTTGAGGATATGGGTGGAAAAGTAAAGCAACAAAACCTTGGTCGACCGATGTTTAAGGAGTTACAAAACTTAGGTCCTGCCCCTGAGCTGATTGTCGGTGGTCAGTGGTTTAATTTAGCAGGGAATAAACCCTTCACATTGCAAGACAAAAGAGGTGAGGTAATCCTAATTGATTTTTGGACATATACTTGCATAAATTGTATTCGAACACTGCCATATTTATCATCTTGGCACGAGAAATATAAAGATAAGGGACTGACGATAATTGGCGTCCATAGTCCAGAGTTTGAGTTTGAGAAAGAAGCTCAAAATGTGCAAGCGGCAATTGATGACTTTAAAATTCCTTATCCAGTGATGCAAGATAATGATTTTGCCACTTGGCGAGCCTACAATAACCGCTACTGGCCAGCTAAATATTTGATTGATAAGGATGGCAATATTCGCTATTACCATTTTGGTGAAGGTGACTATGATAAGACAGAATCGGCAATTCAAGCGCTACTAGCTGAGGCGGGTCAAGATTTGTCGCAGATGAAGATTGGCAATGAGCAATATAAAACCGTGTCCGCAACACCGGAGCTGTACCTTGGCTACGGTCGCGCTGAGCATTTATCATCGCCAGAAAAAATAATTCCTAATAAATTGATTTCTTATACAAAACCGAGTTTTTTCCCGGATAATTCTTTTGCTTTTGAAGGTGGCGTTGTGGTCGGCGAGGAATATTCTGCTCCGAGTTCCGGTTCAAAGCTTTATTTGAAATTTGAAGCCAAAGATGTGTATCTTGTCATGCGCAGTAAAAATGGTCAGTCAGGTAGTATCAGAGTAATTCTTGATGGAGATGTGGTTGGCAGTAATGGCGGTGAAGATGTAAAGAATGGTATCGTTACAATTCAAAACGACCGTCTTTATAAGCTGATAAAATTAAGTGAATCAGGACGACATGAATTAAAATTGGAATTTTTAGATGGCAATGTCGAGCTATTTGCCTTTACCTTTGGGTGATAAAATAACAGATATGAAAAATATGCAAGAAATGACAGAGGAGGATTGGAAGAAAAAACTTACTCCTGAGCAATATCAGGTGCTTCGTCAGGCTGGCACTGAAGCGCCTTTCACCGGTGAATTTTATAACAATCATGAGTCAGGGATGTATAAATGTGCCGCTTGCGGTCAAGAATTATTTTCATCGGAAACAAAGTTTGATAGTGGTAGTGGTTGGCCAAGCTTTGACAAGCCCATGAACCGTGAGCATGTTGAGTTAAGAACTGACAACTCTCTTGGAATGGAAAGAACTGAGGTGATATGCAAAAATTGCGGCAGTCATTTAGGGCACTTGTTTAGCGATGGACCAACTGAGACGACAGGAGATAGATATTGTATTAACTCCTGTGCTCTTAATTTTGAAAAGAAATAATCGTTTGACTTTACAAATGCTATCCCATCAACTATGATAGGGTTAAGTGTGTTTGTTAACAGTTCAAAAAGAAGTTAAAAGAAAGCGAGGTGAAAAATATGGACGACAATAACAATCAAAACGATGACAACGGAATGGGCGGTGGTATGGGTGACACCAGTGGTGGAATGGGTGGACAAAGCGACGACAATGGAACGACAGGTGGCACAACCACTGGAGACGACAACAACGATGATAACGGAATGGGTGGAGGTATGGGAGGCGATGACGATCATGCTGGTCACGACCATGCTAGTGGAGACAGTGATATGGGATCTGATGAGTAATATCTTAGTTATAGATATCTACAAATTGAATATGAGTAGAATAGGCAGGCTAAAATAGCTTGTCTATTTTACGTTTATAGGCAAAAGCTAAAAAATACCCTCGGAAATTAAGTCCGAAACATATCATAAATCTACAGGAGAATTATTTCTTTGATCCAGAACAGTATTTACAATAACCCATGTGCATTGCCACATCTATGAGGGCGGCGACGCCAACGACAATATAGACGATCTGCACCATTCCAGAATAAGAGCCAAAGATTTTCTCCACTACATTTAAGTTAAGTAGTCCAACTAAACCCCAATTAAGAGCACCAACAATGACCAAAAGATACGCGATTTGATGAAGTGCTTTATTTTCCATTTTTTTATTCACCCCCTTTCTATAATAAGTTAAGATATTTCATTCTAAACAGTTTGCTAACTACTCGTCAAGCGAAGAACTAATACCTAGATAAAGTATAATAGAAGTATAAATATGGAAGACAAAAGTGATCAGCAAATGCTAGAAGTGAGCCATTTTAATGTTCGTCAGAGTATTTCTATTTTAATTATTAGGTTAATCGTGTTGGAATTAGTGATTACAACAATTTTTTTATTTTCTTGTGGAGTATTAATTTGTCAAATTAACCCAATAATACATCAGGGAAGCACAATTATTTTTTCAATTATCAAATTAGTTCTGGTCATTTATTTAATTCTGCTTTGGTTGACTGAATATTATGAAATCAAGTCAGACATGATTATTCATAGGAGAGGAATCTTTTTTATCAAGGAGACTCGGCATCCTTTTGAATATATTAGAGAAGTCGATTTTGAACAAAGTTTATTGGGGAGACTATTAAATTATGGGACAATTAGCATTTTTAATTGGCAAACAAAGAAATTTCACCATCTTTACATGATTCATAACCCAACGCGCTACTATTCGATAATTACTAAACTAGTTCCCAACTCTGAAAGGTATAAAAAATTTATCAGATAAAAAATCTCATGTTAGCAATTATTAAGCAAAAATTATATTTCCCTCTAGCTTGGTATTTCAGAATTTTTGCGAGCATTCGTCTTTCTCGCTGGCGACCACGGGTTTTCATAATCACTGGCTCAAGTGGTAAGACGACTTGCCTACATTTAGTTGAAGCCATTCTTAAAGACAAAGCCCGCTATAGTCATCATGCCAATAGTGCCTATGGCATATCATTTGATATTCTAGGCTTTCATCACCCCGCGCCAACAGTTTTTGGTTGGATCAGTCTTTTTTTATTAACTCCATTTTATGCTATCAAATCAGTGCCTATTGAAAAGATCTATGTCGCTGAGGTTGACTGCGACCGTCCTTATGAGGGTGAATTCTTAGGATCTTTTTTGCGCCCGGAGCTAGTTATGTGGGGGAACGTCTCGCGCACCCATGCAGCTAATTTTGAGCAAGTTGTAAGGGATGGTAAGTTTGATACGATTGAGAATGCAATTGCCTATGAGTTTAGTCGAATACTTAAATATTGCCAGAAAGAAATTTACATTAATGCTGATTCTGCGCTCATAAATGAGCAATTAAAATCAAATCTACAAGAGGTCATTAAATTTGAGAAAAAAGGACACCTGAATGAGTATTCAATTAATAAAACGGGAACAAAATTTATCATTGACGAGAAAACATACAAATTTCCATATCTTTTACCAGAAAATGTATTCTATTCAATTGCGATGACTATTCAACTAGCTCATGAGTTTGAAATAAAAGACATTTCTTTTGATAATTTTGTTATGCCACCTGGGCGCTCATCAATACTACCAGGAATTAAAAATACTGCCTTAATCGATAGTAGTTATAATTCAAATCTCGATTCAGCAACAGCAATTATTGAAATGTTTGGCAAACTTGAGGAGGCTCATAAATGGGTGGTACTTGGCGACATGTTGGAACAAGGTGAGGGAGAGAAAGAAGAGCATAAAAAGTTAGCTAAGCAAATTAGTAAGATCAAACTTGATCGCATAATTCTTGTGGGTAGTAGAGTAACTAAATTTGCCTACCCAAAACTACAAAAACTTTTTAACAATACTAATCAAGTTGTTTGCTTTAACTCACCAAAAGAGGCCTTGGATTATTTACAAACTGAAATTATTGGAGGAGAAACAATACTTTTCAAAGCCTCTCAGACCGGCTTTTATTTTGAAGGAATCATTGAAAGTTTGTTATTGAACAATACAGATATCAACAAATTATGTCGACGGGAAAAAGTTTTTGAAATTGCGAGGCGAAAATTATATTCATGAAAAAATTAAACTTTCTTCATTTATCGCGATTCTTAAAATTAAGACAATACCAACATTTAAATAAAATATTAATCAGCAAGAGTGCTATTGAGAACAATTATAAAGCACTTTCAAGATTGCACTCTGAATCGGTAATTGCTCCAGTTGTTAAGAGTAATGCCTATGGACATGGATTGAAAAGCATCGCTTCAATTTTTGACAAATTAAATCCACCATTTTTAATGGTTGATAGCCTGTATGAAGCATACGAGCTTAAAAAGCTTAAAGTTAAAACAAAAATATTATTACTCGGTTATACAAAACCAGAAAATTTTAGTGTTAAAAAATTACCATTTGAGTATGCAGTATCAGATATCGAGACGGTGGAGGCTTTAAATAAATATCAGTCTAATTGCAATATTCATTTATTTATCGATACAGGCATGTCCAGAGAAGGTATAAGACTTGAATATCTAGAATCTTTTATTCATCAACTGAAGAATTACCAGTTTGTTAATGTAGTCGGACTATGTTCGCACCTAAGTTCTGCTAGTAGTAAAGATGATATAACTAAAGAACAGATAAAATTATTCAAGCAGGCTCTTTCAAAACTCAATGATAAAGGCATAAATCCTCAATGGCGGCATATTTCCGCTTCTGACGGTGCTTTCAAATTATTTGATCCAGCTTTTAATTTGATTCGCGCAGGTCTCTCACTTTATGGCATCAATCCTTTTCCAGTAAATGATCGGTTATATAATAAAATTAGCTTGCAACCGGCACTAACTCTAAAATCGACAATTGTCCAAATAAAAAAAATTAAATCAGGAGATAAAGTTGGTTATGATGGTACGTATATTGCAAAAAATTCAATGACGATTGGTCTTGTACCGGCGGGATATAATGAAGGGGTCGATCTCCGCTTAAGCAACATTGGATTTGTAAAAGTTGGCAACAACTACTGCAAAATAATAGGATCTGTTTCAATGAACATAACCATAATTGATTTAACAGATATTGAAAATGTAAAAGTTGGCACGGAGTGTATCATATTTAGTAATAACGATGAAGATAAAAATAGCATTAGTCAGTCGGCGAGATTAATTAAAACTAAACCATATGAGCTTTTGGTCCATTTGCACCCTTCAATTAAGCGAATTATCGTTGACTGATTTAAGCCGTCTCAATCAAACTTGAAATAAATTGCTCAAGAGTGATTCCAGCCACTTCGAGTTCTTGGTTGATAAGTGAAGTATTAGTCATGCCAGGAAGGGTATTAATTTCAAGAAAATAAGGAGTATTATTTTTTAGTATCCAATCAACACGAGCATATTGCCTTATCTTGAGCTTCTTAAAAATTGATATTGACTGATCTTGAATTTTTCGAGCGAATTCATTATCTAAATCAGCTGGGCAAATCTCTTCGCTTCCACCCGGGGTATATTTCGCTTTATAATCAAAAAATTCTGACTTTGGTTTTATTTCAATAATCGGCAAAGCTTGAATTTGACCAAATGTGTCAATAACGCCACAACTAAGCTCCCTACCTTTAATGTATTCTTCAATTAGTATATCGTCCGTCAGAAGTCGCACGTCTTGAATTGCTGATTTCAGTTTCTCTTTTGTTTTGACAATACTAACACCAATACTAGATCCTTCTTTATTTGGTTTGATAACTACTGGAATAAATTCGTTAGATTCTAATTGGCTAAAGTTCAAGTCTTGGGGGACGACGATCCCGATATTTTTAACTTTTTCTTTAGTTAATTTTTTATCAAAGCACAATTTTGAAACAGCACTTGATGAGCCAGTAAATTTTATATGAATCGACTCCAATATTTTTTGCAACTCCCCATCTTCTGCAAATGTACCATGAAGGGCGATGAAGACAGTGGATGGATTTAGTCTAACAAGTTTATCTAGCCAGCCCGATTGGGCAATATCAATTGCTTTATATTCTTTGGACAATTTGTCAAGTGAAGTAGAGACATTATTTGCGGTTGCTAGTGAGACCTCTCTTTCACTTGATTTTCCTCCAGTTAATACGACAATCATAATTTTTTCTAATATTTCATATTAGTCGATTAAATATCTATTCTAGCATAGCTTGTTGACAAGCGTTTCTGATTTGATTTTAAGCGAATATCTATTTAAAATATACTCAATGTCAAAAAGATATGAAGAAGAACTAATAAAAAGGCTTATTGCAAAAGATAAAAAAGCCCTATACGATTTTTATCGCCTTCATAAAGGGCAATTATCTTCATTTCTATCAACTCGCCTGGACAACCAGTCTGATGTTGAGGAAGTCCTGCAAGATAGTTTTATTGCTTTTTTTGAAGCACTGCGAGATTTTAGATATTCAAGCTCTTTAAAAACATATCTTTTTGCGATTGCCAAACGTAAGGCTATTGATAAGTTGCGTCGGAACAAAGCGAAACGAATCTTGTTTTCACATCTGCCTCCCCATGTAGTTGAGAGTTTGTCGACAGTGCTCCTTGAAGATGATATTGATAGAAGTTTACTCGCTCAGAAAATTGAGCGCACGTTGGCTCAACTTTCGAATGATTATATAGAAATATTGAGACTAAAGTATTGGGAGGATAAACCGGTTGTCGAAATAGCTAACAGTTTAAAACTGTCTTTTTCAGCTACCCAGAGCCTGCTATTTCGAGCTAGACGTGCATTCATTGTTGAATACAAAAAAATATGAGCGATAAAATTTTTGATAAAATCCAAAATCGATTCGATGAAATATATGTTGTTGAACCAACCAATTTAGGTTTGCCTTCACTGACTAACCTTTATAAATTGACTACCGGACCGTTGAAAAAGTTGCCGATAAGAATAATTTTGCCAGTTTCATTTCTTTCGGGACTAGCAATTTATTTATTCCTAGGATATCTCCTTCTAAGATTGGCATCGATCTTGCAGTGGGGGTTTTGATGATGGAAAAATCGAACTTGATTTTTATCAGTGAGATTATTGCACTTATTATTATTGTATTTCGCAATTTCCTTTACCTTGTCATCACACCATATAAAGCAATTAGAAACATTTCCCAACATTCCCGATTTAGTGAATGCCTCGTCATTTTTTTATTAGTCTTTCTATATTTTAATTATGCTAGCGCCATTCGGACTCAGTCATTTCATCCGTTAGTTATTACTAGCTCAGCCATTCAATCCTTCAGCTATTTCATACTTACTTTTTATATAACAGTATGCTTTTTTAAGTTAATTTCGATCCTATTTAATCTTAAGACGACAATTTTATCTTTGACAACAACTTTTGCCTACTCATTATTGCCAACTTTGATTTGGTTTTATGTCACTTCCAGTCTTTTTATTCTTTTTCCTCCTCCTCGAGGTGAAAATTTTTGGGGACTGTCATTGAGTTTGATATTTGTAGTTTTCTCGCTATCACTATTACTTTGGCGAATCATACTTTTATATTTAAGTCTGCGTTTTGCGACCAAAGCCAGTTTTGGTCAGATCATCTTAATGATCTTGTTTTTCATGACCTGGTTCCTTCCCGCCTCATATGCAATGTATTTTCTTCATATATTCCGAGTTCCCTTCATTTGAAGCAAATGATTTTACTCAAATCATCGACTAAATAAGTAATAGCTATTCTTTTTTAATATGGCATTTATTGAGTCTCCTATTTATAACCCAAATATATTTCCTGATATTCGTACTCGAGTTTCAGAGCTTTCAAGTCGTATACGGAGCTTACCTTTCGGTATTTTGGAAATATTGAATAAATATTCCGACTCTGTTGAATCACCTCAAAAAGTCTCATTTATTCCTCAGCCGAAATGGATTAAAGAAGACTCGACAACAGATCGTGAAAGTTTTGTTCGGGTCTATGAGCAAGCCTGGATGGAAGTTCAAATGTTGAAAACTGGGCAGATCAATTCTTTAATTGAATATAAACGATATGCCCAAGAGAGTATTGATGACTATATTAGACGAGTAATTTTAGAAATGAAGCAAGTCAATGAATCGGGACCAAAATTAGATTCAGCTAGTACTTATAAAGCTCGAATTGAAGGCTTGCAATCGAGTCTAAGTATCAATATGGTTTCTTTGTAATTTCTCAATTATGGAAAAGCAACTATCGCATGAAGCAGATCCTTTATTATTAAGAGGCGTAATAGTTCCTGTAATTCGCATAGACCAAAATGGCAATCCATTAATATATACAGTGTTAAATAACGGTTACAAAAAAGAGGTTTGTAGTGGAGAATTGGGTCTCCTTAGTGAGACTTATGAAACTCCTAATGAAACCTGGAAAGCGGCTTTTGTTCGTTGCCTGGCTGAGGAGTTAGAGCTAAATGAAGTAAAAATTTCAAATATTATGCAAAATATGCACGTTGTTGATCGATTTATGCATCATTTTTCACCAAAAAAACCCGAACCGACAAATGGTTATCGTGAAGAGCATAAATATATTGATTATTTTAAAAACCCTACTGGTTTAGGCGATGTTGTCGTTGTCATCGATAAGTCTGCAGATGGAATCTTGCCAATAGGAGAAATTAACTCAACGGAGATAAGCAGTGCTCATTATCTTCAACCATGGGAACTATTTGCTCCAGAAAATCCGATTCGTCAGAGTTATAATTCTAGAGTTATTCTATCAGAAATCGCAGCACGGGGAATTTTGCCAGATTCGACTTTAACTAGTTAATTAAAATAATGGAAAAAAAAATAATTATTCTCAAACTTGGTGGTAGCTTGATTACTGACAAAACTAAACCTTTCACCCCACGACTGTCTATTATTAATAACTTGGCATATCAGATTCGCAATGCCCTTGATGAAGATAAGTCCCTGCAATTAATTATTGGCAATGGTGGTGGTTCTTTTCCCCATTATCCAGCGGTGACCTACAATATGAAAGAAGGCATAAAGACAGACCGCCAGATTATGGGTTACGCTAAGGTTCAAGATGCAGCTGCTCGCTTAAACAGAATTGTTGTTGAGCAATTAATTGAAGCAGGAGTGCCGGCAGTTTCTTTGAATCCCTCATCAATGATTGTCTGTGAGGATGGCAAAGTAAAAAATATTTTCATTGATCATTTAAAAGAATTTCTTAAGATCGGTCTAACACCAGTTTTCTATGGAGATATAATTACCGATACTACTCTTGGATCAACAATTCTTTCTACTGAAAAATTAATTATCGAAATTGCTCAGGAATTAAGTAAAAATAATTTAAA
The DNA here is from genome assembly GCA_025449735.1 of Candidatus Microgenomates bacterium. GTDB lineage: Bacteria > Patescibacteriota > Microgenomatia > UBA1406 > HO2-37-13b > JANWIV01. Next base: position 193,122 of record JANWIV010000003.1, on the reverse strand, counting down.
TGTTTCAAAAATAATTCAAAATGGTTCTACCAAGGGAGTGATGGATCGAGAGGGGGGAGTGATCGCTAGTATTACTGAGGACAATATATCTTCAGTTAGAAACGTCATTGGCGAGACTGTTGGGTTTGATGTCACTGGAGGGATGATGCATAAAATTGAAGAATCACTAATACTTGCAAAACGTGGTATTCCAACACAACTAATCAATGGATCCTTGGATCGGAAAATTCTTCAGCAGGCAATTCTTAATAAGCCTGTAATTGGCACAATAATAAAAGCTTAATTATTTAAGGAGTTGGGGAGCCAGCAGTACCACCACCACCAGTCCCTGGTAGGCCAACTGTGATACTAGGGTCTTGAGTCACTTGTCTAAATATTGTTGGTGGTGTATTTTGGGAAGATCGATTCGGTCTAGGAGTTGATGTCGCATTAATCTCTCTAACTGGTTGCGGAGTGATTTTCGGATTATTTGGGAATCGTCTCGGACTGTCAGACTGACCACCACAACCACCACCAACAGCAATTCCTGGAGAATCAAAAGTAGGAATTGAAAAAGAAATTCCATTTGAAATATTGACAATTCCGAGCACACATCCTGTAATTACTGTCCAAAGGACAAGCATAATAATAAAAATAATTATTCCCCAAGTAGCATGAAGCAGTTTGCCTCGGGCTTTTTCAATATTTTCTTTGTCTCCACTACTGGTCACCCAGTTGAGCGAACCCCAAAGCAAATATATAAGCGCAGTGACACCAGCGACAATTAGGGCAATATTGATTCCCGCTGCCATTATATGCCCAAGTGCGACAAATGGATCACCTGACCCCCCTGGGACTCCGGCTGGGGGTTTTACGGTGCCAAAAATATCATTTAAATTTGCTTGAGCGAGTTTCATATTGGAATTTGAATACCAGTAATACGACCAATTATTCTAGTTAATACTAGTGCTAAAATAATTAAAATAAAACCCAGTAGCGCAAATTTTAACGTATTTTTGGCACTTTGGAATTTTTCAGGATCTCCACTAGCAGTGACAATTTTAAAGGCTCCTGAGAGAAACAAGGCGAGCAACAATAGCGCCCCAACAATTACAATTAACGGTATAATAATAGATAACAGTGAGCCGACGGTAGCATATCGCGCTGGAGGAAAGTACGTTGGTAATGTCGTGGGGTTCACTTGAGCCAAATTCATAAATTAAGTCTAATATAGCAAGCAAATAATTTCAACATAATGACAGAGAATAAAAAAGTCAATCACTTAGCGATAATTCCCGATGGCAACAGGCGTTGGGCAAAATCAAAAGGGTTATCCACAAAACAAGGCCATATCAAGGGCTATCGAAATTCAATCAACCTCGTCAAGAAAGCGCGTGAGTTGGGAATCACAGTGCTGACATTCTGGGCTTTTTCAACCGAAAATTGGACACGTAGCGCCACTGAAGTTTCATATTTGATGAAAATTTATGAAAGTTTCATCGATACACATCTAAAAGAAGCTCTCAAAAATGATACGCGATTAACTCATTTAGGTAGAAAAGACAGAATTCCCAAAAGTTTACTCGCCAAAATATTAAACGCCGAGGAAAAAACCAAACACTTTACCACTCGTTATTTAAACATCGCGCTTGATTATGGCGGTCGAGATGAAATTCTACGTGCAATCAATAAATTACTCGCAAGTAACAAGATACAAGAAACAAGAAACAAATTAACTGAAGACTCATTTTCGGAATTTCTAGATACTGGTTTTTTACCGTATCCTGATCCGGATATTATTATTCGTACCAGTGGCGAATATCGAACGAGCGGATTCTTGCCATGGCAGAGTGTCTATAGTGAGTTTTTTTTCCCGGAGGAGTCATTCCCAGATTTTACAGGAGACAAAATGGAGAGCATAGTGAAAGAATATGAAGCACGTCAGAGGCGGTTTGGAAAATAAGACTGCTATTTGCAGTCAAGTAACAAGAAACAATAACCAAGTTACAAACAAATAACAATCTACAATAATCCAATAGAAGATTTTTGTAATTTGTGAGTTGAGATTTGTTTGTACCTTGTACCTTGTAACTTGTATCTTGGATATTTAAGATTAATTAGATTAATAAGAAGATATGTTTGATCCTAAATTTGTAATCACTAATAAGATCTTGCGTAATATTGGCATCATCGAGGGCGCTCGCGAAGTAATTGCCGACTCGCCGCTTCTGCCACTTTGGGAAAAACAATTTCGTGATGAAGCCATGGTTCGTACTGCTCATCACGGCACTCACATTGAAGGCAATCAACTGAATTTATCAGAAGCCAAAGATGTTCTTTCAGGTAGCCCGGTGATCGGTCGGCCCCGTGATGTGCAGGAGGTCATTAATTATCGGCGGGTGATTGATGTCATTGAAGAGGAAGCGGAGCGGGGTATTAGTCGATTAAGCGAACCATTGTTTAAAAAACTTCACAAAATCGTCGTTGAGAAAATATTAGATGAGAGTCGAGCCGGTGAATATCGAGATAAACAGGTAGTAATAAGAAATAGTGAGAATGGGGAGATAACTTTTCGTCCGCCACGACCGGAGGAAATTTCATTTCTTATGCGGGAATTTTTTTATTGGCTTAATAATACCGATGAGGACGCGATGCACCCAATTCTTAAAGCCGGAATCGCTCATCATGAGCTGGTGCGAGTCCACCCATTTATAGATGGTAATGGTCGTGTGGCACGGGCATTTACAACTCTGCTTATGTTTTTGGGTAAATATGATATTAGGCGATTTTTTTCACTAGAAGAATATTATGATAAGGATGCAATAACCTACTATACTAACCTACAAAAGGCTTCTGCTGGAGATCTCACTAGTTGGCTTGAGTATTTTACCTTAGGCGTCAGTCTTGAGTTTGATCGGGTGAAAATTAAGGTGCTGAAACTTTCAAAAGATACTCAACTCAAGAAAAAGCTTGGCGGTAAGCAGGTTTATTTGACGGAGCGTCAAACTAAACTTATCGAATACATTCAAAACATTGGCTACTTACAAAATCAACAATTCGGTGAAGTCGTACCAGAAGTGTCAGAAGACACCGTGCTTCGTGATCTGACTGATTTGATTGATAAAGGAATAATTAAAAAAGTAGGTAAGACCAAAGCTTCTCGGTATGAGATGGTGTGATTATTTTCAAACAATAGACACTAATTTAAATAATTTAAATCTAATAAATGAAATTCAGAGAGCTCGCTGAGTATTTTGAGAAACTAGAAAATACCTCGTCACGTTTGACAATGACTGATACCTTGGCGGAACTTTTTAAAAAACTTTCTCACGACGAAATTGGCAAAGTTTTATATCTCCTTCAAGGTAGATTGACCCCTTTATTTGTCCGTCTCGATTTTGGTATGGGAGAAAAAATGGTGATCAAGGCGGTCATCTCGGCTTTATCAGTTGATCGCGCATATTTCATGAATGAATACAAAAAAGCCGGCGACATCGGTCTTGCATTATCAAGGATAAAAGAACAAACTCCCTCACTTCATGAAAAAAACCTATCAATTCTTGAAGTTTATGATCAGCTATACAAACTAGCTAATTCAGGCGGCGTCGGATCTCAAGAGACCAAACTGTCTTATATTATTGATTTGGTCCAGACGTTAGATCCACTTTCTTGTCGCTATGTAGTGCGCATTCCAACCGGCACCATGAGACTGGGATTTTCTGATATGACAATACTTGACGCTTTTTCAGTTTTAGCTGTTGGTGACAAGTCACACCGGCCAGTGATAGAGAATGCCTATCATGTACGACCGGATCTTGGTTTTATTGGTTCGACAATCAAGAAAAGTGGCGTTAAGGGTTTGAAAAATGTTACCCCTCAAGTTTTCACCCCGATTATAATGATGCGTGCTGAGCGTTTAAGTGATGCCAGTGAGATTTTGAAAAAAAATCCGAATGGACTGATTGAGCCAAAATACGATGGCTTCAGACTTCAAATTCATTGTAAAAAAAATGGTTCCTCAAAAGAAATGACAGTGAAGCTTTATTCCCGCAGTTTGGACGAAGTCACTTATATGTATCCGGATATAGTTGCCGGGGTTCAAAAAGAGGTCGTTTGTCAAAATATGATTTTTGAAGGTGAAGCGATTGGATATGATCAAGCGACGGATAGTTTTTTACCTTTTCAAGAGACCGTCACTCGCAAGCGTAAATATGACATTGAGAGTCATGCCATTGAGGTCCCCTTGAAGCTTTTTGTTTTCGAACTGCTTTATGTCGACAACAAAAGTTTTTTAAATACTCCTTTTACTGAGCGCCGTGAGGAACTTGAGAAACACATTAAAATTACCTCATTAAGAAATGAAGACGCCATTCTTTTATCTCCCGAAAAAAGAGCTGATTCAGCAATCATTATTGAAAAAGAATTTGAGATCGCGGTATCGGCGGGCTTAGAAGGAATAATGATTAAAAAACAAGATGGTGTCTATAAACCAGGGGCACGTGAATGGAATTGGATTAAGTACAAACGAAGCTATTCAAAACGAATTGATGATACGATTGATTGCTTAGTGATGGGATACGATTATGGTCGCGGCAAGAGGTCTGACTTTGGCATTGGCGCTTTTTTGGTTGGTGTCTATGATGAAAAAACTGATAGTTATAAAACAATTGCCAAAATCGGCACGGGTTTGACTGATGAAGAATGGAAGCAAATCAAAATAAACGCCGATAAACTGAAAAGTATCAAAAAACCGGCGCTTTACGATGTTGACAAAATGAGTGAGCCCGATGTTTGGAGTAAACCAGAGCTCGTTGTTGAAATTCGTGCCGATGAAATTACTCGCTCGCCGGTGCATACCGCGGGCTTAGCGCTTCGGTTTCCACGTCTTGAAAGGTTCAGAGAAGACAAGCGAGCTCAAGAAGCGACATCTTTAGATGAGCTTAACGGTTTATTTAAAAAACAAGGTAGTAAATAATGATTATTTTTTATTTTTATCAAGCGCCACAAAAATAAAAAAAACGGTTCCAAGTACTAAATATGAGAGTAAAAATAAATTCAACCCAGTTGACAATTGGGGGATAAAAAGATCAAAATCAAGAATATTAAATATATTTAATGTCTCTAAATTCTGATTTATTAAAGCATATATTGTCAGGAGAAAAAGATGGAGACTGGCTCCTAGTAATATCGTTTTAATTGCGGCAATCAAAAATTTGTTATTAATTTTCATTATTGTTTAAATGTCATCCTGAGCATAGTGAAGGATCTTTTTTGAGTTTCTTCTCCCGATCGAATCGGGATCAGAATGACGATTGTTAGAATATAGCTTATCAGACTATAATAAAATATACAATTATGACGACATCAAAAATAAAATCATATTTTGTTAACTTTGCTAACAAAATTAATCAATCATTTTTTCACCGGCAACTTTTTTTCTTAATTTGTACACTGATAAGTGTCGTAGTCTCGGGTTATCATTATGGCACTTTTGATCAAGCGGCTCATATTCCCTTTGTCAAACATTTCGCTGATCAAAGCCTTTATCCCTCTGACCCATTTCTGAAATTGTCTTCAGTGCACTATTCTTTTTTTTGGCAGTTTTTTGTCCCTTTTGAAAAATTAGGAATACTTGAACTATCAATGTTTATTGTTCACTTAATCTCAACCTATCTGACTCTAAGCATGATATGGAGACTTTCAATGACAATTTTTAAAAAGCCTTTGACGGCTATATTTGCGGTACTTCTTTTCATGTTACCTCACTTGGGATTTGGTGGCCTTTCGATTTTAGAATTCAGCCTACTCAACCGAACATTTGTCCTGCCGATTTTGCTATTGGCAATCGATCAATATTTGAATAAAAAAATCATTCTATCCTTCATCTTTCTAGGTCTTGCCTACAACATTCATGCTATATCGGTTCACTTTGTCCTGGCTTTGTTTTCTTTTGATTTATTGATTAGATATCGACTAGCGAGTTTTAAAAAGCTTATTCCCGCAGCAGTCGTTTTTATAATTGGAGCGCTGCCGCTGCTTATCTGGCGTTTTGGCAGCGGTGGGCTTGATCTATCGATTCAGCCAGCTTGGTTTAAACTCGTCAGTGATGGGCTTTTGTATCATTTATTTTTTCCAATCGGAGGTAGTTTATTTGTATTATTACTTTTTCTTAGCGGGCTCTCAATTGGCGCTATATACTTCTTATTCAGTAAAAAAGAGAAGGATAATAAATATTTTCCATCAATAAACAATTTCGTATTGATTTCAGGAGTTTTTGTCATCGTCTCTTATATCATCTCCTATCTTTATCCGGCAGTATTTTTGATACAACTCCAGCTAGTGCGAGCAGGTATTTTTATCTTATTTTTTGCCTATTTATTTTTGGCTAATTATTTAGCCGATCAATTAGAGGTTCATTCTGAGTTGGCGGCCCAAACCATTCTTATCCTTATCGCGGGGATAATTTTACCGCTGCCGCTACTGCTCTTGCCAATAATTTTAATTACCTTTATTAAAATAAAAATAAGAATAAAAGAATATGCGATTGGGTTCTTGAGCTTGTTTTTGATTGGCATTTCAATTTATAGTCTTTATTTTGCTGAACTGTGGCGCCCTGGCATTTATATTAATGGTAAGAATGACAATTGGAAAGAAGTGGCGCTTTGGGCACGCGATAATACGGCGCTTGACGCTCGTTTTATTACCCCACCACAGCAATGGTCACTTAATATTACCGATTGGCGTGTCATCTCTGAGCGACAAAGCCTGGCTACTTATTCAGAAATGTTGGAGCTTATTTTTGAACCAAATTATATGAGTGACTTTAAATATCGGTTTGAACTCGTGTCTCCTGGTGCAATAAATCAGTTCAAAGGGGATTTTTTTAAAAATCGCTTGATAATTAAGGATCGCTACTACAGTTTATCTCAAGACCAAATAATAAATATTGCGCAGCAACAAGGAGTTAGCTTTATTGTCCTTGAAAGACCGAATCACTTAGGTTTACATATTGCCTATCAAAATGATGAATTTGTTGTCTATCAACTAGAAGGTGTTTATTGATTGACGCGATTTTTGAGTTTCTTCAGTAGGTTTCTGGCGCTAAAATCATCGTTGCCGCTGTTTAATTTTTTAAATGGCTGCAAATAAGCTTTATTAAAAAAATCGGCTGGTTTATCAGATTTTGCAATTTCGTGCATAATCTCGAGCAACTCAACTAAATACATTTTTGTGGCCATATCAAGCGATTGTTTTTTATGTTTTTGTGGTAGTTGAAGCCCAGACAAGACTACGTGTTCGATTTTTTTTCCATGATAGATATAATTCAAATATAGTTCAAGTCCATAACCTTTCTTCTCAAATGAGTCGAGGTGAGGTAAAAGGTCGGCTCTAAAATAGGCACGTTGCCCACAGAGAGGAATAAAAAACTTATCGATAATTGTATCTGGATAACCAATTACGCCATCAGCTACCTTTTCCAGCAACGGCTTAATCATCCGACTAATCATCAAATCGTCGATAGTCATGGCATCGGCGTCAATAAGCATAATTATCTCGCCATGAGCTTTGGTGATGCCAGCAGCAACCGCATGTGCCTTGCCACGGTTTTTCTTAAAATCAAGCAAAATCACCCCCGGCACGCGTTGCATCTGAAGGAGAGTATTATCGGTAGAACCGTCATTGATCGCTATGATTTCACTGATCGAAGGGCTTTTCTTAAGTTGGTTAAGCACTCGACCGACGGTTTTTTCTTCGTTGTAGGCAGGGACAATAACTGAGATAGCAAGCTTAAGTTTACTTTTCATAAGGGCAAACATATATTATACTATCTATACAGAACAATCAAAAAGGTAATAATGAAAAAAAACGGACATAAAAAGGTAACCAAAACTTTAATGATTGCCCATCGTGGTGGGGCTAATGGTGTGCTTGAAAATCGAATTGACGCCATTAATAAATCTCTTGATATCCCTGAAATTGATGGAGTGGAGATTGATCTTAGGCAAACAAAAGACAAAATACTCGTTGCCCATCATGATCGGGGAGTATATCTTAATGGACATCGAGTTTGGATTGATGAGCTTTCCTACAATGAAATAAAACACCTAGATATCCCAAAATTTGAGCAAATTTTTGCTTCTGTTGTTAATTCAGGCAAAATACTCAATATTGACCTCAAAGAAGAATCAGTAGTTGAAAGCCTAGGGGAATTTTTAAGTAACAAAAAATATAATGGCAATCTTTATTTTGACTGTTACGACCTTAATGTCCTCCTAACGCTTGAGGAAAAGTTAGTTGGTGGTAATTATTGTCTATCACTCACTTTTAAGGATTCTCGTGATCTGTCACGACATTTTTTTGCCCGAATGCTTTGGATCTTTACGACGGTTTTTTTGAGTCGTGCCGCGACTTTTTTGCTAAAACGTCGTGTCAAAAAAATCAAAGTCGATGGAATTTCGGTCCATTATCGTTTTGCTGGTCCGCAATTTGTCCGTCACCTAAAAAACCTAGGCCTTAAGGTATTTGTCTATGGTACCGATGAGGTAGCAACGATAAAAAAAATAATCACCTATGGTGTTGATGGGATCAAAATTGAGGATACGACAATACTAAATCAGCTTCACTAAACCTTTCCACAGTTTGTCCACATGATTCTCTTTTTTTCTTTCAGGTTGATTTGATAATCTAAAACCAACAATATAAACTATAAGTTGTCTTATAATAGAAGGGTATTTTGCTATAAGACTTGACAAGAATGTGAGCATGCGTATAATCATATTAATTCGCTGCCATGAAAAAAATAAAAGACGAATACGCACCTCGTGGGAAAATGGGAAAGGAGTTTGAAGAGTTTGTAAAAAAGCAGTTTGCCGAAATGGTCAAAAAAAAGCTGCAGGTACCATTTACGCTCTATCAACTTTAAGGCTAGATAAAAAAAAGAGCATTACTACCGTTCGCTGCCTACGACGAATAGTAATGCCCTTCGTGGGTCTCCGACGAATCGGAGCTATCATCTACAGTAACAAATCTATCAATTGCTGTCAAGGGGAATTTTATATATAATTCCAATGCCATTATTCGATCTAAAAACAGCCTGTCCCAAAGCCTCAAACTTCTTTTCATTTAATTCTTTATACTTTTGTCTTTCGTTGGTTCCGATAATCACATACTCAACCCGGTACTTATTTAGTAGACGCTTAGTCTCAGGTAGACTTTGACTTTGATACATTGCTTCAATTTCAGGGATAAGCTTACCTACGACATCAGAACTACCTCTCCATAGCCATTGATGGACCCACCAGCCGGCTACTGTGGCTCGACCGCTATATGAAGAGACGACATTAAAATCAGTATAAGAATCTCCTTGTGCTTCAAGTATTATTGTCCCTTTTGCGGTTGAACTCTCAAGATAACTGATAATTTCTAAATATTCTGGGTAGACGGTATTTATCCAGGTGGTACCATCAAGCGTAGGTGTTTTATTAAGTCTTCCATAGTAGGATCTGGTGGCAAAAATTGGGTAAATTGCGATAAAGAAGAATAAAATTACAAAGCCAAATAAGTAACTTATTACGAAAAAAGGCAATTTGGAAATAATTCTTTTTAAAGCGACAAAAGCAAAAGCTGATCCTATTCCCATCATCATAAAAGCCTGATAACCAAGTTTAAACATGGTATTGGCTCTAAAGTGGCTAGGATAAATATCTTTTAAATACAATGCTTCGGGAAAAAAAATAAGTAAAGTGGAGAGAGCGAACATAATCGTGACAAGTTGAAATAATGGTAAAACTTTTTTATCTATGAGACTACTTTTTGTAAGGACAATATAAGTAAGGAATAAGCCATTGAACCAGAAAAAGCCCCACAAAATAAGTATCATCCAAAAGGGGGATAATTGACAATTCCCCGCTTCAAATAGAAATGGACCGAGAGTCTTCAAATTGGTCAAAAATGTGGGGGCACAATTAACACCAATTCCTGAGGCAAATGGAGTGAAGTGCAAGGAAAAAGGCAAACTAAACAATAAGAAAGCAGCGACCATGACAAGCGACAAAATTATCGTTTTTGAAAAACCTAAAAAGTGCCAGAGGACAAACCCGGCGAGCAATAAATAGACCCCTGCATCAAAAGCATTGGTCATGTAGTGTACTGCAAGCATAAAACCAATACCTATGGCAAAAACAAAATAATTAGTTTTTAGATTGATGAAATTAATTATTTTGGTAGTCGAGGGGAGTTTTTTTTTGTCAATTGACAAAAAATCAAAAAGTTTCGCTTCACTACTATTTTTTTGAATTATATTGACCACAAAGACAATGATAAGAGCCATCGTTAATAGGACAAAAGGAATATCAAATACATGACCATGCAAGTCGGCAACCACATAGGAATACATTGGAAATTCATGAATGGTGAAAGGAATAAATCGAGTTGCATTAGGATACCAATATTTTTCTGGATTAAAGCCAGACATTATTTTCCAAAATGGAATTGGCTCTTCATTTTGATAGCCAGTGGTAAAAGCATATATCGTATGAAGGTTGCCACCAAAGTTGACGATAAAAGTGCCTAATATACCACCACCAATCGCATTCCAAAGCCGTTTCCCAAAGGTATGATAGAGAAGATTGAATGTAAGTGAAAAAGTTGTGGTGATGCCAAGAGCAAAAATTGTCGCTAGGATTAAATTATATGTTTGTGAAGAGGCGATTCCTGATAGTTTGGTCAATACCGCGCCAACTACATGACCAAAGAAATAATAATTTATCGAGTGGCCTGCGAGCCACATATCAGCCGGTGGGAAATATTGAGCATTCAGCGCCGTATTGATAAAGCCATAATCCATGAATTTCTCCAATCCCCTGATTGATGGTTCTTGGCCTCGGACATAAGTCCAAAATATAAGAGAAACAAAAAAAAGCATTTCTTCAAATATAATCATGGCGATTTGAGTGCTATTTATTTTTCTTGATACCTTAGACCGTCGCCATAATAAAATACCGGCGCCAAAGATAATTAGTAGCATTGAGAAAACGCTGGTTGACGTAAAAGGCAATATGTGTGCAGTTGATAATGTCAGGACTAAATAACTCGTCAACAATATCCCAACTGTTTTGGCAAATGGATAGCCATAATCAAGGAAAGAGGAAAATATTTTTCTGGTGATCGGTAGCGCGGCGGCGCCGACCATAAATATAATTGCATACCAATAGATCGTTGTTGAAATCCAAGACATGTTATACAGAGTAATATGTTTAGATTGAAAAATCAAGGTGGAGGTGATAGTATTGAGCTTGATATGGATACAAAATTTGTCCCAAGCGATCATGAAAAAAAAATCTATGATTTTTGGGAGAGTAATGGCTACCTAAGACCAACTAGTGGCGAGCCATATACAATATTAATGCCACCACCAAATGCCAACGCCTCACTTCATGCTGGTCATGGTATGTATACCATTGACGATATTATGATTCGCTTCAAAAGACTTAATGGAATGGCAAGTTTATGGATTCCAGGACTCGATCATGCTGGATTTGAGACTCAGTATGTCTATGAAAAACATCTTGCAAAACAAGGTAAATCTCGATTTGATTTTGAACGAGACGCTTTGTACAAAGACATTTTTAAATTTGTAAAAGAAAATTCAGGTCTTATTTTTGAACAATTTAAAAAATTGGGATTTTTAGCGGATTGGGAACGGAGCGTATTTACCCTTGATGATCGTGTGGTCCTTTTCGTACAAGAGACATTTAAAAAATTAGTTGAGGATGGGTTTGTATATCGCGACGAATATATCGTCAATTATTGTACCCATGATGGTACTTCATTGGCGGAGCTTGAAATAAAGTATGTTGAGAGAAAGGATCCTCTTTATTACATAAAATACGGTCCCTTTACATTGGCGACCGTTAGACCAGAGACGAAATTTGGCGATACCGCGATCGCTGTAAACCCAAAAGATTCAAGATATAAGCAGTGGGTCGGCAAAGAGGTAGAAGTGGATGGTTTGCTTGATAAATTTAAGCTAAAAGTAATTGCTGATGAATATGTTAATCCCGATTTTGGCACTGGGGTTGTAAAAGTAACTCCAGCTCATGATCCAAATGACTTTGAAATGGGGAGGCGGCACAGTCTTGAAATAAAGCAAGTAATTGGTAGAGACGGTCGACTAACAGAGATTGCTGGTCCTTATGCAGGACTTAAAGTTAGAGTGGCGCGCGAAAAAGTAGCGCACGATCTTCAAGATAAAGGACTGATGGTAAAAATTGACAAGGAATATGTTCACTCAGTGGCTACTTGTTATAAATGTGGTCGTGACCTTGAACCTTTGACAATACCTAATTGGTATATAAAAGTCGAAACTTTAAAAAAATCAGTTATTGAAGCGGTAAAAAAAGATGAAGTAAAGTTTACGCCTAAGAAATATAAAAAACAAATGCTCGATTGGCTTGAGGTGATGCATGATTGGCCAATCAGCAGACAAATTGTTTGGGGGATTCGAATTCCTGCCTTTTATCATAAAAAGGAAAATAAATGGACAATCGAAATAGATGAAGAAAAACAAAAGGAATTATTAAAGAATCCTGATATAACTCAAGATACTGATACTTTTGATACCTGGTTTTCTTCTGGTCAATGGCCCCTATTTACTTTAAAAGAACAAGAGTTTAAGACTCATTTTCCCACAGATTTTATGGGGACGCTTTCTGATATTCTCAAATTTTGGATATCTCGTATGATTCTTTTCTCGCTGTATCGATATGATAAAGTACCTTTCAAAGATGTCTATTTATGGTCGATGGTGGCGGACTCAAAGGGAAAGAAAATGAGCAAAAGCCGCGGCAATGTTGTCAATCCAGTCGAGCTTATTGATAAGTATGGTGCCGATGCCTTTCGTGCTTCTTTATTATTTGGGGTTGGTCAAGGTGGTATTGTCAACCTTGCAGAAGATAAGGTGCGCGCCATGCGAAACTTTGCTAATAAAATTTGGAATGTGGGTCGGTTTTTGTTAACAAACCGAGATTCTGCACCTTCGCGTCATTCTGGGGAGAGTAGCGACTCCAGAATCTTAAACAAAAAAGATCCTGGTCCACGTCAAACGTGGCAGGCAAGCAAAGCCGAGTTAGACTCGGCCAGGATGACAATTGAGAGCCTGCAAAAAGAATATAACGAGGTAAAAAAGCAATATATGACTGATATGGAGCAATATCGATTCTCAACTGCTTTTGATCGACTTTATGAATTTATTTGGCATCGTTTCGCTGATTATTACATAGAAGAGTTGAAAGATGCGGTTATATCTGGTAATATAGAGGCTTATCGAGAGCTTGAATCGGTATATTTGAATTTACTGATACTATTTCATCCATTTATGCCTTTTGTAACTGAAGCAGTTTGGAAAGAAATTAAGGGAGAAGAGAGTTCAATATTAAATGAAAGAATATAAAAATATGACAAAAAGAACATTTCAACCAAAAAAAGGTAAACGAGCGAAAACTCATGGTTTTCGAGCACGCATCTCCTCTGCCACCGGAAGACTCGTATTAAAACGTCGTCGAGCTCGCTCTCGTCATGTACTTACTGCCTAAAAATATATGGGACCCATCATTCAAATTTTTGATACCGTGCTCCTTCATCCAATTATCAATATTTTGTTATTTTTTTATCAAGGATTATTAAATCTTGGTATCCCTGGGGCGTTTGGTTTATCAATTATCATCCTAACCATCGTCATTCGAGCGCTGCTCAACCCTTTTTATAGCAGGCAAATGCTTCTCGCCAAAAAAATGGAGGAACTCAGACCCAGGCTTGATGAGCTGACGACAAAACACAAAGATGATAAAGCGACGCTTCAGAAAGAGCAATTAAAACTTTACCAAGAAACCGGAATTAATCCCGCGGCAGGGTGCCTATTTGCGATAGTTCAAATCCCAGTATTTATTGCTCTTTATCGAGTGCTTTTATTTTTCCTTGATAGTAGTAAAGGTAAGAGTTTGGCTACAATTGCTGATCGGGTTAATAAAATCGTCTATGCTGATTTTCTTAAAGTGACGACAATTGATCCGATGTTTTTTGGGATTAATCTAGCGGTGGCGCCAAGTCATTTCAGTCAATATGGGACTATTTATTTAGCGATTCCAGTGATTACTGGAGTATTGCAATATTTTCAGGCGCAAGCGACTTTGCCAAAAACCAAGAAGGTTGAAGGGGATAAAAAAAATCAATCCGACATGCAGACAGCGATGGCAACTCAAATGCGTTATCTTTTCCCCCTAATGATCGGATACTTCGCCTACATTTTGCCAGTTGGTTTGTCTCTTTATTGGAATACCTTCTCCGTTATCAGCATTATTCAACAAAAACAGCATGAGCGATCAAAATGAAGTCAAAAAAATAATATTGGAGTTTTTTGAAAAACTTGATTTTGGCGTTAATGTCGAGATTGAAAAGCAAGACGAGCTTTATCTTATTAAGTTGACAACCGAAGAGGACCCAGCGATTTTGATTGGTCATCACGCGATGACTTTGTCTTCAATCCAGCGACTTATTTCCGTTATTCTCTATCGACAATTGGAGCGCAAAATAGATGTCTTGGTTGATATCAATGATTATCGCTCAACCCAGAAGACACGACTTGAGGGGATCGCTGACAATGTCGGGAAGCGCGTCATGGAAGAATCAAGAGCGGCGACTTTAAAATCATTCTCTCCATTTGAGCGTCGCGTCATTCATGAATATATTGCCACCAATTTCTCCGAGCTAACCTCCTATTCTGAAGGAGAAGGAGCCGACAGAACACTAGTCATTGAGAAGAAGGAGAATAAAAAATAACCCAATAGAGACCTTCTTCAAGTAACAAGTAACAACTCACAAGAAACCTGTCTGCCGACAGGCAGGCAAACAATCTTCAACTTACAAATCTCAAAAATTAATTGGTTATTGTTTATTGGAATTTGTTTGTATCTTGCTTCTTGTATCTTGATTATTTATCCTATAGTTCTTTACAAATGTAGTCTTGTATGGTATAATCCCTTAAGTTACAATGCTTATATGAGTTTTATAAAAACCCATTACGGCAGAGTACTCGCCTTAGCGGCGCTAATCCTAACTCTCCCCTTTTTAGCCGCCTTCGATTCCTTGGTTTATTTTTTGACCCGCCCCAGCTGTCTCAACTGCACCGATTTAGTTGGTTTCCTGCGCAATGGTAGCCTTACCGCAAGCTTATTTATGACGACTTTGGGTTATCAGTTGAAGACTCGCAAATAACATGGCTGAGATTGGCGAAGGACCATCACCATCTCGATACTCGCAGGTTCGATCTGAAGTCGATATCAATTTTGGTCGCATTGAAGGCCAAGCCGGATCGGAGCCGGTAAAGTTGCAACGCAAGCGAGCCTTTGGTAATATGCTGGTGCTCGATCTTGGCAATACCTTAAAACGGGCAGCCACAAAACCTGAAGAACTTGCTGATGCGGCAATAAGAGTGTTAACTGCGGCCAAACATGAAGCTTATGACAGACATCCCGAGGCGAGTCAACATGTCTTAAAAAGTCTTCTTATTGCGACAGAGGTAATGGATCCAGAAGTAGCGGCACTTGTCGCGCCATTGGTTTATGAAATTTCACGCTCTCAAACCGAGAGCCAAACTGCAGACAATCTTAAACAGTCACTTTCTCAATTAAAAGATCATCTTAGAGATCAAGGTAAAGCCGAGGCGGCAAGCGCCATAGATGAGGTAATCGCCAGTCTACCGGAAAACGGCGGTCAAACAGTTGATGAACCACCAACCGGCGATGATGCAGGCGGTGGCCGCCCACCAGAAAGCCCCCCTCCAGCAGACACTCCCGAAAATGGAGCTGAAGGAGAAGATGAGGAAGAGGAAGCATATAAAAAACTTGTAAAGGGTAAAACTGCAAAAGAAATAGATGTAGATAAATTATATGCTCTTTTTAAAGATGAATTAGAACTTATTACTAGTAGCAAAAAAGAAGATGAGGGAGATAAATTTAGAGAACTAACTTCTCAATTGCTTTGGGATCAAAATGCCAATGGACTTATTGATGTACTAGGGTGGGATAGGCAAAAAGTTGAAACTTTAATATTTGCTCATCAGGCTAAATTTGGTACTGATGCTGATGCTCGAATCGCTAGGGATCTAGAGGAATATGGGATTTTGCCAGGGGATCTAAAAATTTTTAATGATGAGTATTTGATTGAAAATATGGATCAGTATTTCGATTCTGACGGTAGTCTGAGGCAAGGAGCAAAAGATGAAATGACAAAAGCGATGTATAGTGCAGTAAATAAACTACTTCAGAGCGCTAGTTCCAACCCAGATGTCGATTGGCAATCGGCATATAATTCATATTTTGAAGGACAAATTGAAAGACATATTCGAAATAAAATCTTAAAGTTGGGTATGAGTGGTCGACTTAAACTTGAAATTGAAAGAAGAGCGTTTGAAAATGCGGTCGATCCTAAGAGCACTCTAGATGATTTTAGAGAATTTTTTACGAGAGACATTGTGCCGGAAATGGATAATGAGATTGATATGCGTCAAATGTTTCATGAAATGAGAAAAGCGATTCTTTTGGGACAAGTACCGCCAGATAAACTGGCGGAATATATGATGAAATTCCCCGCGTTTAAAATCGGTATGGTGGCCCAGGGGTATCAAAAAGAACTAATCGAGATTGTAATGGCAGAATTTATTCGCAATGTCGACATCAGGAAGAACATGGAAGGCAACAAATTGCCACCCGACCTTTTTATGGTTAAATTTGATCCTGAAACTGGCAAAAGACTGCTCAATAAGGATTACGAAAGACTTAAAGATGTTGTTAGAGCAAGACTGAAAGTGCTGGCTGAAGATCCCAATACTCCTGAGGAGATGAGAAAACTTTATAGCAGTGTTGATTCATGGGAAATTAATCGAGCAATGACGATTGGTATGGGAATACAAATGGCGACGCTTCGTTTCGGTGAGGTTTTAGGTAGTTCTGATGCAGCTGAACACTACAAGGGTCAACCTGGTTATGCGCAATATACTAGTGCTCGGCATAAATGGGGATTGGGAAGGGGAGGCGAAATTGGCACTACCCGAACGCCGACAATTTTTGGGATACCAATAAAACTAGAAAAAGAAAAAGGAACCTTAAGAAAAAGAATAAGAAAAGGTTGGGTTCCAGAAAAACTATATCAAGCCGTCCACGAAAAAGACGATGAAGTACGGGCAAAGTGGCAAAAGGAAGTCACTGACGTCTATTTTGCCGAAGGTGAAAATACATTTCGAGAATTGCTACGGGAATTTTCACTCGGTGGCTTTTTTTCTCGAGGTGGTTGGCGCATTGATTCGTTGAAGAATTGGTATAAAGAGAAATTTAACTCCGGTGTCGACGAAAATTGGGCCGACACATATGAAAATTTATCTCAGGAAATTGGAGTTATGTCTCGATGGTATTTTGATCATGAACGTATAAAAGAGGAAGTCAAAAAATATTCAAAGAGCAATAAAGATCCAATATTTTATGATGACAGTGGACATTCGATCCCAAAAGAGGAATTTAAAGAGGAAAAGGAGATAGTATTCAAAGGAATGCATTTTAAAGCCCTCCTTGATCGCTCGCCGCTTGAATTTTTAAGTGTATTTTCTGGCCTCGAACCTGAGCTTAGTAGCGTAGTGAGAGTTCGGTTGACTGATGTTGATCCAGTCGATAGATCAAAACCTAAAGTCGAAAGATATCAGGAATTAACAGCTTATGAATATTATTTTTCCGATAAGATACCAAATCTTCATGCTGATGAAGTAAAGGGTTGGAAGATTAATAAAGATAAATATCGAGGAGAACTTGCTAAAAATTGGGGAGAATCAAATGTCCCGCATCTTAAGAAAATTGCAGAAACCTATCACAATTTATTTAAACAGCCTCAATTTGACAAGGAAGTTGCCAGAACCGATCGCAAAATCGAAGGCGCAATTGATAGAGAGGCGGCTTTGCATTCGCTTAATATTACATTAGGTAATGCTTTCACTAGAGTGAGAAACAAACCCGATGGTAGTGACCGATCTAAAATGACCGCTAGTGACATTCTTGATACAGATGAACATGGTCAAAAAATACGAGAGTTATTTTTTGGAAGTAGCGGTCTTAACACTCATTTCGAGGGTTTAAATGAAAATTTTGCAGATAATGGTGAGACAGATCGCAATCGGCTCGGAGACAAGAAATTCTTCTACACAGCTGCCAACAGGTGGTCAAATTATGAGCAAAATAAATTCATACCATCAACAAATGAAATGGCCCTTCTGCCTTTCCTAAGCAATCTCGACGAGTTGGGGCCGGATGTATTGAAAAGAGTTCTTGGCGATAGCGCCCACTGGAATGAAGTGATTGACAAAGTTGGCACTTTACCCGAGGTACTTAAGGCGGCGGCAGCAAGTGGCAAGGAAGATGGCATATTTGAGCTTTATGCCGAAGTGGTAAAGCTTAAAGATATTATTGGCGAAGATGAAATGTATAAGTTGAACTCCTTTTTAGCTACTGTTGTAACCCGTTTTTTTCAAGAGAATTATAAAGCGCGTTTTCCATTCCCTTTCAATTTTATTACGGGTAGAGGATTAGGATCAAAAATATCGCTATCACAAATGTATGTTGGTAATGATGCGATGACTTGGAAGACAGAAAAAATCAGGCAACATCTTCATCATGCGATGGAAATGGGATTCTTGGGTTCGGAAGAAAGACATCAAAAATGGAATAACGAAAGAATAGAAAAAGCGGTAGGGGCAGACAGCTTTAAATATGGTTTGTTAGAAGCTGGGCCATCGATAGCATTTCTGGCACTTACAATACTGCTACTCCAGTTAGCCAAAAAAGCCATGGAAGAAGAGAAAGAAGATTGACACCTGCGTTTTTTTGGTATAGTTAGTTTATGAAGCAGATTCTTATTATAATTTTCGGTCTAATTCTTTTTTTAGGTATTAGTTCTTCAATTGTGCGGGCTCAAGATCAAGAAATTCAAGGAGTCACCTGTGGAATGGCAGGAGCCGAGGGTGGAGCGGATCAATGTTGTAGTAATAAGCCAACAGAATTGCCAACTTTCCCTGGATTAGGACTACTTCGTTTTGCCCATATACCTGGTACTGATTTTGATGATGCACTAAGAGAACTTCCTGATAGAGTTGAAACGACTCAAGATAATCTTAATAATTTTGAGGAGAAATACGCTCGACTCAATGCTTGTGTTTACGGCTCTCCTGATCCGGAAGGTGCAGACCCCTCAATACCTGGCGCCTGTACTTGCAAACTATCTGAAGATGCGCCAGCAATTCCGCAGGTAGCAAAAATGTGTAATGATTATTTAAAGTCTAATGAAAAAGAGCATAAAGCTTGTCTTAATTGTGCAACTGGCGGGGGATATTGGAGCGGACTTGGTTGTGTGCCGCTAAATGCGCAAAGTTTTATTACCGATTATGTGTTGAAATTTGGGATTGGACTGGCAGGGTTTTTTGCTTTGCTTTGTATATTTTATTCAACAATCAGGTTGCAGATTTCTCGTGGCGAAGCAGAAGCAATCCAAAAAGCCAGAGAGAATTTGACATCTTGCATCATTGGACTACTCCTAATTATTTTCTCGGTATTTATTCTGGAGCTCGTAGGAGTGGATATTTTAGGAATACCATTTTCGTGACACTTATCTACCATCATCATCTTGAGCGGAACCGAAACCGCGATTGGCCCTGGTAATTGCTTCAGCCAAATTCTCTGCTGACTCTTTAGCATCTTCTGCACCGGTAAGCCATTTGCCAACTGGGCCACCTCCTCTATTAATTGAATCACGAATACTCTTCGGCAAAGATCTGACAATTGATGGCGCTCCAAGAGCAATTCCCTTACCAGCTCCAAACAAGGCAGCGCCACCAGCAAACAGCACTCCAATGCCACCTTCAGGCAAAATACTTTGAGGAGCAATTTGTTTTTTGATGCTTTTTAAAATGTCAGGTGTCATAAAAAGAAATGTCATTCCAACAATCAAACTCCAAGCACCAGCATCGATACGATGAGTGAATGGAAATCGGATAAGAGTGCCAGAAGCGGACACTTCAAATATAATTAGTCCAATCAAGAAAATCGCCATCATTAGTGGGAAAGTCATCAGCTCAGCAACTAGTCCTTTGATCCATGACCCAAAGACAGATCGGCCGGGAATGGCACCAAACATCAGTATTATTGGAGACAAAAGAACTAACAACAATATTTTCAAATAAGCAAAAAGTAGCGCAAAGAGAAGACGGAAAGCAATAAAAATTACGGTAATAAAAATAACAATTCCGAGAAGAAATGGTAGAAAGAAAAAAGCGAGCAAGAATACGACTGCGTAGGTTACAGGAAGGCCAACTCCATTAGCCACTCCTTCAAATAGATCCCAGTTACCAAAATGACCTTGTGCGGCAACTACACCCGCTTCTGCCTCTCCCCCAAAACGGAAAATCGGCCCAATTGTTTTTGACCAAGCATCAAAAATTTTAGGTCCAAGAAAATAAGCCGCCGCACTTCCACTTATAAATTGGAAAGTGGCTCGGATACGAGGTCCAAAAATACCAAGGACTGCATTTGGTAAATGATAAAGGATATCGGGGGCATTTAAAAGAGTTGGATGGCCGCCTGTCTTTCTAACACCCGATACAAATCCAATTAGATCATCAGGCCCGGCTTGAAGGTATTTTCCTAGCAAGTCAGTCGAGCTTAATCCACCGACAACATTTGATAAAGCAACGATAATAATCGCCATAGTTATATAGGCGAGGTCGATCAAAAATCCGGCAATGGCAAAAGAAAAGGTAATTAGAATTAAGGTAACAATAATTCTCGGTAGTGCGCTCTCGATTCCAACGACCGTTTGGGCATCAAGTTTCATTCGAAACATAATCATGAAGCCAATAGCAATGAGAATCATGACAAGTACAAGGAAGGCAAGATTGCGGAAGGCTTCCCAAACTTCAAGAAGCGGTTTTAGTCCAGCGAAACCGATTCCCTCAACTGCATAAGCTTGGGGGACAAGACCGGCATTTTCAAGTTTGTTTAAAGTGTAATAAACTCCAGAAGCGGGGGGATTTTCAAATGGGATTGCGAAAGTGCTTGCAAATGATCCCATATAACTACCATCAAAATTTTCATCAGCGGTCTTTTTATTAAAACAAGCTTCCCCAAAAGTATTACAAACTGATAATTGTAGTAGTGAGGCGACCGCCTTTTTTTCTGGAGTATTGATCGCGGGATCCTTAAAATAGTTTTCAATTTTCTTGCTGTTTTCGGCGATTTTATCTTCAATCGTTGGTAAGCCTGATTTATCTTCGTGGGTGAAATATACAAAAGCATTAATAACCGTAAAAAAGACGGCAATGACAAGGATGCCACGAGAAAACATTCGCAGACCACGGTTAATATAAACCAACAATTGTTTGGCTAGCATAGTATGAATATACAGTATTTAGTATGGAGTATCTAGCGTATGAAATGCAAGCATTTCAGTTTAAATCAGCCCCTGTTGATTCAGGGTCAGTCCCGCAAAGCGGGTCAGTATATTCAGTTCAGTTTATTCAGTTTCGAAGATAATGCTGTCGAGAAGAATTTGATTGATGCCAAGACTGCTCAATTGATTGATAATGCTTACCTTGGTAGTGTCAATCTGGTCAGCGGGGATTTGATCTTGATATAGAATGGCAAATATTGCCTTCTTTTCTAAATCTAGATAGACAAAATACTCACTCGTTTGAAGTGGCAGTGAGGAGTACCAAGGATAATTGCTATAGATTTCTTCTTGCCATTGACTAAACTCTCGATCTGATTCAGACTGCACTGCTTGGGCTTCTTCTTCCGAGACCTCATCTGGGTTTCGACGGGCCACTTCTTCAAAATCAATGTTTATTGATGGAGATTCTACTTGAGTCGCGCCTTGAGTCGGTTGGGCGTCAAAAGATTTCTCGGCTGTCGGAATGAATCGACTTTTCATCACAAAATAGATAGCGATTGCAAGAATAATAACACCCCCAGTTATAAGAGCAATTTTTTTATACCTAGTCATCGTTTGTTCTTCCATATTATTTACCGACAATGGCAACCACCGGATAGGAGGTATTGATAATATCACAAGCGCGAACCACATAAGCATGATCCTTTCTGGCTGAATTTGATTCTAGAGTGCGAATTTTACCATTGCAATGACTATCGATTTCAATTGAACTGATGATACCGACATGCTGACTGGTATGACGATCAAAGACAGACTGCATAATAAGTACATCGCCGGCTCTGGTTTTTTCAAGTGCATCCCGCCTAGTGGCGACATTTCTAAAATCAAGGTAGCGATATCCTGAGGTCGAAGCAAAGAAGCGCCTCATATTAAGCACTGACTGGTGAGCAGCGCTGGGGTTATTGCCGGCCCCAGGGTAAAACAAATTATATGAATCAATAACGATATTTGTGCACCAATAAATTCCTGTTGGGCTAGTCCCTTCATTTTGAGCACTGCGCTTGGTCGCCGTATAGCCACCATTTGCTATATTACCTAACATTTTATTGAATCGATGCTCAA
The DNA here is from genome assembly GCA_025449735.1 of Candidatus Microgenomates bacterium. GTDB lineage: Bacteria > Patescibacteriota > Microgenomatia > UBA1406 > HO2-37-13b > JANWIV01. The sequence continues at coordinate 170,544 of JANWIV010000003.1, read as the reverse complement.
TCCCGAGCTCTAATTTTTCACTAATGCAACCGGCCCAAGAGACGACAGAGCTCCCACTACAAGCGACGCCGGGGTCATTAGGAGGTGTTGTTGGAAAAGGGGTGAGTGGGTTATTACCCGCTCCTGGCGAAGGCTCTGTAGGCGAAGTTTCAGCATTTTTATTAAAGCTACCAAAAATTGAAAAAATGTCTTTGATCAATTCAGAAAAGGAGAGTTCATTGCCGTTTTCATCGAGTAGGCCATATTGAGGCTCGCCGGTGAGAGTGGGAGTTGGGATGTCAGAATCTTTACATTCAATACCAGTGTCATAGACTTCAGTGCCGAGCACGCCATCAAGTCCATAAATCTCAAGATAAACGCGACCGCACTTGACCCCTGGATGGACTACTTCAAAATTGCTGTTTTGAATAGTGATTGATTTTTTTTCTCGCTTGAGTACCGAGATGAATTCTGCAGGGGTGAGATCGCTATTACAGATTCTACCTTCTGACTCACCTTTCTTGCCAAAAGTCTCCCGACACCAGCTGACTACAGACTCGGTGTCTACTTTTTCACCAATATGGTTTTCTGCTAAAAGGTCAGCCCGCCAACTCCAATTTGATTTTGCATCCAAACTGGCTGATTGGTTGGTAAGCTCGATATTAATGCCGTCAACTGCCGCTTCGGCCTGACGGGTATTTTCTTGAATGAAAGTAGTGACAGCAACGCCAAGGCTTAAGACAAAAATAGCGATAAAAGGAATTACTTTTTTGAGCATTTGATTATTCATAAGCTTTTCAAGTAACAAGAAACAACTCACAAGGAACCTGTCTGCCGACAGGCAGGCAAACAAGCTCCAACTAACAATTAACAAACTATTCGCGGATTGTGAGTTGGTTATTGAACATTTTAATTTGTTTGTATCTTGTTTCTTGTATCTTGGATACTTTATGCAAAAACTTACATATCATCAATCATTTTTGTATTTAATTTGCCTCTTTCAATCGCGACGCGGATGTTGGCACGCAAGAGCTCATCAAAACTAGTGCCAGCGTCTACCCACCATCCTTCCATTATCTCACAATGAAGACTACCTTCTTTTGCGTAGATATTATTTAGGTCCGTGACTTCAAGCTCACCCCGAGCGCTTGGAGAAAGATGCTTAATAAACTCAAACGCGCGCTTGTCATACATATAAATACCGGTGTGAGCTAGATCAGATTTTGGGTGTTCAGGTTTTTCCTCAATTGAGAGCACCCTCCCTTCACTGTCTATTTCAATCACTCCATATTGACCAGATTCCGTGGGCATGCTTTTGGCAAAAACAAAAGCGCCATCTTCCATTGTCTCAAATCGCTCGACGGCATTTTTGAGCGAATGATTAAAAATATTATCACCTAAAAGGACTACAAATTTGTCACCTCTCACAAACTCCTCAGCTAATAGAATTGCTTGGCTGATTCCGCCTGGCTGATCTTGGATGGCATATGAAAGTGATAGGCCAAATTCTTCGCCTTCTTTGAGCAAATTTTTGAAGTGTTCGGCATGATCTGGGGAGCTGGTGATAATGACTTCCTTAATTCCTGCTTCTGCCATGGCAAGCAAGGCATAATAAATCATTGGCTTATCATAGATTGGAAGCAAGTGTTTGTTGGTGACCGCAGTCAGTGGCCTCAAGCGAGTGGCCATGCCTCCGGCTAGTATGACTCCTTTCATAAATGGTAAGGGGTCCTGACTCCTAACAGCCCCAACAAGTGCTCATCTACAAGACGGTTTAAATCTATTCGTTCCTGCGCGCTTGTCGGGGCTCCCCGTTTGGAGCCACCCCTCAATTTAAATTATTTTAATTAACGGACGGTTTAGTTTCTAACTAATAAGAATTGAATACAAAACGGTCAAGGCGATACCTCCAACCGCCAGATATTCTAACATAATTTTCAAACTCAATGTTTGTTCTTTGGCATGATGGACCGCCCCCCAAATCACATAATAAGCGGCAAAAATAATCAAAATAATAAATTGTTTTTGATGACTTCCGGCAAAAAGCGAGATGAAAATCAAAAAAAATACCGAAGCTGTAATCAGCAACAAATATTCCAGAAGATGACTTTTTAACTCTTTTGTTAAGTGATCAATCATATTTGTTTAAAGAATAACTCCTTTAGCTAACATTATAACGGCTACCAAAATAACTAATAAAAATGTCAAATGAGCCAGATTTTTCCCGGTAATGCGAAGCAGGCGATGTCGAGAGGCATAGATAAGATCGATTAGTAGTGCCAATATTAAAAGCACTATGAGCCAAATGGATGAGTTGAAGGTCAAAGATTGCATTGAAATGCCATTAGAAGATGCGCCAGGACCTTCGACTGGTTCATTTGAGCTAACAAATTCTGCCTCAGGAGTCGCCTTGGGTGAAGTAGGTTTTGGTTTTTCTGCTTCCCGCTCGGCGGCGGCAACGGCGATATTTTGACTATTATCAGCAGTATTATCGCTGCCATTTACTAATGGCCGACCGAACATTTGCACTACTAGCGTGGTTGGTTCACCTTGAAGGGTGCCATTGACGACAGCAAAGCCAATCTCTTCATATTCGGATTTGAGTAGATTTGCCCGGTGAGAATCAGATTGCATCCAGGCTTCTACCACTTGATCAGAAAACATAAAACCATGAGCAAGATTTTCACCCGCAAATTCATACTTGTAACCAGCGCCAACGATAAACTCCCAAGGAGTGCCACCAGTGGGAGAATAGTGTGCCCAATAGTTTTTTGCAAACATATCTTCGGCTTTTTTCTGTGCGGCCTGAGCCAGTTCGCTATTATAGTCAAGGGCCGAAAGCCCATGTTCAACTCGTTGCCTATTGGTCAGTTCATATAGCCGTTGCACCGTGATATCAGTGGCTAGTCCCAAGACACCAATGCCAGAAAGAGTATGAACGGTGATATTGACGAGCGCAACGATTGCAATGATTCCTGTCAAGAAATCAATATGAAGCAAACGCGCTCGATAGTTGTTTCGATCAGAGGGAATAAATAAATGATGAAGCCGCTTAAAGAAACTTTGCATACTTCCAATATACAACACTAATTCCTACAGTATCAATAAGCACATCTCGCAACTTTCCTTCGCGGGTCGGGACAAATGTTTGATGAATTTCATCACTAAAAGCAAATAAGACACAAAAAATAAAAGCATAAAGCAAGGCGTGTTTTTTTGATTGAGTTGAGGTATGAAGGATGGCGCGAGTGGTTAAGAAAAATAAGGCGCCGTATTCAATCATATGGAGAGATTTGAAAATTACAAAATCGATGGTTGACTCTTCCGTTATGCTGACGCGATGGTGACTAGAGAGAAAAAAAATGAGCACCATTAAAAGAATTTGTGGCAACCAATAGTAGACTATTTTTTTAAACTGCTTTTTACTCACGAGATTAATTCTAGATGTTTTTTGGTAATTTTGGAAGCGGCATAAACTAGGTTAAAAGTAGACACTAGCCAGATTGCAGAAACTACGGAGCGTATATTGTTTTTTTCGGAATTTGAAATAGTATCGCTATTTCTTTCGGTTGACGCTCCTTTGACAGAGCCTTTTTGACTCAAAGTGTTAGTATTGGGGTTTATATGATCGCGATAGATTGTATTATCTTCAATTTCATTTTCATCATTGGTTGATGTGCTTGTTGTTGAATTTGAAGCAATAGTCGGTGTTTGATCATTCTTTTCAGCGCCGGTATTATTACTTGAATTATTATTATTTATACAGCTTGAATTGATGACGGCGCGTGAAGATTCCTGAAGACAAATGCCGCCAGATGGCAGAAAAGTCCTACCCCAGGATTTATTGCGCTCTGCATTTGAGTAAGAAAATGAATTTTTTTCGACTTGATTACCGTTTAAGAGTCGGACCGCGTCGGCATCGTTGTTATAAATTGAAGTGGTTAGCTCGACAATAGCAAAATTCCTGGCACCAATTGATAGACTAAATGTCTTGGGAGTAGAGCCGCTGTTTTCACCGTCATCCAAATACCAATTGGTAAGGACTACAGCAAAATCATTATTGTTATAAAGCTCGACCCACTCAGATTGATTAGTGTCTGGATAAACCATCGCCTCTGAAATGATTATATTGTCATAATCGACACTTGCCACAGTCGGCGAGATATTACTAGGCGTTTCTCCCGGAGCGTTTGTTGGGGAGACGGCTTGACTGCCGCAAATAGCATCATTACTACTGGATTTGGATTGACTATTTAGTTTGAGCCAGCTGCCACCATCAGGACACCGACCATGTGACTGGCTTGAATTATAGCCTGATGGATATGTTGTCGAATCAATTTGAACACCCGCAGGATCCAACAGCAAAACGTCGTCACCGGAATTGTTTAGTACCCCATTTGCAATCCCAAGAACAAATCCATGTGGAGAAATTAACGTGTTTTGTAGAGGAATGTTTGTCCCAATACTATCTTTCAGTTTATAGGTTGATATATCTATTGATTGATCGGAATTGTTAAATAACTCGACCCACTCTTCTTGACCATCAGAAGGGGCTGGGTAAATTTCATTAATTCTTAAATCAGATAAAGCAATTGGAGCAATTAGTAGAAATATGAGAAGCACCATCACAATTCTCATAAATTATGTTGATTCAGCCGATTTTACCTATCTAATATATTTTGACGTTGAAAGATAATTTCCAATCAGTCCGATGGTTATACCGAAAATAACGGTGAACAAATAGGAGAGCACAATAAAAAATATACTCGGTGGGAAGACGCTTAGTCCGTAGCTGTCAAGGCTGTAAAATGACAATGATGGAATGCCAGTTAAATATGAAGAGAGAAACGGAAACATAAGAGCGTAAAGCAAGTAAAATACTCCAAAAGCGACGCTTGCGGAGACGAATCCAAAAATCATCCCTTCGACAAGAAATGGCTTTCTGACATAAAAAGTGGTGGCGCCCAAAAGTTGCATTAGATCAATTTCGTCTTTTTTAAGAGCGATTTTGAAAGCGGTCGTCGTCATCAACACTACAATTGAAATCAGCACCAAGAATCCGGAAAGGAAAAGGGCTCCGCGGCGTAAAATTGTCGTCAAGGTGAGCAGACGATCGACAATGTTTTCTTGGAAACTGACTTCCTCTACTATTTGTTCATCATCAAGGAACTTAGAAATTTCTGCTAAATATTCGGGCTTGGTGGCATATACCTCAAGACTGGCTGGCAAAATATTAGCTGAAACCATCTCCAATAGCAGGGGATTATCCGAATTGAGCTCTTTATAAATCTTTAGTGCTTTGTCTTGAGAGATATAGACCACCTCTGATGATTTTCCTGATTTTTCTATATTCTTTTTCAGCTCAAGAATATTTTTTTCAGTGGCGTCAACATCAAAATAAGCAATTACCTGCGGTCGGGTCTCCACATAAGAGAGGATACTGCTGAAAAAACTGGTCAGATAAAATACAAAAATGGTCAAAAAAAGGGCAAAAAACAAAATCAAAAATGACGCTAGCGATTGATATGGAGTTCGCCTAATTGAATTTAATACTTCTTTCATAATTCGTAGGTACCGCCTCTGCGGTCAGATTGAACTTTGCCATCTTTTACCGTAATCACTCGTTTTTTGAAACTATTGACAATGTCAGCGTTGTGGGTGGCGATAAGCAAGGTTTTTTGGCCATCGAGTTTTTTGAAAATCTTCATGATCTCCCAGGTAGTCTTGGGGTCGAGATTGCCGGTCGGCTCATCAGCGAGAATTATGCCGCGATCGCCAATGATGGCGCGAGCAATAGCGACTCGTTGCAATTCTCCAGCTGACAACTGCAAAGGAAACATGCGCTTTTTTTCAGATAGACCGACCAAATCAAGCACTTCTTCAACTTTTGATTTAATCGTCGCTTCTTTGGCGCCGGTGACCTGGAGCGATAGGGCAACATTCTCAAAGATATCTTTGTCGTGGAGAATTTTAAAATCCTGAAAAACAATCCCAATATTTCGCCTCACCAAAGTGGAATCTTTAAATCCTTTGGCGGTGATATCGACTTTATCGATGAAAATTGAGCCCGAAGTCGGCTCCATTTGTTTGAGCAATAACCGAAGAATGGTGGTTTTGCCAGCACCAGAGGCACCAACTAGAAAGACGAATTCATTATCATCTATTTGAAATGAGACATCGTCAAGGGCGACGACGCCAGTTGGATATTTTTTAGAAACGGCATCAAATGTTATCATAGCCATGAGGCAAGAAACAAGAAACAATAACCAAGTTACAAACTGAAAGAATATTAATCTTCAGAATTTTGGTCATTGAATATTGTGATTTGTTTGTTTCTTGTTAGTTGTTACTTGTAACTTTTATTCCAGTATTTCAATATATCCCACATCCATCAACCAACCGACTTTATCTGATTCGAAGGTCTCACCATGGACTCGGACTTGGGAGCCAATATATTCACTCATATCGACGGTGGAGCTAGTGAGATAGACATTTTGACTTTCTCCCCCTGGGCGCTCTAGGTGGAAACTGCCTTCACCTTCAGAACCACCCTCAACAAGCTCGCCTTCGGCTGAGTCTTTAAAAGTTTTCTTGTCAGGAATTCCAACCGCTTCTTTGACCGATTTTTTTTCGGTCGTTTTTTGAGCGGTTGTGGTCTTGCTACCGAAGGCGCTGGCTACATATTGGACTACAAATCCGGAAAGAATACCGATGACAATGGTAATAACAAAAATCATCGCCACTTTTTTATAAGGCAGCATTTCGCCTTCTGTATTATGATGCTCTGCCTCTTTGGGAAAAGGGTGCACTAGCGATTCTTTAGTTGATTGATTATCCATATCAAAGTAAGCATAACAAATGTTGTTTTTGATAGCAACGATTTATTTTTAGACGGGGAGTTTTAAATATGCTTCGATGAAATGATCAAGATTACCATCAAGCACAGCTTCTGGATTATTATCTTCAACATCAGTGCGCAAATCCTTGACTAGTTTATAAGGATGAAGCACATAGGAGCGAATTTGCAAACCCCAAGAAGCTTTTTTTGGACCTTTAAATTCTTCCATGCTCTCATTGCGTTCTAGCTCTTCTTTAAGCCATAGTTTGGCACGCAAAAGAGCGAGTGCGATTTCACGATTTTGCTCTTGAGTACGTTCTTGTTGGCAGGTGACCATAATTCCCGATGGCTTATGAATTAGCCGTACGGCAGTACTCACTTTATTGACATTTTGTCCGCCCGCGCCACCAGAGCGGAAAAATTGCCATTCCAGGTCGCTGTCGCTAATTTCAATTTCAGTTGCCGGAATTTTAGGTAAGACTTCAACTAAAGCAAAGGAAGTTTGCCGCAATCCCGCCGCATTGAAAGGAGATTTGCGTACTAAGCGATGAACACCCGCTTCAGCTTTTAGGTAGCCATAGGCATATTTACCCCGTACTTCCATAATGACACTTTTAACCCCCGCTTCCTCACCTGAGACCAAGTCAAGGATTTCATAGGCAAAACCTTTTTTTTCAAAATAACGAGTATACATTCGTTGCAACATTGAGGTCCAATCCATCGCTTCCGTTCCCCCAGCACCGGAATGTATTGAAAGAATGGCAGCTCCCTCATCATGAGGTCCGGAAAGATATAAAGTAATCTCATATCGATCAAGAAGCGTGCTCAAATCTTTGAGATGATCTTCTTCAAGCAATATTTGCATCAGTTCGGCATCCTCAATTTTTTGTTTAAAAGCGGCAATTTCTTGCATTATAGCGCCGGCCTCGCGATGATTATCCCAAAAACCAGTCTCACTGGTTTTTGTTTCCATTTCAATTATTTTAGTTTTTAGCTCATCAGGCTTAATCAAACCAATAATTGATTTGACGCGCTTCTCAAGTAGCTCTTTGGTTGGTTCCATGAAGGATAGTATAACTCATTGAGCGTGAAACGTGAAACGTGAAACATGAAACGAGAAACGTGAAACGCAAAGTATGAAACATGCCTGCCCGCCGTCTCGTCCCTCGAAGTCCGAAGGACGAAGTGGGAAGCTAAGAGCGAAGAAGGGAAACAACAGAAAATTTCTAATTGCATGGTCGAATTATTTTGGTCATTGCGAGGAATGCGATCCCTCTGTCAAACTCGGGACAGGCTCCGCAAACTCAAATAAATCCTCATACTTTTATCTTTTTCAGTGCCTGAGTTACGGGTCTAGAAACTGTAATTCAAAATTCATGCGAGGAACACCTCGGGCAATGGCCGTCTCCTGGCATCATTTTGAAACAGTTTCTACGCTGCCTCCACAAGTCATGAAAAAGACAAAAGTATGCAAAAAGCCTTTTTTATGTTCTGAAAATTGTAAAAGTAAAGAGCATAGTCAGTTTGGATTAATTGTTAATGAAGGGGTTTTTATTCAAAATCAGAACCGATGGTGATGACGATATCAGCTTCTTCTTTTTTATCAAGAGTGGAGATGTTGGCTTTTTTTATTTTGATGGTATCGCTCAGGTCATCAACTAGGAGGTCTAGATATTCTTTTTTATCCGCCTTGATGGCGATCTGTGTACTAACAAAATCAAAACTGTCCGCATTGTCGGTCAAGACCTCGGTATAGCCAAGATCAATGAGAATATCGCGCATTTCACCAGCAATTCCCGCGGTTCCGGTGCCGTTGAGAATTTGAATATTGACATCTTCACGCGACAATTCCGGTATTGCTGTCGGCTCAACAGTCGGGGCTGGGGTGGCGGTGGGTTTTGCAATCGGCAAAGAAATACTTTTCATTCCCTTAAAGTTGGGCGCCATTGTGACAATTGCATAGACTGCGATTGCGGTCAAAATGAGAGTTGATAGGAAAAGAAAAATCGCTTTTTTACCAAAGGGAATGCTAGGGAGAGATATGCTTGGAAGCGAACCACCTGAGCTTTTGGATAATCGTGAGCCTTCTTTAAGTAAGGAAAAGCTGGTGTTTTCTTGGGTAAAGATAAAAGCACCCAAGCAAACATCAAAATGAAGCATCGGGAATTTTGACTCACCGGCGGGGAGAAGTAGCTTGACATATTGGGTATAAAAATTCTGGATGATTTTTTCCAAGGGATTAGTCCAGACGCCGACGGTCTTGGTAAAAAGGTCTTGACGGACCTTACTACTAGACTCTCCGGAAAGAATCAGTCGATTAAGAGTTATATTTTCAGCTTTCAGGTCCTCAACAATTTTTTTTAAGCCCTCTTCATCTTTTTCATCAAAAATGTATTTCTTTTCAGAAAGTAGCCCTAAATAGTCAAAAAGATAAGCATAGGAATTCTCTCCATTTAGAAAAGCATAAAGCAAGGTTTCTTTTTTATCAGCGCGCAATGCTTTTTCAAAAAGTTTGTAGTAGGCGAGTGTTTCTGGGACCACATGTTTGATTGATAGTTGCAGTAGTTTACAGACTTGGGTGAAGCCATCAAAAATATTGTTTTTTTGCGCCAGGAGCAACACCGTTGATTCTTTGGTTTTGTGGGATATTGAATAGTCGAATCGAGAGTTTTCCAAATCGAAGTGGACATTGCTTCTTAGTTTATCTTTGACAAAAGCTAAAACCGCGGTGTCAGAAATATCAGTTGGTACGCTGTAGCGGGCAAAATCAAATGATTCCTGCGGAAGAATAAGGACAATATCGCGATCACTCACCGGGCTTGGTTGAGCACCAGTTAGCGCTTCTTTGATAGCAGAAGCTAATAGATCCGCATCAACGACACTGCCTTTTTCAAGCAATTTGCTGGTATGAGTTTTCTCAAAAAAACTGACACTATACTGTCCAAGCATGGTCTTGCTAAGACTGACCAATTTGAGCGAATTTTCAGACAGATAAATATAGACCATACAGCCTAATCTTAAAAAGAATTAAGAAAAAATACAATACCTGAATTTTCTACTCGCTTAAATTCGAAATAAACTACCAACAAAATAGGCAATAGAAGCAGAAATTCCTCCTAAAATTATCGTCTCACCAACTGATCTCACGATTGTCATTCCGGTCACTTTATATCTCAGTAAACCAAGCAAAAGTAGGGCTGACATGGTGAAAATTATTGACATTTGAAAATATGAGCCCATTTGAGGCAAAATTAAGAAGGGGAGCAGTGGAATAATCCCAAAACAAACAAAAGAGATTGCGGTGGCAATTCCGGTAAGAAGAGGGCTTTCACCTTTGGGATTCGGCATATCGAGCTCATCACGCATCATAAACTCGACCCAATAAGGTTCATTTTTGGCATAAAGCTTGGTGATTTCAATGGCATCTTTTTCATCAAATCCCTTCTGCGTCAGAATGGCTATTGTCTCTGCCTTTTCTAGCTCTAAATTGCGTTCCACTTCGAGTCTTTCTTTTTCTTCTTCTTTTTTATATAAATCTTGACCCGCTTGAACGCCTAAAAAATTGCCAATACCCATGCTGGCGCCATCAGCGAGCAAATTAGCAAATCCAAAAAGAAGCACCACAAAAATTGGAATCGACATTATCTCAGCTCCTGCCTGGGCACCAGAAAAGCCCGCGACGACGGCAAAAGTAGTGACAATGCCATCAGTGCCGCCATAGACAATTTCTTTTAGAAATTTTGAAAAAGGGGAGCGCGAATGCTCTTGAGCCAGATGGGCTTTTAGGTCAAAGGTAGAGTATTTGTGTGGAGTCATAATAGTTTATTGTATCACTTTCGAATTTAAACTTTCGCAAAAAAAAGCTTGTCAATATTTCTATTAATTGATATATTGACTTAGTCGTTATGAAGAATAAAAGTCTCATCTTTATTCTTGGTATTCTTTTGATTCTGCGTGTTATTACTATCCCAGTTTTTTCCGCTGCTGCTAATCATTTGGTTATTTCTGAAGTTAAGATTGGGTCGTCATCACCTTCAAATGCTAATAATGAGTTTGTAGAATTATATAATCCAACAAGTAGTTCTGTTTCGTTAAGTAGTTGGCGTCTTAGTCGACTCGACTCATCGAATAACTCCGCTAATCTCGTTTTTAGTATGACTGGAGCGATTTCTCCTGGTGGGTTTTTCTTAATTACCAGTCCAGAATATGCAGGAAGTGCTCTTGGTGACCTAACTTATTCAACAGTGAGTCATATTCCCACCAATGGAACAGTCATACTTTTTGATAGTTCTCTAACTATTGTCGACAAGGTAGGAATAGGTCCCAGTGCTACTTCTCCGGAAACAGCAGTGACGGTAGATCTTGGAAATGATGGAATGAGTGTTGAAAGAAAGGCAACGACTGACTCAACAATTGAATCGATGACAATTGGGGCCGACGCTTTATTGGGTAATGGAGAGGATAGTGACAATAATGCTAATGATTTTATATTGCGCAATATTCCTGATCCGCAAAATAGCGCTTCTACCATCGAATCGCTACCAACGCCGACGATCACACCTTCAACAACTCCAACACCGACGTCAACGCCCACACCAACCGAAACCCCAACCCCAACTATTGAACCCTCGCCGACCCCGTCGCCAACTGTAGAACCAAGCCCAACACCAACCTTGACGCTAACACCGACACCGACTGAAACCCCAACTCCGACACCGACGGAAACTCCGACTCCGACTCCTACACCGACTTTTACTCCAACGCCATCGCCAACTTTGACTCCTACAGCTACACCAACTTTAACTGAAAGCCCAACTCCGACGTTGACACCGACTCCGACATTGACAGTTGAACCATCACTGACACCAACTTTAACACCAGTGCCAATTCTTAATTGGCGATTTCCACCATATGGATTACTTACTCATTTTCCTAGGGTTTCATGCACTTTAACTTTTGTTGAAGTGAGAATTAAATTTTTTACCATTCGTCTACCGAGGTTGATTTGTCAGGTTTAAGTAATCTAATTTCATTTTTTCACTTTATAGATATCGATATTGCCGACTTTGTACTGTTTAGATGTTTTTAAATGTTCCCTGCCAAACTGCTCAAACTCCCAAGTATTCAATGTCGTAAGATCGATATTTTTTCTTCTTGAAAATATGAGCAAAGTTTGGGCCGAAGAATAATCAAATTCAGATTTCGCTGGCAGATTGTTTTTTTGAAAAAAATAGCGAAATTCATAGCCAAGAATGGCGCTGGGATGAGCCAAATAAACGAGATTAAATTGAGAGTTACTATCGACGAGTTTGTTTTCAATGCTGTAGTTGACTGCTCTCTCAAATTCATAATATTGTACTGTTGACTCTTTATATAAGCGAGTCGGAAAAGCAATTAGTAATAAGGCAAAAAGCATTGGCAATAAAATCGAAAACTTTGTCTCGAGGAGCAAATATATAATTGTGAAAAATATATAGAAGGCAGTCGGATATACATAATGCAGGGCGAATTGATAGCGCAGAATTGTCACCAATAATAGCAATGCCCCGGCGGCACTAATCAGCAAGATTTTATTTTTTTTCTTTTTATCGATCAATTGAAGGCCGATTAAAGTAACAAAAGCCAGGATCGGACTGATGTTGATGACGCTTTGAATTTCTTTTGATACAAAAAAGAAATTGTCGAACAAATTCTTTTTGCCGATTTCGCCTTTGATGATATTTTCATTATTAAACCATGAAGCATAAGAGTGTTGAGAGATGGTATTTTGCAAAATGACAAAATTATGAGTGATATCAAAAATCGCAATTGGTAAAAATGTCAGCAAGATCGCAAACAAAAAAAATAAAATTTCTTTTTTATGTTTTATTTTTGAAATAATAATTATCGTCAGTGGCAAAAAAAGGATGATGGCGGTCAGAGTAAAATTCAAAATTATTCCATACATTAATCCTAAGATTATGATCTTCAATCGAGTATCAATCCTCTCAAAATGAATATAGGTCAGCAATAAGAGTAGCAGTGGAATATAGGTGTTGGCATTGCCGGGGCTTCTGGCGGTATAGACGGTAAGGGTGATAATTGAGAGGCAAAGAGTCGCGACAATTCCTTTCCAAATTGAATATTTATCGATTGATTTTTTAGCGAAATAGCTAAGTGCGCTGGAAAAAAGAAAAGCATTGAAGATTGGAAGCGATAGAATTGAGAAATTAGTCAGCCAAAAAATTGGGACAAATAAATAGAAATAATAAGGACCAGCATAAAGACCGCCAAAAGAATGCTTGGGTCCAAGCCATGTAAGATTGCCTTTGGCAATTTTGATAATTTCATAAAGATCGCGGGCAAAATCGGAATGGAAAATAAGCGATGTTTCAATTTTGTAGACATAGAGGGCAAAGGTGAGAAGTCCGAGGAGCAAAGCACCAAAGACATTTTTACGCTTCATCCCTTGCATTATAACAAGAAGTGTCCAGGGGGAGGGATTCGAACCCCCGCAGGCTTGCGCCGATAGATTTACAGTCTATTCCGATTGTCCACTCCGGCACCCCTGGTATAGCTATATTATACCATTTGCTTTTCGGTGAGCTCATGTATAATTTCGCCATGAAAGAAGTTGATGGCTATGTATGCATAGGGAAGCTCGACGATCATACAATCTTATATGGTCCATCAAGTGAGGAAGCAGATAAACAATATCAAGCATTAACTACAAATGATTTCACACCCTTTCCAACCCATGATTTAGCGCAAGCAGCACTCAAAATAATTATAGAAACAAACACTTTTCAAGAGGTAATAATTGAAACGATTCGTATGAGCATTGCTGAAGATTTAAATGAAGTTGATTCACTGAGCGAAGAAGCACTTATCGTCTTGGCGAGAGATGCATTTGGGTGGCAGATCTTTGGAAAATATGTTGAAGGAAGACCAAGCATATCAACACTGCCTTGTGGATACTTCCAACAAAACGGGCTATTGCCATTTTCCGATAAGCAGCGGGCAAATGAAGCAGCATCTCAAATTTTGCGACAAGGACAAATGAAGCCCCTGCTTGCCTCAATTAAATTAGAAAAGATTGAGGAATAGATTTGGACTTTTGATATACTTTTCTCATGGATAAACACGTACTGGAAATGTTCAGTAAAAGCACTTATGCCATATCAGATCAAAAATATATTTACGCAAAAGTAAAGAATATATCCTCACTATCTGACCACTTCTTTGTTTCTCAAGATAAGGACGAAATAACAGTTGTGACGGAAGAAAAAAACCTGAATTCTTTAGACTTAATAGAAAAAAATGAAAATCTTTGGAGATTAGTTTCGCTTAATCTACATACCCCTTATATGGCGGGCACCTTTGCAGAAATCAATACTGCGTGTGCAAAAAATGGACTTAATAATCTAATAATATCTACTTACTCAAAAGACTATCTCATTGTCAAAGACTCGCAAGTAAGCCAAATTGAAGCAGTGCTTAACGAATTAGGATTTGAGAAATAATTCTTGTAAAAAAATTCTCCACTTATTAAACAAACTTGGACGCGCTTTATTAAAGTTATAGCCTGCTAACAAGCCAAGTTAATGTATAATTCCACCATGAAAGAAGGGCAGAGCGATGTTTTGAGACATGTGGGTTCATCCCCGGCTTTTTTTGAGTTGGCTAACATTCCTGAAGAGACCAATCTTGTCGAGATGCTTAGAGATTGGTTGCAGGAAAATGGCTACAATTATACTGAGCTTAAAATAAGACAAATTCTGAGCCGACGCCTACATCAAGCGATGCGTACTGGCACTGACCGAGATTCTTCTTCAAGAATTTATTATCCATCAGGGACAGATTCGGCGATGCGAGAGGCAGGATTTAATATTTATACCGATGCGAATTGGCTGACCTACCTATCAAGAATCAGTCTTGAGGAGGGGAGATCATGGATTATTTCAGAAAATATTTTAACTCAAGATTGGGCTTATTTAATCTATGCGCCCCAAGGGTTGATAGAAATTCCTAATGGCGATTTTGGATTGCATATGTTTGTTGATCCGAGTTTAGTTGAGAGGTCACTACTGGCGGTATTGTCACCAATCCCAATGAGCGAAGTTTAATCCCAATAGGGCATAAAAAAACAACCCACCGATTATCGATGGGTTCTTATTAATTCGCTGGTAAATCTCAATTATTATTGAGAGGATGCAATTACACCAGGCAAAAATAGCCGATCCTCCGTATCAACATAAAAAATAATTTGATCTTGTTCATGAGTGTGAGTCGGTAGTCGAGGTAAGTGCTATAATTGCTTTGTGACAATTACTAAAACCGATCCTTATACAAAAAAAGAAATAGAGCAACTTAAAGAACAATTTGAGGTTTATATAAAAACGGTAATTGATGTAAAACAGAAAATTTGTTCGGCCGGATGCGACAGGCATTCTGATTCAGAAAAGATGTTACTTGAGCAAGGTTCGCAACAGGATGATTTGTGGGGTGGCGGTATTGATCTTGAGACTAAAGCAATTGATTTTAACTCAATGATTAATATCCGCCCCCAACAGAAGAATAATAGTAATGAGATCCAAGATGCTAAAATAAGAGAAGAATTTGAAAAATTAACGAAATTTTTCTTCATCAAGATTTATGGATAATAATTACATTCTCGAGTCAATGGCGAGTGATCTTAAGAGGGTTGCTTTAGGATTGCATCGGGGATCTAACCAAATGGCAGAGCGCTTTTTAGACGAAGCTTTGAAAAGGAAAGATGAAGTCGAACTGCAAAGTGTGGCACCTTATATTAAAAAACTGCTCGACAAACTAAACAAAGATATCGATTCAGAAACTGCCCTAATGTATAGCACTTTGCTTCAAAATTATACTCAGAGGAATTCTAGCCTTGAGTTTACTCACTAACGAAGCTTCTTCTCTTTAAGTTTTGCTATACTCATTTATATGAAGGCAGTTTTTTTTGACGTTGATCCTTGGTCAAGAAGCGAAATAAACGCCGCTTTTCCTCATGCTGAGTTGGTTACCGACAGTTTAAATGAAGAAAATGTAGATAAATATCGCGATTGTCAGATTATCTCAGTTTTTCATACCAGTGATCTGTCAGGCAAAGTGCTTTGTCAATTGTCACAGCTCAAATTTATCGCCACTCGCTCGACGGGATTCAATCATATTGAGCTTCCTTATTGTCAAACTAAAAAAATTATTGTCAGCAACGTGCCAACCTATGGCCGACGAACGGTCGCTGAATTTACATTTGGCCTCATACTTATGTTGACCCGCAAGCTCTATGAGTCGGTAGAGAGAGTCAAACACGATGGTAAATACAATATTATTGGTCTTCAGGGAGAGGATTTGTTTGGCAAGACAATCGGTATCATTGGTTTGGGAGAAATTGGTTTGAGTGTGCTAAAAATTGCCAAAGGGTTTGGTATGGAAGTAATGGTCCATACGCGTACCATGGATGAATCTTTATCTCAGGAGCTGGGTTTTGTCTATGCTGATTCTCTGGATGAGCTGCTTAAAAAATCAGATATTATGACGATCCACTTGCCATTGACTGAAAAAACCAAGCATATTATAAACAGCAAGAATATTCACAACTTCAAAAAGGGCAGCTATCTTGTCAATACCGCTCGCGGTGGACTGATTGAAACCGATGCGATTCTTATTGGTCTTGAGGAAAATATTTTGGCGGGAGTGGCTCTTGATGTCTTGGAAAGCGAATATGAGCTTTCCGAAGAAGCCGATCTTTTGTCTCACCACATCAGACAAAAAATTAACTATAAAGATCTAGTAATTGATCACGTATTAATGCATCATGACCGTGTCATAATTACTCCTCACAATGCTTTCAATAGCACCGAGGCGCGATTGCGAATCCTTGAGACCACCTTTGAAAATATCAATCAATTTCTTAAAAAATCTCCACAAAATCTTGTTACTTAAAAAAACAAGGTATCCTTCCATTGTCTTTTACTGACATCTGTGATAAAATGAGCCCACTATGACAGTAATAAAAAGCGAATTTTTCTTAGCACTTAACCAAGTCGCGACCGAGCGAGGCATTCCGGTAGATGATGTGGTAAGCTCCATAAAATCAGCCGTACTCGCCGCATATAAAAAAGATTATGGTCAAGACAAAGAAGAAACTGAGCTTGATTCGGCTGAAGTGAAGCTCGATACCGATAGTGGCGAGATGCATATTATGTTTGAAGGGGCCGACATTACCCCACCTGGTTTTGGAAGAATCGCCGCCCAGACGGCTAGACAAGTCATTTTGCAGAGTATCAGAGAAGCCGAAAAAAAGACCATCATCACCCAATACACCAGCCAAGTCGGCACAACTATGCGCGGTCGGGTAATTCGTTTTGATGATCGCAGTGTGCGGCTAGACATTGGAAAAGCCGAAGGGGTACTACCAAAATCTGAGCAAATCCGCACCGAATCCTATCATCCCAATGATAGTTATATTGTCTATATCAAAGAAATCACCGAAGATCAATTTGGTAATTCTCACATTGTAGTGTCTCGCACCGACCCATCACTGGTATCGGAGCTTTTCAAAAAAGAGGTACCGGAAATTGTCGCCGGCACTGTCAAAATTCAAGAGGTGGTCCGTGAACCAGGAGAAAGGTCCAAAATTGCCGTTTTTTCTGACACCCAAGGCGTCGACCCGGTTGGTGCTTGTGTGGGGCAAAAAGGAATTCGGGTTAAATCAGTCACTGATGAGCTTGGAGGCGACGAAAAAATCGATATCATTCAATATAGTGCCGATGAGGTGACATTTATCCGTGAAGCATTATCTCCAGCCAAAGTTGAGTCAGTTGAGCTCGACCGCGAGGGCAAACGAGCCGCTGTCACCGTCACTTCAGATCAAGCGCCACTCGCTATTGGTAAAGGTGGCGTTAATGTCAATCTTGCCTCAAGACTCACCGGTTACGAGCTTGATATTGTACAGATAAGGCCGGCCCCATCGGAAGAATCAGAGAAGCCAGAAAAATCGGATAAACCAGCCCCGATTGAATCGGGGTTAGAGGAATCAGATACATCGGAAAAGTCAGCCCCGATTGAATCGGGGTCAGATGAGCCGGAAAGTTCAAGCGCAGCAGAGGAAGAAAAAACTGCGAATGAAGATAAAAGCGGCTTATGAGAAGTATTAATAATACAAAAAAATGGCAGAATCAAAACCACGTCCACCAGTTGTTGTCGTACTTGGCCATGTAGACCATGGTAAAACTACCCTTCTAGACTTCATTCGTAAAACCACCCGGGCCAATCGAGAAATCGGCGGCATTACACAAGATATTGGTGCCTATGAAGCAACTATTGAGGGAGAAAGCTTTCATACTGACAAAATTACCTTCATCGACACTCCCGGTCATGAAGCCTTTAGTCGCTTGCGCTCGCGAGGGGCGAGTTTGGCTGATATTGCCGTTTTGGTCATTGATGCTAATGACTCAATTATGCCGCAGACCAGAGAAGCAATTGCTGTCATCAAAGAAGCGGGAATTCCCTATATCGTCGCTATCAACAAAATTGACCGTGAAGGCGCCAATATTGAGAAAGTCAAAAAAGATTTGCTCAAAGAAGATGTGCAGCTGGAGGATTTTGGAGGTAAAATCGCCGCCGTGCCGATATCAGCCAAAATAGGGACCGGAGTGCCAGACTTGCTTGAGGCGATTTTATTTGTGGCTCATTCACGCAAGCTTTCCTATTCAGAGACTGCTGAGGAGGAAATATATGTGCTCGAGGTGCACCACACCAAAGCCGGACCGAGCGTATCGGCGATTATCAAAAATGGCCATTTAAATGCGGGTGAAAATATTTTTGCCGGCGAGATGAGTTGCAAAGTGCGCGCCTTGCTTGGTGACAATGGAGCCAGATTGGACAAGGTCATACCGAGCCAGCCCTTTGTGATTTTGGGTTTCAAAGAGCTTCCTGAAGTGGGAAGTAAAATTACTAAAAAAGACGCGCATGAAAATGTGGCCAAAGCAAAGGCTGAGGATATCAGATCAAGAGAGACTATGTTTGACGCTCAAGAGCGTACTCTCAATATCGTGCTTAAAGTCGAAAGCCAAGGTTCACTTGAAGCGATTGAAGACAGGCTCAAAAAAAACGAAAGAATCAATATTGTCAGCTCGGCTATTGGCGAGATTACCAAATCAGATATCTTACTTGCCAAAGTCGCCAAAGCAGTAATCGTTGGATTTTCAACCAATTTATCCAAAGAGACCATTACTTTGGCTGACCAAGAAAAAGTAGTTATCAAAACCTATAAGATTATTTATGAATTAATTGATGAGTTAGAGGAGGTTTCGACCTTGATTGAGACTCAAGAAGCCAAAAAGAAGAGTCTTAAGGGCGAAGCCAAAATCAAGGCTGTTTTTACTATTGCGGAAGCGAGTATCGCTGGAGTTGAGGTCACCGTCGGCAAGCTGTCAATTGGAGACGCGGTCGAGTTATATCGCGAGGGAAAGTTGATCTCTGACAGCAAAATAAGCTCAATTAAGCAACAAGCTAAAGCGACCAAAGAGGTCAAACGAGGTGAAGAAGCCGGTATAGGGCTTGAGACGGCGCTTGACATACGGGCCGGTGATGTGATAAAATCTTATAGTATATGAGAAACGATCAAGAATATTCTCGTGTCAGTCGTATTGTCGCTGAAAACAAATCCTTTTGCATTTGTTTGCCGACAGTGCTCAATGCCGATTCTGTGGCCGCGGCCGTCTCCCTCTATATTGGTCTTTCCAAACTTGGCCGTGAAGTCACTATTGCGAGCGCCGGCGAGTGGACAGGGCAAGAGATCATTGGCGGAGAAAAGATCCAAAATGAAATTTCAACCAAAGGTGACAATTTAGTTATTTCTTTCCCGTATGAAAGTGGCGAAATCGACAAGATCACCAGTGATGTCAGCGCCGGCTCCTTAAATATCTATGTCTATCCTCAGCAAGGACATAAAAGTCCTGATCCAACTCAAGTGAAATATCGATATAAAGGTGGCAAGGTAGACGCCATGTTCATATTGGACTCGCCTTCACTCAAGTCTCTTGGCGAGTTGCATTCTGATAATGAATCCTTATTTTCAGGGGTTGATATCATTAATATTGACCGTCATTTCACCAATGCCAATTTTGGCAGTGTCAACATTGTTGACAAGCAAGCATCGAGTTTGTCACAAATTATTTTTGATTTGTTGACTGTCTTAAAAGCGCCAATTGACGCTGATATTGCGACGAACTTATATGTCGGGCTTACTTTCGCCACCAAAAACTTTACTGCTTATACCGTTTCCCCTCAAGCTTTTGAGCTCGCCGCCGTACTGATGAAAGCGGGTGCCAGAGTGCGACCCGCCGCGAGTGCACCCTCGCAATTTATCCCAAGACAAGGTGGATTCCCAGGAGTAAACAATAACTTTCCTCGGCCACAGGCTCAACAAACACAACCCAGAAATGACGAGTTGACCATGGCCGCACTCTATGGAGAGTCACCAATGCCAGCTCCTCAAAATACTCCGGTCAGCAATATGCCAACCGCGCCAGCAGAATTTGAGCCTTATGAGGAGGCCTTGGATGAAAATGCCGAGTCTGCTAGCGACAAGACCGCTTCTGAGGCGCCAGCAATTGAGACAATTGAAAGAAAAGAAGACCTCAATGATACCGCGAATGAAGCGAAAAACATTCTCAAGCCTAACATCTTCAAAAATCAGGGTGGTACTGGAAACCTTGTATAAAAAACTTCGTAACGTATAATATCTCATACATGAATGACCAGATGATTATTGGTGTTATAATTGGCGCTGCTTTTTCGATTGCAGTTTTTCTTTATATTGCTCGCAAACGAGAGCAAGAAGGATTAGGCGAAAGACTAGAGAAACATCTCGCTGACATTATTCCTCGCCAGATGCAAGATGCTCGTGAGCAATTAGTGGAGCTTGCCAAGCTCAAATTAGGCGCTGAAAAGCAAGAAATTAGAGTCGACCTGGAAAATAAAAGAGCGGCGATAGAAAAGATGGTGGCTCAAGTTAGCCTGGATTTGCGAGATGCGGGGCGCACCGCTCAATCGATCAAGCAACAAATGAAAGATCATGCCGATCTCACCGCTGAGCTGAGGGTGACGACTGAGGGTTTGCGCAAAGTGCTAACCAATAATCAACTTCGAGGTCAATTTGGCGAGCAGGTGGCTGAGGATTTGCTCAAGATGGCCGGCTTTGTCAAAGGCGTTGACTTTGAATTCAACAAGGCGACCGGCCCGGGTAGTAGTCGTCCCGACTTTACCATCTTCATGCCGGATAAAACCAAGATCAATGTCGATGTCAAATTCCCATATGCTAGCCTTCAAAAGGCGACTGAGACCGAGGACAAAGAAAGCAAAAAACTACTACTGAAACAATTTGCTCTTGATGTGCGGGAAAAAATTAAACAAATTTCGACTCGCGACTATATCAATACCAGTGATAAAACCGTTGATTTTGTGATTCTTTTTGTGCCTAATGAGATGATTTTTTCCTATATTTATGAAAAGATGAATCCGGTCTGGCAGGAAGCGATGGAAAAAAAGGTAGTGATGGCTGGGCCATTTTCGTTCACGGCGATTTTGCGTATGGTGCGCCAAGCCTATGACAATTTTCGCTATCAAGAAAATATTGGTGAGATTGTCGGGCTTATTCATCAATTTGACAAACAATTTGAGCTTTATAATGAAGAATTTGATAAGCTCGGTAGTCAGATCCGCACCGTCACTGATACCTATTCTCGTGTCGAGTCCACCAGGACCAAACAGTTGACGAGGGTAGTGGAGAAAATAAAATTAGATAGTGGTAGCAAGTCTATGCTTGAGGAAACTGCAAAGCAGTGATATAATTTTTTTCATATTATGATTGATCAGGTAATACTAGAACCAGCCAAGCGCGTCGCGACCTACGACTTAGAAAAACAAGAAAATGGTTTTTTAATTGAGCTATTCAAAGGAGATGATGGCAGTACCACCGAAGCCTATCTCACTGCCGCCGCCCCTGGTGCTTTCAAAGGCTATCATTTGCATCGAGTGCGTGCCAGCCGATACATTTGTATTAAGGGAGTGATGAAAATTATTCTTTATGTTGACGGCAAGCGTGAGGAGCATTTGCTCGATGCGAAAAACCCGACTCGACTTTTTATCCCCAAAAATGTCCCGACGGGTCTCGAGAATATTGGCGATGAAGAAGCCTGGCTTATCAACTATCCTGACCCACCTTATGATCCGGAGCTCAAAGATGAGCAGGTAGACTTCACCCAAGAAGAGTGTGATAGCGGCGAATATATGAAGAAGATAGAAGGAATGTAGAATGTAGAATGTAGAACTAGACTCATCATGTCATTGCGAGCGAAGCGCGGCAATCTCACGATCTGATTGAAGCATCGGGCTCGCAATGACAAAGTCGATATGAAGAAAATAAATCTCAAAATAATCCTCTCTATCCTGCTAACACTTTTTCTTATTATAATTGTAGGAATTTGGGTATTGCCGCAAAAAATTGGGGACGTCCGGCCAGCACTACTACCGGCGATCAAAAAAGAAGCAATTCTCAATTCTCCCACAGAAAGCGGGGCACCGCTTACCGTGCCACCTGGATTTGTCATAAATTATTTTTCTGACTCAACACCTGGAGCTCGAGATCTTCAGCTTAGTCCTGGTGGGATTATGCTCGTCTCGATGCCGGGAGAGGGTAAAATCGTCGCTTTGCCTGATCATGATAAAAATGGCGTAGCCGATGAGGTGCGCATAATCGCCCAATTTTTACGCAAACCTCATGGGCTCGCCTTTTTCCAAGATAAATTATTTGTTGCTGAAGAAAATCAAGTCAGTCGCTATCTTTGGGATGAAAATAATCAAAGTGCCACTTTTGAAAAAAAACTTTTTGATCTGCCTAGTGGTGGCAGACATACCAGTCGGACCATCGCCATTTCAAAATCGGGTCAATTATTGGTTTCTCTTGGTTCAAGCTGTGACACCTGTTTTGAAAAACATCCCTTTATTGCGGCAGTAATTGCCTCTGACGTCGAGGGTACACGTCCTCGCGTCTATGCTAAAGGGCTTCGCAATGCGGTTTTTATCAAATTTGACGATAAAGGCTCTCTTTGGGGGACCGAGATGGGGCGAGATTTCTTAGGCGACAATTTGCCACCGGATGAAATCAATATAATTGAAGATGGCGGGGACTACGGTTGGCCGGTTTGTTATGGAGATCAGGACTATGATGCAAAATTTGGCCAAAGAGACAGTAATTATTGTAGTAATACAAAAAGCCCTATATTCAAACTTCCCGCTCATGTAGCGCCACTAGGTTTAAATTTTTTTGAAGGTGATCTTTTGGTAGCGCTTCATGGTAGTTGGAATAGCACCGTACCGGTCGGGTATAAGGTTGTTAGATTGAAGTTGAAAGATTTAAGTAATATTCAAATGGAAGATTTTATCACTGGCTTTACGGTTGAAGGCTCAAAAAATGTCATTGGTCGACCTGTTGACCTAGAATTTGGCCTTGATGGTTCACTTTATATCTCCGATGATAAAGCGGGAGCAGTCTACCGAATGACTCCTATTTGACGACACTACCGAAGATTGAGCCTACAATCGAGACGACAAAGCCAAAGAGAAGCGCCGAGACAAAGCCATCGACAATAAATCCAGGGACAAGATTGCCTACCAATAAGATCAAAAGGGCATTGATTACAAAAGTAAATAGGCCGAGCGTCAGCAAATTAATCGGCAAAGTAAGCAAAAGTAAAATTGGTTTTAAGAAAGTATTGATCAGCCCAAGAGCAATCGCTACAATTATAGCAGTCATCAAGTCACTCACATTTACCCCTGGCAAAAGCCAAGCAGCGACATATACAGAAAGAGCATTAACAAGTAGCGAGATTACAAATGACATATATATATAGTAGCAAACTGGAATGGAATTTTCAATAAATGAAATTTGAAAAAGAAATTCACAAATAAACTTTCTACTTTTACAGTTTTTTGTTCCGAGCTGCGGGGCTATGATCTGTAAGCTGATCAATGTACGCGGGAACCCATCCCATTCGGGATCACCCGCTATTGATCAGAAACAGCTCATACGCTGCCTACGCAAGTCACAAAAAACTGCAAAAGTATGCAAAATAGCCTATTTTTTCAGTATTGAACTAATCAATTGAAGGAGAATGGGTATACTATGCGGCGACGGCGACGGCGGCTTTGCCCCCTAACCATTTAAGACCGAGGAAGCCGACAGCAAGTACAATCGCCCAGCCAGCGACTTTGAGACCGGTTTCGACAACGGATCGGGTTAAGCTTTTTTCAGCAGACATATTATTATTATATCATGAATTGGAATTGGCTATTGCCGTGACCACAAATCGCTTGCTATCCAAAAAGCCGATACAGGTATACAAAGTTATTCGGTAGTCTTCGGTAGGATTCAGGATGCTGGATTGACTAGGACTGACAATTGAGGTGTATTTGACGATAAATGTCTGTCTATCGCCATTATTCATCACGATTTGGATTGGTTCACCGGGCTTAATTTTTGGTAGCTTTCCCAAGAGACTAGACCAGTTATGACCATAGAATATACTGTTGCCATTAGTACCGGGAGTTGGCGAGGTTGACAAATAAGAGACACCTTCTGTCGTCGCTTCCCATCGATTGCTAGTTATTTTTGAAGGAAAAACAGGCAGGTTAATATCAAGGGAAACAATAATTAATCTTTCTGGATAAATTTCTTTGTCATATTCAACTTTCGCATCAAAATTGTTAAAAGTAAGACGATTCGGATTGTATCTTTCATATAAAAGACAACCGCCAAAAATTAGCAGTAATAAACCAATTAACGTTAAGATTTTTGCACTGAAATTCATGAAGATTATTGATTTTGATAAGTTTTCTTATTGCGCGAAAACATTCCCAAAAAAAGCATTATTGTGCCTAAAGATAAAACTGAGACAATAAATGGAGCATTTCCAGTTGAGGCAAGACCGAGAACTTGTCCGGTAGATATACCGCCTAATACGGCGCCACCGACGTTAGAATTGCTTGAGCTTGTTGAACTACCTCCGGTACCACCACCATTACTGTTACCGTGACAAGAATAATTGGAGTTGGCGGCCAAATAGGGGTCGTTTGATAGCCCCCAAGCTGAACCATCTGGAATAAGTACCCATCCTTGTGATGTAAGGATGCTTATTTCTTCTTGAGAATATCCTGAGGCATTAATCCAATTTGTTTGTATGCCTTGACCATTATCAGCACATAAGCATTGCATGTGCGCGGTTTGTGAGAGATTATAAACAGTGTCTTTACCGGTGAATGTATTGCCATTACCAACCACGCCATGAGTGCCACTGTCATAAGAAACTCTAACCTCACCTTGTGGATTTAAACAACTAGGGAAAGTTGGCTCAGAAATGGCATAGACGCTATTTAGATTTGTTAATAATATAAGATATAAGGCTACTATATAAACCAGTTTTTTATTTTTCATACTACTGTCTTGAGCTAAATCAATAATACCAATAATATTATAAGATTATATCATATATTGAGCAGAAATCAAGAGTAAGGCTTATAGGAAATATATCCTAGAAAGATAGTGTATTTTTGAAGATTTTTCTAATTTTATACCAATAGTTCTCACTTTTTTTAACTAAAACAATTTTAGCTTCGGCTGTGCTCAATGTGATTGATTGGTCAAAATAACTAGCAGCATTGACATTTATCATCTCGGAATTATTGCTCGATGGAATCTGAAAGTGACCGTTAGAATCACTATAATAGACTCTATTGCCCAGATTTATACGTGCAGAAGCGATAGGAGAACCAGATGTATCTTTAATAATTCCACTCAATATGGTCGGCTTATAGAAGGATTTTATTGTGTTAACGGCCAAAGCCGCTTCACCAGATTCATCCCAAAGTGCCGTTGAGCTACCGACATTGGTCCAATAACTGACGCCATAAATTGACTGCTCATTTATGAGTAAACTAAAAAGCCTATTGAGCCATTGCGCTTGTTCGTATTCAGTCATTTGCCCATTGAGATCCGGTATTGGTACACCAAATTCACCCAAGACAATTTTTCCACCAGAAGATTCAGCTAGTGCTTTGACATCATCAATGAGCTTTTCAGGAGTAGCGACATAGTGATCAATGGTGACAATCCCATCAAGCGCAGCAGTCGTTTTTTTATCCATGACGACCTTGGCAACATCACCATTCATCGAATTATAATTAGAAGCGACTTTTTTACCAATACGATCAAACTCTTGTTTGGTTATTTTATATTCATCAATTAAAAATTGTCGATGTCCCTCTGCGTCGCCATTATGTCTCGGATCACCAGGTCCACCGTTTTCACACTCCGGACAAGCAGTAAATACATCACCATCCTGAAAAATGTCTTTATGATCCGCAATAAATTTTTTGGTCATTTCTAAATGTTTAGATCGACTAATTTTGTCATAATCAAACCAACCTTCCCAGCCAGAAAAATTACCACGAAACCAGATTTTTAGATTATTTTGCCTGGCGGCGGCTACCCATTTTTGAAGCATGGGAAAAAATTCTTCATCATAAGGAGTGGCAATGGCAATATGAGTGGCCCCAGTGTCGGCAATATCTTTGACCTGTTGATTAATAATTTTGTCAAAGGAGCTATCACTATGTCTTTCTCGAGCGAGGTCTCTTGAATATTTCATGGTATCAATAGATTGAAATTGCCACCAAGTAGAGGAGATATCTCTTGTTTTAATCTTTGACGAGTGAGGTAGAAAAAATAGCAATATAAGAATAATGAAAATAATGGCAATTTTTTTTAGCATACTATTTTTGTCGGCCTAAAATTGGTCTAGTATTAAGATTTTTGACAAGTTCGGGTTTGATTTCATAAATATCAGCAAAAGGATAATGATTTACTAATCGATAGTCACCTTCTTTAAAAGATTTTGATTGACTGACTAATTTAAAAGTCGTGTCATTGAGGTCATTGGTTCGCATTACAATCCAACGCGCCCACCTATCGGGTGAGATAGTGGCAGAATCCCAATAGGCACCGGTGCCTTCATGAATAAATTTGCTCATTGGCAATCCCGATGAGAAGATGATCGCGTCGTGAGAGGCGGCGGCGATAAGAATAAAACCATCTTTATCCTTGGTATTAGTATTCAACCAACCCGAGACTTCAGAGACGTTTTTTTGGCTAGAGCCAACTCGGGCATCATCAATTGTTACGGCATCACCATTGATAAAGGAGAAAAATAAAACAAACGCCATCAGTCCTACAAGAACATATTTGAGTTTATCTGATTTGTCCGTCAGATAGCCAACGAAAATAGCCACCGAGGGCATCATGACGATACCATAGCGGGCATTAAACCAGGTGTTGCCAGACAACCCTTGGATGAACAAAACTGATTGACCAAGATAAAGCGATAAGATGTTAAAAATCAAAGGTGCCAATAGAGTCAATGAAGCAATTTTAATTGAGGTTTTTATTTTTTTATCTAACCACAAGACCATCGCGCCGATTGCCGCAAGCACCGTTATGAAAGTGTTGCAGTTATAGGCGACTGAATAAAGATAGACCTTAATGGCAAAAAGCAGATTGCCTTTGGTGGCTAAGTTGCCAGCAATAGCTAGTTGTTCTTGTTGGGTGTGAGCAGAATAGGGGCCAAAGATAAAATATAACGCGTCTTTGAAAATCAACAAATTCCACATAAACCACAAGAAAATTCCAAAACCAGCCAGAGTACTAAACAAGACGACAATGCCTTCAGCGACCTTGTAACCTCTCTTGCGCATTACCTCAATTGAAATCAGACCGGCGGCAAAGACAAAAAGAAACCAGCCATCATAGCGCACCAAAGAAGCCAACATAATAAAAAATGCCGCTCTGATTAGTCTTAAAATATTATCATTTTTAAACCAAAGCAAGAGTTCGTAGACACCAGCGGTCATGGTGACTATCAGCAAAAGCTCTGTCATCGCGGTTGATTGAAGATATAAGACATTTAGATTAGCGGCAAAGATGGTGACCCCTACCAGACGCCCGATCATGCCAGCGCCAAGTTCTTTGAGAAAATAATAGATGAGAATACCGGTTATCACAAATGAAATCATAGAAATGAGCCCTCCCGAAAGACCTGAATGCCACATGAAATCATTCCAAATTGTCGGAATCATTAGAATGTGAGGTAGCGGTAGCCAGACACTTCCTAGCTGAGCAATACCTGGTTTAAGACCTTCTACGACGCGACGACCAATGTCAAGATGCGAGCGAGCATCGTTGTATGATAGTCCCAAACCATTAAGATAATAAACGATGAAACTGCAGATGGATAAAAGTACCAGAATCAATATCATCAAAAAAAGACCATTTTTTTTAAAAAAAAGTTTTGCATTATAAAACAGATTTTTTGTAAGTGGGATAGTGATTGAGAGTTCACCTTTTTTGAAATTAAACATTGAGACTTCCTTTCTTCTCAGTAACTGATCCTTGATAGATAAGCATTGATGATATTACAGTAAAAATTGACAGGGTCAGAATTTCATAAAACTGGACCGGGGTCATATATTTTGTCAGATAAGTTTGATAGACAAAAGATTTTGAATGACCGGCCACCAAAAATTCCCAATTTCTTTGATAGGTATATCGTTGCACTATGCCAGAAAGCGTCTCCAGTTCCAAAACCTCTACTTTCGGCGGAATGGCACTGGTGGTGATAGCGCCCAGAGTGTTCACGGCAATAGAATAGAATAAAATCGGCAGTATTAAAATATATAACCAGGTTTTTTTGTTCCAATAGGTCAGAAGAAGCGCAAAAAAAATTGACAGGATGGCGTAGCTTGGGATCAGATATCTTGAGCCAAAAGCCCAACCACCCCAAGGATCACCCCACATCGAATAAAGCAATATATTGGCCCCCATGATAGCGACAAGAAGGGTCACCATTTTTACCTGTCTTTTTTGAGCCAAAATAAGACCGATAATACCAAACAAAACTATTGGTGCATAGTAGATTACACCCCGATCCGGACTGACAAAATGGATATAAAAGCCGTTAAGAATATTTCTTGTTTGGAAAAAACCAACGGCTGATCTTTGTCCACCTTCCTTTTTTAGGAGTTTTTTTTCCTGGATTGATTGTAGATCTTTTGGGTTTATATTGGAGATTTGCTCTGCGTTATGTAGAGTACCTGAAAGTTGAAAAGGATTGCCATAAGAGTTTTGATTGTACCAAAGGAAAAATAATATGGGAATAATCATTATAACGATAGTCAAAAGTTTGGGCAAAGCTATTTTTATTGAGACTCGACTACGCAATTTATCAAAAGAAATAATTCGCCCCAGAGCAAAGAGACCTATTGGAAACATGAAAAATAAATTAGGATAGTCGAGCGGAATAGAAGCGGCGCAAAGAAAAAAGACAATAAACAATGACCATATCTTATTGGATTTTAGTAAAGCAAATATACTTAGAAGAACAAAAAATGTTGAAATATGATGTTGATAAAGATTGACGCCATATGCAAAAGCCGGTGTGGCAAAAAGGAAAATGGCGCCAGCGGCAGTGGCGGCGATTTTGCTTGCGCCAAGACGTATAGAAATGGCACGAATAAGCAATAGGTTCATTAGGGCGAAAATTGAGATGGTGGCAAAGGAACCAACTTGCGAAATGCCAAGATATCTCCCAATTAGATACCCAGGGATAGCGATAAATGACAAAAGAGGTGCAAATATCGACACATATTTTCCATTGTTGACAGCAACATCGGGTTGCGCGAAATTGCCCAGTTCTGGAGAAAATTCAAATGAATGATTTTCAACAATTGAATATAAAAGCGCAAATCTTCCTCGTTCAGGTGAAAGTTCAAAAGGGCCGTTTATTGTCCACTTATTGTCATTAAGGCCAGATGTTGCGGTGGGGTTTCCAGAAATTCCTCGTAGCGCTAGCGCAAGAATGCTTACCGAGAATGCAAATGCTGCAAATAGTAAGAAATAATCTGTTAGCTTGTTGTGGGTGGATCGTTTAATCATATTTTTTTGTAGGTATTGGCTAAGAAATCGAACATACTTTTAAAGTCTTTTATATTAAAGTCCTTAATGACTTTTGAATTATCAGCTACAGAATATTTTATATCTTCATAGTTTTTAAGTCGGTTTTTTTTGAATGAATAGCCTAAAGTTTCAAAGACTTTAGCTATGTCATTAATACTAATTGGTTGACCTGAGCCAAGATTATATATCTCTTTGTTATTTCTTCTTTTATTTTTTAAAAAAATCGACTTTAAAATTATGCTGTTAACATCTGCGACATAAACAAAATCTCTTGTAATATTACCATTACCACTTAAATACATTTCCCCTTGCTTTATGATTTGTTCATATATTTGGGGCACTATGCCTATATTTGAATAATATTTTCCCTGATCTTCACCGTATACATTAAAAATACGGAAAATATCAAGCTGTATGTCGTTCTCAGAACAATACATACTAAGCAAGTCTTCTTGGAGCTTTTTTGTAATTCCATACAGTGAAGAGGGGTTTGTCATATCTGTCTCTTTTATTTTCTGGGGATATACATTTAAGCTCGAACATATTGTGCATTTTAATTCTTCAGCCAGCGGTGGGTAAAATCTATTATTACAACTATTACATATATACGAGCCCTCGCCATAAACTCCTCTTGTAGATGTCAGAATAAACTTCTCAATATTGGGAGAATATTGTCCTAAAGTATTTAGGAATATTTGAAGGTTTGTGCTGTTCTCTTTCAAATACATGAGCGGGTCGGCGTTTGACTCCCTATAAGAGTTGAGCGAAGCCATATAGACTACGATGCGAATATCTTCTAGTAATTCTTTGTATTTATGACTTTCTGAAACATTGGAGTCGATTAATGTGAGCTTTCGATTTTTTCGAAGCTTATCATTAACGTGTCTTTTGTGCTCTGTGTCAATATGAAAATTATCAATCACTATAATTTCAATTCCTTTTGGCACTATTTTAATCAGCTCATTGCCAATATATCCTGCCCCACCGGTGATAAGTAATTTTTGACCACTTTTCATATACTTGATGACAGTTTTAAAGATTTAACTTTACTATTTGGAGCAAGAATCAATCCGGCAGTTCTATTTATAAATTTAGTCGTGTGTAACAGAACATCTCTATAATGGATGCTTCCTTTATTATAGACAGATATACACTGGATTGCATGATAGATCGCTAATGCGATGAATCTCTTTTTTGAACTATTTGTTTTTAGATGCCCACTGAGAAACGAGATTAGTTTTCCCTCAGATATCCAATTTGCATAGAGCCATGGAAGTGTAGCTAGGTCATATAAGTTATCTGTAATAACCGTGTTTTCCCAGTCAATTATGGTAGCCGTTTTAGTTTTTTTATCATATAGAATATTTTCTTTATTTAGATCTCGATGGGTTAGAGACATCATTGATTTCTCATTTAATGAGGATAGGAAGTTTTTATAGAAAAGCAATGAACACTTTAGAAACATAGGTAATAGTTTTAGGTCTCTCAAGGTTAGTTTCAATCCCAATACTGGAAATGAAAGAAAAAATGACATTGTTCCTCTCTTAGATATGTTTTTTTTGGCATGGTTTGGTAGTTTTCCAAAGAGCTCACCAACGACCTTTATACAACTTTGCAATACTAAGATTTTTTCATCTTCAGAGAATTCTATTAACATTTTTCCCTCAGCGAAAGAAGTTGCGATGTAAATGGTTGATCCTGTATCTTTCGATTCTAAAAAGTTTCCAATACAGACTATTGTTCCCGGTCCAGAATTAAATTTACATCCGATATGTGACTTCAACATTGATAGAATTGACGCTTCATTGAGAATATATAAGTAGTCCATATCCTTAAACTTATACTGATGTTTCTTCATAAACACTTTCTTCC
This sequence comes from Candidatus Microgenomates bacterium, assembly GCA_025449735.1. Classification (GTDB taxonomy): domain Bacteria; phylum Patescibacteriota; class Microgenomatia; order UBA1406; family HO2-37-13b; genus JANWIV01. The sequence goes on along the minus strand of JANWIV010000003.1, from coordinate 138,784 downwards.
CATCTTTTCTACAAAAACTTACGAAGCCGGCTTTTCTTACACTTGAAGCCTTTGCGGATCCTAGAAATTCAAAACCTGGCGTTTTTTTGTCAGGGAGAGCAATTTTAAAAAATAAGTTATTAATTATGCCGTTTATTTTTGCCTCAACTAAATTGTTGAATGTTAGGATATGTGTTTTCATGTTATCTGTAAGTAACAGTTTAGTATTTATTCTTAATTGTATTTCTGAGTCGAATTCGAGTCCAAAAAATACTGTAGCTTTTATATCTGGTCTTGAGAATCTTAAATGCGAGCTGCATTAATATGCCAATAGATATCTCAGCGGGCATATAATAATATACATAGACAAGTGCTCGAATTTTAGCAGAGCGAGGCACGATGTAAAATGGCTCTATCCATTTACCGAGTTGCGATGGTAAAGGAATGGTCGAATCCATCCATCTGGTTTGCTGCTTAATGTGATCCATAAATTGTTCTGCAACTCGAAAGTAAATTTTTGTCTCTCTTACAAATTTGAATTTATAACCTTTTTTTAGACAAATAAAAAATAAATAGTGATCATCAGCTTGACAATTTGAGGGAAGTTTTATTTTCTTGTATAGTTTTCGATGTATCGCAGAAACACGAGAGATGTGGTTATGCACATTATTTCCAAAGTCAATATTTTCTGTCGCTCTTGCCCAGAAAAAATCATAAGCGGCGACGCCTCGACCGACAAGTGTTTTTGGCTTAAAGGGAATATTTAATGGAGCTGCTAACGCCACATTTTTATCATTAAACGCTTTTAGAATTACTTCTAAGGTTTTTGGATCGGCTAAAACTGAATCATCGTCAATTCCCACAAAGAAATCAGTGTTTGATAGATCATAAAATTCATTTATTCGTCCCGATTTTCCAACCCTCCGGTTGTCAGCTATGAGTTGAACCACTGAGTGTTCTTTTGAAAAGGTTTCAACTATTTCTTCAGTTTTGTCTACACAGCCATCACATGCCACATAAATTTTTTTAAGATAGTATGACGTCATATCCTGCGAAATAATTGCCTTTAAGACTTGTTCTATAGTCAGCTCAGCATTGTGTGCAGGAATCCCAATTGTTACTGTTGGTTTTTTCATTTTATTTTGTTGACCGCGCTGTATACCAATCGAGCTTGTAATTTTTTGATATAAATGGTCCTAGTAGTTTAGAAGTAAGTCTAATGATAATCATGAGACTTACACCTGGGGGGTTTTTAAAAAATGCTTTTATCACAGCTTGAGCATACAGTTTAAGTGGTCGATTATATTCGTCATGTACTATTTGTCCAAAGTATTGTTTTACATTTCTTGATGCAGCGTCCGGATCAGATCGAAAAACTTGCTTAAAATAGTCTTTAACATTTTTTGGCAATTGATAATAAACAACTGCTTTATCACAATAGCGAAAAGTTAAATTCCTGGCTATGCAGGAGAAATAAATAAAATCGTCATCGGCGATGACTTTTTCAGGAAGCGAAATTGTTTTAGCAAACTCTCTCCTAATAGCGAGACATTGCGAAGAACAACAATAAATATTACTACCACTTCGTACAAATTTTCGAGACTGGTCAAGAACGTAAAACGTTGAATATACAGCACTCTCAAAAAAAGTCTTGGGTTTGAATGGTCGCGGATTTCCACCGACTAAAGTCAAGCTGCGTTCATTGATGAATTCATTCAGCAATGAAGATATAGATTCCTTGTTTTTTAATTTTACATCCGCATCTAGAAGAACAATAATTTCCCCTATTGCCAACTTAAAAATCTGATTAATCCTGTGAGATTTTCCCTTTCTAATTTTGTTGTCGAAGATAACGATCTTTTCATTTTTAACTTTTTTTACATTATTAATGGTATTATCGGTACTGCCATCGGAGGATACTATTATTTCTTTTAATTTCCAATTTATTTCTTCTTGATTTAAGACTTGTGCAAGCAAGCTAGTGATATTATTCTCTTCGTTAAATGCAGGAATTCCAACGGTAACAGTGAAAACTTTGTTATTCATAAGTATTTAATGCTTCTTCTAAATTTGTCACCACATAGCGAATCTCCACTTTGCTCATTTCTGCAAACATTGGTAATCTAATTAGACTTCGGCTAAAATTTTCTGACACAGGCATATCTTCAGATTTATACCCAAGTCTTTTACCAATAGGAGAAGAATGAAGAGGAACATAGTGAAATGGTGCCGATATGCCTTTTTCCCTGAGATAATTTAGTACATAATCTCTTTCAGTTTCGGTTTTGAATAGAACGTAGAAAATATGAGCATTATGTGAGGCATATTCCGGAATTGTTGGGAGTTTTATTCGACCAGCCTTTTCCAGGTGCAGCAATCTCTCTTTGTACCTATCATAAACTTTCAGTCTTAATGCGGTAATCTTTTCTACTTGTTCAAGCTGAGCGAGCAAAAAAGCAGCCAGAATGTCACTAGGTAAGTAGCTTGAGCCAATGTCGACCCAGGTATATTTATCAACCTCACCACGGAAAAATTTTGTTCTGTTGGTGCCTTTTTCTCTAATGATTTCTGCTCTTTCGATAATGACTTCATCATCGGTATTGATAAATAAAGCGCCACCTTCACCTGAGGTGATATTTTTGGTGTCATGGAAACTGATGCAGCCAAAGTCACCAATTGTTCCAAGATATTTATCTTTATATTTTGCTTCGATTGCTTGGGCGGCATCTTCAATAACCTTTAGTTCATTCTTTTTTGCGATTGCCATAATCTTATCCATATCACAAGCGACTCCTGCATAATGAACTACAATAATGGCTCGAGTTTTGTCAGTTATTTTATTTTCGATTTCAACAGGGTCTATATTCAACGTATTTTTATCGATATCTGCAAAGATTACCTTTAAACCAAAACTAACTAGAACTGCGTTGGCGGTAGATGAAAAGGTAAAAGAAGGTACTATTATTTCACTGCCAGGTTTAAGATTCAGCAGTCTGACAGCAAATTCCAATGCTGTGGTGCCAGAGGTCGTTAGTAGTGCTTTGTTGGTTTTATATTTCTTTTCAAGAAAGGAGTGGACTTTTTTTGTATACGGACCATCTCCAGACATATCACTGCCTTTATCGATAATATCTTTGATATATTCGATTTCTTTTCCAGTTATATATGGTTTAAAGTTGCTAATTTTCATGTTTTTTTTCCTCTCTGTCGAGTACTTCGTAAAAGAATGACTCAAATTGATTAACGACATTTTCCCATGTAAACTGTTTGGCAAATTTACGTGCATTCTGTGACATTTTCTTTATCTCATTGTTTTTATTGGCAACAAGAAGCAGCGATGAGTATTGATTGATGTCGAAAGGTTTTGCTTTTAATACTGTGTCTTGTTTAGCCCACGATAAGCCGGGAATATCAAAGGCAACCAAAGGTAGTCCTGCCGCTAAAGCTTCAAGTGAAAAAAGAGGAAATCCTTCATGACGAGATGGAAAGGCAACAAAAAAGGCCTCAGACAGAACACGATTTTTTTTCTTTCCAAAAGTGGCACCAATCATTTTAACTCTCTCGCTGAGTTTTAATGCATGGATCATTTCTTTAATTCTTGTCTCATCAGGACCATTGCCAGCTATTATAAGTGGATAATTAACTTTACTTTGAATTCTAGCGTAGGCTTCAAGTAGCAAATCTATTCCTTTTTGACCGATATCTAGCCTGCCAAGAAATAAAATATATTTGAGACTTCTTCGTTTGATAGCAAAAAATTCTTTCCCAACTCCTTCAGGGATAATTTTTACAATTGCTTTTGGATTGTTTGATTTGATTTTTCGCACATAGTGATCAGTGTAAGGCATGAAATATTTGTAAAATCTAAGACCAAATTTTTCAATTAATTTAAGAAATGGTAGATGATAAACTTCGCCAAACATTTCTGCTTCAAAAGAAGTGGTTAAGGCAATGACGGGAATTTTTGTAAATATAGGGCTAAACAATGTTGAAATAGGTGCCGTGAAACACTCGATGATAATATCGGTATTTTTTAATTTTCTGACAGCCAAAGGTAGCGTCAGGATGTAAATAATATTGTTAAGTTTAATGTTTCTTGATCCTAGACCAATGTGTTTGTATTCGATACCATTTTCAATTCTATCCTTATAACCTGGATATCTTGAAGAAATGACATTTACCGAGTGTCCTTTATTTACCAATCTTTTTCCTACTTCTACTGTTGCTCTCGCCTGACCAGCACCAAGCAATGGATTTTTTATGTCGTCAAAGTCCAGAAATGTTATTGATAGTTTCTTTTTAGTTTTCATGTTATGAATATGAACTTAATTTATTCAATAATTGCTTTATTTTTTTCTCTTGGGCAGGGGAGTTGCTAGCCGACTTGTTGTGGCTTATTGTTTCATAGAGTTTGTCGGCGCTTTTTTCCCATGAAAAATTGCTGGCCCAGCGAATTGACTCTTCAGACATTTCTTTTCTTAACTTTTCATCTTTTATCAATTTAATTATGTTTTCGGCAAAGGTCTCATAATCGCCATAGTCAACCAAAAATCCGGTATGAGGATTTTTAAGAGAGTCACGAAGACCTGGGACGTTGGAGGCCACTGCTGGTGTGCCACAAGCATTAGCCTCAATAGTAGTCAGTCCCCATCCCTCCATATATGAAGTATTGACAAAAGCCCAAGCTTTTTGAAACAAGCGAATCTTTTTTTCTTCACTGACTTTGCCCAAAAATTTAATTTTGTCGGCGATGCCAAGCTTGACCGCATATCGTTGTAATTTTTTCCTTTCTTCACCTTCGCCGGCAATGATAAACTTGGCATTGGGCATTTTTTCTAAGACTATTTTGGCCGCTTTGATAAAGATATTCAAGCTTTTGTAATATTGCAACCTGCCAAGATATAAGATCATCGGTTGGGCACTTTTTTTGGCTGGTTTAAACGAGGTCAAATCAACGCCGTTATAAATTATAATCGGTTCAATTGCTGTCAATTTATGGCGCATGATTTCTGCTTTGGATGAAGGAGAAACGGTTATTACCTGAATATTGTGATATACAACTGGCATCATTTTGGCTTCCAAAAAGAGCGCCAATTGTGCCAGTGGCCAGCGGAGACTTTTTCTAAATACTTCTTGATGGACATGATGAATCAGCAAAAAAATCTTTTCTTTGGCATACAAAGGAGTGAAAAAAGGTATGCCATTTTCTGAGTCGATGATGATGTCATGCTTACCCCTAAACATAAAGATGTAGTAGAAGAAACCCCAAATGTATACACTATAAAAATTACCTCGTCTAAAAATTTCAACACCGTCAATAGTTTCATGCTGAGGTTGTTTGGTCCCATTGCCACAAAAAAGAGTTACCCGATTGCCTTGAGTGACCCAGCGCTTGGCCAATTCATGCACATAAACCTCAGCTCCTCCTGCCCAAACGTGTTTAGTATCGCGCCAATTGAAGATAAGAATTGATAGTTTATCGGAACTAGTATCATCGAATGTAGATTGTTGTTGGTTGACTTTGCTAACAAACGTACTTGTCCAATTTTGGAGCTGATTTAAGATTATTGTTTTGGGAGAAATGTGGCCAAAATTAATCTTGTTAAATGTTGAGTGGTCGAGCCATTTTAGAACTGCCGATTCAAACTTTTTAATCTGATTTATTGTGAGGTGTAAGGTGACATTTACTGCCAAATGGGAAGCCCATACAATCGACATGACCAAAATAAATTCTGACAATGAGTGATGAAAAAAGGCAATAGCTATTGTGGCGACGATACTTATCAAAAGTGATGTTAAAGAGAAAGTGAAGTGTTTTTTGATCAGATAGAAACTGGTGAAAACCTTTGAAATGGTAAACAAAGCCAGAGCTGAGCAGACCAGTAGCAGATAACGCGTTATCGAATTTGCTTTACTGCCAAACAAAATAGGAGCGGTAATATGACCAAACACTCCCAGGACAATAAAACCAATCAAGACTAAAAGGGCAGTAGATAAGAGAGTGTAATACAAAATAGAATCTGAGTTTTTGTTTTGACCCTCATTTCGACTGACCAGGGGAGTGATAAAGGTAGAGGCAAAAGAGCCGAAAAAATAGATCATTTTTCCAATAAGAGAAACGAGAGCATATTGACCTGCTTCAAATGAGGATAGATAATGATTGGCGAGAATGACGTCGACATTAGTAAAAAATATGATGGAAAAACCAGTCAAAAAAGAGACGAGATAGAATTTTTGGGGGAAGCGATCGTTTATGATGGGTGTCTTTTTGCCTTCTTCACCATTTGGTTTTTTGGCAAAAGCCAAATACCAACCGAGTAAAAAGATGGCAATTATAGAAAGTGGAATGGCAGTGTAGGTCAGTTGACTGAGTCCGAGCTTAACTAAAACGATTGCAGCAGTGAGTTTGACAAGAGGCTCGACAATGTTAATTATGGCGATTGATCCAAAGCGAAACTTTCCTGCCAGATAGCCATTGTCAGCCGCGGTAGTCAGGACAATAAGTAAAATTGGCGAGAATAATATTAATGGGATAATGTCTGATGCCTTGAAAAAGTTTTCTAGAATTGGACTCAATAGAAGCCAGAGTATCATTGCAGTGACACCCATCAATAGTCCTCTGACTCGGATTTTTTTCCAAAAATTATAGGCGCTATTTTCGCCATATTTACCAATAAGAAAACCCGATTTGTAATTGATGGTGGTACTGAAAGCACCAGAAAACATGCTACTGATTGCCAGGAAACTACCAATCAAACTAATCAAAGCAAACTCTTCAAATTTGAGTACTCTTCCAAGATAAGCATTGAATAAAAAGTTTAAAATACTACCCACTCCCATTGATCCAATTAAGACCAATCCTAGGAAATAATTTTTCTTAAGTCGTAGTGATTTGATCAGTCCTAAAATATTGGCTGGTAGAAATGTCCGTTTTGTATCGGTGGCAATAATCTCTTCAGCAAGAAGCGTATGATCTTCGTTTTTGTTAAAGTGGAAACCATGAACGGTTTTTTCCCAGTAGTGAGGTTTAAATATAAGTTGAAAAAGAGCAATGGCGGCGGCGACACTAATCATCAGCCAATAAATGGGAATAAGAAATATATATTTCATCAAAGACCATTGACCTTTTTTGGCGACTCCAATCATATAGTAGTAGAGGAATAAGAAATTGCCAAAGACCAAAGAAGAAAGTGCCATATAAAAAATTACCGAAGGATAAAGCGCTTCAATCGAAGCTCCCACATAGGCATAAAGAGTAAAATAAGCGATAGTGGCTACCCATAAAAATGGATTAATAAATAAGAAAGCAATTTTTCCTCCGATAGTCAGTTGGAATAAAAGACTGTGTCGACCGTTGATTTTTCTCTTATCAAGAGCCTGTCTGACATGGACCAGGTAGGTTTGCATGTAGCCTTTTATCCATCGAGAGCGTTGTCTTAGCCAGTTACCGACTCGACTATTGGCTTCCTCAAGAGTCACAGAATCAATAATGGCTGTTTTGTAGCCATATTTAAAAAGTCGGATACCAAGATCAGCATCTTCGGTGACATTAAATGGATCCCAACCTTCAATCTCTTTTAGACTTTTGGTTTTAAAATGATTAGAGGTGCCACCAAGGGGGATAATAGTATTGATAGACTGCAAACCTGTCAAGGTGACATCAAACCAAAGCGAATATTCAGCAGTAAAAAAACGAGTCAAAAGATTTTGATGCGGATTGTAATAATTTAATTTTGCTTGAAGACAAACAGTATTGGGGCTGACTTTTTGAAAACCCAAGTAGGCTTTCTTAAGTTGAAGCGGATCAGGGACATCTTCGGCATCATAGATGACCAAATATTCTCCCCTAGCATGAGCCAGACCGTAGTTGCAAGCTTTTGGTTTGGTCTTTGGTAGTGAATGAGGGACGACCAGAACCCTGACATACGAAGGCAGATCCATCAATTTGACTTTGTCGATGGTAGTTTGATCATCCACTTCAAGAAGGAGTAGGACATCAAGTTTATTTTTGGGCCAGGAAATTTTATCAATGGCATCAAGAAATTGCGGCAATATATGAGCTTCTCTGTAAAGTGGGCAAAGGATGGAATAGATAGGTAGTCGTCGTTCCTCAATATCGGTGATTTCTTGATCAGTGGCGACTATTTCTTGAGGAAAAGCTAAGCTTTTTATAATTAGATATAAATTGAACAAAACATCAACAAAATAAATTGCACTCAATAAAGCCACAACTATCTGGGCGGTCAAAAGGGGAGAGGTTATGAGACCGGCTATGACCGTAACTAACAAAAATAAAATTGTCAATTTTTGTGTGGTGCTAAAGGTGATGATGGCGGTATTTTGATGGGCAATGGTTGTATGAGTGATGTACTTATTTTTTTTATAACCCACTCCAGCACCGATCATTGAATCAGCTTTTTGGGGCTGAATTGAGAGTGGCGCAATTTTTTTGGTCCTCAAGCGCAAGGCTTGCAAGCCGATTTCTAAAGTGGTTTGAATAAAGGCTACTTTTGATAAATCATTCTTACGGCGGGCAAAAACGGTATCGACTTCGGTGATAGTAAACCCACCACTTTTAGCACGATGAAGAAATTCTAGGTCAAAAGTCCAGGCTGACTTCGGAATAAATTTGACCGTTTCAATGACTTCACGAGTCATCACTTTTAGTCCAGATTGAATATCATGCCCTAGTCCAAAGAGTGCTTTGCCAAAAAACAACCTAAAAGAATTACTTAGAACTTTTCTAATTAAAAGATCTTCATATTGTTTTCTTTTGGCAATGATAATATCAGCCGTTTCAAGTGACTTAATCATTTCAGGAATTGATTCTGGTGGATATTGCAGATCGCCATCTATCATGACAATAATCTCTCCCTTAGCTTTTTCAAATCCTTCAATTAGAGAAAAAGACTTACCTTGTTGCCCCCTTTTTTTGAAGAATTGAACGTTTTTTGAGTTTTTAAAATTGGTGATAATGGCATCAGTATTATCGGTAGAGTTGTCATCAATAAGGATAACCTCATATTGATAATCCTCTTTGGAGAGCGCTTTTTTAATCCGTGATAAAAGCTCGACAATACTACCGGCTTCATTAAAAATAGGGACAATGATACTAATTTTGTTATTCATATTGCTCCTCCTCATAATCTGGGGGATCAATTTTAATAACAAGGTGAGTGTCAATAAACTCATTCAATGAGTTAGGGCTGATTCGATAATGACCGCCAAATTTGACCACAGAAAGCTTTCTTTCGCGGATATATTTGTAAATAGTCAATACGCTAAGGCGCAAAATTGATGAAACTTCTTTGACGGTGTAAAAGTTATTATTGGAAATATAGCTCATAGTTTGGTTATGAGCTCAGTATTATACTATGTTTAGTTTGTTAATTCAAGTAGTAGTTGATATATGTTGATATAAATAATAAACCGATAATATTGACTGTTTTCTAGTATGTTTCATTATTGTTTGATAGTATAGGTTTAAATTAAGCTAGATATAAAGTTTTCGACCAATTTGGAATATTAAAAAGCCGTAGTAGAAAAATAGACTTTATGACTAAATATAGAGATTATAACATTGCGTCTATATCAGCTTTGATAGTTTCAAATGGTACGGCTCCTGGGATGAGCTTTTTTTCACCGGTCTTCAGATTAACTAGGATGTTGCCTGGAGTACCAGTGACTCCGGCTTTGGTGCCGCTTTGATAATCTTTGTCGACTTCACCAGCCATTTTGCCACCATCAAGACAGGTCTTGAATTTGGCTTGATTGACTCCAAGCGAAGAGGCTAATGCAGGCAGGCCCTCAAGGGTGATTGATTGATCAGCAAAGACCTTATCAGCAAATTGCCAAAAAGTGTCTTTTCCTCCTAGATCAGTCACGCATTCAGAAGCCTCCGCCAATTTTTGAGCTTTGGGATGAATTTGAGAGAGTGGAAAATGACGATAGACGATTACGACATCGTCGCCATAGGCATCAAGTACTTTTTTGGTGGTGGGATGAAACTGGCCACAAAATGGACACTCAAAGTCTGAATATTCAATAAGTGCTAGCTTGGCTTTTGATAAATTACCGCGAATATGGTCGCTACTAGTCACTTTGTCAACCTCACCAGCTTGTGGCGCTTCGCCTTGAGTGCCTGGGTCGGCCGCAGCATTTGACCCAGAATTATTTCCCCCGCTTATTTGCTTTTCAAGATTTTGCACTTTGGAAAAAAGAAAACCAATCGCAAAAGCGGCGATAACTAAGATTACGAGCATCGGGTTAATAGGAGTTTTTTTTAAGTCAGCCATATTCATAATTTGATAATAAATAAATAACGAGTACAGATCATTGTAATGGTCGATTTATAAGCTGTCAAGGACTTATATGATCATCTTAAATTAAGGAGATTATAAGGGTCATTACCGTTATTGAGACTAGTTGATAGCCGATATTGATGAAATAAAGAGAATACGGTTTTTTGGTAAATAATACATCAGATAATTGCGTGGCGGCGATAAAACCAAGCCAAATCCAAAAAGAAAACTGCAGTATATGAGCAATCGTCTCAATTGCTAAATATCGAATTAAATGTGAGAGTACATATCCCATGACTAATGTGGCGATAAAACTGGCTAGATAAGCGGCCTTAGGATCTTCATTAGAGTTCATTTTTATTCCGGATAACGCGACCCATTTTTTACCAAATAGCACGCCATACCATACAAAACCAATTGCCATACTAGCAAAAGCGGCAATAAAGACAGCGAGAATATTTATTTCAATCGGTATCATTTCGAGCGTAAATATATCAATATTTTGGAATGGTTATCCCCTGATTTTGAAGTTGCTTTTGAAGATCTTGCGTTTGTTCCATCATCGCGCTTAGATCCTCAAAGGTGACATCGGCCGGTGGCTCAAACATTTCTCCCAAGACATTTTCATTAGTACATTTTTGCTCATAACCTTCCAATGCGTCAACTGCTACATTCAAATCAGCTCTTGTGTCAGCTGGAGTGACCGTGACTCCTGGGGTGATTTCGGGAATGGTGAAGACATAGCCTTTTTTGGTAGTTGGAGACCAGGTATAAGATTTTAGTCCATTAAAAATGCTGTAGGAAGCCTCTTCTCCCTGGCCATATCCTTCGACTCGAACTCGACCGGCATTGGCATAGATAATTCCCTTCCTTCCTTGAGGATCAGTGTATTCACATTTGACTGAAGTTCCTTTGGTGAGGGCTTCTTTTGCGGAGAAAATGGTATTTTCAGTGATATTGCTACGACTGGGGATTGGCAGGCTACCTTTTTTTTGAGTCATGAAGAGTAGTAAACCAATCAGAATTGCAGCAGCGATTCCTAATCCAAGAAGTATTTTAGGATTCATACAAACTAGTATATCTCAAAAACGATAATTTGCAAGAGGAATAATAAGGTCCGTCCTTAATAAGGACGGACCTTATTTAGCTAAATAGTGATTTCTTTTTGTTGATGTCAACCTTTCAATCGCATAACGTAGGCTGGTACGAGGGAGGCGTGTATAATTTTTATCTAAAAAGTCTGTTAAAGTTTTTTCATCCTGCTTGCCAATCTCTCGCAACATCCAACCGATGGCTTTATGAATCAGGTCTTGTTTGTCTTCAATCAACAGAGTAACAATTCTTAAAGTTGGTTCAAACTGACCTTTTTTGATAAAGGCAAAGGTTGAGATAATGGCGATTCTTCGTACCCATAAATTATCTGATTCACTCAACAGCGTCAAAACCCGGTATTGAATTGAGTCTAAATACCGGGTTTTTTTAATTTCAGATCGGTTAAATAAATACTCACCTAAGATTTTGTCTGCCGATAGGTCAACCAAATCCCAGTTGTTAATATATTCTGTATTTTTTAAATAAAAATCAACGATTTTTTGGCGCCCTGCGATGTCTGTCCTTTGAAATTGACTGACAAGAATCAGTAGTGCCGTTAATCTAAATTCATGAATCGGATTTTTAAGCAGTTGTTGAATGTCACGCAGAGTCAAAGCAGAATATCTTTTGGCAATGGTTCGCTGTTGAGGAACAGTAAGACCAATAAAAATATCTCCTTCACCATATTGCCCCTTGCCCGTTTTGAAAAAACGTTGATAAAGTGGTATTTTATTTGGATCACTAGCCGCTTTTAAGTCAGCGGTTATGTTTTTCATCATTTTTTACTTAGAGAGGCGAGAATTGTTGTTATTGGTACCGCCAGAATAAGACCTATTGAAGCAATTAAAGTGCGAACAATTTCTTCAGCGACCACTTCATAGTTTAGCGCCTGCGCAACTGATTGATCGGTAACTATAAATAGTAGTAAAAAAGGTAGTGCTGCTCCAGCATAGACCAGAATTAATGTGTTGACCAAACTAGCAATATGATCGCGTCCAACATCCATCGCCTCGGAAAATATTTTGGCTCTGCTGGCAGAAGGAGAATTCTTTTGCAATTTTTCGACAATTGCCGCTTGACTTACGGTAATATCATCTAGAATACCAAGTAAAGCAATAATTATACCGGCATAAAGAAGACCTTTAGCATTTAAAATTTTATCGGCACTGAGTTGTAGAAAACCGACATTTTCATCGGCCATGCCGGTGAGGTGGGCGGCATCGACAAAAAAAATCGAGACGACACCGGTGAGAATTAGGGCAATAATTGTGCTAACTATTGCCATATGAGTTTTTCGGTTTATGCCATGAGAAAGATAGAATGTTACTGGAACGATAAGCGCTCCTGATACAAGGGCGGTTAAAACCGGACTGTCGCCAGCTAAAATTCTGGGAAGTAGAAAATAGAAAATAATTAAGAATGTGTAAACAAGACCAATCAGAGAAGCTAAACCGCGAAGTCGACCAATAAGCAGTGTCAAAATTATAAAAATGAGAGTCAACATCATAATGCCATCCCGACGTTGGTAATCTAAAATCATAATTTGTTCCCCAGCCACTCCGGAAATTTTGGCGACTAAAACCTTATCACCAACGCGATAAAGGTGCATGTTTGTAGTGGGCAATTCGTTAGCACTGGCCTTCATCTTTTCTCCTTTGTATTTACCAGTAATCACTTCGATAGATAATTTTTGAAATGTGTGCTCTATACCTAACGAACGACGTTTTTCTTGGACGTCAATTTTGATCACTTCGGCTTCAAATTGCTCTTGTTTCGTTGGAGCAGAGTAATCGTTTTCCTGAGCAAATGATGGAAAAGCAAATGAAAGCAAAATCACCACTAAAAGAATCGCCTTTTTCATAAAGCATATTTTACCACGGGGATTATTTACCTGTGACTAGAATTCCAAAAGGCGTAGCTCGGCCCGGACCTACCAAATACTTTCCCTGCCACATCATCGCGGTTGATCCCCCGCTATCGAGATTAAGGGCATTCTGCACGCCTAAAGTCTCCAGCACATGGGCGACTTCTGCGACACTAGCATTATGAACAACACCAATATATACCGTACTGCCCGAGGCACCGATAAAGCTTCGACTTCCCTTGCCTTCTCGTTTTACCTCACCATCGCCACCAAAGACCCTCGCGCCCCCACTCATCAGCATCGGCTGAGCCGCTATCACTGAGTCAACGCCAGTGTCCCTGCCCCAACCAGAGCTGGCACCAATAAAACGAGCCGAGTTTCCTGAGAAAATTACCACCGGTACATTGCTGTAGACGTTATTATCAGAATTAAAATAGATTTTGTTTTTATTCATCAGCAGAGTATCAAATGAGTTGGTTTTGCCAGCGCAACTAGGGTAGCTCGCGGGGCAAAAATAAGGGCCATTGATGGCCGCAAAAGCGCCACTTCTCCCCGCATAGTCGCCTAAAGATGCCACTGGACAATCGTTTCCACATGTGCCATCGGAGGCCGTGTCGACAATCACTCGGGTGCTATTGAGATCGGCGGCGACAATGTCCACCAGATAAGATCCCACTGAAGTATCAACTTTCTGCCTGCTATAACCTGAAGCAGGCGGGGCGTTAGAACTAGCAACCTGAGCGGGGATCGCAAAAGCGGCAGCATATTTGGCTGATTCAGTGTCGATAGCTTCGCTTAGTAGCGTGAGCATTCCCTCTGCCGATGAATATTTTCGCTCCGCAAGAAGCGACAAAACCTCAGCAAATTTGTCATCCAAGGAGCCAGTTTTATCAGTCTTTTCTTTTAAAACCAACAGTTTTTCATAAGTAGCGACGGCTTTTTTATAGACTTTTTGGATATTATCTATTTCTGCCTTCAATGCCTTATTGATGACCAGTTGATCTTCTTTTTTAAGTGTTTCTAACTCTTCTTTTACTTGATCTAAAGATTTTTTGGTATTTTGCTCTTGCGCATGGAGCGCTTTATTAGTCGATTGCAATCCTAAAAGTTGTGAAGAAAGAATAACCGTCAAAACAAGGGTGCCAACAATGACGAGGCCAGCAATAGCTTGACGGTTATTTGATAGTTTGGGTATTTTAAACTCCCCCATAGCAATAGTTTACCGATAGCGAGATACTTAAATCAAGTGAGTTCCGCTACTTTGCTACTTCAGGCCATTTGATTAATCGCCAAAATATTGCCATCCGGATCCTTGAACCAAGCTGATTTCACCCCATCAAGCTCAGCGATGCCTTTTTCATTGGTTTTTATTGGCGAGCTGTCATAATGCTCAAATTTGACGCCAGCCGTCGTCATTTCATCAACAATAGATTCAATATTATCCACATTAAATCCTGCTTGGGTATGCTCAGCGTGCGATGGTCCGCGCTCATATATATAAAGCTTGCTTCCAGCTCCTGCTTCCAAGAGGAGTCCTCCTGGCATTGATTCGCCAGATTCTTGAAGACCCAGTTTGTCAACATAAAAATTTCGTGCGCGATCTAAATCCTGAGTTGGTAATATTGCACAAATTGGATTATTTCCTAACATATTTTTTCACCTCCTTTATGAAGCATAAGAATAACAAGCAATTAATTTGCTGTCAAGGATTTAATATTTTTTTTGAAAATAATCAAAAAATTCATCTTCGTACATCAGCTCATAATTATTGTTTAGCAATTTTTCCACAGATACCGAAATCAGTTCTTGCCGGTCGACAGCAATAATTTGAGGGCTGGAATTTTGCAAGTCGAGTGCTAATTTTGCTTCTCCTTCCTCAACTAGCTGTTGGTGGTAGACGACGACAAATCGAGCCGGAGGAGCAATATTTAACTGGTCATAAAGCCAAGCATTGTTAGAATAAAAATAAACCGAGTCGGTATTAAATCGCTGCAATGCAAGTGAGATGTCACTGATTTTCTCATCAGCATCATTTAGAAAATAAGTCCTGTTTTTATCTTGAGCAAATGATATAAATTTTTTGTAATAGGGAATTGGATTGGTGTTGACAATTGTCCCTTCACCTTGATTGAAGACAAATAAAAGAATGAGAGCAGTACTTAACGTTAATAATAAAATAAAGATTTTATCAATTGAGGCTTTTTTTGAGTTTATGAAAGAATAAAGGAATCCCGCATAAAGACTGATTGCTGGGACTGTTTGCAAAAGATAATGTCGATAAGGGCGACTGGACAGGAAAGCACCCAAAGTCTCAAAAATTAGAAGCAAAGAAATAAAAAAGGTTGGAGCACTAAGCATTTTGCGTAAGTATAAATAGGTTAGAGTCAAGCCTGCGAGGGCGGACAAACTAAATTTCAAAGTGCTGCTAATATGAGTATTGTTATATATGGTGGCATAGCTTAAATTGTCGGCAAAAATTGCTTGCATTGCTGCAGTTAAATTATGAGATATTAAAAATATGGTCGCCACCAATAAAATCGGCGCAATTAGTCCAATAAAAAAACTCATCAAGTGAATACTCTTTTCTTTTAAATCATCCCAAGGGGTTAATATCAAAAAAATGACAATTGCAATCGTGTCAAATAGAGGATGAAACTTAAATAAAAAAGCCATTCCCATGAGAATGCCGGCAATAAAGGCGGGTAAACGGGTTTGTCTTAAAGATAAAATGAACCCTGCTAAGACTAAAGGTAGAAAAAAGTTTTCGGCATTCCCAATATTTCCTTCAATAATTGGGGTGCCAAGGAGAAAAATGGCAGTTCCCATGGTGATCATAAGGGCGCTTTTTTTTAGTTTGAGTATTTTGGCAAGTTGATAAATCAGGACTATGGAGAGGGCACCAGCAAAGAGATTGAGAGTGCGTACAAAGAGAAGTCGGTTTCCTGAGTCGGCAACTGTGTAGAGCCAATAAATCGCTGGTGGTTTGTTATCCCAGATTTGAGTGTAGAGAGTCCGGCCATGCTCAAGTGCATAGGCGACTGCGGCGTACACGCCCTCATCACCATACCAATGAGGCTCAAAAAGACTGGGGAGGCGTAGTATAATAAAAATAATTAAGGCGACAATTATATATATATGGGTTTTTTTCATAAAATTAGGAACTTCAGATATGAAATTGTACTATTTTTCGCCGTCCTCATCTATATATTAATTTTCTCTTCTATCGCAGTAGCCCGTCACCGCAGTCTTTCTTCTTATTATTATGATTTAGGGATTGCGAACCAAGTGGCGTCCAACACCAGTCAAGGAAGAATGTTGCAGATGACCGATCATAAAGGAGTTGGTATTGTGAGTCGGTTTGCCTATCATTTTGATCCCTTTTTTGTTTTATTGTCTCCATTATATTATCTTCATGATGATGCAGAGACTTTAGTAGTAGCCCAAACCGTGGCTTTGGCATTAGGAGCAATACCAGTATATTTACTCTCAACCCTTGTCTTTACAAAGAAAAAAATTGCGAACATTACACCGAAAATATTTGGACTTTTATTCGCTTTTCTTTATTTGAATTATTTTCCGGAGCAGTGGACGACAATCAATGATGTTCATATGGTAGTTTTTGCGACGCCTCTGCTTCTCGCCGCTTTTTATTTAGCCATCATAAAAAATTTTAAGACAAGCTTCATATTTATACTGCTCGCCCTCCTGACCAAAGAAAATGTCGCTCTAACAGTAATAATGATGGGAATTTATTTTTTTCTGCAAAGTTTGAGCGTGTCCACCCCGGGGGTGGATAAGCTCAGCTTTCGCAAAAAAGAGTCGAAATTTGGATTGATGGTGATTATTTTAGGGGCAGTGACTTTCATCACAGTAATGTTTTATATAATTCCGATCAATCGACCCGATCTGCATTTTGCCAGTCATTATTACACCACAGAAATGCTCGAGAATTTAAGACGTCTATCTCAAGAAAGTACCTTTGACTATTTTTTCCTCACTTTGTCTCCGATGGCTTTTATGTCTCTTCTGTCGCCGCTTCACTTGGCAATTTCTGCTCCCGAATGGGCAATCAATTTGCTTTCCAAAAATACCAACCTTCGCAGTCTTCAATATCAATATACCGCCCTGATTACTGCTTTCGTCACCATTTCCTCTATATATGGCTTGTCTAATTTATTAATTTTTCTTCAGAAAAAATTGCCATGGAAAAAATTATCATATAGTCTAATTATTATTTTGATTTTCGCGAGTATGTCCATGGCTTATCGGGATGGCCCGTTACCGGTCGCTCGCTATTCTGTCAATCAAGAAAAGCTAGCGGTGGTTCGGCATTGGCAAGATATTTTGAAAGATAAAAATATTGCTGTATCGGCCACCGGCCGCTTAGGTCCCCATTTTTCCAATCGGAAGCATTTTTATAATTTTTTGTTTGATTTTGCTTATGGGGTGCAAGGGGAGACCGAGGAGGATCTGATTGCTCGTGTCGATCGATATGAAAGCGCTGAGTATGTCTTGATTCAAAAGTCAGAAGTTGAAGGTGAGGAAAATGAGATTGTCAGTTATTATTACTCTCATCTAAAGAACAATCCCAAATTTGAAAAAGTCTTTGATGAGTCCGGCATTGAAGTTTATCATCATTTATAATTCTTTTAATAAATAGCTCTAAAAGTTATATCATTTCTATATGTCAATAATACTCACGATAATTTTATTAAATTTACTCATCAGCTTGTTATCGCTTGTTGGGGCTGGTTTGATAGCTTTTAAAATAAACACCAAGCGAATTGGAAGCTATTTGGTGAGTTTTGCCGCCGGTGTGCTTTTGGCTGCCGCATTCCTCGATATTTTGCCCGAAGCATTAGAGACTCATATGCATGATCAAGTTTTGTCGGCCGTATTGATTGGGATGACGATTGGTTTTTTCATGGAGCGATTTTTGCTATGGTATCACCATCACCATGATGAGTCGCATAAGATTCATCCTTCTGCGGCTTTGGTTTTGTTCGGCGATGGTCTGCATAATTTTATTGATGGCATTGCTATTGCGGCGACATATTTAGTTAATCCGGCTTTGGGATTGACGACGACTATTGCGATCGCCGCCCATGAGATTCCGCAGGAGCTGGCTGATTTTTCGGTACTTATTCATTCGGGTTTTTCCAACAAAAAAGCGCTATTTTATAATCTGGCTAGTGCGGCAACTGCTGTCTTTGGTGGGATCTTTGGTTTTTATTTCTTAAATCAATTTCATGAAATGATTCCAGTCGCCTTAGGTTTCACTGCCGGGATTTTTATTTATATTGCTTCTGCGGACTTGATCCCCGAGCTACATCGTGATTTCAAAAAAAGAAATTCTTTTCTTCAAGCCCTTACATTTGCTTTGGGATTGATGCTGATATTTTTTATAACCAAAACCTTTGTGGAATAATTTTTTTAAATGGAAATTGCAATATTTGGCGGTGGCTGTTTTTGGTGTACTGAGGCAGTTTTTGCGATGCTAAAGGGAGTCAAATCAGTTACTTCTGGCTATGCTGGTGGCAAGGTTGATAATCCTAATTATTACGATGTCAGCGATGGTAATACCGGCCATGCTGAAGTGATTAAGATTGAATTTGATCCCAAAACTGTTTCTTATAGAAAGCTTCTCGAAGTATTTTTTGCGGCTCATGATCCGACTACCAAAGATAGTCAAGGCCCAGATACTGGGAGTCAGTATCGGTCGATAATTCTCACAACCTCTGAGAATCAGAAACAAGAAGCCGAAGCGATGATTATCAAAATTGGCACGAAATTTGATTTACCCATTGTCACTCAAGTGAAAGAGTTGATCAAGTTTTATACGGCTGAAGATTATCACCAGAAATATTTTGAAAAAAATCCCAACGATATGTATTGCAATATTAATGCCGCCCCTAAGCTTGAAAAAATTAAGCACCTTTTCCCGGATCTAATTAAAGAAGAATGATAATTTATTACATAGATTAATTTTAAAAATATCAATATGAAAAAAGGGGTAATATTCGATCTCGATGGCACTTTGGTTTTTACGCCAGCGCTTCACGTCAATGCTTGGAAAAAGCTTTTTGAATCATACGGGATCGATCTTACTGAACCGGAATTGATTGAGCAAGCTGGATATAAAAATGTTGTTTTCATAAACAAGGTTTTAGAAAGGCGGAATCGAAACGATTTGGTAGCGCAAAAACTTTCTGACGAAAAGGATTTATTCGTCATTGAAATTCTTAAGTCAGAGCCAGCGGTTGTTTTTGACGGCGTCGAAGCGTTTCTAATTGCTATTGGTGAAAAGGGAATTAAGTTGGCATTGGCAACTAGCGCCACAAAAAAAACAGCACTCTTGCTTGGAAAAGAATTGATACATTTTTTCGATTTCATGCTTTTTGCAGAAGATGTTGTTCATGGAAAGCCAGATCCGGAATTATTTTTGAAGGCTGCCAAAGGAATTGGAGTCGCTCCTGAAGACTGCATTGTGTTTGAAGATGCCAGTACCGGAGTAGCGGCGGCAAAGCGTGGCGGGTTTTATTGTGTGGCAAAAGATAATAAATTAGGACAAGATTTGTCCGCGGCCGATCTGATTATTGATGATTATGAAAAAGATAAATTAATGACGCTATTTGAAGAAATCGACTAGTGCCTTACCCGTCTTGTCTCTTAGAGTTTTTTTCGAGAAAATCAGCTCCCCCAATAGTTAGTCTCAATCCTGGAGTTTTTACAATCAAAAAACTAACTAATACACTAATACCCAACACTAAAAAGTAGTTTATAAAATTAAACAAATAAACATTCATTGACAATTTATCAAAGTCGAAGCCTAATATATCGGTAAAAATACTAGCAACAAAAGGATGAATTAGGTATACACCATAAGATAAACCGGCAAACATCTCAATTACATTTATGATATTGTGACTAAGTTTTTTATTAGTCCAACTAAAATCATTTGAAACAAACAAATTAAATGTTCCAACAGCTAGCATAATTATGGGGATGCTTAGATATTCAAAAAAATATCCAGACCAAATAAACCCAAGCGAATGTGCATTTCGAAAAAGGGTGTAAAAATCGCCAACTAATATTGATAGCAATCCGATTGTTATCATTGCTAAATTTATTCTTACTTTATTAAAACTAACCCAATTATTTCTCACCAAACCACCATAAAGGTAAAAAAATACATATCCAATCCATAACGTAAAACTATTAAAAAAAACGGTGTGATCGTGACTAAAAAATTTGATGATGGTGACGAGTAATGAAAATGAAAGAGACATTTTTGTCACATATAAGGCCAGACTAGAATCTCTTTCTTTTGTAAACAAGGTTTGCCAAACTGGATTAAGTAAATATAAAAAAAGTAAGACGACCAAAAACCACAAAGGTGAATTAGGGAAATTATTAATGTTTGAAAGTTGTTCCTTCCAAAATAGAGACTGACTTTTTCCCATCAATGAGAATTTATAGAGTTCATAGCCGAAGTTTAAAATTGAAAAAAAACATAATGGCACTAGAATTCTTTTTTTAGTAATTTTCCAATTATCGACAATCGAACGGTTTTTGTTGATAACTAAATAGCCACTTATCATGAAAAAAAGCAGCACCCCGATTTTGGAGAAAGCCACGATAGGCTCTAGGATGAACCAGGCTTTAGTTGCAAAAAAATCTTCCCTAAGTGTAAAACTTAGAATCGTATGCAAACAAACTACCATCAACATCGCTAAAATTCTTACGATGTCAACACCGATATTTCTTGAAGGTTTTGTTTTGTAGGTTTCCATCGATAATATTCTATAGCCTTGTCTTCCCGATCTGCCTAGACGCTGGTCTTCTGCCAGCCGAGGCAGGCCAACATTTGGGCCAAACCGGACGAACTTTGCTTTTATAAAATTTATGTCCGCGGCTACAAATAGTTAATTTACCTACGGACTTTTTCATCAAAGATGATTATAGCAAATCATCTTTTCTCAAAAAAATAATCTGGATATATATTTGTATTGAAGATAGCTCAAGTCCTTATTTTATAGCCTTTTTTATAAGAGAGGCAATCTTTACCGTTTCATCAGAAGTTAATTTTGTTATGGCATAGGAATTGGGCCACATATTGCCCTCATCAAGCTTCGCATCTTCTTGGAAACCAAGGGTAGAGTAACGATATTTAAATTTGCTGGCCGCTTGAAAAAATAAAACCACTTTGCCCTCTTTATTAGCATAAGCCGGCATACTATACCAAGTTTTGGGAAAAAGATTGGGGGCGACAGTCTTAACAATTTCATGAATTTTTTTGGCCATTCCGCGATCTGGCTCAGGAAGAGCGGCAATTGCTTCAAGCAATACTTTCTCCCCGGCGGCTTTGTTTTTGCTCATTCGTTCTTCGGCTTTGAGCTCTAAAACTCGAGCCTTCATTGCCGCTTTTTCATCTTCCGAAAAACCTTCAAATGATTTTTTAGTTGCTGACATATTAGAATTTTATCAAATGAATGAATTTTTTTATTGCAAATACCTTTCAATAAACTTTCCCAGCGACCCACTTACTTCTAAAGTCAATTTAAAATCATCGATGAGTTCTGTGTGGGATTAAAAAACTTTGTATATAACACCACTTGGTAGCTCAAAGAGAGCGAAAAAGAAATTTCAGTAAGTTTTTATTTTGCCTACGAACTTGTTGATAAAACCGGCACTCACCTGTTACAATATCCCCATAGGGGGGATATCTCTCGATAAACGCGAGATATTCAATATGACATATCGACCAAAAAATACCAAAGAAAGAATTCTTCACCGATTGAAGATCGCACAAGGCCATCTTAAAAAAGTTAGCCAGATGGTTGAGGATGATATTTACTGCATCGACATACTTCATCAATCTCAAGCGGTTAGGCGCGCTATTGAGGAAATCGACAATCTAATTTTGGAAACTCATTTAAAAGGTTGTGTCTCAGAGGCAATAAGTAAAGGCAAAAAAGATGAAGCCATCGCAGAAGTTATGAATGTATTTAAAAAATCTAACTAATGTCGATAGATAAAATTGTCGTTATTGTTTTTAGTGTTTTGGGAATATTATCCACTTTCTGGTTTTTTTTAATGAAGAAAGAATCTGATGTTTTTAAGTCTGATAATGTAGATCATCATGAACACCATTAAAAAAACTTTTCCTATTTTAGGAATGCATTGCGCCTCTTGTGTTAGGGTGACGGAACGAGCGCTTAGTAAAACTTCTGGTGTCTCTTTTGCTAACGTAAATTTAGCAACTGGAAATGCGACAATTTCTTATGATGAGGAAATTTGTACTCTAGAAGATCTCGCCGCTTCCATAAAAAAAACTGGTTACGAGCTAGATTTAAAGGAAAAAAACGATCAACAAATCGAAGTAGAAAAAAGAAAAGAAATAAAAGCCTTACAAACAAAAGTAGTTGTCAGTCTTATTGTCGGAGCGAGTATTATTTGGGGAAGTCTACCAGGACTAGTGGCTACCGCCCCTTTCTTTTTAAAAAATCCATTGATTCAACTTTTACTGGCAACACCAATCCAATTTTGGGCAGGGTCAGAATTTTATCGAGCGACCATTCCTGCTCTCAAACACCGCACCGCCAATATGGACACCCTTGTTGCTTTGGGGACAACAGTTGCTTATCTATTTTCAGTAATTGTCGCCCTTTTTCCTCAAGCAATTATGCGATTTGGCATTGGAGCAATGCCATATTTTGATGTATCGGTTCTGGTTATTGCGCTTATTCTATTAGGGCGTTATTTAGAAGCCAAAGCAAAATTGGGGACGAGTAGCGCGATTAAGAAATTAATCGGATTGCAGGCAAAAACGGCTCGAGTTGTCAGGAATAATAAAGAAATAGATATCTTAATCGGCGATGTGAGAATAGGCGACATTATTCGTGTCCGACCCGGAGAAAAAATTCCTGTTGATGGTACTATCACTTCTGGTGAATCAAGCATTGATGAATCAATGATTACCGGAGAAAGCATTCCCATAGACAAAATTAAAGGAGATTTGGTTATTGGAGCAACTATCAACAAAACTGGAACTTTTACCTATAAAGCCACAAAAGTAGGCGCGGGGACAATGCTTTCCCAAATAATAAAACTTGTCGTGGAAGCTCAAGGCTCAAAAGCGCCGATTCAACGTATGGCGGACTTAGTTTCTTCTTATTTTGTGCCGATTGTGATTATGCTTGCATTTGCCACCTTTGGCATCTGGTATGTATTCGGTCCGCAACCAAACCTTATTTATGCAATGTTGAGTACTGTTTCAGTGCTCATAATTGCCTGTCCTTGTGCTATGGGTTTAGCAACACCGACGGCGATAATGGTAGGGACGGGAATTGGAGCAGAAGCCGGCATATTGATTAAAGACGCGGAGAGTCTAGAAATCGCTCATAAGGTTGCCACGGTTATTTTTGATAAGACGGGCACATTGACTCAAGGACATCCGACTGTCACCGAATTTGAATATATGGATAAAGTTGAAAAGTTGACTAATTTAAGCAAAGACTACATTTTAGACTTGGCCACTGCTCTTGAGCGTGGTTCGGAACATTCCTTATCCGAGGCAATAGTTGAATATGGAGAGAAGCATAAAATAAAATCACTTAAGGTGACTAATTTTAAAGCGGTAGGCGGTCATGGAATTACAGGCACCGCTGATGGTAAAAAAGTAGTCATTGGCACGAAACGGTTTATGGAATTGGAAAAGGTTATGCGTTGTGCAGAGCTTGATAAGTTAGCCGACAAACTTTCAACTGAAGGAAAAACATTAGCTTATGTTGGCATCGATGGTAAAAATATTGCACTAATTGGGATTCAGGATAAGGTAAAAGTATCCGCAAAATTGGGAATAAGTGCGCTAAAAAAAATGACTATAGAAGTTGTAATGATAACCGGAGACAACGAAAGAACGGCTGAGGCGATTGCCAGCAATTTAGGGATAGAAAAGGTGTATGCAGAGGTGTTGCCAGAAGATAAAGAAAAAATTGTCCGAGAACTTCAGCAGTCAAAAATTAATAAATCTAATTCACTAAGAGTTGTTGCTATGGTAGGTGATGGCATTAACGATGCGCCGGCACTAGCCGCAGCCAACGTCGGGATCGCCATGGGAACAGGAACCGATGTCGCTATAGAAGCGGCTGATATTACACTGGTCAACAAAGACTTACGCGCTATTTCCGAGGCAATTCTTCTTTCCAAAAAAACGATGAAAACTATAAAACTTAATCTTTTCTGGGCGTTTGGCTACAATATCGTGCTTATACCGGTAGCAATGGGTTTCTTGTTTCCATTTTTTGGAATATTACTTAGTCCTATTTTTGCCTCGTTTGCGATGGCATCAAGCTCTATATCGGTGGTTACTAATTCACTCTTACTAAAAAGAGCTAAAATACAAATATGAATCTGTTGGTAATATTTTTAACCGGACTCACTGTCGGTGGATTAACTTGTCTTGCAGTTCAGGGAGGATTATTAGCCTCGGTAATCGCTGCCAAAGAAGAGGAAGAGGTAGAAAAAGGACAAAACAATAAAGATGCAATTTTCCCAACTCTAGCCTTTCTAATTTCAAAATTGATAGCCTATACTTTATTAGGATTTATTTTGGGAGCTTTTGGCGGAGCTATCGGTATCAATCAAAATATACAAATAATCATGCAATTTGTCGCTGGAATTTATATGATTGCCGTCGCATTAGACTTGCTAAATGTCCACCCAGTTTTTAGATATGTAGTGATTCAGCCGCCAAAATTCTTAACCAAAAGACTGCGAAATGTCTCCAAAAGAAAAGATTTATTTGCCCCAGCACTTTTAGGAGTAATGACTATTTTTATTCCTTGTGGCACCACTTTGGCTATGGAGGCATTGGCGATCAGTAGTACTAATGCACTTACAGGTGCGGTAATTATGGCGGTGTTTGTGTTGGGAACTATGCCTCTTTTTTTTGGTGTTGGTTGGATAACGAGTATATTAGGCGATACCTACAGAGAAAATTTTTTAAAAATTGCTGCACTCGCGGTTCTTTATCTTGGAATAATTTCAATTAATGGTGCGTTGATAGCAATTGGCTCACCTTATTCTTTTCAATCTTTTTTGGCATCAAAGTCATCAAATCAAATTGCGGTTAGCCAAAATGTCGAAATTATGGTGACCTCAAGTGGCTACTGGCCACAATATATCAAAGTAAAAAAAGGTCGACCAGTTAACATCAAGTTGACCAGCAAAGACGCTTATAGTTGTGCTTCGGCTTTTCGAATTCCATCGCTTGGTATCGTCAGGAATTTGCAAGCCAATGAAACTCAAACCATATCATTTATACCCGATAAAATTGGACAAATCCCCTTTACTTGTTCGATGGGAATGTATACCGGAAAAATAGACGTCATATGACCAGTATTGTCAAAAAGAAATTTAATATTGAAGATATGGATTGTGTTTCATGCGCGATGAATATAGATTTTGAATTAGAAGATTTGGAGGGTGTGAAGTCAGTAAAAACCAACTACGCGAAGCAGACTTGCGAGGTTGAATATGATGAGAGGCGAGTCAAGTTGGAGGACATAATAAGAGCAATTGAAAAGCTGGGGTATAAAGCGATTTTAGATTACCCCTGAAAAAATAAGCATTGCCGCAATCAACGATACTGCCGCAAAGACAGCCACAGTTTGAACAAAAAGATTTATGGCCTCTTTTTTCTTGCCGTCAATCAGAAACTGCAAGGGTTGAAAAAAGAAAAGATATCCCATAATCGCCACTGAAAGTGTCAGCATTGAGATGAATATCATCGGAGCATAAGCGGGGTCGGGCTTACTACCTTGGGTCTCCATAATATAATTCATAATGCTGACAACGAGCATAATATAGGAGCTAGCAGTGATCGCGTTGACGATCGGATTCTTTGTCATATATTTATTATAGCAAAATTAATTAGTAAGTGGATTTAATTTCGAACTTTATTTATTAACTCGACTTTCTTTCTGTCCTAGTATATCAAACCTGACGATACCAATTAGCACCGAAGTTAAGATAAAAATTTCAGCAATCATCCCTGCAGTTGATCCTACTGTAAAATTGTATAAAAACCAAAGCGGTCTCGGGATGAGCATAATAAATCTAATAATTCGAGGTCGTTTTTGATAAACAGCGATTGTACCAGCGATTTGGGCAATAATGGGCAAGTTGTCAATGAAGATTTTTCCGGTTAAAAATCCCGCCAAAATGAAAGTGGAAATAAATATGAATGGCCAGTATTTATTCTTTGCCCAAGCATCGGATTCACTTTTGTATGCGACAAAGACAACACCGGCTTCTATCAGATTCATCATCGCGCCAACCCAAGCTCCAAGCAAGCTATAGTGAATAACAAACAAAAAAAGACCAATGAGCATAATACCCAGGATTTTTGTTCGTGTATTTTTCTGAAAGGACAATATGATAAAGGCGAGTGCGAGGTAGCCGACGCCTTGAATAATGAAGTTATTCACGTAAATCTTTTATCAAAATGTATTAAATTCTCAACTTTATTCTAATAATTTATTCACCACCTTTCTTAACTATTTCAATAATATTATGCCATTTATAAAAAGACAATATAGATTTCATTAAATAAGAATGTAATAAAATTCTGAATTGAGATACTAACTTAGCTACAGTATTTGGAGACTGAACAAGTAACAGTCAATTCGTAGCTATTTTCAAAGCATTTGAGGATTTTAGATTTATTCAACAATTGAGGGATGAAATGGATCAAGTACGTGGAGTTTTTATCTCATTGAACTTACCCCAATAATGAAAGTATAAAATTGCCGCCATTGCACCAAGATTAAGCATGTTCGAATTTTCTTGTCTGTTCCATGATCTACAAATGTCAGCAATACCCGATCCATCAGCCTTCTGCCTACTAGCTATCCATAAACCAATAAACGTTGTGTGACCCCCTTCAGCAACTTGCTGATGATACATATCACCGAGGATAGAATCTTCTGTTTTAAGATTTCTTTTTAAATCCGCATCTACAGTTCTTATCATTTCAGAAACTCTTTCTATTCGAAAATCTTTCATTTCGTGTCCCTTTTTTAAAACCATTTCTTCAGTAATAAATCCTCTACCACCTAAAGCCATTTTTCTCGATAATTCGAAGGCTTTTTGTTCATTTTTTGATTCTAGTAATCTAGATATTTTTATATGATAATAGCCAAAAGTAGCTAAATCCTCCCAGTAAGATTTGAGTAAGGAATATGCAGCATACAAATTTTTCGTTTCTAAGGATTCAATAAAAGCAAGATAAATAAATTTACTTCTAATGAACATCAGATAGCCCGTGTGCATAATTGGTTGTATTCGACTTTCATAAGGAACGGGTAATGGAGGAAATTTCTGCTGTTTTAAGTAGCGCGTCTTGTATTCTTGTAATTTTTGCCAATTATCTTTATCCGAAAACTTCTTTTTCATTTGTATGCATTGGTGTTAATTTGGTTAAATTGATCGCTAGATAGCTCCCCCGAGAGTACACAAAGGGCATCTTCGAGATTCGAAGCGAAACGACGGGCTAATTTTGACTCTTTCCGGTTTATAAAATAAATGGAAAACTACTCAATTAAGGCATGATCATTATTCTGGCCCCAATTTATATCCAAGGTAATATGCGAAATACAATTGACATTATTGACATAATTCCTACAAGCAAACAAAACCCTTGCAAAACAAAAGGAATTAGTGAGGATGAAACTTCCATTTCCTCCTCAATTTCAGTAGTTTTCTTTCTAATTGATTCATACTCATTAAAATAATTTCTTATTTTCTCAGGAGATGGATCGGCTGGCCAAAAAGAAATAGCTGACCACATCTTAAGTTGTTTAGTTTTATTTTTTAACATTTTAACGTAGAAAATATACTCCACTCGATGGTGTACAAATCCAAAAATAATCGACACTATTAAGAAGAGTAAAGATATGGTTATAAGCATGCTGTCAGCTTTATTAAGTCTTTGCCTGATTACATTTACTGATACGAGAGAGAAGATTATTGGTATTAACAATGTTGAGAGAGTAAAAAAGTATTTATTTAAATCTGAAGTTATTTTATTAACCCCGTTATACGCCTTTATTTGGGACTCTCTTATTTCTGTTTTATTTCTAACACGTAGGCTTTCCAAACCTTCGCAAACACTTCTTAAGTAATCCCTGTCATCCTTAAGTGATTTGTCCATATATTTTTTTTAAGTTTATGCTCCCTCGAGAGTACCCAAAGAGCATATTCGAGATTCGAGGAGAAACCTCTCAGTCTTTTTTTTGCTCCGCTTCCCGTCAATTAAATTGTACCAACTATTCCCCAATGATCTACTGGAACAAATGCGCATCAAACTAGCCATATTACATGATCTATTAGGTTCAAAATCGCAGTATGCGACAGTGGAGGTGAAGAATGGGAAATTTTGCCAATTTGATTTATAATTTAAGAACAAGTAAGGGTAAGTTTGTTAGCCAAACAAAGCTAGCAACGCTTTCTGGTTACACCCAAGTCTATATTTCGCTCATCGAAACAGGACGGGTAAACCCAAGCAAACGTTGCAAAAGAGATCTTCTTCGGGCTTTGGGCATCAATTCCTCCAATATTTAGTTTCCATCGAGAATTCTGAGAATTGCGACGATTAAGAATACGATCCTATTTTGAGTACCCAGCCAAAATAGCATGCGACTATCGTCTTGATCGTGGTGGTAATGACGGGGTGGGCCGTAAGACGCATCCGTAGATGCCCTTCAAATGGGAGGAAATGCCCGAAGGGATGCCTAGTGTAACTAGAGATTAAACTAGGAGGAAACCGCTATTGCTCTAGCAGGGATGAGGGTGTAAGAGTGCATAAATGATAGCCGTGCATCGCCGAAAGGTAACCCCTTGGAAAGCCAAGCAGTTTGCATGAAGCAACGTCTGCATGATGCACCCCAAAACAAATAAACGGAGTCTTTACCATTAAAACGCATGACTCATAAGCTGTTGTAGTAAAAAAGCACTCGATGCCCAGGGGATCCTAGTACCCAATAAGGAGAAAAGAATCAAATATTAAACAAAGAACGAATATGACGATCCAAAACAGACATGAACAAGGTACTGCCAGCAGTGACTATAATAGCCCAAATTTACATTTCTAGGAAAAATATAGTCAAAAATAGTATCAGTGCTGCCAAAATTTGAGCTGCTATTATTTGTAACGCTTGTTTTTGATGTTTCGGAAACCATTTGACACCAAAATATCCGACAATTGGCACTTGTCCAGCTAATAAAAATTGAAATAATCGAGCAACGGCACTTTCATCACCAGTAGATTTTTGAACCCCAAATAACCCTACATAACCAAGTACCAACAATAAGGCAGAGGCAGACATGCCTAATGGAATCCATGCACTAGGTTTTTTGATAAGCGTGTTCATTGTTATTCCTTTTCTAGTTTTCGTGGATTGCCCCAACTCCAATGCGGTTTCTCCCCCTTTTTATAGCAAATCCATATCAATATTACAGTGAAGATAATAATGAGTGGTAAAAATAACGTTAAAAACTGTTCTCCACTTTTAATATCGTCTGCAACGAGAATACCTGGAGTAATGATAATCCCAAGATATACAAGTATTACCAGCCAACCTTGCCATGTCACAGGAACCCAGCCCCACCCATACAACCTGGCCTTAAACCAGTATTCATGAGGGTTGTCTTTAAGATATCTAATGTACTTCCTGGGTGTAAACATAATCTCCCATAAGTATATCCAAAACTGCTTACATCTTCTATCGGGCTGGATAAAAAAACGAAGATGGACGGGAACTGCTAGTAATAGCTATTTATACCCAATGTAGAATTTTCTCAAGTTTTTCTTTTAGAATCGGCCCAAAGTGACAATATACCCAAGGCTAAAAAGAGTGCAACCTCTATCCAATTCTGTTTTTGAAACGCATTAAAAAGTGCTGTTCCAAAAAAGATAATGAAGACTGTTAGATTAACATATTTGTACTTCCCCATACTCATATGGTAACAAGTTTATAGATTGGAGGCAATTCTTTTAGTACTATTCTAGGGTTACCTCATCCATCATAGGTTCATTCGTGGGCTACGAGAAGAAATCGTAGATAAGGCCAATGTAGCTATCGCACCCTCGTCAATTGCCGTATATGTCGTTCCAAAACACTTCTGTATAGCGTCTGGTACGCCCCTACTACATTCTTCATCAATCGTTCCCTTTGCTCTGGCGTAGCAGTATCAAGATTGGTTGTAACAACTACACGATGTTTATTTTTCAATTTCATTAGCAGATTTGCGATATTTACAAAAGTCGCAGTCTTCCCCTGATTCGGGTAGTTTGTCACTTTTCAAACACTCGATGGCTTTGAGAATTGTGCCTTCAACCCAATCAGTATTGCCAGTATAGGGAATGAGTTTAATATCAAATTCCAATTTGGCATCAAAGGCTGCTTTATCAGCATCGCCGTTGCAGTAAACAAAGTATCCCGTATCGGATACCTTGAAGCCATTTTTTCTAAACAACCATTGATATATTTCCATCTGACGTTTATACCCATCCTGCCACTCAGCATCTAGGGTTACTTCCTGTTCCTTTGATGTGGCTTTATAGTCCACTACGATATATTCACCCGATGGTGAGATCCACATATCATCAACACCGCCAGTAATAACCACATTTGAACCATCTACTCTTACAGTAATGCCCCCACGTAAGGAATCCCGCCATTCGTCGATTTTTTCGTGAGCAAGCGGAACAGCATCAATGCCGTATTTTTCCATTAAAGGGTGTCTTGTCCCTTTGGCCCGATGAATATCAAATTCCTTTTTTAGAAGTTTATCTACGGCAGAGTTAAGAGAGAAGGGGTAACCAGGGGGTTGGGCTACACCAAGCCTACGATCCAGATAAAAACACCGAGGGCAATTGATGAAATTGTCGATTTTCCCTCGACTCAAGCGGAATAATTCACTTGAGTTCGGATCATATAAATTCCTGGTTCTGTTTGGGTTGTAATACTGGCTCATACTTTATTCTTTTTAGATTTTGGCAACAATTTCAAGATAAGAGCGACAACCACAGAAACAGCAATGTATATAACAAGCAGTAGCCCAGACATCAATAGAAAGGCTTGCCATTCTTGCATTTGTAAATAGGTAACCAGTAAAAGAATTGGCCGATAAAATACAGTCTCCGTAATCGTGCCGTCTGGAAGTCTGGCTCTCTCCCCAATAAATGGCAACGAAAAGACTATCAAGGTTGCTATTATATTCACCCAGTTTGGTTTTAGGAATTTTGGCATCATTTATTCACCTTCTTTCTGATAATATCTTGTACGATTTTTAGATCAGCATCGTTAAACATTCTAAATCGCACCGAGCTATATTGATTGTCCCGTACAAGAATAGATTCTGGCTTTGATAATCCCTCTTTTAGTATTTTTCTTTCATCTGGTGTCGATGATCCCAACTCGCCATACACCCAATGGTTTGCGTAGTAGTAAAACAGCAACAAGTCACCATTATCCCGCTTGATACTGTAATACGAACCAGCTCCACCTTTTGAAATATAAACCTCACCATTGGAAAATTCTTTATCCACCCATATAGGAATTGTTTTAACGGATTGTTTGACAAATTCACTTTTCACCCGAGCAATAGTTTCCTCATCTGTTTCAGGTGGCTTAGTAACTCTGATTTTGACATCATCAACGTCCTCTTCTACACCCTTAACGCCTCGTAATACCTGGGAAAACCACTCAATGGCTGCCTCTGCCTCACGCTGTAATACAAAATTGATCTCCTTAATGTGTTTAACGGCATTTCTAAAGTCTTTTAGAGTAATGAATCGTTTTTCGGTTTCGTATTTAGAGCCAAAAAACATTTCAAAGTATTCCCAGTTTTTAAGGATAATGTTGGAGTAATCCATCACATCGCATTGGCATAACCGATCATAGGAATCCAGCTTGTCCTCGGTAATGAAAGGATTTTTTCGCAAATATTCAGCTAGTTTAATTTTAGTCTTTCCCTGTATATCCCCAGGCACCACTTGATTCCAATAATCCTTACCAACCTTTTCCGCTAACTGGCTATTAATGAGCAGTCTCAATTTCATTTCAATATCGTCCAAAGCCTTATTGGCATTTACCCCGAGTATTTGAATGATTTTTGATCCCGTCAGCCGTTCAAACTCTCTTTTTATCAGCTCCGCCCGTTCCTTAATAAACTCTTTGTAGTTATTCTCCTTAATAGCATCTGTGTATTTAACAAGATGTGTTTCTAACGTATCATTAAATTCAGGGTTTTCTTTTTGGTAAATGGCAAAATAGTCACTAGGTTTTTGATCCAATATCTCTTTGTTTAGTTCCGCAGGGATAAAACAGAAGTTGGCTAACAGATTTTCCCCGCCGATTTTGTTCCTCGAGAGGTATCGTTTGGGGAAGATGTGGTGTTTTTCAGGGCTATTGAAACTAGAGTAGAATTTATGATCCATCGGGATAATGTCATTTGTCATGAAGTGGCGGGGGTTACGACGGGCCAACATACAAAAGATGGCATTTCTAAGAGCAGATTTTGTTCCTATTGTAGTTGTGGCGATCTTGTCCTCATCCGCCGTAATAGCAAAATTGATCTTTATCTCTTTGCCGTTTAATAGTTTATCGAATATCTCCCTACGATCTTCTCCCATCTTGCTCTCCATTGCTGCCGTGTATCTTTCACTTAAAGCAGCTTTCCAAAACCACTCATGTACCACATCTGTCATTTCCTTATTTAATGCCCTTCCATCCGTTTTGAAGTACAGATATGCCAACAAAGGAATAAATGAGGGATACGGGGTAAACTCAAAGATTCGCACGCCTAAGTTGGCAGACAAATGTTCAATGGCCAGTTCTATAGCATTGGCAATTTCATCCCAATTGTCTTTGATTTCATCCCGCTTTAGCTGTAACTGATAAATCTTGCTGCAAAATCCCTTGAGAACGAGAGATATTGTGTGAGTTGCAACCTCAGGTGTAATATCGCCAAACCCCTTGGATGATATTCTCTCCCGCAATTCGTTAAATTTCTCTTTAAGATCAAAGTCCTCACCCCAAGTACTAGCCACAACCAAGTCAAACAATGATAGTTTCTTGCCACCCTGGTTAATCCGTTCAAAAATAACACTAGCGTTGTTAAGCTCGACATTGTAAACAGTCACCACACTAAGAGGATAGGTGGTAAAGATACGATGACATTCCATAAACACCTCTTGCCGTTCAGGGGTGAGTTTGCGAAACATCAGCATGTGATCTTCACCTAAAACCTTGTATAGCGGAACGTACCTATCACTTTCCCGTTTAACCTCAAATACCGACTGGTTGCCGTTATCGTCTGACTCTTTTTTGTAATAATCCAAGTCTAGACAGATTTGAGAACAGTCAACCAATTTTGTTTTGTTACCATCCTTAAACTCAACCCGTTTACCATACCAGGCAGCATA
The DNA here is from genome assembly GCA_025449735.1 of Candidatus Microgenomates bacterium. Taxonomy (GTDB): domain Bacteria; phylum Patescibacteriota; class Microgenomatia; order UBA1406; family HO2-37-13b; genus JANWIV01. The sequence goes on along the minus strand of JANWIV010000003.1, from coordinate 105,054 downwards.
AAGTGAACAAATACGTTGTTGTCCGTCTAGGATAAACTTTAACTTCTCATCAACTCTTGGTTTTGAAGGTGTAATTCCAAGTTCAGGCAGATCCCGATAAAAAAGATTGTATTTACCAGTCGTTTCCCAAAGAAAAAAACTGCCAATCGGATACTCTTTGAAGATGCTATCAAGTAGAGCCACAATTTTGCTACGTTCCAGACAAAATCCCGTTGAAATCGGGGAACACGAAGCGTACCCTCTTTGAGGTAAGTTAGTAACGAAACGATTTGTTTGCTTCCTTCTGATTCTATTTTTGGTAATTTCATAATTTATGATTCATTTATTTACTATCTGGGGTTAAATGCTAATTCGTTACATCTCTCTAATGCGTTAAACATAACCTGCATATCTCTTACAAACTGCTCCTGTGTAATATTGCTTGCCACTTCCTTTGCATATTCCACCTTCTTTTTATCAGCTACTAATTGTGCTATTTCAGTAGTATTTTTTGTGTATGGAGAAGGATAACATTCCTCCAACGAAGCGTGTGTCTGTTCAAATACTTGATTGTTCGTAAAAAGATATGGATACCCATTCTTAAATTGTTCGTACTTGGTATTTTGAGATCCGTTGGGCTTATCTATTAATACCACAGCCCTATCTTTATATATTGGGTTATCTGATCCAGCTAGAGGAACAAACAACTTGTGTACTGCGAGTAATGTAGGTTCTTGTTCGTCTAAATCTCCTCCAGCAAATAAGATCTTAATTCCATCAAATTTATCCGCATAAAACCGCTCGATAATAATTTTGATGAACTCAAACTCACACTTGCCTTCAACTATTAAAAAATTTCTTGGCAATAAAAGATCAGTAGGACTACCTCCAAGGAGATCAAAAATGATGTTAATCTTTTCAAGATCTCCTGCTTCTTCGATTTGAGTTATTCCGTTCGACTTTTCAACCTTAAATATCTTTTGTAAGTCGTTATTATCGACAACAAGCACTGAGGAGTGTGTGTTAACTAAAACCTGATCGGTTTCGCAAATATCTAACAATGCCTTTTTAAGCGCTCTCTGTGCCGTAGGGTGGAGGTGCAACTCGGCTTCATCAATCATAAAAAGAAAAGATCCCCCACCAGTTTGTTTCTTGCGATAATCCGCAAAGGCCTGGATGATAGAAAGCATAATAGCTCTTTGCATACCATCTCCTTTTGCCTCTGCTCTTGTTTCAATCCCATCGTTTACTACAGTATCAAAACTCTTGAGCAAATCGGTGAAATGAGGGGGATTTACACCAAATTTAACTTTGGTGCCGTCTGGGAATTGTTTTTGTAGATATATTTCAACTTGATCTCCTAGCTTGTCCAATTCTTTCCTTACTTCCGAATCGGCATTGTCAAATAACCTCGAAAATGTCTGCTTGAAGTCAATGTAATCTTGGGATGTTTCAATAATTGCCGTTAAGACTCCCGATAACATCGTACCTATCGGATTCCTGTCTTTATACTTGGAAACGTCATCCAATCTTATTTTTGTATTAACGTATTCTAATTTAGGCAAAAATTCATTTATTGCCGTATCTAACCCTTGCGGGTTTCCTTTATCTTCACCATTAACGAAATAGCTTCGTTTATGATCGCTACTAGTTTTCTTTACAGAAAATGAAGTTGATCCATCAAGTACGTTGCGTATCTTTGTTTTACTTGCTTCCGTAGTAAGTTTATCTATGTCCGAATCAGTAACATCATCGAATTGGATTTCAACTGAAATTTTGTTGCCAGTATTTTTTTGACAATGTTCCTCATCGTCTGATGACTTAGCATTATAAAACCACTCAATTGCCTCAAAAAAATTTGTCTTACCATGATTGTTTTGTCCAATAAAAATGGAGAACTTACTAGGTTCTACTTCGACTTTTTCAATTGATCTGTAATTTTCTACTACTATTTTTGATATTTTCATAGATTCTCATATCTCCAATGTTTCCCAGTTGGAGAAATCATCTGGTACCAGATCGGTACTCTGGCCTTTATAACAAACCCATCTGCCAGAGTAATCCTTAGAATTGGTATTAGCTACTATTCCACCAACCATTTTTTTACCATTTTTGTTTTGTCCCTCAATATATTTTTGTAATCCATCGCTTTTCTCTTTTGCATCTTTAATTGTTCTTCCGCCTTTAGTGTCATATAACCCAATTCTTCCATTCTTAAATCTAATAATGAAGTCAACATAGAATGGATTTTGATTGCCATCTTCCATATATGGAACGGCAAAGAATGTGGAATCACGATCGCCATTCTTAAACCACCACTCGATCTGATCTGACTTCTCTAAAAACTTTATAAATGCTTCCTCAGTTTTCCAACGATTGTCGTAGTAAAAAGGAGTCATTACAGACAGGCCAACATCTAGGGCAATATAATCTCCGCCATAGTTTAATTGTTGCGGCACTTCCCAATCTGATAATTGCTGTAGTTTAGCCTCCCGCTTTTGGGTTTCAGCGGTATATCTTTCTTTAGTTTTATCAATAACATTGACGAAATGTTGCCTGTTTTTCTCGCTTAGAATAATATTGATGATCTCAGCAAAATACTTGCTGTAATCCATTTTTAACTCTTCTCTGAAAAAGTAATAAATGGCCTCTTTAACCCTACCTATCGAGCGATCTTCTGGATAATAGGGAGTGAGATTGTTTCTAACGAAGAAATCGTATAACTTTTGCAAGTCGGTTTCGTTATCCGTATCTATTTTTGCTTCTCCCTGAATTTCTGCATTGACTAGCTGATCTACGCCTCCAGCCTGATAATCAGAAATAAGCGTCAGTTCGAGTTTTTGCCCTTTGGTTTCAATTTTTTCTGCTAGTTTGTACTCCTTAGCCTCCTCTAGAAATATACGAATAAACAATGGGCTTAAACGGGTTTTTTCTCGTAGTCGCAAACGATATACAGAAGCAAGCTCTAAGGGTTTATAGCTATTAATCCTATTGCTGGTATAGATGGTGACATAGCTTCTAGCCATATCTTCTTTAATTTCGATATTGGCCAAGTTGGTATACACGTATCCAAAGTTGAGAATTTCATTTTCATAGTGGCCCGTGTCAGGATCGGGCATACGCATAATACGGCCCACAGTTTGCACCGAGAACGTCAAACTCTTCCAATCCCTAAATAGCACCAATACCTGTGCACGAGGGCAGTCCCATCCCAAAGCAATCGCTTGTTTGAAGATAAGAACCTCTGTTTCCTGATCGTTTTTGGAAATATTCTCAAGATTCTCTTTTTCTTCAGATAAATATATGGCCAGACGCCCGTTTTCAGTCGTCATGCCGTGTTTGACTTTGAGATGCCTGATAATTTCATCCTTTATCAAATCCTCTTGTTGTGTTTTTCTGTCGGGAAGTTGAATAAGTAGTAACGGGTTAACATTAATTCCTGCGTCTTGATAGGCTTTTACTAATTCGGTACGTTTTTTTAATGATTCCTCAAGTACCATCATATCTGTACCATCAGCCAACGCAGACGTGATGTTGTCGCCAGATAATACGTTCTTGAAGTTGGGATTTAGTAATACCGATTTCTTTATCATTCCCTCAAGTTTGACATCCTCAAGCGGGACAGATACTATCTCGTCGGGATCTTGAATAACTGGCGTAGCTGATACTTCTATAGTTAATCTTGGCCCAATATCTGTTATGAGGTTTTGAGATATTTCACTAGTGGCATGATGATGACTTTCATCAATAACCAATACAATCTCACGTCCTTCATCTTTGGTGTTTTCAACAATTTTGCTCAAATAAAACTCTTTCTCGTTTTCTTTGACAATTGTATTCTTGTCCTTTTTATTGATACTCTCCCAATTCAAAAATAGGATTTCATTCTCTCCGATTTGTTTATCTGTTAGATCTTCAAAATCCGAACATTCTACAGCTCTGGTAATATCAAAGTATCTAACTAGTTTTTCCTTACTTTGAGTATGTAGTTTGCGGGGTGCAGTCCAGATAAAAGCGAGGGGTGTTTTTATTTCGGCATCGTCAACCATCTGCTTCAAAAACTCGGCCATCATGATCGTCTTACCCGATCCCGTAGGAGCCTTGAAAACAATCTTTTTCTCACATTTTTGGGCCAAAAGCTCTTTGCTTCTGGTTAATAGTTTTTTAATGGCTGTATCTTGGTAGTCTTTTAATTGCATATTATTTGAATATTCTCCTATAAACCCGCAGGATTGCCTCGGGAATAGGCGATAACTTAACTTTACTTTTTATGTCTGCAAACTCTTCGTCAAAGGTATCATCTCCAAGAGAGAACACATACACACTAAACCTGCCATCAATGTCTTTAATGGCTTTCTTAAAACTATCTATAGCCTGATGATCGAAAATAATCCCTGTATAATGCCTTTTGTTTCTAAATATCTTGAATTTCGCCTTAGATTCAACTTCTTCAAACGTATCTTCCTTAACACATAACATTTCTGTAGCCTTATTAGTCAGATCTATCCTGTTTTTGTCTGTGGGATCTGCAGGGACAAAGGAAGTCCTAAAATACTTAATATTTCCATTCAATCCATCAATTTTTTTACCCGATCTAGTTTTATATCCATTTATAACTTTTTGTACTCTTGGATAACAAACTTTTCGACAAATGCCTTCTTTTTCAAATTCTTCCGTACCTGGAGTTACTCCCTTATTTTCCAACTCAATTTTCTTCTTTTTTTCAACTTCATTATTAGTACACAATATGTATCTTCTACTACTTGTAGAGTCCTCATTGTTCAATTCATGTACCGCCTGTGCGGTAGTTCCCGATCCTGCAAAAAAATCTAGTATAAGAGCGTTATTTGAAGTAGACATGGAGATAACATGTTTTATCATGTCCTTAGGTTTGGGGTTTTCAAACACAAGCTCACCAAACATTTCTTTTATAAGACGGGTATCGGTTGAATTGTCAAAATACATAAAGTTGTCTGGAACCATATCTCTATCATTTTGAATATAATCTTTAACACCTGGTGGAGTATCTTCGTCTCCATACCAGATTAAATCCTCCTTTTGTAAGCGAAGTAATTCTTCATAAGATTTACCCCACCCCCTGCTTGGTATAACACATTCTTTACTTGTTGCAGGGTTAATAATTGTGTAAGTTTTGGGCCCGCCCTCTCTGGACAAATCAGAATCTTTGAAAACTCCTTTTTCATCAACCTTATTCCACCTACTTAAATGAGCATATTTTGGCCTTGAATACATTTCTTTTATTTGCTCGTCGATTTCATCTAGTGATAACCCTTTTTGCTTAAGTTTAGAGAACATATTTGCTATATCTCTGGCTCCTTTTTTGGCAACTCTCCATTTTCTTCCATTCAGCCACTTCTTGCTTCTCGTATAAGCCACCATATATTCCGTAGAAATACTAAGTAAACTTGCTTGGTTTTTACTAGAGTTATTTTTGTGAATCAGAACTCCAATGAAATTTTTTTCATCGAATAGTTCTGGGCTATTGCACATACTAAGAAGATTAGTAAGTTCATTATCGTCAATACTTATAAAAATGACTCCATCTTTCTTAAGTAACTTCTTTGCTAAAGTAAGCCTGGAATACATGAAAGAAATCCATTTACTGTGTCTATATGTGTCTTCCGAGTCTACATATTTATCGTTATAAACAAAATCATCTTTGCCCGTGTTGTATGGGGGATCAATATAAATGAAATCCACTTTGCCATTATGGGTGTAATTCAAAACGGATAATGCGTGGTAGTTATCGCCCTCTATTAGTAGGTTAAACGGCCCATCTGAATCGGTAGAAATTTTTTGATCGTCAACCTCTTCAAGTACGGGTAATTCTTTTTTACATCGTTCAACTACTTCCTCTGGTTTATTTTCCCAAACTAGGCCGTACTTCTTGCGTTTACGGAGTTGCTCAATCTCTCTAATAAGATCGTTTCTGTCCCAATTTGTGTAATCTTTTTTAGCCATAATTTTCTTAATTTTCTTTTAATTTTACCTACTTTTTGTGCTGGCGGGATATATACGCTTCAATATCCTGCTTGCGATATCGTCTATCTCCTACTCCTCGCCGTGTTCCGACACGTACAGCTTTTAATATTCCTTGTCTATCCCAACGTCTTAGTGTTTGGGCATTTACCTGCAGTATTTTCGCTGCTTGTTCAATTGTCAGTAGCTCTTCTATTGGTTGGTTCATACAATTGTCTTTAATTGTACTAAATTGAAGGACAAAAAGGTAGATTAATATAAGGAGATTTCGAAGTAGGATACTTTATCCTTCCTCAGGATTTTTCTTAAGTGTGTAAATGTGTAGACTCACAACTACACATTTAGCCTAGAATCAGAAGAGTCCTCTAGAGTCCGGATAACAAGCCACCACATCCCTTCTTATCTAGGTATAACTAGGGATATTAATTGAAGACTGCTAATGTTTGGGAAGCGATGATCAAACATTGTCTAACCCAGTGCTTCTACAATCGAGGGGGGCAGCAATGTGCTTGTAATCTCATTTTTTGTCCTCATCTTTGTTTTTCAACCCAAATAACGCTTCCTTTACTGGCATATCAGTATTACCACAATTGTCTAAAAACTCTTCTATTGCCTCTTGAGAAAATCTATATTTGCCCTTTGCTCCAGGTAACTTTATAGCTTTAATTTGTCCACTACGACACCAACGCCGAACAGTTTCTCCGCTTACGTTAAGCTTCTCCATCAAATATTCAACTGTATAAGGGTATTTGGTTTCCATCATTTATGATTCTACACATTTAATACCCGATATGCAACTAGTGCTTGACAAGCATTAATAGCTTTATTAAAATGTTTATATGTTGCATAAGTCGCATAACGGGTATAACACAATTCCCAATAAATCGGGTGACTGGCTTGATTTACTGGCTACTAAACTGGCTGAAATTCGGCTATCCGAACTTGGCTACAATTTCATACCTGGCATTGCCCTCACCTACACAAGAGTAAAGAAGTACATCGAAGCAAAAGCATTAATCGTTAAACGTACCAATTCGATCAGTGATGATGCAAGTCAAGAAAGGATAAATTCATGAACAAAAAAACGCTATGTCATCTGGCATTTTGCGAATCAGATGAATTCAAAATTGTTTTCCCTAGCAAAATAGATGAAAAAATGAATTACAAACTCTATTCTCCAGAAGAATTAGGAATGGTAATCATTCCCACATCAAATCTGTCATCCAGAACTAATACGCACAAACGAGAAAGGAGAAACAAATGAAAAGAGCATACGGATATACACGATCTGCTACAGGTGAAACAAGCCATATTCAAATACAACAAATACGAATCAGGGATTATTGCAAGAAAAACAAGTTAAAACTTATTGGATTTCTTGATGATAACCAAGCATCGGGATCTAATGCGTTTCAAAATACCGCCTTTAATGAATTACTTTTCAAGATAGGCAAAATGAACAAGATTGACGCGGTTGTTGTGGCCGATAACGACAGACTCGCAAGAAATGCGGAAGATTATCTACTAATAAAACAGTTGTTTGAAAGAAAGGAAGTCGAGTTGATCGTGATAAATAACCATGACTTATCAGATTTATTATCACCGACTCCAATGGATGCCTTTATGAATGAAGTAATGGAAGCCCTACAAACATTTGAAAAAAGAATCGTTAAAAAACACAAACTTAAGTATTTATGAAAAAAGCAGTAATTTATTCCAGAGTATCAACAGACGAACAGGCCAACGAGGGTAAATCCATCGAGGTACAAATTGATTTATGTCGAAGATGGGCCAAAGAAAACCAACATTCAGTAGTTGGCATATATCCCGAACCTGGCAAGAGTGCCACTACCCTAAAGGGACGGGTGGCATTGCAGGAAGCTATTGCACAATGCCAACTAGAAAAGGTTGATGTATTCCTCGTCATGGATACCGATAGACTGGCTCGTAATCCATCCGATCATTTCCTAATAAAAAGCTCGCTAGAAAAAAGCAAAACCAGAATTGTCGCCGTCAACCAACCCATGATTGATGATTCCGTTGAGGGTAATTTCTTGGAGACAATAATGGCGGGAGTTAATGCCTTTCAGTCACAAATAACAGGAAGGAAAGTCAAAAAGAGCCTAGCTAAAAAATGTGAGATTGGAGATTGGCCAGGATGGGCTCCACTTGGATATATCAACGTCAATACGGGAACGGAAGATAAGCCTAATCGGATAGTTGAAATCGATCCAGAACGAAGCAAATATATAACGTTACTTTTCAAACTGTTCAGCACAGATAAGTATAGTGTCGATGAGCTACGGGATTTACTCTACGAAAAAGGGTTACGATCCAAATATGGGAAACGGGTAGCTCGTAGCTCGCTCTATGGATATCTGAAAAACCCCTTCTATATTGGCCTATTCCGATTTAACGACACTATTTTTGAGGGAAACCAACCGCTGTTAACCACCAAAGCCATCTTTGATCTGTGTCAAAAGATAATCGAGAGAAACAACCACAATGCCTGTCGTAGGCGCAAATATAAATGGCTACTTACGGGCATTGCGTACTGCCACGATTGTGGCTCCCGTTTCTACTGCAGTCACAACCATAGAAAAAAGATGGCTTACTATCATGGAGCATATCCGTTAGGCTGCAAGGAATACGTACCATTGGCAGTGCTAGAAGATCAAGTGGCCGATGAAATAAAAAGGATCAAGTTTTCAGATGAATTCAAACAAAAAATACAGGAAAAAGCGAAAGAGTTGATCCGCCAGACAAGAGATAACCGAAATGACGAATTGCAAAACCTCAGAAACAGAGTTAAGGGTTTGGAGGCCAAGCGGAACGTCCTAGAAGACAGTCTACTCGATCAGACGATAGACAAAGAGACATTCAAGCGGAAACACGAGGAAATAAACTACGAAATTCAGGGGCTAGACAATGACATGGCCAATATCGAAAACAACCGAGGATTTGATCTTGATATGGTAACCCAGGTTTTGAATTTAGATGACAATTTATACGAAACCTACCAACACGCCGTGTTCGAGGCTAAAAGACAATACCTATCAATATTTTTCGACAGAATAGAAGTGTACGACAAAAAGATTCAGAACGTAGTGTATGCGCCACTGTTCCAAAAACTACTTGATGCTGAAAAGGTTACAGTTAGTACAAACTGGCTCCCCCGAGAGGATTCGAACCTCTAACCAACTCCTTAACAGGGAGCTGCTCTACCATTGAGCTACAGGGGAAAGGATTAATTTTCAATTTTCAATAACCAATTTTCAATAAAGTCACAATGGTGACCTTATTATAATTGCGGAGCGCCTCAATTGCAATAATTGCTAAGATTTTGCTACGATTATCTACTAACCGAAAAGGGTGCTCTCGGGGGAGCACTATATTGTTGCATGGTTCGATCTAGTCTCTTGATTTAATCACCTATTTTTAAGTATTACTCCCCTTATCAAATTATTTTCTATATCAGAATAAACTGAGTATGATCCGATTGATTTTAGTAAAATTAAATCAACACTTGATGCATTTCTATTATCCCTTTTTAGTAGTTGAACGAATCTATCTATCTCTAATTCGCTAGGTATTTTTAAATCTAATTGTGTCAGATTTAATAGTTTGTTGTGATATAAGTGCTGATTATGATTTAGCAAATTAAGTATACAGCTAACATCTCCAGCTAATTTCATTCCCAATGATACTGCCAAACCATGCGGAAATAATCTTTCAGAGTAATCCTCAAGGGCATGAGCAAATGTATGTCCATAGTTCAGACCAACCGACAATCCCTTGTTGTCAAAGTAATCATTTTGTGACAATGCTATTTTGACTTTTAAAGATTCGTAAATTAATTCTTCCCAATCATAATCTTCTCTCTTTTTATTTTCATGCAGATAAACATCAAGTAGTTTTGATAGTCTAGATTTCCTTATGAGACTGTGCTTAACAATTTCACTCATTCCGAAATCTATGTTGAGTTTTGGTTGTGTTTTTAAGCATGTAGTCTCACAAAAAACATAACTGGGTGTATAAAATGCTCCAATGAGATTTTTTGTACCATGCATATTTATCGCGACCTTGTTTAGAATAACATCGCATTGAGACAATAATGTAGTAGGTATGTAAACGAAGTCAATTCCTCGTCTATACGTTGCAGCAAGGAAACCAGCAAAATCGCCTATGTTACCACCTCCAATGGCAATAATTCTACTTGATCTATTTAAAGAACGCTCAAAACAAATATTAATTACGTTGGTATAAGTCTCAATCGATTTAACACATTCCTGAGACTTTAGTATTATTGGTTCTTTTAGACTTAATTTTCTAATCAGTTCTCTAAATCTAGGAACTACTGACTCGCTAACAATAAACTGATTTTGATCTTTAGAATGCTTCAAAACGTCAGCAATATTATTATCCAGATTATCACCTATAGTTATATCCGTTCTATGTTTACCGATAGCTTTCTTAATATTTCTCATGTTTGATTTTGTTTAATCGACGACATAAGATCTAACACAAATGCACCATAAGTAACATCGGGAGATAAATATGTCCTAATATATTGCTTATTTAATAACTCGCTGGTTTTTCTTTTTTTATCATTGGATGCTAACTTCAGTACACACTTCGCAAACATCTGCTCGTTATCGGCCACATCAACTCCATAGTCAGATACATTTTCAACACCATATGTCCCCACACTAGTTGAAACACAAGCTTTTCCGTAACTCATTGCTTCAATGAGTTTGATTTTCAGACCACTTCCTACTCTTAGAGGTACCACACAGACCTGAGCTTCTTCATACTCTTTTCGAAGAAAGGCGATCTTACCAACGATCGATACCCCATTTATGTTGCTATATTTTTTCAAATTCATGGTTTTTTTTACTTCACCGCATATGTGAAGCGTCATAGAGTTATTTTTTCTTACAAGAATGGGCCATACCTTATCTAAAAACCATTCGATACCATACGAATTTTGTTGCGCGCTTCCACCAATAAATAGACATCGTCCCTTAACCTGTTTCGTTGAAAGTAAATCGATAATGTCAAAGGATATTGGTAAGTATGCAACCTTCTTTTCAGGTAACATTTTCCTGAAAATTTTCATGTCTTTAGATTGAATTGCCAAAATTATGTCTGAATATGACAAAATTTCTTTTTCTAATTTTTCATCCCATTTTGGAATTTTATTGTTTCCATTTCGTTTATAGGGAGCAACATTATGCTTCATGAAATCAATAATTTTTTTATATTGAACATCATGAGTTAAAACTGCAGTGCGTATTTTTTTGTCCCATGTTTTATGCTTTAAAAGTCCAGACATCCATGGGTGATCAACTATGATAAGATCCGGTTTTGAATTATTAACTTGTTCCTTAAAACATGCAATCTCACTTTCTGTTGGCATACTGCTCCAAATTGGATAAGCGACTGGATTTCTACTCTTCATTTGCATCACATTAAATACGCTTTTAAATGGTTTTATTTGGTCTAATTTGATTTCCTTTTCGTCTCTATAATGAAGTAATAAGTAGTCAATTTCACAACCAATTTTTTTCAAGTATCGAAGTATGCTTAATCTATAAACGCTTGTTCCGCTCCCACCTTCTTCTGGTAAATCTCTGCTAACAAAAAGTATTTTGATCATTTTGCAGTTATAAACTAATAATCGACGCTGCACTATAGATATTATCAAAGTCTGGTAATACTCCAAACGGGGTTATATGGGTTAGAGCGTAAATTTCTTCGAGTTCTTTATGAGTTATTTCTCCTCTAAAATACATCTCTGCACCCAGAACACGAATAATATCACCATCTTTTTGATTTAGATTGTCATATTTGTGTCTGTATCTTAGTGCACAACCATCAGTAAGCTTATCTAACGTTTCTGAATCAAAGTAGTTGACAATAAGGTCTTTGACCCTTTGAGGAGTCTCCGGATCGTTATAAAAAGAATTAGATGTCATAAACTTCAAAATCTTTGCATATATGTCTACAACTTGACCTTCGGCAGTAAAACATCTATCAAGGAAATAAGGCTCTATTATGCCCCCCTCTTCTCTTGGAAAAACAGCAACCCTAGTTCCATCAATCCACTGTCTTGGTGGCATCAAATCAACGTACTTAACTATTCCATTAACATCCATACAAAAATTTGGAACATGAGGATCTATTGCAACCCGATAACCCGATGAACTAACTATGCCACAACATTGTAAATAACCCTTAATGACCTCATCAATATTGGGTTCCTCTCCCAAAATTCTCCCAAGGTCTCTTCCCAAGTATTCTTGTAATTGGCAAATAGCAAATTTATCTGAATCACCAAGCTTCTGAATTGAATGCTCATAGACTGTAGCAACTGGTAATCCTACTTCGCTTGCTATAGTTATGAATCGATCCATTAGTTGAATCCCATTATTTGCATCCTCTAAGGTATAACCTCCTATTCTCAAACCAAATAATTTCTTAATATATGTTCTCCCTGTTTCTGTTCGACCGATCCATATATCGGCAAAATTTCCTGGTAAATCAGGTCGATAATTTTCAAGTCCCATAGTAACAAATCAAATAACAACTTATCTTAATAAGAAGATATTTGCTGTAATAATAACAATATTATACATAACTTATAATATATCTGACAGCGTTCTCTATGCTATAATTAGTATCTATGATAACTAATCCAACTTGTACTCTTTATCTGATTCGACATGGTCAATCTGTCGCTAATGTAAATGATAAATATGGTTTGGATACAAAGCTTACAGAAGAAGGAAAAGGTCAAATTGAACACCTTGCGACAGTTCTCAGAGATATTCACTTTGATGCAATCTATTCATCTCCTATGGCAAGATCAATACAAAGCGCAGAAATACTATCATATGAATTTAAACTTCCCATACAAGTGGAACCGGAGCTTAGAGAGCGGTATTACGGAATATTAGAAGGGAAAAAAGGATCTATTGTTAAAAAAGAGCTACTTGAACTCTTCAAAAAAAGAATATCACTTTCTTTAGAAGACCGCATGAAGTTTAAATTTTCGAATGATTATGAGTCAGATGAGGAAGTTCTTAAAAGATATATACCAACTATAAAACAAATTGCATTAGCTAATATTGGCAAGATAATATTAATTGTCGGTCACGTGACTACGATCAAACTTTTGCTGATTAGTTGCGGTACAGGCGGACATATCGATTTTGAGGGTCAGGCTATTGCAAACTCAGGATATATTGAGATTCAGTCCGATGGGAGCGAAGTAAGTGTTTTCAGAATCGTTGGTAGGCAGAAGGATGATTTTCTGAATAGTAATCAAGATTGATCTTATAGTTCCGAAAAACGTCAATTAGCGGAAGCAAAAAAGAAGATGAGAGTTTTTGCTTCGAATCTCGAAGATGCCCTTTGGGTACTCTTGGGGAGACTAGTGGATCAGAACTATTTGAATCGAGTGGATGTAAAAATCGTATTTTCGTCGTTCTGTTTATTACTCACTAAATAAAAATCTGTATATTCGAGTTCATTCAGATTTTTCAATTCTTCCATTACTTTCTGTTGATTTTCTTTGGGGACAAACCATATTGTTTTCATGTATGGGGTCTCAACTAATACATTGTCAACTTTCTCGCGGATTAACTCACGTAACTCCTTCGTCTGGTCAAGCCCAAATTCAACCGCAATATGCTCCGCTCCAGGCAACGTAACCTCATCCTTCACAAATAGCTTACGTACTTTTAGCTTATAGGGTAGAAACTGCTTGAGGTCTTGAAGGAGATCAAGTTGAGTGGCAATATCCGCAACAGTTGCATTCGAGATATATGTAAGTGTGAGATGTCGAAAAACCTCGTAATCTTGTTTGTTCTGCGGTTTCTTTGAATATTTCTTTTCAATTGCATCAAAGTATGATTCTAATTCTTGTGACAATCTTCCGAAAATACCCAGAGCTTTAATAGTATTTGAAGATAGCTCAAGCATATGGTAAGTATACTACAATACGTTATTAGGGTCCGAACTTGATTCAGTCGGGGATCATGATAACCGGATTAGGACCTTGCGAACGAAGATGCCCATTTGGTACTCTCGGGGAGCCAGGTTTGATGATGAGAATTTTTACAATCCCCCACGCGATTTTGCAAGCTCTTGACAAATGTCTTGCATTGTCTTACACTACATTTGTGAGAAAGGTCAGTATTAAAAGTAGTGAGCTTATTTGGGATGATTGGAATAGTGAGCATATCAAAAAACATGAGGTCACAAAGGCTGAGGTAAATCGGGCATTATCACAAAAGGTTAAAGCTAGGAAAGGCAAACAGGGCCGCTTGATAGTTTTTGGTAAAACAAAAACTGGGAGAATGTTGGCGCTAGTTATTAAAAAAAGAAACAAAGGTTACTATATTTTTTCTGCACGAGATGCGAGTAGAAATGAAAGAAAATATTTATGAAAACTAAAAAAATTCCACAATTTAAATCGATTCAAGAGGAGGCCATGTTTTGGGACACTCATGATATAACTGATTACTGGGGTGACATGAAAGAGGTTGACATTGAGTTTATTCCGCAAAAGAGAAAAGATGAGTCGCTTACTATTCGACTTGAGCCAGAGCTTAAAGAACGATTAGGGGTGATTGCGCAAAAGAATAGAGTTTCGATTTCAACAATTGCCCGACTGTGGCTTATTGATAGATTGAAGCGAGAAGTTCGTCCTCAAACTGCGAAATAAGTCCGAATTTGGTCCAGCCTTCTACGCCTAGATTTTTTAACTCTTCATTACTTGGTATAATCGTATTATGATCGCATTTGAAGATTTTGAGAAAATTGATATTAGAGTCGGGAGAATCATCAAGGTAGAAGATTATCCAGAAGCTAGAAAACCCTCTTATAAACTTGAGATTGATTTTGGTCAAAAGATTGGAATCAAAAAATCAGTGGGTCAATTTGTCGCCAACTATACAAAAGAGGAGTTGAGAGGCAAGATTGTCGGCTGCATAGTAAATTTACCCGTTCGACAAATTGGTCCTGCCGTCTCTGAGGTATTGACACTTGGTTTCCCCGATGAGGATGGGAATGCTGTCTTAATTTCTCCTACAAAAGAGCTCCCTCTTGGTGGAAAAATGTTTTAAAAATTATGAAACAAAAAGTTCAAAAAAAGGAAGTTGTGACTGGAGATCCTTTAACTCAAGAAGTTTATGATTATTTAAATAAATTTGATTTTGCCCTCGCCTATTTAATCCAAAAAAAATTCAAGATTGGGTTTTCCCGAGCGGAGAAGATTTTAAGCGAAATTGAAGCCAAGAAAAAAACTATCTAAACGTATGGAAGAAAAGCGGCAAAATTTAGTAGACTAATATTGTGAAGACAAAAATAATTGCCACCATCGGCCCCGCTACTTTGGATTATCAAATCTTCAAATCAGTGCTCGATGAAGGAGCGACACACCTGCGAGTCAACACCGCCTATGGAGATGAAGAGCAATATGACCAGATTCTCGAAAATCTCAAAAAAACCGGAAGAGAAGATGTGGGCATCATTTTTGATATAAAAAAATTAGATATTATTCCCTATATAAATAAAAATAAGATTGGGTTTATTGCCCATTCATTTAGCGAGACTGCATCTCAACTTCAAGAAGTGCGAAGTTTGGCTCCTGAGGCTTTTATCATTTCAAAAATTGAGACCGAGCGGGGAGTGGAAAATTTTGAGGAAATTTTAGATGCCTCTGATGGAGTGATGATTGCGAGGGGAGACTTGGGTGAAGCGGTCAGTCTGGAGAAGGTGCCTTGCTTACAAAAAAGATTTACTAGGATGAGTTTGAAAAAAGATAAATTTGTCATCGCCGCCACCGAGATGCTTTTGTCAATGACTAGTGACCCGACGCCGACGCGAGCTGAGGTTTCTGATGTCGCCAATGCGGTTTTTGATGGCATCGATTGCGTCATGCTTTCCGAGGAGACAGCAATTGGGAAATATCCAGGTGAGTCAGTTGCTTATATGAGAAAAATTATTGTCGAAGCCGAGCAATGCCATTGGGATTGAAAGTATTACTTTTTCTCTTCCTTCTTCTTATCCAATTTGTCCAGTTTAAGCAAGGTGACTCCAAAATAGACCACCATGGCAATCACCGCAAAGTCGATCGCCACACTTAAAAAGTTACCCCATTTAATTTCTATCGACCCAACTCGGAGAGACATATCAGTCAAATCTCCAGCGGCACCAAGCACGATTCCAAGTACCGGATTGATGATATCAGTGACTAGCGAAGCGACCATCTTTGAGACGGCGCCTCCCAAGATGAAACCAACCGCCAGTCCCACCACACCTTGTTCGCGAATAAAATTCATGAATCCTTTCATATTTATTTATTATACCAAAAAAGCTACTTAGACATTTTCTTTTGGAGGTAAGCAGTCAAGCCGCGGTCTATTTGTTGCATATATTGGCCATTTCTTGAGGGGTCATATAGTTGAGCAGTTTTCACTACCGGGCCTTGCCCGCGTTTTTTCTCAGATAGATCAAATCCAGGGTAATAATAATCTTCCTCTTGTTTGACATACATATCCCCCCCAAAAATTCCCCATTCTCTTTTATCTTTGGCGAAGCTATCGGTTGAGAATTTTGGCGTATTGGTATTTATTAATACTCGAGAGCTACCTCTGATACTCATCAACAAGGCACCATATAAATCGTAGTCATAATTTGGCTCTATATCGTATCCATCCATATCATCGTTTGTGGCCCAATGAACTCGTCGATAGCCTGTTAATTTAGCTAGCGGATCTTCGACATAATACCCAACGACCGCTATATCGCCAAGATTCTCACTGATGTGTTTTTCATTTAGTGAGGATATTATGGCTCTTATTTTTGCAAAAGCATTTGCAAAATAATCATCCAATCCCATACTTACAGCAATCTCATTTAGCTCAGCGAGCCTTGCCATATTTTCATGATTCCTGGCGTTGGCTCTTGCAAAAACCTCGTCTGATTCTCGCTGCCGAGCTGCTGCTTGAGCGCGCTCTGCCTTTAGCAATTCTTCTCTTTCGCGGGCTTTTTTTGCTGCTTCTTTGTCAAGAAATTTATCCAGTTCTGACATGAAAATTATTATAATCCTGTTTTTTAAAAAAACAAGGAGAATTAACTTTCAAATCAGCCTAAATGTTTCTTTATCGATATAATCAACTTCTTACCAGCGGCATCCTATAGAAAGCTACTTAGCCTTATGTTATAATTGATTTGTTTCAGGATAAGCCTGAGACACCTTGACAATCAGGAGGGTGAAGTGGAGGGACAGCTATCTTTTTTTGACCAACCCGCGATTTATTTCGCCGGATCGGTGAGGTCAGTGGCGAGCTTGGAACATCCACTTGCCGCTTCTCTCACCAACCGTAACCACGCAGTTGACCAAAAACTCGTCTCCACAATTGTGGGGCAGAGTATCTTTGGTTGGGAGCATCGCAATCCAAAGCCTGCGCTTGACGAGCAGGGTAATTTCGTCGGTACCGACTTGGATTTGTTGTCTTTCATGGTGCCGATGGCAGCTCGTCGAGCAGTCATTGAGATTCCGCATTATCGTTCGCGACGCGCGAATGTATCGAATCCCAACGAGCGTCATGTCGGTAGTTCCCGTTTCGGCGTCATCACAGGGCTTGTCTCAAATGACAAGGTCAACAGTTTCTCAGTACAAATTCTTGACAACTCGATCGTTGCCACCGATCCGGTAACCGAGCGTCAGACTGTGGGCAAGCCAAGGAATTTCATGTTGGTTGACATCGATGGCGAGTGGCATGAGGGTTGGGAGCAGATCATCTGGGATCCGACGCGGGCAGAGAATGCCTTCTTGTCAGAAAAGGCTCTCTGGACGGGAAATTCCGTGCAGTTCAGCTATGCCGTTCATCCCAATCGTTGGCAGAGCGTCTTTGGAGCGCCCTATATGCTCCTCAAAATTCTGGTGGCGCGTCTCGATGACGAAGCCCGGTTCTATCGGGCGGAGGTCAAGCGCCTGCAGGCTCTTGGGTATCGTTTCCCGGTTTATCAATCCGAAGTGATCAACTACTTCGGTAAATCTGGAGGCAAAAAAGGGCGCAACTTTGCCACACGACCAAGTGCGGCACCAAAAAGTCGACAGTTGCGAATTGAGACGCTTGAGGCAATTCTCGATCTACCGACATTTAGGGGTGAGTATACGCCAGTTGAGCAGTCGCCTGAAGGTCTGGCATTTGCCTACAAACGTCAGCGTTTTCTGACCTGGAAGTTGAAGCCACAAGCCCAGTTCGTCATTCGGGCCGACGAGCTTGCCTATCTTAAGTATGGCGAGGGTCGGATCGCTACTTGGATGGGAGATTTGACCTGGGGGTCATTTCGTGCTTACCGGGGGCGGATTGTCTGGGGTCGATTGCAACTGACACCGGAGGTCGCGCTTCGCATGCGCCTAAGAGCAGTGACGCAAACGGTCGCGGCATAAGGTCGTCAGCTTTTTCAAGTGGGGCTCGACTGAGAGATCAGTCGAGCCCCACCAATTTTTTTGTTAAAATAAATAGACATGAAAAAACGACATATCGTCTATCATAAGGATGGCAGCATATGGGCCAAGGGGACGATGGAGGGGAAAATTTGCGAAGGTTATTGGGAATGGTTCAGACGCGATGGTAGCAAGATGAGATCGGGTTATTTTGAAAAAAACCAGCAAGTCGGTGAATGGGTTACTTATGATAAAAAAGGGGCGGTCATCAAGAAAACTTCATTTGGTAAGTAAAGTGGTATAATTTAGCTATGAAAGGTTTCCATACTTCAATAGATTCGGCGCTTGATAATAATAGCAACTTTCGCCAAGTTCTTTATACGGCAAGAAACACTCAATTGGTGATCATGAATATTTTACCTAGTGATGAAATTGGGCAAGAAGTACACGATGTTGACCAATTTTTCCGCTTCGAATCAGGCCAGGGTAGAGTTGTGATTGACGCAGAAGAGTACTTAGTAAAAGCAGGAGACGTGGTCGTAGTGCCAGCAGGCAGTCAGCATAATGTAAATAATACTTCCAATAGCGAACCGCTTAAGCTTTATACTTTATATTGTCCACCTCATCATAAAGACAAAACTATTCACGCAACCAAAGAAGTGGCGCAAGAAGACAAAGAACATTTTGATGGTGAGACCACAGAATAAAGTTATTGGAAACGAAGTGATTGCCTCTTAAATAAGTTAAATTATCGATTTTGTAATTCCAGAAAAATAAGAAAAATAACCTTATAGTAGTTGACAAAGTCAGGTTTATATGCTAAACTAATTAATACCGTGAGTCAAGAAAACCCAAACAGCATCCAACCTATAAGACCCGAAGACATTGTGGATAACAAAATTGAATTATTCCCCGATGCAATCTTCGCAACCTTTAATACTCTAATTACCCAAAAATTCTCAGCAGGGGTAAGCACTGTGATGCAAGATGATGTGGTATCAATGTTAAAAGAAGTGGGTCTAGATATTGATGAAGTGTATAAAAAAGGGTGGTTAAATGTCGAGGAAGTATATAGAGCTTCAGGTTGGGAAGTCAACTACGTCAGACCTGGTTATAACGAAACCGGTAAATCTTATTTTGTCTTCAAATCTCCTAAGGCAAAATCATAACTGTTAACAAAATCTATGTTTTTGATATAATTCTGCTGTATGAAATATGTTGATGGTTTTGTCCTCGTCGTCCCCAAAAAAAATCTTCCTGCTTATAAAAAAATGGCTATCGAGGGATCTAAAATATGGAAAAAATATGGTGCCTTGGAATATATGGAATGTGTTGGAGATGATTTAAGTCCCGATATGGGGGGCGAGAAAGTAGCCACTTTTCCTGAAATTACCAAATTAAGGAAAGGTGAATTAGTGATTTTTTCATATATAGTCTTTAAATCTAAAAAGCATCGGGATGAAGTTAATAAGAAAGTGATGAGCGATCCTGAGATGGATCCGGAAAAATATAAAGATAAGGCAATGCCATTTGATCTTAAGCGTATGGCCTATGGTGGTTTTGAGGTTCTTGTCGACGCCTAATTTTTGTTATCAATTATTCTTAAACAATTATGAAAATGAGTCCCGTGGTCCATTTTGAAATGCCCTCAGTCAATAATAAGCGGGTGAAGAAATTTTATGAAACTGCTTTTGGTTGGCAGATGACTCAAATGGGAGAAGAATTTGGAAATTATTTACTCGCCAATACCTCGCCGGTCGATAAAAAGGGGATGCATTTGAAAAAAGGGGCGATTAATGGCGGGTTTTTCAAAAAAGGACCCTTTGGAAAAATTCCTCATATTGTCATCGCGGTTGATGATCTTGATCAACAAATGACAATCGTCAAAAAAGCCGGCGGCAAATTAGCGGGGATACCAATGGACATTCCTGGGATTGGTCGATTTGTGATGATCCGCGACACCGAAGGAAATGGTATTGGGATGCTTCAGCCAATAGCTAGGTAGGGAGGATTGTCCTTGATTTGATGTCATCAATCATTGCTTTTATTTCTTTTGGTTTTTTTCTGACAACTGCGCCAATTTCTGCATCGGTTAAACCAACTCCATACTTAAGGGCGAGGATCTGACGAACACTTCTTTCAAATTGGGAATAATTAGGATAAAGCTCCCGTGGAACTATTTCAGTAGATTCGGGGATAGCAACCGCGGTGCGATATAAATGCACACGGAGGTCGCTTCTATTGAAATAAATACCCCCATATAAATCAAGTTGAAATTGCTCCATTACCCTTGTTGAGACTACTTCTGCTCTCTGATTCGATCCTTCGACGCGAGCATGAAAATCAAATAAAGCATCATAATTTTTGTCAAATACTTCTATAAATAACTGCCTTTCTTTGTTGGCATGAAGCGTAGACACAACAGTTACATTACCTGATCTCTCTGAGGAATTCATTAGAGTCTAATTATACCATGAAGATAGCCTCATTCTCCGGCCGCGGCTTTTTCAAGGAGGGCGATATCAATCTTTTTCATGAGCAACATTGCCTGCATGACTCGCCCCGATTTAAGTGAATCAGGATCAGTTAGGAGCTCGTTTAATCTAGTGGGGACTATTTGCCAACTAAGCCCAAATTTATCTTTAAGCCAACCGCATTGCTCCGATTCCGGCACGGCTGATAATGCTTCCCAGAGCCGATCAACTTCTTCTTGAGTCTCACAATTAATGATGAAAGAAATTGCCTCGCTAAATTTGAAAAGTGGACCGCCATTCATGGCGAGGAATTTCTGACCATTTAGTTCAAATTCTACAGTTAGCACTGTCCCTACCGGTTGACCGGACACTTTGGCACTGGCTTCATCGTATCGAGTGGTGCTGTGAATCTTGGAATTTTCAAACAACGAAACGTAAAAATTGACAGCTTCTTCAGCTTTATCATCAAACCACAGACATGGTGTTATTTTTTGCATTTTTTATCGCGCTTCAGCTTCAGCTTCCATTTTTTTGAGTCGAGTGTAATAATCGGGAAACTCATTTAAGTGAGCCAGGGCGATCTTACCAGTTGTCAACGGATCGTTATTCGTGACATTAGTTTGGAGATTATCATTGCCGTGCTCAAGCTCGACATCCATTCCCATTCGGAATTGTTCAATATCAAAATTGGACCAATCAATACCTAGTTGCTCGCCAATATTCTTTGCCTCATCACTGGTAAATGATTTGTTCATTGATCTAATTAATTATATATGTTTAAATGGTAAAAACCAAATAGTTATCATTATCATTTTATTACCTAATTAAATTTGTCACAATCTAAAATATATTTTTTACTTAAAGTCTTGGCTTTTTTTGGAATTTTATTATCTGTTTATTTGCTATATCAACAGATATTTCGCCCTACCTTTCAACCCTGTTATGTCAATAGCATCATTAATTGTGATGCGGTTATTTCTGGAGCGGTGGCGAAAACGTTTGGTATTTCGACACCTCTCATTGGGCTTATTGGATATATTACCATTATGATCGCGATCTTAAAAAAGTATCAAAGAATTCTTTTGGGCGCAGCCTTATTTGGTTTGATTTTTTGTCTAGGGATTGCCTATATCGAGCTTTTTCAATTGAAGGTAATTTGTCCGGTTTGTATTGGTTGTCAGTTTATAATGATTTCGATTGCTTTATTAAGCATTAAGTTGAATTTAAACCGCAGTAAAAGCGAGAAAGCTTAATTAAATCCTTATTTTGATATCTATACTCAAGATTTTTTGTTTAGAATTAAATGTAATTAAAATGACTTTCAAATTTATATGTTAAGAAGCAATCGCAATTTATTTATCGTCGCGCTTGTTGCCTTGGTTAATATGCTCGGATACGGAATTATTATTCCGATCCTCTATGCTTATTCTAAAAAATTTGGACTGACCGATTTTCAAAACGGACTTTTGTTCGCGTTATTTTCAATTTGTCAGTTTATCAGTACGCCAATTATAGGGAGGTTATCTGATAAATATGGCCGCCGACCGCTTCTAATTAGTTCAATTATAGGGACAGCAGGCTCCTTTTTCCTGATGGCCTACGCGCCAAATGTGATATTTCTTTTTTTGGCTCGAGCTCTTGATGGCTTGACTGCAGGTAATATTCCCGTTGCCTTTGCGGTCATTTCAGATACCACCAAACCCGAGGATAGAGCTCGTGCTTTCGGAATAATTGGCGCCGCTTTTAGTTTTGGGTTTGTTTTTGGTCCGGCAATTGCCGCTCTTACAGTGGGATTTGGACAAACAGTACCTTTTATAATTGCCGGTATAATAACTACTATCGCTGCTTTATTGGCCTTTTTATATTTACCAGAAACCAATAAACATATGAATGAGGTTAGGCATGGTAAATTATTTGACCTACCAAAATTATGGCACACCTTATTTGATCCCAATGTTGGTGCCACATTTATGATTACTCTAATATTCATGTTGGCATTTTCTTGTGCCATTATTTATGGATTTCAACCATTCACCATGAATATTTTGAAGGTCACTCAATCACAAAATGCAATGTTATTTACTATGTTTGGTGTTGTGGGTCTGATAACGCAAACTTTTCTAGTGGCTCGCGTTTCAAAAAAATTTGGTATTAAGCGTGCCTTTTCTAGTTCATTAATTTTTATTTCTATTTCATTTATGATAATGTATTTCTCAAGAACCCTACCGGCTTTTATACTCGCTTCTTTGATTTTAGCTTTTTCAAACAGTATCGCCCAAACTTTAATTTCAACGATTCTTTCGCAAGAGGCCGATGCCAAGAGCCAGGGATCAATAATGGGGCTAAACGCCTCTTATCAAAGTTTGGGGATGATTTCTGGTCCAATAATTGGTGGGGCAGTAGCGACAATTGCCATTCCACTGCCTTTTTTATTAGGAAGCTTTTTTATAATTATTTGCTTTTTACTCTCCTTAAGGATTCTGCGACCGGGGATCAAAAAAGAATCGGCTTTTTAGATTTTGCGGGAATGTTTTTTAAGCCAGGTTATCAATTTCTTCTGTGACATTTTTTTATTCTCGACATCGTGTGCTAAATTGACGATCTCTTTTTGGGTGGCATTTATTTCAAACTCGTTAATTTCAAGAAATGCCAGGACAGCAACTGTCGCGGTTCGTTTATTGCCATCAAGAAAGGGATGATTCAGAAGAAGGGAATGCATTAGAGCGGTCGCTTTTTCAAAAATGGTCACATAAAGAAAAACTCCGCCAAAACTGGTTTGCGGCCGCATTATTGCTGATTCCAATAGGCCAAAATCGCGTACTCCATGACCACCACCATATTTATCGATTTGGTCTTCATGGATCAGCAGTATTTGTTCGAGAGTAAGGAAAACTGTGTTTTCATCCACATTATTATTTACCCGCCAGCTCTTTTAGCGCCGGGCCATATTTTTTATTTATTCCACTGACAATTCTTAAAAAATCAGGGGTTATCGATGAATCAAATACCCGAGATTTGCTGTTTATTACAATGCTAGGACCATTTGGGTCTTTTTGGATATAAACATTAGAGCCTGCCTTGAGGCCACTTTTTTTAGCCAATTCTTTTGGTATAACAATCCCCAATGAATTGCCTACCTGAATAACTTTTTGCATCATATTTAAATTTAATTTCTAATTATAACAATGTTATAACAGACTCTTTCATTTGTCAAGTGGAGAGTAGAGTTCGTAATGTAATTTTTGTCTTGACATTGTTTTATTTTGCGACTAACATATTTCTATGGCGCAAGATTCTACTAAAAAAAGCTATGGATATGGCAAACGCCCAATGTGGCAATGGGTCGCTATCTATATCATCATTGGTGGCCTTGTCTATGGCCTAATCTACTACTTTGTGCTCGCGAAAAAGGGTGGTTATGACAATAGCAATCCCACTGGTTCCTACTACAATCAACAATAATTAACTCTGCTATACTTGAACTATGTCGGCCAAATCAACCATCATGATTTTTGTGACCATAGGCTCTCTTATCGGTAGTTATTTGCCAGTTTTATTTGGTGTAAGTGCTTTTTCTTTTACCTCAGTTTTCTTAGGCGCTATCGGCGGCATTATTGGTATCATCGTTGGCTATAAACTTTCTAATAATTTTTAAACTCAAACATGATTCCCTCTTTTTACGACAAGGTCTATAAGGTAGTTTCTCAAATTCCAAAAGGGAAGGTGGCGACATATGGCCAAATCGCTCGTCTGGCCGGAAATTCAAAAGCCTATCGCGCGGTTGGTACCGCTATGGCCAAAAATCCCGATATGAAGACGATCCCTTGTCATCGAGTTGTCGGCAGCGATGGGGCGATGCATGGCTACTCCGCTGGCCATGGAATTACCACAAAGATGGCTCTTCTTAAAAAAGAAGGGGTAAAGTTCTCTGGAAAAAAAGTCGACGTCAGTCATTCTCAATGGGAAAAGTAAAAATCGGTGTAATGTAGCTGCTATAATACGGGTATGTCTAGCGCTCCAAGTAAAATTATTGACTTCACAAAAAAAAATCGTTTGTCGATTGACGCCAAGCAAAGATTGCAGTACGATCTTGACACGATATTGACCCGTTTGCAAAAAGGAGAATATGAAACCAGCGGCATTGTTGAGAATACCTTCGACATTCCCGGTAAAACGGAACAATTTTATGCGCATCTATTGACGTTTTACAAAATCGGCCGATCTTGGGAAGCAATTTTTAAATTTCTTCAACTGTCTAATCAAAAGTTAATAGTCGATCTTTGTCCAGGATCCGCGCCAAAGGTAGAGCTAGGACTTTATTACGCGGGCTATTCTGGTCGTGTCAAGCTTTTTGATATCGATAAAAGCGCATTAAAAACACTTATCAAATTCGTCAATTTGTTCAAAATCAATTTCAAACTTGAACCGAATAAGTTTGATTTTTTTCGATCTACCACCCAAACATATTCCTTGGTCATAGGAAACCATATTTTTGATGATTTAATTTTGTCATATTTTTGTACAAAATTGAAAATAAACCCTGGAGAAATATATAAGAAAGAGTCAGTGTTATTCAGTGTTTGGACTGAAATTTTAAAAAATGAAAAAGAGAATAAAACAGAAATAACCAATTTATTTACCGATCGTTTTATCGCGATTGTAAAAAAACGAGGAATGTTGCTGCTTTCAAATTATCCTGGATATGCTGAAAAAATGTTTAACTTAAATAAAGAGTTTAATTTCACAAATGCGGTGTTTAAGGAAGTGATAGTTAATTTGACCAGAAGTAATTATTTTAAGCAGATAATAATTCCAAAAAGAATTCTTACGTTTAAAGATTCTTATTTTACGTCAAAACATATCGTGGCGCTCGAGAAAACATAATTTTTTTTGCCTAGTATGAGTCATACCGAAACAACAGGAAACATCAGATTGCGACAGAATATGACTTCTCTTGTCATGGGTTTGAGGCGGAGCACGATACCACCAACTGCCGACATAGCGTTGGCACAATCATCAATAAGTGATGAGGTTCAGTTTCAAGGGGAATTGGTGAGGCGTAAAAGGATTGTCTTGTTAGCTCCAAAATGCTCAACGGCGACATGCACCATGTGCCC
Organism: Candidatus Microgenomates bacterium; assembly: GCA_025449735.1. Lineage (GTDB taxonomy): Bacteria > Patescibacteriota > Microgenomatia > UBA1406 > HO2-37-13b > JANWIV01. The sequence continues at coordinate 79,018 of JANWIV010000003.1, read as the reverse complement.
ACTGCCAAACGAAGCTTTGGATGATACTCGAGAAATAACCTCTGAGGATCTAATTGCTCAAATTGACAATGCTTTCCCGGTGGAGGAGGCAGGAGACGTTGAAATGGTAACAATTTACAACAATGGTAATTTTTTTTCAGATAGTGAGATGGCACCAATGGTCAGAGTACATATTTATAATCGAGTAGCCGAAAGCAATGCCAGGATTCTTACGGTTGAGTCATTGCCACAATTTATTACTCCTCCAAAGATAGCCGAGTCAAAAAGACTCCTTAACGGCAAAAGATTGGCCGTTGCTATTGGGCTTCAATCGGCGAGCGATCAGGTCAGAAAATATGCAGTAAATACCACCTGCACGAAAAAATCATTTGAAGCCGCCTCGCGTCTTTTAACAGAAAATGATTATTCAACATTAGCATTTCTTTTAATAAAGCCGCCTTTTCTAACCGAAACTGAAGGTATTGTTGACGCCGTCGAGTCGATTGGATATTTATCCTCGCTTGGAATTAACGATCCGATACTGTGTCCGACGCGAGTCGCTCCGAACACAGTTGCTGAAATGCTACTTATCGAAGGCAAGTTTCGCCCCCCTTGGCTTTATTCAATCGCTGACGTGTTAAATAGAAGTGCTCAGGAATATCCCGAAAGTCTTCCGCGAGTGGTAATTTCAGAACTACATCCAAACGCCAACTCCGATTCAGTTTGTGCTAGTAATTGTGAAAAATGTAATGATGAAGTTATCGGAGCGCTAGCAAAATATAACAATAGTCGTGATCCTGCTTTTCTTGAAATGAATTGTGATTGTTATGAAGATTACTTAAGAGAGATTAATGTGGAAGAAATGATGTGGAAGGCACAGCCTTTAGCAGAGCGAGTCAGTTCATTTCTGAAGTAAATCATTTTTTCAAATAGCGACTATAAATATTTATCCTGAATGTCGAGGAGAGCCTTCACCGCTGACCCAGTTTGTTGTGGGTTGTTGAGGAGTTGATACTGATGGCCATGTGGAAGATGCAGTGGCTGGTCTCGGAGTCGGTCTACTTATTCCCACTTCTTGTACTCTGCTAATTTCATCCCTAAGGGTTTTAGTAAGTTTTTCTCTTACGATATAAATTTTTCGTGTCAACGGGGATATTCCTTTACTATTATTGGCCAAAATGATCAAAAACGAACCATCAGCGGATTTGTCAACGGTCGACAAAGGAAAATCCTGTGGACCTAACGATTCGGGGGATGTGATATCTACTGATTCAATTCCTTTTCTTGCGGCCACCATCAAAACAAGCTCATCTTCTTTTTGCACTAAAATAAATTCAACGTCTGCTTCTTGATCTAACATTTCACCCTCTTTTGAGGTTATTGATGACCAATTGATTGGCATATGTTTGATAGTTTCAGTTAATGCATCTTTGATAATTTGTCTTTCTGAGATGGTTCGAAGCGGTAGATTGATATCGAATTCATCAAGAGATAAGTCTGCGGGATTGCGAGATTCAAGTGCAGATTGAAGCTTGCCATAAAGTGACTGAATTTGTTCATCAGTCAAGTTGGCGACCATGGGGCCAAAAGCGGGATGTTCATGTATGGTCTTGGATTTAATAGCTCCGGTGATTGCTTCAGCAATTTCAAACATCATAGAGTTGAGATGCTTATTATCAATTACGATTGAAGAGTTAGATTCATCAGGAACTATCACCCCCCTTTCTTCATCAAGATCATCGGTTAAAATAACAATGTCATTTCTTAATACTTCGCTTACAAATCCTTCCAAATCAAATGATTCTGCGACATCAGGCGCTTCAATTGATTGAGTAACTAGAGAATTGATTGGATTTTCAGTTTTGGTTGTTTTAATTTCGCCCGATTGGTCAATGTCGTTTGTCATAATGTGTTTAAGTTGTCGGTATTTAGCTTATCGGGAGTCATATTTTCTTCTAGTCTTGCCATAACGTTGCTTTCTCTTGTTGAGTCAGTTGAGCGATCACCATTAAGTTTCTTGTATAAATCATAAGTATCACCTATTTTTTGTGTGATTATAAAACTGTCACCATCATCTTCATCATCATCATAAACAAGATCAGCATCGTTGTTAATGATTGAGTCAATATCCAATCCTAGAGATCGGAGTTCCAATCGACTAAGACGCCAACCGCCTTGCGCTTGAGTTACCTGCAAGCCACTGTTTCTAGCTCGACTGACCCATTCGGGAGGAACCGGATTATTTATTGATGGCCCCAGGCGATCCATAATTCCAGTGGCTTCGATTACCTTTTCAACTGCCTCTCGGTCAATTTGATACATACTATCAAGATATTCAGCTCTTATCGCTTCCCAGACAATGTCGTGCATACTTTCTGTGGTCTTTAGTTTTCCTTTTTGGAATAATTCATCAACATCAAGAAGACCTCCTTTTTGGAGCCCACGGATGGTTGACAATAGTCGATCAATGTTACGACGGGTATAGACATAGGAACCGCCTTTCATATCTTTTTCCGAACCAATACTTCCTTCTTGAGCTAATTTATCCAAGTCAGTATGAAATTTAGCCAACCATTTAATAAAAATTTCTACATTGGGCATCGATTGCAAATCTTCAAAAATAGGATGCGCTACTGTCTCACCTTTATATCGGCGATTGAAAAGCACCATGTCTGGTTGTCTACCGGTTATTAGGAAACGAATATAATTTTCATAGTCTTGTGGTTTCAAAGACTCTACGATCCTATCTCTTTGTCGGTTTCTACTGGCAGAAGACTCTTCAGTTCGACCACCGCCAATGCCATGAGGATTTTGAGCAGTTAGAAACCAATACTGTTCATTTAACCCAAATACTCCAGGAATTATGCCACCACCATCAATAATATCTTGTTCGTCTGGAGTCAGAGGGCGAATGATTTCACCTTCATGTTCGACTAGACGCATTGTTGAGCGTCTGCCTTCAGTTGCGGGATTTTCCCTTTCAGTCACATTGCTTGGTGCCAGGTTTCGCTCATCAGCTAGATAAGTGGCGCCATAAATCATCGATCCAGTTAATGTACCATTTTTCCACATCCAAGCTTTATCGTCTTCTAGGCCTTGAATGCCAAGTGCGCTAGCTATTTTTTTACTCTCAATGCGAGACAATGGTCGACTTTGCTCTATGGCCAACTCAACAATGGTTCTTATGTCGGGTTTTGCTTGAACATCCGAGTCTGCTAGCAATTCATCTAGTCTGACCGAAATACTTGGGTCAGCCGGAATGAATTTGCCGATGGTATCGCCAATTTCTGAATCGCGAGAATAGTTATGACGGATAAAATTACGATTGGTGAGTGCGCAAATAAGTTCGGCGCCGAAAGATTTCGACACACCTGGAGGACCCTCTAGTCGAAGCGATTCTTGTGTGGTAAGTGCTATAGCCATATCTCTTAGTAACATTAAAGTTGGCTCATCAAAACAAGTTTGATTTCTCATCAAATCCCACTTGGGGATAAATCGGGCGGCCATTGGGTCATCGGGCATAGGCAAGACCTCAAGCATGACATCAAGCACTCGTACTTGACCTTGTTCTTGGTAAAACTCAATGGTAGGAACTTCACCGGTCATTTTCGATATTTCTTTAGTCGCGGATTCTGTCATAGTGTCGGTTTTGAATCGTCTGATCGACTTCTTATATCGATGGATCGGTCCGACAATTCATAAAAAAAATTAGGCAAACTCTTATTTCCGTCTTGATTAAATACGAGAAATAATTTGGCGCTACCAGGAAATGACCCTGTCGAATTGGAAAGAATACCACTAAAATTATTATTTTCCCTATATTGAGATAACTGATCAAAAAGGATTGGGTCGAGACTTTCGGTTAACACATTTATAAAAACAATCTTTTCATCACTAAGGTAGTGTTGTATATTTTTGAGAAAATCCATATTATTACTTGAGTTTGAAAGGTCAATAAACTCTGATCGATTTTCAATCTCAAGCTTCTTGATAACTGTTTTGATGTTATCTAAACTATCTTCTGAAATGACAATACTATTGATATATCCAGAATTAGTACTGGTTGAATCTATAGTATTGAGGTAAATAAATCTAGCCAAATCTGATAATGAGTTCATATTATTTACTATATATTAACAAACCAATTAGGATGTTGCACCATTGATTTGGCAATAATTATAAATGCGTCTTTAAATTCATTAATGTCGCCGAAGCTGGTACCAATGCTATCTACTGGCTTTCCTGATTTTCTTGAGAGCTCAGTTTGTACTGGAATTGGCAGTGGTGGGTAGGCATCATTGACAAACTCAGTGCCGCTACCAATACCAAGCCCAATCGGTAAGACCTCTCGGTCTCGGGCAATTGACGATATTGATTTTTTTAACGTAGAGGCAGACGAAGAGGTTGGTTGACCATCAGTAAGCGTTATTAAATAATTATGGTCCATTGGTTTGCGTTGATTTCTTTTTTGGATTCGTTTATATGCGCTCGCCGTGGCCTCAAGAGTTGGGGTGCCGCCGGCTTGTTGTTGGCAATCGGTTACTAAAGCGCCAATTTTATTTCTCACTGCGTCGGTAAGTTTAAGTTCCTCGAACGGTTTATAGACTCGAACATTGCCTGAAAAAGTGTCAGTGAAACCCAAGATCTCAACTTCAATTCTAAAGTGACTCGCCACTTCGGCTAGTGCGACAAGTACTTTAAATGTTTCTTCAATGCGGCCCGTCATTGATCCAGACAAGTCAACTAAAATTGAAATTCGAGTATCATTTGATAGCGGTCGACCGGTGACTTCGAATATTTTATCAAAACGCGAATCAGCTTCATGTTTTATAACTTTTCTGATGTCAGGTCGTTGGCCGGAAGTGCGATACCTTTTTTCCGGATTGGCTGAGGGTTCAAAAAGAGGTTTTAAATCGCGCTTCCATCTTTCAATTGTACTTACTACTTCTGGAAGAAAACGCGTTTTGGTATAAGGATCACCACTAGGTCTAATTATTTGTTCAGTTTTGGGCATACTATCAACTTCTTTTTGTGCCTGACGCCATCTTTCTTCGGCGATAGCTCGATCTTCTTCACTTTGTTCTTCTGTGTTTGGTTGTTCCTGCCCGGTTTGTTGAGAGTCGTCTTCACGGCGTTCTTGATGAGACTTGGCTTCTTCATTCTTTCCAATTTCTCCCTCTAATTTTTCGTTAGCCGCATCTTCGGCATCCTCAAGATCCTTTTTTGCTTTGTCCTCAAGCGCTTTTTTTTGATCTTCAGATATTTTTTTTGGGTCATCATATATTTGCTCGATAGCCTGTTTAGCTTTATCTGAAAGTTTGTCCCAAGGTATTTGATTAGCTGAACCTTGTTCTCCAGCTTCGTCATCATCACTATCTTGATCTTTTCCTTGCGAAGATGATGTTTGTCCACCTTCTTCACCTGGAGCCTCACCCTGACCGGTTTGACTATCGTCTGATTCTTCAGCAGTTTGTCCGCTAGTTTGGCCTACTTGACCTTGGTCTTGAGATGATGATTCTCCACTATCCTCGCCCGAAGCCTTACCCTGACCGGTTTGATTATCGTCTTGTCCTTCACCATTTTGTTCACCAGCGTCACCAGGTTGATCTTCGACAGAATCAGATTCTTCTGTTTCTTCAGCTTCTTTTTGGGATTGTTGGCCTGTTTTTTTTTGCTGGCTCTTTTTTTCTGCGGCTTGTCTTATTGCTTCCTTAATTTCTTCTTGGACGTCTGGGGGGAGCTCATCAAATGGAATAATCATTGGTTGGTCACTGGTCATGTCAGAAACCATACTCGACATTGCTTGATCCTTTAACGATTGCTCGACTAGTTTTTTATATTCCGGCCAGATGTCATTTCTAAAAATATCAGAGCTTTCTTTTGCTTTGCCATCGTGGTCGGTTTTATCTCTACTGCTTGGCACAGTTTGATAGTATTTTTCAAAATCCGACCTCGTTTTGTCTATGAAGGCGGCGACATCGGCATCAGGTATTTCTTCAAGAAATTGTTGCCAGTTAGCATCGAAGCTATCGGGGTCTGAGAATCGATCAGTAAATTCACGATCATGCCAATATCGAATCAGTTCGGCCCCGGCCTGCATAAATTTTGGTATATAACCCAATCTTTCTTCGGCATCAGCTTTTATTCCCTTGTAATCAAGTCCTCCTCCTGGGCTTAGGTCTCGTTCGATATAAGCCCGAATCCAAGGTCTTGTTCCCGGCATAATCTCCATGCCGCCATGATTGGCTCGTGGATCTTCAGCAGCATTCATGCCAAAGGCAAAACCAAGTTCTGGCCACAAATCCATTACATAGTCTAAGCTGGAGACAATTTCATGGTTTGCTTCATGTTGTATGACACCAAGGGCTTCATCTAACGGATAGTCAAGTATTCTTGAATCAAATACATACTCTCGCTTATTTGGGTCCCAATTAGAACCGCTGCCTTTAGGACCAAAAATTACTTTGAAATCAAGATTGTCACCACTGGTGCGGGCAATAATATCGGCTTTGTGACGAAGATCTTCGTGTATTCCAGATTCATTATTCCCGGTTGGCGCAATATCGCTTTCAACTGCCATAGATAACAATATTATAGCTCAAACTGTCGTTTTTTGAGGAAAGAGCATATCGACAATAATTTTAAGAGTATGTTCCTTTTCACCGATGAGCGATAAATCGGCAATTGTATAAATCTCACTTTTCTTTGAAATATCATCACAATTTAATGTGAAACACAAATATGGAGCCGGAGGAAATGCTTTAAGGACCTTTTTTGATAAGTCAACATAATACTCATTGACTAAAATATCGATATCACAATGAAAATATCCGTCTTTGTTAATTAGTATATTGTATTGATTCCCGGAGCTATTTTTACCGAAACAATATTGATCGGAATTTTTTATTCTAACTAGGGATTGGGACTTAATATTATTTGCTTGTAAAATTTCATGTATATAAAAAGGACTGGTGAGAATTAATCCCAGATTATAAGGAATAAGAGTGTGGAAGTTATCAATAATATAGTGACTCTTTTTCTTAAGGGTTGCTTTAAAAATATTGGTATCTTTAATATTGGAAATTTTTCCTCCCTTCTTAACAATCTCTTGGAGTAATTTCTCTTGCCCGGGCCAACTTGATAAATGTAGTGGACTGTTAATATGTAGCATTTTTGGTCTCGGGAAATAATAAATCAGCTAAGGCGGCGGCGACGTTTCGTGACTCACCTTCGGCTGGCAACATATGAAGCGATAGCCCTGGGGCGGTATTAAATTCGCAAATTATGTAGTCAGACAAGGGTTTTGTAATATCATCACAAATCAAGTCGATACCAATATATGGAAGTATCTCAAACTTTTGCAGCAATTGAAATGCCAATTGTTTGACACTGTCATGAACCAGATCAGTCACATCAAGGCAGTTGCCACCGGTAGAAACATTGGAGTTTTCTCTTAAGGCAATTTCTTGATTATTTTTTGGGATATACTCGAGAGCTAATTTTTGTCTGGTCATAAAGTCAAGAGTGATATTGTCCAGGGGAATTTCACATAAGCAATTTATTCTCGGATTCATGCGACGCCAGTTTTCTTTTTCCACAAGTTGCTTTATCGTACTCACACCATCACCGATAATTGATGCTGGTTTCCTTAAGACAGCGGCAAAAAAACCGTTTCTTGTCAAAAACAGTCGATATTCATTTCCCGGTCGGTATTGTTCTACAATCATAAAACTATTGTGATAGTAGGCCTTTTGGAAAAGTTTTATTTTGTTTTTAAGCTCCAATTGACTTTGTATATTTAGCCAAACACCATCACCGTGTGAGGCGACAGTTGGCTTAAGAACCACCGGAAAGCCTAATTTCTTAGCGTATTTAATCGCAGTGGAGACCTCACTCGTCTTGAATGTTTTGCCGTCAGCCACAGAAAAACCATTTTCAAATAACCATTTTTTTGTATAGAATTTGTCGTTAAGAATCCAACCCAGTGTGTAGGGTATAAGCGAAGTATGAATATCCAGCAGTATCTCTTCATGAGATTTAAGTTTGGCACGCATTACTTCACTAGCTCCAAAATAATCTACCTTAACCCGTCTTTTTAAAAGTTCTTTGACCAAAAGACCCGCATTGAATGTTATTCGCGAGAAGTCAAAGTTTTTATTTTTCATATTTGAATTGCAGTTACATCGCCATCATTTTAATATGCCATTGACAAATACTGGTCATGTCATCATTTTTATTAAATCCAATATATGTCATAAGGCGTTGGAAATATTTATCAGTCAAAGATAGTGGCACTTTACCAATTTGTTGATAAAATTTAAGATTAAGCTGCCAAAGTTTTTGGGAAAGCCGGTATTCTTCTTGGGGCATAATTTTGGCACGAAATGAAAGCGATACATAAGGCAGCACATATGGTGCCCGACAAACCAAACCATTAGGCAGCTTGACGACCAATCCACCATCACGTGAGCCAAAAATAAAATCTCTAAAATCAACAACGTCAGCTATTCTTGATCGACTTAATTTATTTTTAACCTGTATTTCAAGAATGCTTTTTATCTCTTTTATTCCAATCTTTTTTGGAAATAGTTGACTAACAAATTCGGTGGTTGATCCAGTAGCGACATCATCATCTAGCAATAAATAATTTCCCATGGGTATTTTTTTTGATTGATTATTTAGCGCTAAGTAACCAGGACGATTGATTACTTTTTCCAGATGACATTGGCCACTGCTCAGGCCGAAAAGCCTGGAAACATTTAGTTTAAAGTCCCCTCCAGTACAGACATCGATATTTATTATTTGATTATTTTTTGATAAATTGTTGACGACAGTCAGTTGCTCTTTCAAATTTAAAATTTGTATTGAGGTATTTTCTTCGATGGCGCGATCCATCTGTCCAATTAATCCTTTTAAAAAAGCGTCCTTAGCTCTTTCTAATTTTTTCTTATTTACTAAATGAATCCAGTTTGATAATGCCCATGATGAATCATCCCGTATAAAATAAACAAGACTTTCAGGATTTTTAGTTTTTTTTTCGGAATAACCCCAATTTTCAAAATCTTTCTGAATTATTCTTGGGACATGGTTAATCATTCCAGTTCGGATCTCTCTTGATGAAATTCCTGGTTTCTTGGTCCACATCTCAGAAAAAAGAATATTCTTGTTGCTTGCAATTGGCGGTTCATTTTCGATTCTGTTTTGAACCACATCATAGCCAGGTCGTTTGACACAAACACAGGTGCCTTTGGCAATAAAGGCTCTTGCAAAAGCAGCATTATCACCACCAAATACATAAACAACTTCAACAGGCAGTAAGGTATGTTTTCTTAAGTATTTTTGTAGACGCGTTGTGACAGCGGTGAAGGTAAGCGGAATTTTATTATACCTTGCTTCCCAGGGGTCAACCATTAGCCAAGGATCATCGGCAACTACCTTTTCACATAAATAAATTCTTTTCTCAGAGCTAATATAATTCTCATTCAGAAATTTATTTTTTACATAATCATCATGGGATAGCGAAAGGTAGCCACCGATTACGGTCCTGCCTACTAATTCAATTGATTGTTTGGCTATTTCCATCATGCGAATATGTTCAGAGTGAATCGGCATAAATCCTCCAGTTGTCAAAAGCACGACGGGTTTACTTATTTTTGGAGAAGATTTAATTTTATATAAAGGAGTTGTTAGCCAATTTAAACTGTCTCGATAACTTTTTTTATTAATCGCCACACCATCATCAAAAAATCCCGCCTCAATTACTTTATTTACATTTTTGTAGTAGTCCAGTGTTGACGAAAAATAAGGATCTCGGTTTATTTTTTCTGTTAGGCGGTTTTTCACAGCCATCCTCCAGGAACTGTTCTTTCCATAACATCAAAATGTATTGAAGGCGATTTTCCAATATATTTGTGTGAATTATAGCGATGAAGTTTTTCCAGTTTATTTTGACAAATCTTAAATTGGCGGTATGTTTTTTCAGACCATTTACTGATTAACTGCTTTTTTTTACTGTCATTTAAAGTGAGGAATGAAAGGTAAAGCTCAACAAAATCATAAGGGACGCCAAACACTTCCTCATCGACTCGACCATCATACATATCTCCGGTTGGTGGACTAACAGTTATTATATTAGGAATTTTTAAGAGTTTGGCGGTTTCATAGACTTCACTTTTATGTAGGTCGGAAATTAATTGTATGTCAACCATACCGTCTCCTGATTTGCCAAAAAAACCCAAATAGGCACCTTCATCTCGGTTAGTGGTGCCACAGACAATTCCCGGAGAGTTTTTTTGAACTAGTAGACTGGTTATGTAATATAGCGCTGGAGTTCTTAAATATGAGACTAATTGCCCTCCAGACCAGTCATCTCCTGTTATTTTTAAACTTTTATCAGTGGCTTTCTTTAATATCATGAAGCTTGCTGATAGATCAATAACAAAAGAATCTATCTCAAGCGACTTGCAAAGCCTTTTAGCTTTATTTATGGCATCGTTTTGATTGGTGGCATATTTTTTTAAATTGACCGGCAAAATTACGGGGACAATTTTTTCAATTGGTGAATTCTGAACTTTAGAAGCTTCTTTAATTATCCCTAAAACAACGGCAGAGTCAACGCCACCACTTAAGCCAATCACGCAGGATCGAAGTTGATGCTTTTTCATATAGTTATTGAGAAGCTTCTTTTTCCTATCGATATATTTTTTGGGATTGAAATTTCGCGATCTCCGAATGCGCTCAAGAGTGGAAATAAGCGTAGGGTCAAGTATCGTTACCATTTTATCGTTAAATACTTTCATGTTGAAGTTATTGCCATTTCATAACGAACTTGTCAGTGCATTACTATTATATTTATAGAATCCTTTTTAGCAAGTCTAATTAAGCCGTTGACTATTTTAAATAAAGGCCTAGTCGATCTAAAATTATCAATTGGGAGAATTTATGCGAATTGATTGCCCCAAATAAAAGTCAGGATGTATATAAGCGGTAATAGAAACAACATATAGCAACAGAGTTTGCCTAAGCGAGGACTTAATAATTCTGAAATCCTGATAATGATTACAAACCCAATAAACCAACCAACGAGCAGTCCTAATCCCGGCCATTCAGGATGGATTAGATCGTCGCTTCCTCCCTTTTCATACCAACTAAGCCAACCTGAAAATTTCATCACAAAGACGTGAATAGCAACGGCAAAGAAACCCAATCGAACCCCCCATTTTTGAATGAGTCGCCACGGTCCGGCACCAAGCAATTCCATTGAGCGTTTGTTTGAAATCATGAATAAAAAAAGAAGTATTGTCGTTGCAATGAGACCGAATACAAAAGGAATTAATCCAGTTGTCAAATACCGATCCCAGGAAAAGTGGTCACCAAGAAAAAAAATTGATGAGATGACATGGGGCATTATTAAAATCGCCGTGGTGATCCCGATTTCTTTTCTTAAAGCGGCAAAATGATCAAAAATATTAAAATATCGGGAAAGTGGACCAAGCAGGAGTACGATGCCTAGTTGAGTGGCAGCTATATTGGCAAAGACTTTATTGATGATATATAAGTCATAATAACCACGTCGCAAATAGAGATAAACTGAAAAGATAAAAAATAATAACAAAATGAAATTAAATACTTTTAAATATTTAATTTTTGAGTCGACCGTAACAGTTTCTTTTTTTAATGAGGTCTGACTTGAGTCGGTCATACTTTCATTATAGCAATCACAAACTTATATACTTATTATTAATTTCAACGTCGTTTTTAGATTACGATATCAGTCTAAGGTCAAATGAGCTTATTATTGTTATAATAAGAAAATATGTTTGTAGACGAAGTAACAATAAATCTAATTGCCGGTCGCGGCGGTGATGGTAAGATCTCTTTTTTCCCCAAGCGAGGCGGACCAAGTGGGGGGAACGGTGGCCGCGGAGGGGACATTTATGCTCGAGTTGATCTTCAGCTATCAAGTCTCAATAAATATGCCAGCGTGACAAAGCTTGCAGCCGAAGACGGTCGACCTGGCGAGATGAATCGGCGCGCTGGAAAAGACGGTAAAAATTTGTATATTGATTTTCCATTGGGGACGACAATCAAAGATCTTGATAGCGGCGATGAAATCGAGCTAAATAGCAAGGATGATCAGGTCCTGTTATGTCGGGGAGGCGAGGGGGGACTCGGCAATGATGCGCTGAAGTCGGCAATAAATCGCACCCCAAAAGAAGCCAAAGCAGGCAAAGAAGGCCAAACTCTAAATACCAAGATAATTCTTCGATTGATTGCCGATTTTGGACTCATAGGTCTGCCCAATGCTGGCAAAAGCAGCTTGCTCAATACCTTGACAGCAGCTCAAGCTCGGATTGCTGATTATCCTTTTACGACGCTGTCACCAAATCTAGGTGCAATTGATGGGAAAATTATTGCTGATATTCCGGGTCTTATTGAAGGAGCTTCAGCTGGCCGAGGATTGGGAATTAAATTTTTAAAACACATCGAAAAGGTGAGTCTGCTTCTGCATTGCATATCGGCGGAGTCGACAGATTTGGAAGGGGACTTTCATACTGTCGTCACTGAGATGACAAATCACAATCCCCTACTACTTGAAAAAAAATCAATAATTTTGCTTACCAAAACCGATCTTATTGATAGTCAGGAGATTACAAAAAAAATAAATACTTTAAAAAAGCTAAACAAAGAGTCAATGCCAATTTCAATTTTTGATGAAAAAAGCCTAAAACAATTAAAATCAATTTTGACTAATAAAATAGATGAGAACGCTACATGAAAGTACTTCTTATGATGTCATACTATAGCTTAGAGTAAATATCGCTTGACATTAAATTTGATTCTCGCTATACATATTGTATATGGCAAAAAAAGCGCAACACGCGATTTCTCAGCCGATTCTAGCCTTTGGGCTCTTGCTCGCTCTGGTCATTATTCTGACCCTCTTTTTGGGAGGCGCAGTACCTGGCCTTGAGAAGATCTCAAACTATGGCGGATGAATCTGATAAATCTAATTAATCAAAATTAAGATACTCAATCAATTCGAATTGTTATTGTTTTTTTAACCCTAATTTACTCAATATCTCTCTTTGTATTGACTATGTTATAATTAAGCCTTATGGAAGAATGGCGAACCGCGATCACTCAACTGCTATCTACTCTTACAGTTTTTGGACAAATATTTATCTTAATCACCTTGACGCTTTATTTATTTTCACGACGGCATTTTTCAATCATTCAAAAAAAGATCAGCCCCCATTCATTTAAATTAGCCTTTATCGTCGCTCTTATGGCAACTTTTGGTAGCCTTTTTTATTCTGATGTTGCTGGGCTTACGCCTTGCATGTTATGTTGGTATCAACGAATTTTTATTTATCCTCAGGTGATTTTTTTGGGGTTAGCCATATATAGGCGCGAAAAAGTGATATTGCCATATAGTATGACCCTCGCCGGAATTGCCGCCACAATCTCAGCAGTGCATTATTATGAGCAAATTACCTATAATCCCCTGATTCCTTGCGCTAGCATCGGCTATTCTGTCTCCTGTACGGAGCGATTTTTTATGACCTTTGGTTATATTACTATCCCCTTAATGGCGATGACCGCTTCTCTATTGATCTTGACATTGCTTTTTCTTGTCAAGTCAAAAAAAGCATAAAATGGCGGCAATAAAAAAATATTTCTTACTGCTTCTACCGATAATCATCTTCTCAGTGTTTATTTTTGGTAGTGTTCTCCCCAATTCGCAGCCAACCTTGTCTTTGGCTGGGCCTTCAGACCTAGATATTAATTATTTGACGGGTCTTAATATATATCGTGGCGAGCGATTGTATAGTAGTTTTAGCAATCCATATCCGCCAGGGCGATATTTTCTCCAGTCAATTTTTTTTAGTATTTTTGGTGCTAGTGTGCCAGCGTCGCAAATGGCCCTTCTATTTATGGCTCATTTGATATTTCCAATTATTTTATTTTTACTGGCCCAGAAATTATTTGAAAACTTATTGTTTTTAAAAAATGAGACTGGCAAATTTTTAACCAGTGTGGGGTTAGCAATGCTTACGGTTTTTATAAGCATTACCTTTATCCGCTCCGCTCAAGAAATTCATGTCTTCCTGGCCTTATTTTTTTTGGCACAGCTTAGTACTTGGCAATCTTCAACTCAAAGGCAAATGGTATTAGGAATGCTGGCGGGACTGGTATTTTTGTTTCGAATTGACGCGGGAGCAATGCTGCTAATGTCATATCTAATCGCGACAAAAAAAATTAATAAAAAAAAGGATTATCGATATTTAATTCTTGGTTTCACGATTATTTGGGGTCCGGTTATTTTGCTTTTGCTTTTAAACGGATCGATTACAAATTTTTTATATGACACCTTAGTACTTGGACTTTTAATACAGCCCAGATATATGAGTCTCTCTGTACCAGATGGCGACATGAAACTGATTTTTATTTCGAGTTTGGCACTGCTTTTTTCAGGAAGCCTAGCGATGCAAATTGAATCAAAAAAATTAAGTTTACCTATTAATTCAGCAGTGTTGACAATTGCCGTATTTAGTCTCTTGGCTTATGTCGCAGCACTGGGTAGGTCGGACGAAGCTCATTTGTGGTACGGGTTGATGTGGTTGTCACTAATTATTCCTTTTATATTGAGTCAATTATCATACAACTTGTATAAACACCGGGAATTGATTCGACCGCTACCAATCATAATTTGGGGAAGCGCGATTGCAATCTTTTCATATTTAACTATTTTAATCAAACAACCAATCATCTATATTTTGTCGGTCAGTTCAATATTTATCCTGCTGCGCCCAAAAAAGTTCAATCCAAAGCCGATTATTATCGCTGGCATCATTACTGCCGGATACTACTTTCATAGCATTGCTTATATAAATTTACGTACAGTCATCCCAAAATTTCAAAGTGCGAGCCAATTCAGGTATCACTATTTGACTTCAGACGGAGAAGAAATAGCTGGACTCCAGCTTAAGTCAGAGTCAGCGACAACCTTAGCTGAAATTAAGAGGAAACTTACTGTTGAAAAAGCGATGTCGCTTTTTATTTTTCCCAACCATACGATTCTGTATGAATATTTTCAAATAAAAAATCCTACCCGTTACCTTTATCTCACCGGCGAGCGAACTGACAAGACTGAGCAAGAAATTATTAGCGACTTGGAAAAGGCAAATACTTATCACTTTCTTATTTTTGTCGAATCGGCTGAGGCTCGAGGTGGGGAGGTTTGGCAATATATAAAAGATAATACCGAGGTTCTGAGTACTTATAAAATTGAAGAAAACAGTGTTCAACTGCGTATCCGAAAACAAACCGTTAAATAATTCTATGTGCTAAGATGTTAAACATGAAGCTAGCACTTGTCATCCCAGTCTATAATGAAGAAAAATACTTACGAATATTTCTTAAAGAATTGCAATCTCAGGTGCGAGTTCTGCCAGAAATAATATCGATTGTGATTGTCAATGATGGTTCGACCGATGCTACCATAGAAATTATCAGAAAAAATTTTGACAATCTCCACTTAATTTCACATAAGAAAAATTTAGGAAAAGGGAGTGCAATGAAAACCGGTCTCAACTATGTCAAAAAAAGGAATTTTGATGGTTTGATTTTTATGGATGCTGATAGGCAACATAACCCGAAGCACCTAAAGACTTTTGTCAGCGCGCTTCAAAATAATCAATTGGTATTTGGCTATCGCAAACTGTCTCGGCGTGAGCCGGCGGCGCGAAGACTGGGCAATCAACTAGCGCGATTTATTTTTCGCAATTTTTTTCATATTGCCCGGCATGATCTTTTATGCGGTTTTATGGGAATTAAAAGTAGTATGTTTAATGCGATTTCTTGGCAGTCAACTAATTATGGTGTTGAGACGGAAATCTCCGCTATTGTTGGAAAAAAAAGATTGCCCTTTAAAGAAGCACTTATTGATACAATTTATATGGATAAGAATAAAGGAGTCACATTGTTGGATGCTTTTTTTATTTTGATGCGAGTCCCCTATTGGTATGTTAAATATTAAAAAACTGGCTAATTTGGTTATTGAGAAAAGAGTGTTCTTAATTAGTTTCATTTTGATTATTATTTTTAGCGTACTGGCATTCAAAAATCCATATAATACACGTACCTTGGTTCCCAACCTTGAGCCTTATCCCGACACTCTATACTACTCTGTCCCCGCTTGGAATTTTGTCCATGGTCTGGGGTTCAATATGACATCATATGGTTTTGAAAGCAAAATTGTTACTCCACCAGTTTATAGCCTTTACCTGCTACCCTTTTTTGCAATTTTTGATGATGTGCGCGCTTTCTATTTTGCCAATCTGGCAGTCATGTTTGGGGGAATAATATTTTTTGTCAAGATATTAGAGATTTTGTTTTATCAAAAAAAAGAAGATTTGTTTTTGATAGGATCTCTTGGTTTTTTTTATGTCACCAATTTTTATTTCTACACTTTGCCAAGCCTGCTTATGGCCGAGTCGATTACGCTATTTTTCTCGATGTTAGCTATCTATTTGTTTATCTCTCCAGTTTCAAAGTTAAAATCCCTTCTTGCCGGGAGTGTCGGCATATTAATACTGCTTATTAAATTTTCCAACTTCCCGCTCACAATGGCTTTTTATCTTTTGTATGGTTTCAAGTTATTGCAAAGCAAAGAAACAAAAAAATTTATCAAGCCTTTTGTCACTGCCTCAGCCATATCAGCTGCGGTGATGATAGCTAATATTTTTTCAACTAATATATTTTCTAATCATAAAAATTTAGGAGGTAATTCGGGTTTTTCTTCGAGTTATTTTCTACCAAATTTCTGGGCATATTTGAGAGTGGTTTTTGGTCAAAATGAAAGATATTTATGGTTTAGTCATCGCCTGACGAGTACGGCCATATCTATACCAGCTCTTTTTGGTATTTTCGCTGGTCACTATACAAAAAAAACACGAATCATAGTTTTGTCCCTTTTGATCTATAGCTTGGCACTAATCAAATTTATGTCATTTTTCTACACCCGAGATATCAGATATATTTTGCCTATCTACCCAATAATGCTTATTTTTTTGGGCTTCGGTTTTCAATACATAAAGAATCGATTTGGCATAAAAGCAATGACACCTTTATTAACTGTTTTATTTTTCTTCTACTTACTTCTGCCGACAGTCAGCCAAATAAATGGGGAGCGAGCCATTATTACATTGAAAAAACAAGTTGGTCTTAACTTTCGCCATGCAGAGGAACCCTGGAATTATAATGCGGTCATTGAATTCAATTCTTATTTTGAGACAAAAAAAGCACAAAAACCATACCTGGGGACCTTGTTACCACCTTATTATGTCAATTATTTTGCTAATGGCAACTATAATTATTTACCGATCTCAATGGGGCAGGAATTTTTTGGAGACAAGATAGACAAATCAAATGGTTATTTGGTCTCTTTGACTGACTATTATAAGAAATTATTGAAGGATGGCAATGACATTTATGTGTCTCCTTATTATCAAGCCAATTTGATTTCCTGGAAGACTGATTATGAGACTCTTGTTAGCGAGTTTGACGTCACACTCGTCAAAAGTGGTTGTCATGACACCTGCAATATATATAAGCTCAATCTCAAATCAAAGGATTAAGCAAAATTTAGTGTTGCTTCCACAGACTTTTTAATTTCTGATAAAATTTAATTTGTGATTGATCAAGATTCAGAAATCTCTCAACAGAGAGGCATAAACAATGATTCGGAACCGAATCAAACAGAATCAAGAGAAGTTAGCTCTATGAGTCGTCGAGATTTTTTTACTCGATTTACCAGACCATTTGGCTCTCTAAGCAGAGCAAATCTAGAGACGAGTGTTGAATCAATTTCTCCACGTGAGCCGATAATTTTGTCGCGTCGAGAATTTGTACAAATGATTAGTTTAGCTGGTGCGGCTCTCGCCACTAGCTCACTACCAGCACTAAATAAAGCCGATGATAAAGACCTATCAGGTGAGCAACCGAATATTGCAGCCAAACAAGAGTCAGAAGATACTTATGTTGATACAATGTTTGATAGTGGGGCGCTTCTTATTGCTGAAATCGCGATGACAGAAATATTTGATAAGTTAAATATTCCGATAGGCAATGCTGGGCTAACAAATGCACAGATCGAGAAGTTATTGCAAGCACCGATTGAAAAAATATTAATACAATATGCTGGTTTACACTCGGCTTTTGAAGAAGCACTTTTTCGGGGATTACCTCAAACAGCACTAAATCAGTTGAAAGTCCGTGGTAATATTTGGAAAGTTGGAATTCCCACATCAGTATTATTTGCTTTAATGCATAATATTAAACGAGAGAAATTAGCTAAGGAATATCATTTCAGTACTGATTTTATACCCTTGCCCCAATTTGTCGGTGGTTTATTTTATTGGAAAATGATGCGCGAACGCGGATTTCCTCATGCTATTGTCGCTCATGGCACACAAAATGGCGCAATTTTCACGATTGGAAAATTTCTCTACGAAATGGATAAGCGAGATGCGAAATCAAAAAATAACTCTCGTTAAATTATTGAAGGTATATTTAAAATTTTACTGCGATTATAGATTTATCGATTCGTCTTCTTCTGACAATTAATTTGATAAAATATAATATATGATGGAGAGAGAACCAGCAAGAAGATCATCGCTTTTGGACCAAAGATTAATAAGTCCAAGAAGCAAAGAACAAAGCTATTTTATTCAAAAAGAGGGCGAGCTCGATGATATCGATATTTACTATAGTGAAATCGGTCAAAAAGAATTGTTAACAAGAGATCAGGAAGCTAGTTTATCAAAACGAATTGAACAAGGTAGAGAAGCGATGGATAGGCTAGTCAGTGAACCAATTGTAGGAGTTGAAAGGGAGCAAATTGAGAAAAATATTCTCGACGGGCAACAAGCATTTCAAACATTAGTTGAAAGTAATACCCGCTTGGTGATTGCAATGGCAAAACGCTATCAGAATCAAGGAGTCGCTTTTTTGGATTTAATCCAAGAAGGAAATATCGGACTTATGGCGGCAGCAAATAAGTTTGATTGGCGACGAGGATTAAAATTTTCCACGTGTGCCATTTGGTGGATAAGGCAATCAGTCACCAGAGCATTAGCTAATCAAGGTCGGACAATCAGGCTTCCAGTACACATGAATGATAGAAGTAGAAAAATATATGCAGTTTCTACTGAACTAGAAAAGCATTTAGGTCGTCGTCCAACCGAGTTTGAAATTGCCGATCATGTTGAGTCTATGTCTCCAAAACAAATTAAATCGATACTTGATTATTCAAGGCCAGTTTATTCATTTGAACTTCCGGTCAAAAGATATGAAGGGAAAGAGCTTAAGTTGGGAGATACTTTGGAAGATGAATTTGATGAAAGTCAGGTAGTAAACAGTATATTAAGTGGAGATATAACTGAGCTGATGTTATGTCTGACTGCTCGTGAGCAACGGGTCATAGAATTAAGATTTGGACTTCGAAATGGTCATGCGCATTCATTAAGAGAAATCGGAAAATTATTCGGATTAACCGCTGAGCGCATAAGACAAATTGAAAACGAGGCATTTATTAAATTGAGGAATCCCAAAAGAAGTGAGAAGTTCCGATCCTATTTGCAAGATTAATTTATTAAAAAGGAAAGATTAAGATTTAAGAGTGTGTATGCGTGTCATCTAAATCAAGAGTTAATTATTTCAAGACCTCTGAAGACGGCGGATCGGATGCGCTCCGGATCAGGATCAACACCGCGCCATTCTGTTGCCGTGATCATTTCGAATGCCTTGCGATAAACTCGGGAAGTTTCATTTATTGCCTCTGGATCTACAACGGGAACCGGTCCTTCTCCAGTAAAACTGGCATCGGCAAGATAACGACGAATTATATCTTTGTCAAAACTTTCAGGGGTCGCACCGGCCTCAAAGCGTTCGCGGTAGTTATCGGCAAGCCAAAATCGAGAAGAGTCAGGAGTGTTTATTTCATCAATAAGCATCAAATTGCCCTGAGCGTCAATTCCAAATTCATACTTTGTATCGACAAGTATTAGACCTCTATTCGCAACGATTACGCGGGACCGGTCAAATATTTTTAAAGCGGCTTGACTAACTTTATTCCAAGTGCCATTACCAAATTCATTGTCAACTGTTTCACGGGCTTGATCATTAGTTAGCTCTTCATCATGATCTTCTGATTTTGTCGTCGGAGTAATAATTGTCCCCATGGGCAGCTCTTGATTAGCGCGAAGTCCATCTGGAAAGTCTATACCATAAATATTTCGCCTTCCTTGATTTACATACTGATAATATATAGAGGTATGGGTTGAGCTCTTTGCCATATAGCGGCGAACAACGACTTCTACTGGGATAGTTTTTTCTGCTTCCTTGGCGATTAAAACATTTGGATGAGGAAGGCTTATGACGTGGTTGGAAATAATATCTTGAGTTTGTCTAAACCAATATCCTGAGGAAAGATTCAGCACTGCTCCTTTTTGTGGGACGGCACAAATTAGTCTGTCATATGCCGAAAGTCTATCTGAAGTAATGAGAACTCGTAGAGGACCAAGCTCTTAGTTCTCAACTCGCCACATATCGCGCACTTTGCCAGTAGTTTTTTCTCCAAGCTCTGGGATCTCAACACTATTGAGACCGCGCTCAAGATTTTCAGCAGGAGGAGTAAGGGATTCTGGCATATTTGGGCATTGTACTATCGGACTTATAATCTGTCAAGGATTATAAAATTGGCTCAGGCTCATAATTTGCAGCGTCAGGATATTTTTTAACAATTTCTGATACTGACTTTGAGAATTTGTTAATTTGTTCAAAAGCGGTACCGACAAATTCAACCGGTTGACCGATTAATGATTGAATTTCATCAAGCGAGAGGGGAAGTCGTGGGTCATCAGCTAGTCTTTCTAATAAATCATTTTCCTGTTCTCCTTCTTGTCGCATTATTAAAGCCACAGCAACGGCATTTTCTTTGATTGCTTTATGAGCCGTCTCACGACCAACCCCTCGTTTAACCGCTTCTATCAAAATATTGGTGGAACCAATAAATGGCAAATAGCGATTGAGTTCTTTTTGAACAACTGTTGGATAAATACCACATTCATCTAGCACAGTTAGTGTGGTTTCAAGGAGACCATCAAACGCCATATGGGAGTCTGGCAGAGCAATTCTTCTTGGAACAGAGCAGTTGACATCACCTTCAAGCCATTGATCACCAATCAATCGCTCAGTCATAGTGTTGTATCCACAGAGCACTGCTATTAAACCGTTGATTCGCTCACTAGAACGAGAATTCATTTTCCAAGGCATGGCGGTGGAGCCGGTTTGACCTTCTTTAAATCCCTCGGTCATTTGTTCTAGTCCGGCCATGAGTCGAAATGATTTTGCCAAGTTACCTGGGCCAGCAGAAAGTTGTACTAGGATACTTGTCATATTAAAATCTAGCGATCGTGGATAGACTTGGCCGACACTATTCATAACGCGACTAAATCCCAAATGATTGGCGATTGCACTTTCAAGTTGGGCCACTTTCTCAGGACTTCCCAACAAATTAAGTTGGTCCATTTGGGTGCCAACCGGACCTTTTATTCCTCTTAAAGGATAAGTCTCAATAAAACTTTCTAGCTTATCAAAAGCAATTAAGAAATCTTCTCCAGCATTACTGACCCGTTTGCCAATTGTAGTTGGTTGCGCCGGCATGAAATGAGATCGCCCGGCAATGACATAACCCTCCCATTCAACTGCTCGATCCGACATTCTCTTAAGAAGTGCAACTGATTTATCGCGAATCAGTATCAGGCCACGTTTCACTTGCATTTGTTCGACATTGTCGGTGTCATCGCGAGAGGTAAGAGCAATATGGGTGTATTGATATCCAGCGAGGGCATTGAATTCTTCAATTCTTGCTTTGACATCATGGCGAGTATCTAGTTCTCGCTTTCTAATTGAATCGATATCAATATAATGTTTAACTCTTTCATAACTTTCGATGGCTTCTTGTGGAATATCATAACCGGCAGCCGCCTGAGCTCTCATGACTGCAATCCAAAAATCTCTTTCCATCAGAATTTTCGCATCTGGTGACCAGATCTCAAGCATTGGGGTACTGGCATATCTTTCGGCAAGGATATTGGGGATAAGTGGGCGCTCTTTTGTTTGTGGGGTTGGTACCTCGGTCATATTTTAAGTAATAATTGTTGATAACTTTTTTTGCTTGGCAGCGAGAGCAATATCTTGCATCATCCAATCGGCATAGTTATCATTGTCGCCACGGAATCCAAAGCGGCCATAGGGTGAGCCATCGACCATGACATTGCTCCCCGCGACAATTCGAGCGCTGATTTCAAAGACATACATTTGATTATCCGGCGTCTCAATTGTCTCCAGACAAAAAGGACCAATTAATCCTTCTTTCATAAGTTCTCTTGAGGCTTCTATGACTCTTCTCCCAGCAGGAATGACTTGACGCATCAAATTGCTTTCACGAGCGACCACAGGTATATTACCGGTGACATTGAATGTCGGCCATTGACCTAGCTTCATCAGCTCGCTTCTTGAACCTAATTTATAAAACTCATCAGCATCACTTTCATCGCGCCTGTCAATCCCAAAAAATTCCATTTCGCCGTCCAAGTTAACTAAATATTGATAATAATATCTGGTGCCGGGTACGAATTGTTGCATAGTGCTCCCATCATAGTCATGATTTTGACCATGGATCGCCATAAACTCATCATACTCTTCTCTTGAAGAAAGGATGACGGCACCGCGACCACCAGGCGCCCCTTTCAGTTTTAAAATTATCGGTCCATCAATTTCATTCGGATCTGTATATTCACGTGGCATTATTAAACCGGCTTTATCCTGAAGCCACTCTCTTTGCTTTGACCTATCAGCTTCCCAAGGGATGACGCGACGATTCCCATAAGTTGGCAGAGAAAGTATTTCCAAACCATGCGGTTCATCACTTCCTTGTTTTAGATATTCCACACCAGAGCCATGAGGGATGAATATCGGGGTATAACCATCAAAATTTCCTTTCTCGGCTCTCTTAATAAAGTCAGAATATTTTGGGACAACGGCAATATGATCGGGCCTTGCTTTGGGAAAAACATCATATGAATCAATTGCCGGGTCATTTTCAACAATAATTCCAAGTGTGTTAAAGCCAGCGCGTTTGGCAGCATCAAAAATTTGCAGACTGGAATGCGAGCAAATAGTGACAATTGTGATATCCTCAGGATTTTCAGGGTAATTTCCAACTACGCGTTTCATGCTGGAGATAACTAATTCTGAAGAATTATTTTCAGGCACATCAATCGATGCTGATTCTTTTGGCATTCGGCGATTGTATCAGTCCATAGGAGATAATTCAAGAGCGTTTTCAAGAACATGTATTTTAAGAAGTGCGCTCTAAATAATCGCCGGTTTCTGGGCTGACGACAATTTTGTCACCAGTTTTGACAAAAAGCGGCACTTGGATTTTGGCTCCAGTCTCGACAGTGACGATTTTTCTGGCGGTGCTGGCGGTGTCACCTTTGACAGCAGTATCCGACTCGGTGACCTTTAGGATTACTTTATTAGGTGGGGTGACTGCTAGTGGGCGACCATCATACATCAGCACAAACAAATCTTGACCTTCTTTCAAAAATGAAATTAAGTTGCCGACTATTTTGATAGGGATCGCCACTTGATCATAGGTTTTTGGATTCATGAATTGCAGCTCTTGGCTCTCTCGATAAAGGAATTGGAGTTTGATCGAGTCGACATCAAGTTTTTCGATCTTACCATCTGGACTAAAAGTTTCTTCAAGCACTCTGCCCGACTCGGTATTTTTTAATTTTATCTTGAGCCAAGCCGAACCGCGTCCTCGATAATTATGTTCGGTTTTGACAACTTGAAAAATTTCACCATTGTGCCTGATGCAGTCACCTTGTTTGATTTGTCCAGCGTTAATTTTCATAAGTTCTGTTAGCTTTCGCGTTCAAATTCTTCCAAGAGTTCTTTTTGTCGACGGCTCAAGTGTTCGGGGATTTTTAGATTAAAGACAATATATTGATCACCTTTTCTGTTGGATTGAGGATAGGCGATACCTTTGCCTTGCAAACGCATCATTGTGCCGGGTTTGGTGCCGGGTTTGATTTTGAGCTTCACACTCTTCTTGTCAAGCGTCGGCACGTCAGTAGTGCCACCTAAAATTGCCGTTGAAAAGGGGATATCGAGCTCCACATAGACATCTTGCCCTTGGCGTCTGAAAGTTTTATCTTTTTGTAGTGTGACAATTACATCAAAATCGCCAAATCTGATTCGCATACCTTCGTCTACTCCCGCAGGAATTTTAATGTCTTTTTGCTTGCCTTCAATATTTACTTTTTTGCTGACACCATGGACCGCTTCATCAAAACTGAGTTGAATTTGATATAAGGGTTTTTGACGTTGTCGAGCACCCCCACCGCCAAAAAATTGCTCAAAAATATCAAATGGATCAGAAAAACCGCCAAAATCAACGCCTTCAAAGGGGTTGCCACCAGAGGTCGAATAGGTATAGGTGAAAGGACCTTGTCCTGCGCTTTGACCACCTCGTGCGGCGCCACCGCCACCACGGACAAAGGCTTCATGACCAAATTTGTCATAATTACCGCGCTTGTCTGGGTCAGATAAGACTTCGTAGGCGGCATTAATTTCTTTGAAGCGGGCCTCAGCGCCAGCTTCTTTATTTTTATCAGGATGCCATTTGAGCGCTTGGCGGCGATAGGCGGATTTTACTTCCTGTTTAGTGGCGTTTTTACTGACACCGAGAGTTTCATAATAATCCATAAAAGATAATTCTTATCTAATAACCAAGATACAAGGACACAAGATGCAAACAACTTTCAAAAAACAAATTACAAAATTATTTTTGTTTGGTTATTGTAAGTTGGATATTGTTTGTTTCTTGGTTATTGTTTCTTGTTTTCTTTGAATCTAACCGACTACCTCACCTTCTTCGACTACGCCATTGGTTTTTTTGTCGCCATCTTTTGGCTCTTCGCCGTCAGGTTTTACCTCCTCAGCATTTTCTGCTCCCGGCGTCTCGGCACTCATGTGGGTGCCGAGTTTCTGAAGACTATCAGAAAGCTCTTTAGTTTTAGCTTCGATATCTTCACGCTCGCCGGTCGCGAGGATATCTTTGAGCGCTTTTATTTTTTCCTCGATTTCGGTTTTAAGCTCCGCTGGAGCTTTATCACCGGCATCACTCAAAGATTTTTCCGCGGTATAAACCAAGCTATCTCCGGCATTACGAGCGCTTATTTTCTCCGCCTCTTTTTTATCTTCTTCAGCATGCTCTTCGGCCTCTTTCCTCATCTTTTCGATTTCTTCATCGGTGAGTCCGGTTGAGCCGGTGATTTTGATGCTTTGGCTTTTTCCGGTCGCTTTGTCTTTTGCGGTGACGGTGAGAATTCCTGAGGCATCAATATCAAAAGCGACTTCGACTTGAGGTATTCCTCTTGGTGCTGGTGGAATGCCTTCAAGAATAAATCGCCCCAGAGATTTATTATCTGAAGCTCGGGTGCGTTCTCCTTGCAAAATATGGATATCGACTTGGGTTTGGTTATCGGCCGCCGTAGAAAATACCTCTGATTTACTACTAGGGATTGAGGTATTGCGCTCGATCAGCGGAGTTGAGATACCGCCCAAAGTCTCCACTCCCAAGGTGAGTGGGGTGACGTCGAGCAAGACGACATCTTTTACATCTCCTGAAAGAATTCCACCCTGGATAGCGGCTCCCAAAGCTACCGCTTCGTCTGGATTGACAGACATATTTGGCTCTTTGCCAAAATATTTCTTTACTTCTTCGCGAATTTTTGGCATTCGAGTCATTCCTCCGACCAAAATTACTTCGTTTATATCACTTGGCTTCATCTTGGCATCAGCCATACATTTCTCTACCGGCTCAAATGAGCGCTTAATGAGCGCGTCACTCAATGACTCAAGCTTGGCACGGGTAAGTTTGGTGACAAAATGCTGTGGTTGCCCCTCTTTTACGGTAACAAAGGGAAGATTGATTTCAGCTTCTACTGAGCTTGAAAGTTCAATCTTGGCTTTTTCCGCCGCTTCTTTTAATCGTTGCAAAGCTTGAGGGTCTTTACTTAAGTCAATCCCATGTTCACTCTTGAATTCTTCGCTCAAGAAGTTTATAAGGGCTTGATCGATATCATCCCCTCCGAGATGAGTATCGCCTCGAGTCGCTTTGACTTCAAAGACACCTTCACCAAGTTCCAGAATGGTAATATCAAAGGTTCCGCCTCCAAAGTCATATACCGCAATGTTATGAGAATGACTCTTGTCTAGACCGTAGGCTAGAGCTGATGCGGTTGGTTCATTGATGACTCGAACTATATCAAGCCCAGCAATCTCACCCGCTTGCTTAGTGGCTTGGCGCTGTGTATCGTCAAAATAGGCGGGCACGGTGACAACGGCTTTTTCGACTTTTTCACCAAGATAAGCCTCAGCATCATCTTTGACTTTTTTCAAGATCATCGCAGAAATTTCTGGCGGGGTATAGGTTTTGCCCTCTACCTCGACGATAGCGCGTCCTTCGCCTCCCTTTTTGATTTCGTATGGTAGCCATTTTTTATCTTCTTGCACGAGCGCGTCATCAAATTTACGTCCCATCAAACGCTTGATTGAAAAAATAATCTGTTTTGGCTTCATCACCATTTGACGCTTGGCGACGTCGCCAACAACACGAGTCACTGGATCAACGACTGAAGGAATTGTATTTCTTCCTTCTTTTGAAGGAATAATTTTTGCTTTACCACCCTCCATGACCGCGACGGCGGTATTTGTGGTTCCGAGATCGATTCCGATTGTTTTTGCCATATTTATAATATTTTAGCTAATGACTTTAAACTAGTCACTAGGAACTGTTAATTTTTGTCCGACTTGCACCTGAGCCGGTCTTAAAAGCATCTCTCCCAACATATAACCTTTTTGCAGCACCGCGCTTATAATATTTTGAGGAGTTTCACTATCGAGTGAAACTACCTCAGCAATATTAGGATCAAAGGTATTATTTTCAAATTTAATTTCAGTTACCCCGTTTTTTTCAAGGATAGTGATCAGCTTCACTTTTATAAGTTTCAATCCTTCATTGTCAACAAAAATCTGTGCCTTCTCAATATCATCTAAAATCTCCAACAATTGTAAAAGCAACTCTCGATTAGCCTCATTTTTATTTTTGGCAGCTTGCATGATGATTCTTCTTTCTAAGTTTTGATAATCAGCCATGGCTCGCATATATTTATCCTCCCAATCCACTTCCGCTTTATGTTTAATTGGTTTTGCGTTTTTTGAGCTCTGTTTCATGATAGTCTTTAAAAATTTTAATCTGTAATTTTTATTTATTATTTTTTATTTATAAATTAAAGCGTTAGCGCTTAGAATCCCTGGTCTCTCATTATCGTTTGCAATAAATTACTAAAATATTTGACGTTTGGTACCACCATGTCATATTGCATTCGTTTTGGTCCCATGACGCCAATAGCGCCTCTGACTTGATTTCCTTCAAACATACCAAAAACAGTGGCGCATTCTTCTAGTGACGGGCTAGCCAAATCTTTTTCACCAAGTAAATACAACAGTTCTGATTCTAAAGTCTCAAACTCGCGCATTACTGAGCTAAAAAATGCCTCTTCGTCAAGCATTAAGAAAAATCGACGAGTGACATCAATATCAAGAAATTCATCTTGGTTTAGTACATTATTAATACCACAATAATATATGTCCCCTTTGGTGGTTGTCGCGACAGCGAGAAGTTTGGTATGTTTGGCGAGCACTCTCGTTGCTTGCTGAAGCAAACGATGAAGCTCTTCTCTTGAATCCCAGACATCACTTTTATATGAAACCTCATCGGCAGTCGACAAATCCTTTTCTTGCATTAGATTTTGTATATAGAAGCGAAATGCGGCGGCAGTTGGGACTCGACCTGAAGAAAAATGAGATTTTTTTAAATATTTCTTTTTGGCAAGTTCTACCATTTCATTTCTGACAGTGGCTGGGCTGACGCCAAGATTATATTTTTTGTCCAATATATCAGAACCTACCGGATGACCGGTTTCGGTATATTCGACTATGATTTTTTTTAGTATCTCCGTCTGTCGAGGAGTCAAATCGTCCATATATTAGCAGAAGTTTACATCATCTGCCAACGGATGTCAAGAGGATTGGATATTATTCCCACTTGCATAAAGTGGTCTTTTCCGATATAATGAGCTTCAAATTATGGCAACAAAAAAAGTAACTGAAAAATCAAAAGTCGTCAAAAAGGCGGCTCCAGTCAAAAAAGCAACAGTCGAAGTCAGCGCTAAAGCTAAGAAAACGACTCCTAAGACTTCATTAAAAACGAAATCAACTGCTAAATCACAAGCACCAAAAAAGGCAGAAAAGGCAAGTAAAAGCGATTCTAAAAAAACGAGCGCCCCATTAACTGATGTGTCAAAACAGAATGTGATTGAGCAATTCGCCCAAAAAAAGGGAGACACCGGAAGTCCTGAAGTCCAAGTTGCACTCGCCACTCAAAAAATTTATAATCTAACTAGTCACTTGGATGAAAATCCAAAAGACAATCATTCAAGACGAGGATTGTTGAAGATCATTGCGAAACGTCGCCGGATTCTCCACTACCTTCAGGGTAAGGATGAGAGCCGATATGGCGCTCTTATCAAAAGCCTCGGAATGAAAAAATAAATAAATAATGAAAAGAACAATGAACGAAGTGTCAATTCCTATTGGAGACACCACTCTCAAACTACAATTTGATCGATTTGCCAGCAAAGCGGATCATTCGGTATTTGCCCAAATTGGTGAAACCTGCGTTATGGCGACACTGGTCGCTGGCAGCGCGCGGGCTGATATTGATTATTTCCCACTTTATATTGATTATGTCGAGAAGCTCTATGCGGGCGGACGAATTAAGGGTTCGCGATGGGTGAAGCGTGAGGGCAAACCCTCTGATGAAGCGGTCTTGACTAGACGATTGATTGATCGCGGCATAAGACCACTTTTCCCGAAAGAATTCAAACGTGAGGTGCAAATAATCATCACCCTTTTATCTCTTGATGGGGTAAATTCACCTGAAATTGTATCGGCGATTGCGGCTTCGGCTTTGCTTTCAATTTCTGGCTTGCCATGGCAGGGTCCGATCTCTACAGTTCGTGTTGGTTATATTGTGGGAGAAGGCACTGCAGCTGGCAATCTAGTAATCAATCCGTCAGAAGAAGTACAAGATTATTCGGTGCTTGATTTGGTTGTCACTTCAGGGCGCGATCGTGTCGTCATGATTGAAACTCAAGCGAAAATTATTCCTGACAAAGTCATTTATGAAGGGATCGAGATGGCGATTGCCGAAAATAACAAAATTATTACAGCCATTGAGGCGATGCAAAAACAATTTGGGACGCCAAAAGAAACGGTAGCGAAAGACACGATTGTTGAGGAAGTGAAACAGCTTATTAATAAAAGTTACACCAAAGAAATCGACATGATCCTTGCGGCTTTTGCCAGTGATAATAATGACAAGATCTTGACAACTGAGCTCGTCAAGCAGATCGCTGAAGCGGAAGGCCATGATTTTGATAAAGGTAAAATAGCGGGAGCGGTATTTGAGATTACTCGTGAAAAAATTAGAACTGATGTCCTTAAAAATAAAAAGAGATTTGATGGTCGAGCTTTTGATGAAATTCGAGAGTTGCATGGCGAAACCTCAGTATTACCTCGTACTCATGGGTCGGCTTTGTTCAAACGAGGATCAACTGAAGTAATGTCAATCGCGACTCTAGGCTCCCCAACCATGGAGCAGCTTATAGAAGGACCAGAGGGGCAGGAATCAAAACGATATATTCATCACTATTATTCACCACCTTATTCTTACGGTGAAGTCGGTCGGACTGGTTGGCCATCCCCAAGAGAAATTGGTCATGGCGCACTGGCTGAAAAAGCGCTTGAGCCGGTAATTCCAACTGAGCAAGAATTTCCTTATACAATCCAGATAGTGTCAGAAGTGTTGACTTCTAATGGTTCAACTAGCATGGCGTCAACCTGCGGCTCAACTTTGGCGTTGATGGATGCTGGGGTACCAATTAAGGCTCCGGTGGCTGGAATTTCAGTCGGCTTGGTATGGGAGTCTGATACAAATTATGAGCTTTTGACTGACATTGCTGGAATTGAAGACTTTGTTGGTGATATGGACTTCAAAATTGCTGGCACTGAGTCTGGAATCACTGCGATTCAACTTGATGTCAAAAATACTGGTCTAACTAGCGAGATGATTGGTCGCATTTTTGAGCAATCACTTAAAGCCAGAATGCAAATTCTTGAGGTAATGAAGAAATTAATTAACGCGCCTAGAGAAGAACTTTCTAAATACGCACCAAAAGTGGTGGTATTGACGCCTCCGGAAGAAAAAATAGGTGAAATTATTGGACCGGGAGGAAAGCATATTCGTGCGGTTATCGCCAAAACCGGCACTGATATAAATGTGGGTGATGATGGTAAGGTCAGTGTTTCTGGCATTGATCAAGCGGCGGTCGGCAAGGCGGTCGAAATGATTGAAAATGTCTACCGAACGGTCAATATTGATGAGGAATTTGATGGTGTGGTTAAACGAATAATGCCTTTTGGTGCTTTTGTTGAATTTTTACCAGGCAAAGAAGGTTTGGTTCATGTGTCGCAAATGGGTAAAGGATTTGTCAAAGATCCTAATGATGTTGTTGCTGAAGGAGACAAAATTCGGGTTCAAGTTGTCAAAGTTGAGCCTACTGGTAAAATCGGTCTGCGTTTAATTAGCAAATAAAAACTTCAAAGGAATCTTACCATTTTTATAGTATGACATCTGTTTGACTTTTGGCTTCAGTGACTCTAGAATGATACATACGATAGCAAGAATGAGTTTATTGTTTCATTAATTCACAACCAGTTTCTAATATATGTCACGACATAAAAAGTTTTTTAAATTGCCATTTTTTAAGTTTAAGATCCAACGTAATACTTCAAAAACATTGATCGGACTTGCTATTTGGGCCGGGGCGATATTTAGTCTGTTATCCTTTTTTCAAAGTGGTTCGACGCTTATTTTATTAAATGCTAATTTGGTGCGGTTTTTTGGTGGGCTATCTCTAGTTATCCCCGTGATATTGGCTTCATTTGGGAGTCACTTCTTTAATTCAAAAAAACTAAAAATAGTCTCGCCTAATGTCAGTCTTGGGCTATTACTGATTTTTTTGGCCTTCTTGGGAGTATTGAGAGCTGGATCGGTAGGAGCGAGAATTGCCGAAAGTTTGATAGCTGATTTCTCTTTGCTTGGTGGGTTTCTCATCATGTTTTTGACATTTCTTGTAGGCGTAATTCTTTTTTTCAATACCTCGGTTGATGTGTTTATTTTAAATACCATAGGTTTTATAAAGACTGTGATTAATCTAGCTAGAACATATTTATTTAGAGAGGTTTCAAACGGGAAGCGCGGTTCTCAGCAATCCGAATCAGATAGCGAATTTATCAAAGATAGACGCGTTGTCACTCCGGTGAGGAATAGCCAGTTGCCGGTAGCTCAACAGACAGACGGGCTCAATATTAGACCGTTTAAAAAATTATCTGGAGTCTGGCAGTATCCGCCGATTTCACTTCTTGCTGATCTGCCCGATCAGACCGCCGACACGGGCGACACTAAGAAAAATTCTGACACTATCGAAAAAACCCTTGATAGTTTTGGAGTTAGAGCGAGAGTATCGGAGATTAATGAGGGACCAACGGTCAGTCAATATGCGCTCGAGATCGTTCGCGGGACCAAGCTTACCAAAATTACCACTTTAGCCAATGACTTGGCGCTAGCACTCGCCGCCCCGACCGGACAGGTAAGAATCGAGGCACCAATCCCAGGGCGATCATTGGTGGGAATTGAAATTCCAAACCGAAGAGCTCAGATTGTGGCACTCAAAGAATTATTAGGTTCAAGATTAATGCAAGAGCATGCGTCGCCACTTTTTATGCCTTTAGGACTTGATGTTTCTGGCAAGGCGTATGGTGTTGATATCACAAAAATGCCTCATGTGTTGATCGCTGGTACAACCGGTGCTGGTAAATCAGTACTACTTAACTCTTGGATTTGTTCGATGCTTTTTCGGGCTAGTCCTGAGGAGGTGAGATTAATTCTGGTTGACCCAAAGAGAGTAGAGTTGACTCCATATAACGGAATTCCTCACCTGTTGACAGAAGTTATAGTTGATCCCAAAAAGATAATATCAGCTTTGAAGTGGACTGTCGGTGAGATGGAAAATCGTTACAAATTATTTTCAGAGGCAAAAGTCCGCAATATTGAAAGTTTTAATCAATTAAAAAATACTGAACATGTCCCTTATATAATTTTCATTATTGATGAGCTGGCTGATTTAATGATTTTTGCGGCTAATGAAGCTGAGGAGCTAATCACTCGTATTGCTCAAATGGCGCGTGCTACTGGCATTCATTTGATTTTAGCAACCCAGCGACCCTCGGTAGACGTCATTACGGGACTTATGAAGGCAAATATTCCCGCCAGAATCGCTTTTAATGTGGCGTCAATGGTTGATTCAAGAGTAGTCCTTGATATGCCAGGAGCGGAGAAGTTGCTTGGTAAGGGAGATATGCTTTTTATGCCACCCGATCAAGCAAAACCAAAGCGAATTCAGAGCCCGCTTATTCCCGAGAGTGATGTCTCGGCGGTAGTTGACCACTTAAGAAAGTCTTTCCCTGAAGTCCATTACACTGATGAGGTGACCGAGCAGGAAGTGACGATAAAAGGCAAGACAGGACGAATGTCAGGAATGGGTGGCGGGGATCATGATGATCTATTTGATCAAGCTATTAATGCTATTTATTCTGATGGTAAAGGATCAGCTTCACTGTTACAAAGACGACTTTCTATTGGTTATGCTCGGGCAGCTCGAATTCTTGATCAGCTTCAGGAGGAAGGATATGTCGGTCCAGCACAAGGTTCAAAACCTCGAGAGATCATCCGATCGGCCGCAGCGGGGAGCGTTGAGGAAGCGGCGATTCCAGATGAGGACTGACAAATCTTAACGCAAGTATTTAGCAATATTCTTATTGTGTTCTTCAAGATTTCGACCATAGTGCATCACGCCATCTGTCCCACTGATGTAATATAAGTAAGGCGTATTAGGATCGGCATTTAACACTGCTTCAATTGCCGCCAGCCCTGGGCTGGCAATAGGTCCAGGAGGCAGTCCGGCATTTTTATAGGTGTTGTATGGAGAGTTGATAGTGAGGTCACTTACTGAGAGATTTTTTTTCCACCAAGATTTTTCATTATGTTGATAGCCAATGGCATATTGCACGGTAGCGTCAATTTGTAGTGGCATACCAACAGTCAACCGTTTAAGCATGACGCTAGCAACACGTCTCATATCATCAGGATTGTTAGCTTCTCTCTCAACTAGACTGGCGAGAGTTAATAATTTATGATCGCTAAAACCTAGTCTTTCTGCTTTTTCTCTTAATGGCGGCGAATAGCGACGATTAAAATTAGTCTCAAATACAGTGAGGATGGCGCCAAGTGTTGCTTCTTTTGGCACCAGATAAGTATCTGGGAAAAGGTAGCCTTCTTCCGCTTGAGAAATGAATTCCACCTCTGGAATTCCGAATTCAATTGCTAATATATTGGCCACTTCCTCAACTCTTAGACCTTCAATTATGGTAATCCATTTGTCGAGTGTTCCAGTTGTCAATTCTTGAGCAATTTGTTTAGCACTCATTGCAGTTGATAATCTAAAGTCACCAGCTTGAATACTATTATCAATCCCCTGAATTTTGAGAAGAATAAAGAAAGGTAATTTATTACGAATTAGCCCTTGATTATGAAGATTGGTGATTATTGAATTAACCGACTCACCACGACTAATGACAAAGGTTTTATAAGTTTTATCCTGGCTATTAACCGGTAGCGTTCCTTCTTTATAGTAAATAAGGAATAGTATTCCGAGAACTACAATGAGGATGGTGACGATTGAAAATTTTCGCATGGTATATTTTATCAATTATTTCCTAATTTACCCAGATTCGGTATAAACTTCACTTAGTCGACGTTTCAATTCATCGATTTTGATTAGTAATCGAGATAGAATATAGATCTCCTCAACAGTGAATAGCCACGAGAAAAATAAATAGGAAAAACCGAAAGCAAGAAAAACGATACTTAAGAGCAGTCCGACATTAATCGTACGAGTAGTATTAATAACCAGTGGATCGAGGATTTTCAGTATTGCGTATGAAGGCAAAGTGGCAAGAAAAGCAATAAGATATATTTTGATTGAATGAAGGGTAAGTTTGGTAATGTCAAAGCCACCAATTTTTTTGTGGAAGGAGATTAGCAATAGGAAGATGTTAATGGTAATGGATATTGAAAATGATAGTGCTAGTGACCAAACAGGCAATCCTAATGTCACAATAAATATCCAGCTTAAAATGATATTTAATCCTACGGTTGCGAAATTTATCGTGAAAGGCGTTTTGGTGTCGTGCATCGCATAAAATGAGCGGGTGATAAAATAAAAAATCGCATGAGCGGGGATTGATAGGGCAAAAATAGACAGCGTGAGTGCAGTTTGATTGGTGGCTAACCAGTCAAATTTGCGACCACCAAAGACTATTCTTACAATTGGAGTCCTCGCAAAGATAAAAAATAACGAAGCTGGGACGCTTAAATATAGCAGTTGCAGTAGTGAATTAACGAAGATTTTTTTCATCTCCATAATTTGATTGTTTTTAAATAGGTTTGACATATACGGGAGCGATGCCTGGCCAAAGGCCATGCCAATAAACGACACTGGAAACAAGGATAAATGTTGAGAGAAAAAGAAAATAGTATAACTGCCTGAACCAACAAGACTTGCCAGGATCAAATCAATTGTCAGATCGATTTGAGTTGTTAATACTGATAATAGTCGAGGTACAAAAAGAGTTATGAATTCGTGGAGCACTTTTCTTTCGAATTTAAAGAAATAAAATCGAAAATGTTGCAAATATAATATTGGCAATTGAATAAGAAAAAATAGCGATGCGCCAATTATTGTGCCTATAAGCGGTCCATAGAGAGAAAATTGACTTGAAAATAGAATTGTTCCTCCTATAATTCCCAAATTATAGATAATTGGGGCAATGGCGGTAATTAAAAATATCCTATTAGCTTGGGCAATTCCAGAAAGGATATTGCCAGCGACTAAAAATGGCAGTTGAGTTATTAGCAGAATGCGTGAAATTTCAACTACTTTATCAATTTGATCAGCTGAAAAACCTGGGGTCAATAGTGGCACAATAAATTCGGCTCCAATTGAGGTTATGAAAACGAATATGAAAAGAAACAAAAAGATAAAATTGATTATTGATGAAATATTATTTTGAAGCTCATCTTTGTTATCTTTTTTCTGATATTTAATGAAAATAGGTATGAAAGCTGATGATAAGGCGCCAGTAATCAATATTTCGAAAACAAAATCAGGAATTCTAAAAGCAGCAAAAAAGATATCAAGTTCTTCCTTAGTAAAGTATGTTGCTAGGGTGCGATAGCGAATTAGACCGAAGAAACGCGATACGATAATCATTACTGATAGAATGATGGCTGACGACAATATATCTTTTTGTTTGTGGAAAATGAGTTTTTTAGTTTGTGACAGTAGTTTTTCCATTTAGGTTACATTATTATACAATGACAACACTGCTCAAGCCATTGTATATTTGACTCATTTTAGATACACTTTGAATAGAAAGCGAGGTGTTTTATATGCCAATAATTAAATCTGCAAAAAAGAAGCTAAAACAAGACAAAGTGCGTAAAAGCAATAACCGTGTCATTCGTAGTGCTTTTAAAAAAGCGATTAAAAAAAGCTCTGGAAGCAAAAGCGACATCGCGACAGCTTATTCCAAAATTGACCGAGCTGCCAAAAAACGCGTCATTCATAAAAAAAAGGCAGCACGATTAAAGAGTAGAATCGCGCGTAGCAAATAGCATCAAAGCTCAACACCAATGAAAGACATAAGGATAAATCTTCTTCCTAAAAAAAAGAAGCGGTTGATCGATAAACTGTTATATTTTGGCCTGCATTATTTCAGGTATATTATTGTTATTACTCAAATTGCGGTAATTTCAGTTTTCTTTTTTCGTTTTTACATTGATCAGCAGATTATTGATTACAAAGAGGCGTTTTCACAAAAGCAACAAATTCTATCGATCACTTTTCCATTAATTGCTGAAGCTGAGGAACTCTCAATAAAAACAAAGCATATTCGTGAATTGATTGATTCACAAAATAAATATGTGGAGATTTTAAGTTATATTTTCACCAATATACCCGCTGATATGACAATTAGCTCTTTTGAATGGGGTGAAGACAAAATATATATCAAAGGACAATCAATTACGTCCGGATCAGTTCAGTCAATGAAAGCAAGACTAACTCAAAGTAAACGATTTAAGGAAATAGTCATTGAAAACGTAATTCGTAATATCGATTCACAGTTTGATTTTTCAATCATTGTCACCATTTAATTAATATGGATAGTCAAAAGCTTAAAGAATTATTGTCAAATAAAGAGGTTCAGGATTATTCATATCTAATTATTTTTTTGCTGGTGTTCTCTTTCTTTGCTTTTTTTGTAATAAGGCCTGTGTTGTCGGTTGGCGTCTCACTTCAAAAGGAGGCGGAGGAACTTAAAGCGATTAATGAAATTTTTGATGAAAACATTCGTTCAGTAATAAAAATTCAAACAGACCTAGAATCGATTAGAGAAGATCGATATTTAATCGATTCGGCGATGCCCTCAAGTCCGTCGACAGGCTCGGTTATTGGCGAGGTAGAATCGGCGGCAGCTTCTGCCGGGGTGACTATAGATGAGTTAACAATCAATGAGACTACGTACAAATCAGAAGAAACTGCAAAAAAAGAGCTAAAAAATCTAGGAATCAATATGACTTTTACTGCAGATTATGCTCAAATGACGACTTTTTTGAGACTCATACATAGTCAAAGAAGGCTAAAAACAATTGACACTATTAAGATAGTTAATACTGAGATTGAGGGTGTCACTAGACTAGAGGTTACATTGAAATTAGCGGTTTACTATATATAAATTATGAAACAAAGAGAGTTGCTTATAATGTCGATTGTGATTTTCTTGACGGTAGTGGCATGGATTATTGCCGATTTGGCTCATGTCGCCTCTAGTCGTCATATTAAAATCGAGAATACTGAAGTGACATCAAAAATTTCTGCATCGGTGGATACTGGAATTATAGAATTGCTTAAAACTAGATTTTAAAATATGAGTTATTCCTTTTATACCAAAAAACAACATATTCCCTTGCCAGTGGCTTTTTTAGGGACGCTTATTTTAGCTTTATGTTTGGTATTTGTATTTAAACAAGGTGAATTGCCAACTAAAAAAGAAGTAAAAATCGAGTCAACCGAAATCGGCAATATTACCTTCAGCACTGCTGGGATATATTGGCGAAGCGATATTCCAGCTGAGTCATATTTAATATATGGGAAGTCAGCAAACTCACTCGATACTAAAGCGTTTGAAGTTCAAGACAAAACGAATTTTCCTAAGAGTAGACAAAATCATTTAGTTTTATTAAGTAATCTTGATCCAGACGAGACATATTTTTTTAAATTAGTGAATAACGAAACTTCTCGAGGTGCCAGTAGTGATTCCCCATTTAGTTTCAAAACTGCAAGAAAAACTTCCCAAACCAGCGATCGAGGCCCGGCATTTGGGAAAGTAGTTGACAGTCATGGTAAAGCATTGACTCATGCGATTGTAATAGTTGAGCCTGCACTCGCGGTCAAGCAAATAACGATGACTAACAGTGATGGTACTTTTCTGCTTTCACTTTGCTGTTTATATGAGAAGACCAGTTTGAAACCGCTATACGAGTCTATTCCAGCAGATGAGATTGTGAAGTTTAAAATTATAGATGACTCGGGAGACATATTAGCTGTAGAAAAATCAATAAATGATGTCAGTCCAATTGTTGATAATTTGGTTATGAATGAAGGAAAAACTGAAATTGCGCAAGCGAAAACCCTAGGGGAAAGTGATCAATTTCTAAAAAAAGCCGATGGACAGATATATCAAGCAATTGACTTTATCTATCCCAAAAAAGACGCGCAAATTTCTAGTAGTAGACCGTTATTTAAAGGAGTCGCTTTTCCAGATAAAGTAGTTGAGGGGAAAATTTTACCTGAGGAGAGAAATTTTACCGTAACTACCGATGAGAAGGGTTTGTGGAATTTTTCGCCATCTATTGGGCTATTGTTTGGCAAGCATACGGTTAAAATATCTACCAACGACGATCATAATCAAAAGGTAAATATTGAGCGGGATTTTTTTGTCATGGAAAGCGGTTCGTCTGTTTTGGCTGAAGCGACAGGTGGGGCGACTTTAACACCTCCTCAGGTGACAACATCGGTTTCAGTGACACCTACAGAAATCATTGAGACGCCAGTAGTGACTCTTGTCCCAACATTAAGTCCAACTGGTAGTTTGACACCAACCCCCACACCTCCAATAACAGGACCAAATATTATACCGGCGGCAATTTTTTCAACTGCGCTGGTCATAATCGGTATGGGATTTATTTTACTTTTTTAATATGGATATATTGAGTTTTCTTACATCAATTAGCAAATTGGCAGTAGGTACTTTTATTATCACGGTACTAATTATTGGTTATGAAATTTATCATGCTGTTCACAAACACGGTAAAAATAAAAAAGTTGAAATTACTGAATTTGACACCGGCAAGAAAAGAACCCCTCAATCAATAAGCGTTGTTAGGAAGGTACAATCGCAACCACTAATGAAAGAGACGGAAAAGCGAAAGAAATATATCTTAATCGGTATAGTGGCACTTTGTTTACTAGTTTTTTCAGGAATAGTTTTTTTTGCCCGTCGCGTCAGTGAAGAAAAGTTCGAGCGTGAAATTGTCGCAGTTGAGCCAACTAGTGCGGCTCAAGATATTGGGGACACTGACTTCGGTCTCGGGGGTACTGGGTTACCAGCGACGCCAACTTCAATTCCATCTGTTACTGTAATCAGTACCATGGCTCCAATTATATTGACGCCAACTTTATTCACCACATTGACGCCGACGACTGTAGTTGCCTCTACCTCTCAAGTTACGAGCACCCCAACGGTGACAATAACACCAACGATGTCTATATTGACCGAAGCACCAAATCCGACAAATGCGGTTGAGTCTTTACCAATTTCGGGGAATATTACTACCTCAATTGCAATTGCAGTAATATCCTCATTGTTGATAATTATGGCTTTAGCTTTCTAGGAATATTTTTTAAACGCAGTTTATGATTCCGTAAAAAACATCCGGTTTTAGTGAAGCTCCTCCGGGAAGCACGCCATCAATTTCGTTTTCTTGAAGATATTGAGAAGCATTGCTTAAGGTCACCGATCCACCATAGATAAATACCTCTGGTTTTTTTGATAATTCCTGTTTTATTTTAAGTACAGTTGAGACATCCTCATTGGCACCGGTGCCGATGGCGGCGGTCGGCTCATAGGCGACGAACTTCACTTTGTCAGGAATTCGGTCTGCTGGCATACGAATACAATAAATTGGTGTAATATCAAAGTCCTGCGCATTGAGCGCTTTTTGAGATAGCATATCATCGGTTTCATGAAGATATTTCCGTCTTTCACTGTGACCAATTAAACAATAATCCACCATCCCTTTTAGGGTGTGGGCTGACACCTCCCCAGTATAGGAGCCAGCATGAAAAAATGAGATATCTTGGCTAGCTAATTTGATTTGACTAGTTTCCGTTAAAGCCTGTTTGACAATCGGAAGCAAGGGAAAAGGAGGACAAATTATTATTTCCACCTTGTCTTTAAATTTTGTCAGATCATATTTTTGAAAAGCCATGACCCAATCTAGTGCTTCTCTATCATTTTTGTATGCTTTCCAATTTCCAATAATATATTTCATGAATACTTAACTAGCAACTTATGCTCAGTTTTGATAATATTATACTCATGAAAAAATCGCTAATCAATGATCTAAATTCTAAACAGAAGGAGGCCGCAATGCAGTCAAATGGTCCCTCAGTCATTTTGGCCGGAGCGGGGAGTGGTAAGACAAGGGTGCTGGTTTCAAAAGTACTACACTTGATAGAAGATAAAGATGTACAACCGGAGTCGATATTAATGGTCACCTTTACCAACAAGGCAGCAGGTGAGATGAAGCAGAGAGTCGGTAGAACACTTGGATTTGTTGGCACTTTTCATTCGCTGTGTGCCCGCCTCCTGAGGATTGATGGTGAATCAGTTTCTCTTGACAGGAATTTTCTCATTTATGATGAAGATGATAAGGAGTCGATTATCAAAGACATATTAAAACAAATCAAGTCAGAACGCAAAATTACCCCATCGTATATTAGCAACAAAATATCTTCTGCCAAAGATAATTTAATTACGCCGAGCAAACTGGCGACGCTGTCACGAAATTCATTTGATGAATCGATAGTTGAGATTTATACCCAATATCAAAAACGATTAACTAAAGCTGGAGCGGTTGATTTTGATGACCTGCTATTTAAAACAGTCCTCATGTTTCGTCGTAATTCACAAATTCTTGAAAAATATCAGCGTAAATTTCGCTACATTCTCATTGATGAATTTCAAGATACCAATTATGCTCAATATACTCTCACGCGATTGCTTGCAGAAAAATATCGCAATATAACAGTTGTCGGGGATTTTGCCCAAAGCATATATTCTTGGCGAGGGGCTGATATCAGAAATTTGGAAAAATTTCAAAAAGATTTTCCTGACGTACAGGTTTATTATTTGGAAGAAAATTATCGCTCCACACAAAATATTCTTGATTTTGCCTATGGCATCATTTCCAAAAATTCTTCCCATCCAATACTAAAGCTCCATACCAGCAACGACGTAGGGGAGGCGGTTGGTATTATTGAATTTGAGAATGAGCAAGAGGAGGCGATGTATATAGCAACTGAAGTCGATAAAATTGCCCAAGGTACCGGAAGCTATGAGGATATTGCGGTTTTATATCGGATAAATGCTATGTCGAGAGTCATTGAAGAGGCGTTTCTTCATGCGGGTATTCCTTATGTCTTGGTAGGGGGAGTGCGATTTTATGCCAGAGCCGAAATCAAAGATATCTTGTCATATTTGCGCCTTTTTGTAAAACCAAATGATGAGGTATCGCTTAAGCGAGTATTAAAAATAGGCAAGAAAAGATTCTCAGAATTTAAGCAATTGTATGAAAAGCTGAAAGATGATATTGAAAATCATTCTACCGATGAGCTGATTACCGAAATTTTGGAAAGCACTGATTATCTATCTCGGTTTGATGAGCATGATGAGAGTGATCTAGCCAGACTAGAAAATATTAGAGAGCTTCGCTCAGTTGCTCTCGCCTATCCTAAGTTGACAGAATTTCTGGAGCAAATTGCTCTTGTGGAGTCGGAATATTCCGAGCAAGAAAAACAAAAAGGGGTGAAACAAGGAGTTAGTTTGATGACTTTGCATGCCTGTAAAGGGCTTGAATTTGCCCATGTATTTATCACCGGACTTGAAGAAGGAATCTTGCCACATAGTCGAGCCATGTATGACGACGCGGAGCTTGAAGAGGAGAGAAGACTTTTTTATGTTGGAGCGACTCGAGCCGGAGAGGGGCTGAAAATTAGTCATGTCAGACGAAGGTTTGTCTTTGGTCGGCGCATCGCTTCCGAAAAATCACGCTTCATAAGAGAAGAGGATGAAGAATATAATTATACGAGGTCATTTTAAAGGATAATTTCTAATTTCTAATCAATATTTACTTAACAAATCCGAATCTCGAATCTCGAATTTCGAAACAATATTTAATAATTACATAAATTCGAATTTAGAATTTGTTTCGTATTTCGAACTTCGGATTTCGAATTTAATATATCAGCTCAATTAGTATAATTAGATCAATTAGATATTAATAGACTTAATACATTTCATGACAATACGAACCATTGAGGAAAATTTTGATAGCGAGGTCCTTAATAAGGTCGCTACTCATCCTTTGCAGTCTTGGGAGTGGGGAGAAGCTCGGCAGAAAATGGGTATTGAAATATTGCGATTGGGAGAATTTAATGGTGACCAGTCAATCGCGGTGTTTACGATCACTTTTCATAAAATCCCACATACTCCTTTTACCATTGGCTATCTACCGCGATCAGTCTTACCTTCAAAGGAAATGTTAGAAAAGATTTTCATCGAAGGAAAAAAAAGGCGAGCGATATTTGTAAAAATGGAACCAAATATTAAGAAAAATTCGAAATTCGAAATTCGAAATTCGAAATTGTTAAATTCACCCCATCCCTTATTTACCGATTGGACTCAGGTTGTAGACTTGACTAAGTCAGAAGAAGAGTTACTAGCGGTAATGAAATCAAAAACGCGCTATAACATCAAGGTAGCACAAAAACATAATGTCACCGTCCGCGAGATGACGAATGATGAGGGTTTTGAAATTTTTGCTAACCTTTATTTTAAAACTACTGCGAGACAAAAATATCACGGTCACAACAAGGTTTATCATAAAACTGTTTTCGATTCGTTAAAAGACGGGATTTCTCATATTTTGATCGCCCAACTAGAAGTTAATGGTAAAATAATTCCGCTATCGGCATTTGAACTTTTTATATTTAATGATGTGGCTTATTATCCCTATGGTGGCTCTTCAATTGAGTATCGGAATGTTATGGCGCCAAATCTACTCATGTGGCAATCGATGCTACTTGCAAAATCCTTAGGTTGCCGGGCTTTTGATATGTGGGGGTCATTGCCGCCAGACTATGCTGAGACAAATCTTAAAGATAGTGATTGGGCAGGATTTACTAGATTTAAAGAAGGTTTTGGAGGGGAATTTGTGGAGTTTGTGGGTAGTTATGATTTGGTGATTAATCCAGTTTTCTATCCCATATACAATATTGCTTATCGAATACGTAAACGACTAATTTAATAATTTATTCAATGAATTGTTTTCTACTAGTCTGACTTGTTCACAATGAAATACTTGACATCTATTAATACTAATATTAGACTTAAATAAATGGAGCCACATCATTTTACCAAGAGTCAGAAATATGTTACTTTTATTCTATTGATTGTCATCCTTTTAATAGGATGCATTACATTTCTCAGTATAAACCGATTACAAAATCAACAAGCATTAAAAATCACTTCCCAAGCAACTGAGAGCTTTGAATCTTCAACTGCTCAAGTAATTTCAGAAATTAATCCCAATACTGAAATAATATATAAATCAAATGCAGAAAATATTCAGTCAGATTGTCGAGACGATCTTTGGGCTACTTATCCTTGCGTTTATGAGATAGGTATGCATGATCGTGGTGCCCCGGCATGTGTAAAATCTTTTTCTACGACTTGCAATAAACCATATAAACCAACAATACCTAAAGGATATGAGCAATATTGCCGTATCGTTAAATATTCATCGCAATTTTCTGGTGTTGAATGCGATTTACCAGACAATATGTGCGTTGCAGATGAACCCTGTCTTAAGGATGCAATTAAACTGGCTGGAACAATGTGCGGTTGTGAAATTCAAATAATACCGGCAAACAGTAAACAAGTTCAACCAATTTCTATTGCTCCGACTCGTCTTTAAAACTTCTGATATTTTGAAGGGACTGATTTAAAAATTTTTTAGGTATAGATTTTGTGGAATTTATTGGTAGCTATGAACTGGTGACAAACAGTTCTTTTTATCCAATCTATAATCTTGCCGACAAAATCAGAAAAAAACTTTTATAAATCTTCTGAGTTGATTAGAAATGAGGTTTTCTGAAGGAATTTATTTAATAGGTCTGGGTTACTAGGAGGCTCAAATATGCTATAATATTTGTATGGAACTTATAGGAAGGTTATCGGAGGCAGAGCAAACTCGTTACTTTAAATTCGTGCGCGTTGGAGACTCTTTACACATCACTTCTCCTGTTGAAATGGATGAGTATACAAGCGGTACATACCCTTCTCATGAAGAGCTCGCGATTGTAGATAATATTCTACCTCTAGTAACTGAATTGAAAATAATGGATAGAGATGAGGTCGATGCCGGGCAAGCCTCTGTACGGGGCAGCAAATCTAATGTCAAATTGGTAATGATAGGTGGCGAGTCGATGACGCTCCGGATAATGCGACCGACAAACAAAGCACGGGAAAAGACGAGAATTATTTTCCAAGATCATCTTCCTGAAGGATATAATATCGAACTCACCTCATAATAGCGAAATTCTATAACGAATAATTTGCTCTGTTGACTTCCTGCTATAATGTCTACACATGAAAATTGGAAGCAAACGGTTTGATGCGGTTTATAAAAAACTCAATCCAGCACAAAAACAGGCAGTTGACACCATTGAAGGCCCGCTGATGGTGATTGCCGGGCCGGGGACTGGCAAGACTCATGTTTTGGCCGCCAGAATTGCCAATATTCTCCTTAAAACCGATACT
Source organism: Candidatus Microgenomates bacterium (assembly GCA_025449735.1). Lineage (GTDB taxonomy): Bacteria > Patescibacteriota > Microgenomatia > UBA1406 > HO2-37-13b > JANWIV01. Next base: position 34,426 of record JANWIV010000003.1, on the reverse strand, counting down.
CCTCCTCATGCTATCCTAGCACTTACTTTTACAGAATCAGCAGCAAACAATATGAGAGCTAGGGTGGTCTCAATAATGGGCAATACTGGCTATTATGTCAATATTTCAACCTTTCATTCCTTTTGTGTTGAGATCATAAAAACCAATCCTGAATATTTCGAGATTGATAGGAATAGTGAGGCTCTATCATCTCTTTCAAGATACGGTTTATTTGAAAGTATTATCAAGGAGCTGCCACTAAAAGCGCTCAAGCCGCTTTCAAGAACCATGTTTTATTTGACAGATATTGCTTCTTCAATCTCTGATTTGAAAAGAGAGGGAATTACCCCTGACAATTTTGACCGTATTGTCAAAAAAGCCTTTGCTATCAATCTTGAAAATCTTAAATTAACAAAAGCGGAGTTAAATAAAGAAATAAATAGTCGTCATAAAAATCAAGAGCTAGCGACTGTCTATCATGAATATGAAATAAGATTGCGTCAGGCATTGGCGTTTGATTTTGATGACATGGTCGCTCTTGTGGTTGAGGCTTTTAATCAACATAAGGAGTTGCTTCTAAAATATCAGGAGACACTGCATTATTTTTTGATTGATGAGTATCAAGATACCAACAGTGCCCAAAATAAAATCGTTTCGCTTTTAGCCGAATTCTGGGGGGAGAAAGCCGATGTCTTTGTCGTCGGAGATCCCAATCAAGCGATTTTTAGATTTCAAGGGGCCAGTATTGAAAACGTTGCCGATTTTGCCAAAAAATATCCCAATGCGCCAATAATCAATCTTTCGCGTTCCTACCGGAGTCCTCAGTTTTTGCTTGATAGTGCGAGAACCGTGATTAACAATAATTTATTAACCTCAAAAGAAAGCTCAACAGATGCGGCTGTAATTAAACTATTTAAAGTGCTTGAAACGAAATTAATAAGTGATTCAAAATCTTCCACTTCAAAAATTAATTTATATTCCTGTCCTTCACAAATTGTCGAACATATTTATATTGCTGAGAAAATTAAAAATCTAATTTCTACCGGTGTGGCCCCTGAGGAAATCGCGATTCTATATCGTCATAATTCAGACGCATCAGAGCTGCAGTCAATTTTAGAAAAGTGGGGAGTCAGCTATTCGATCGAAGGTGGTGAGGATGTCTTAAAGTCTGAGTTGATTCGCCAGCTTATTGTGTTACTGCGGACTATAAACGAGCTTAAAGCAGGGATTGCAACAGATTCACTTTTTGAATTGATGTGTTATGAGTGGACTCAGATATCATCTACACTGGCAATGAAAATAGGAAGAGTGGCTGGGAAAAACAATCTATCAATCTATGACACTGTCGCTAGTGGTCTTGATTTCATAAACAAACATCATGTCGGCACACCGATATCGGAAAAGGAGTTTGAATCAGTAGTAACATTTATGCAAAAGATTGTCGATTGGGGCACCCGTGATAGTACAAAAATTTTCTCAGCTCTTTTTGAGGAAATAATTAAGGAGTCTGGTTTCTTGAACTATATATTAGTTAGCGAAAGCAGTATGGAACACTTAATAAATTTAAATTCGCTATATCGGGAGATAAAAGCATTGAATCGAGAGCATCATGATTTTAAACTGATTGATTTTTTGCAGGCGACTGATTTAATGAGCCAATATCATCTGCCGATATTTGCCGATGATTTAAATATAGAGCGGGGAGCGATTCATCTGTCAACTGTCCATAAGGCAAAGGGTAGAGAATGGAGTCATGTTTTTTTGGTCAATCTGACTGATAGAAAATGGGGCAACAACCGAGTTCACGATTTAATTCCATTGCCTACTGGGATATTGTCAAATACCGATATCTCCAAAAAAGAGCAAAATGAAGACGAAAGGCGCTTGTTTTATGTGGCTTTAACTCGGGCCAAGAGCAATGTTTACCTTAGTTATCCAGAGACGATCGTTAGCGAGCTGAGATCGCGCGTAACTATTCCATCAATGTTTTTGTCTGAAATGGGAGAGAAGTTTGTCGACAAAATAGTCCCTCAGGTCTCAGAAGACATGCATGCTAATTTGACCAAGCTTGTCTCTCCGGTAGAGAAAAAAGTTATTGTAAGTGATAAGCAGTATTTCCGGCTTTTAGTTTCCGACTTTAAATTATCAGTTACTGCTTTAAATACTTATCTTCGTGATAATCAAGAATTTGTGGAAAATGTATTGCTTCGGGTGCCTCGAGCCAAGCCGCCTCATATGGGATTTGGGTCAGCAATACACATCGCGCTCGAAAAATTTTATAATGCAAAACAACAAAATAAAAAAATTAATGATGGCGAGCTTTATAATCATTTCGCCCGTGCCCTTAAAGAAGAAATATTGACAAAGGAAGATTTGCAGTCGTGGCTCTCTAGAGGTAAGGAGACTTTGATTAAGTATCATGAGGAGTACAAAAATGAAAATGTTTCCCCTCTTTTCATCGAGCGCTATTTCGGCAGAAGTTTTTCAAGGACTGTTTTAGATGACATTGTGTTAACTGGTCGAGTGGATCGAATTGATATCCTGAACAAGGATGATAAAACAGTACGAGTCATTGATTATAAAACTGGTCATCAAAGAACAATCGGAGAAATTGAAGGGAAGACTGTGTCGGCGAAACTCTCGGATAGAGAACAAAAACTACCTGAGTCAATTCGTGGGCCACTTAAGCGACAGCTCCTTTTTTATAAACTGCTGGCCCAACTGGATTCTACACTTCCCTATACTGTGGAATCGGGCATGTTTGATTTTGTAGAAGCGGATAAGGCTAGTGGCAAATTAGTAAGGCGAGAATTTGAGCTTTTAGACTCAGACGTCAATGATTTGAAAGAGCTAATTCGGACAGTGATGAAAGAAATAAGAAACCTTGAGTTTTTGGAAAAATAAAAAATATTATTCATCAACAATTTATGTCATTCTGGTAAACGAAGAATGAGTGCATCCAGAATCTATGTTTTGGAATAATTTAAAATGTAACTATAAAGTAGATCCTGGTCAAGCCAGGATGACGTATTGTTTGCTCCCTACTCTAAAAAGTCTTTTAGTTTCCTGGCGCGGGTCGGGTGGCGCAGTTTACGAATTGCCTTGGCTTCTATTTGTCTGATTCTCTCTCGAGTGACATTAAATTCTTTGCCGACATCTTCGAGTGTCTTTGGCTTGCCATCGTCAAGCCCAAATCTCATTATGAGCACTCTTTTTTCACGATCTGATAGCGTATCCAAGACATCATTTAAATAATCGCGCAAAAATTCTTTGGAAACCGAGTCATACAGACTAGGTTGATCCTCGTCAGCAATAAATTGTTCCAGCGTCGTTTCTTTATCATCTCCAATTGGGGTTGAAAGTGATTTAGGATGTTGACTGATTTTTATCAAATTCTCAACATCTTTGACACTTATTTCCATGTCGGTCGCTATCTCTTCGACTTTTGGCTCGCGACCCAATTTTTGCGTCAGCTTTCTTTGTGTTTTATAATATCGATTGATGCTGTCGACCATGTGGACTGGGATTCTTATGGTGCGAGATTGGTCTGCAATCGCACGGGTAATTGCTTGCCTGATCCACCAAGTGGCATAAGTGGAGAATTTATAACCACGTCGCCAGTCATATTTTTCTACCGCCTTAATAAGCCCCTGATTGCCTTCTTGAATCAAATCAAGAAAAGAAAGTCGACGGCCAAGATATTTTTTAGCTATCGAGACAACTAATCTTAGGTTGGATTGGATCAATTTCTTTCTTGCTTCGAGATCCTCTTTTTCATAAGCCTTGGCATATTCAATCTCCTCTTCAAATTTAAGCAAAGGATGTAGACCAATTTCCTTAAGATACATTTTAATCGGATCAAGCGATTCTCCCTGTTTAAGAGTGATTAAGGTTTTAAGTTCTTTTTCCAGCTCCTCAATAGATTTTTTTGCCTCTTCTTCTTCTCTTGTTGAAACATTTTCAAAGATATCAATATCTAGGTTAATTGTTTTGTCAAAAAGCTCGTCGATCTCATCAATATGATGCTCTGGGTCAGGATAGATAAAGAAAATATCATCGATGACGAGGAAGCCATTATCTTTTCCTTGCTGAAGGAGTTCATCGATGTTTTTTGGAATTTTTTGCAAACTCATGTAAGCCTCATTTTACACAATTGCAAGCTCTTTTTCAACCTTAGTAAGATTGACAGAAAGCGCTCTCACTATATTTTCATCACTATTTGGTTGACCTAAAATTTCTTTAATCTGTTGCTTAAGAGAATATCTCTTCAAGTGAAGTAGTGATTTGCCGAAATCTTTGACAATTATCTCATCAGCGATTTGATTGACATCGAACAAAAACAACTCATCAAAGACAACCTGAAGCGGTGTGGGTAAGCTTTTGACAAATTTATTAATATCAAGCTCTGAGTTATTTTGAGTGGATAAAGTCAATTTAGAAATTAGTTTATGGTAGGCAGGTACCGTAAAGTCTTCTTCACCCAGAACCGCATTTATCTGGTTTAGCAAATCAGTTGCGTGCCTGCTTTGCACTGTAACACTTAATATATATTGTTGCAACAGTCCAAGTCTATCTATTTGCGTAGATTTATTAACAAATGATGCCGTGCTTTTATTTTGCACTTTTCTTTTGAATTGTCTGATCATCATTTCAATTGAGCTTTCGTCAGAATCAATGCTACGGGCAATTTTTTTGATGTAGTGATCTTTAATAATTGGGTTTGAAATATCAATAATATAAGGAATCATTGCCTCGACAGCCTCTTTTTTAGAAAAAGCATCGATCCCATTATGAGTTTGCAAGGCATGGTCAATAATAAAATCATAAACTGGAATTGGTTTTTTAATAATTTTCTTAAACTTAATAAGATCTGTTTTAACGGCTTCATCAGGATCTTTGGCAAAATCAAGCACTGAGACCTCAACTTTAAAATCCAAGCTTTCAGCATCAGCGACCGCACGTCGAGTCGTCTCTCCACCAGAAAAATCAGAATCAAGTGAAAGAATGATATGATTAGTAAATCTTTTCAAGAGCATAAGTTGATCACGAGTAAGTGCCGAGCCTTTAATCGCAACGACGTTGCTAATCCCCGCTTGATAGAGAGATAACATATCGAATTCACCTTCGACAATAATAGCACTGCCTTCTTTTTTGATGGCTTCCTTTGAATGATCAATGCCATAAAGAGTTTGTCTTTTTAAATATAGAGGCGTCTCAGGAGTGTTGACATATTTGGCTTGGGTTTCGTTGTTGATTATCAATCGTCCTGAAAAACCAACAGTTTGACCGCGAGGATCTTTGATCGGAAACATCAATCTGGCGCGAAACCGATCATACAAGCCATGGTTTCCTTTGATGAGCAAACCCGCTTCAACGGCATCAGAGTCGTTAACTCCTTTTTTCTTCAAAAAAGATTGCAATGAACCCCATGAGCTAGGAGAAAAACCAAGCATGAAGGTTTCGATAATTTTTTCATTAACTCCTCTATCTTTTAGATAGTCGCGGGCGGCGCTGCCGGCTTTATGGGTGGTTAAAATGTAGTGATAATATTTTTCAGCAAGATTATTTATGTTAAGTAAGACCTCTTTTTTTTGCCAGGCACGGTCTTGCAGGTCCAAACTCTTCAATTTTACCCCTGCCTTTTGTGCTAGTTCCTTGAGCGCTTCATAAAATGTAAAATTTTCCCATTTCATGAGAAAGCTAATGACGTCACCGCCTTCTTGGCAAGCACCGAAACATCGCCAGGTTTGTCGCTCCGGTGAGACCATAAATGAAGGGGTATGCTCACTATGAAATGGGCAATTCGCTTTGAAATTTCGACCGGCGCGCTTCAACTCAACAACCGTACCGATATAATCAACAATATCGATTTTACTTTTTACTTCTTCAGTGGTGGAACTCATGTTTGTCAGCGCTATTTTACCAAATTCATAAAGTTTAGGAGAGGGCGATATGTTAAAATATTCAATGAAACTCGCTAAAGAAAGAGATCATCGAGACTTTAGCGCATGTTGAATTAATCCCGATGAATATCGGGATCCCATGGAGAGGTGCCGGAGCGGCCTATCGGCCAGGTCTCGAAAACCTTGGGAGCTCAACGCTCACGTGAGTTCGAATCTCACCCTCTCCGCATCCGTCGGGGCGAATCCTCTACTCTCCGCAAAAATAGTATTGGGAAAATAGTTTTGGAATAAAATACCGTGGGTTCAAAGCCAAATAACCCCCGGGGTTAAATAGGTTCACACCTACGGTATTCTATAATTTAATTATTTATGATAGAATTCCAGTGTGGAAAAGCCATTATTTAATCGGGTCGTAGAGACTTGGGGAGTGCACGCGGAGCGAATGAGCTATCATAGTAATATAGAGAGATATTTGGACTGTGATGAATATCGCTATTTACGGTCCCAAGGAGAAGCTATTCTACCCTACGTTCAAGAATTCTTAATGAGTCAAGATGAGGACCCAAATAGTAAAAGTGGACACACTCGATCTTTAATGGTAAATCTGGTCGCTGATATTGCCGGAGAAAATTTCATTATTCCTGAAGAAATTAGGGGTAGAGTTCGCTTGTTAGAAGAATATACTAGAGATTGGCTCAGCGATCGTTATCCTCAGCAACAGGAACTTCACAAATAGATTCATAATTTAACAACCTCGTGTGGAGTTGAAATCATTTCAATCACCTCTTTTTCGGTAGTTGTCAAAATAGTTTGATATTTATCAATCATGTCAAAAATTATTGCTTTATTCACTAGATCTAGCTCCGAGAAGACATCATCTAAAAGTAGAATCGGTTTAATATCGATTTTCTTTTCAAAATAATCAAGTTGTCTAATCGCAAGCCAAAACAGTGCTAGCCTTTGTTCACTGCGTGAGCCAAATTTATGGACGTTAATAGACTTCTTTTCTTCAGCCAAGGTAAGTTCGAAATCATCTTTTTGAATTCCAACCGCAGTCCGTCGACTGTAGATTGATCTTTCAAAAGTTCGTTCCAATGAATCCTTCGTTATTTCATTTTTAATATATTTAGCAGTAAAGTGATGATTGTTCACATTGCCTTGCAAGTTGAAAAATTCAATCAGATCAGTTCTTTTTTCACTGATATAAGCGCCATGTTCAATCAACAAATTATCCCAAAAGACTAGTTCCTGCCTAATTAGGTCAAGAGGCTTTTTCTGCTCCAACACCTTATTTCTTTTGCGCAAACCTTGGTTATAAATTCTTAGTGATTTGGAATAATTTCTATCAACTCGACATAAGACCATATCAATATAATCGCGGCGCTTGGCAGGCGACCCATCGATGATTTTTATTTGTTGAGGAGTAAAGATGACGATAGGTGGTGTAGACCGGCTATATTCAAAAAGACGTTTGATGGTTTTATTTATTTGAAAGATTTTATCAATTCCGAGCTCTGATTTTTTTATGGTGACTCTTATGTTTAGTTTATCATCATTATCAATTAGTACTGCCGAAATCGTCGCTTTATTTTTATCAAAAGCAATAAACTCATCAACTTTCTCTTCCTTGACACCTTTGCCGGTGAGAATCAGACTGATTGATTCAAGTAGATTAGTTTTGCCGACAGAATTTTTACCAAGGATAATAGTTATGTCAGGACTGAAATTAATTATTGAATCTTCAAAACTGCGGAAGTGGGAAAGAGAGATAGACTCTAAAATCATGAGGATATTATACTTGGTTTTTGTCATCCTGAACAATTCGGCCTGAGCTCATGGTCGAAGGCTTGATTCAGGATCTCGAACACTTTCATACTTTTATCTTTTTCAGTATCTGTATTTATTCTTGATCATTTGATGTGCGAAGTGGGATATCTTTGATTAAGATATCTTGAATGTTTGATATATCTGCATGATGTGTGACTAATTCCCACTTCAGATAATTCAAATCATCAAAATATCAATAATCAGCATGTTCTCATTTCACACATCTTGACTATTTTCTGAAACAGAAGGTGATTTTTGATTAACTGGTTTTTTTTCGGAGAATAAAAATGGTTTCAAAAAAAGAAGGTAGTCTAAAGAGAAGCTTGCGGACTATTACGGCATCATCTATATATTGAAACATTTTTAACCAAAAGTGCTTGCTGAGGACTGACAAATGCGAAAAATCATTTTTGTGAAACCAGCGCAAATAATAATTCTCATTGGTAAACACTTTATGAATGGCATATTTACGACTAACTCTTACCGATTCATCAATGGCACGGCGCAATTTTGATCGCTCTAGATGTTCAAGCACATCAAAGGTGACGACAACGTCGAAAGTGTCCGCTTCATAAGGAATTTTGGTGATATCGCCGAATTTTAAATAAGGCTTTACTTGTTTATCAGCTCGATCAAGTGCGTATTGAGAGATTTCAATACCATAAGCTTCGATACCAAATTTTCTTAAGTTTTTGACGAGAAGTCCAGTGCCACAGCCGACATCGAGACAATTCTTAGGCTTAATTACCCAGGCAATCCAAGCTGCTCGATAAAGATTGACCAAAGAATTTAAAAATCGGCCAAAAAAAGATTGGGTATAGGCCCATGCATATTCGCTTTTGTCCCCCTCAAAATAATCTCGATCGTAAAAGGTCGCATCAATTTTGTATGGAGTGATGACAGTGCCTTTAAATGATTCGCCATTGAGGATATTTTCTAAATTCTTGAATTTATGACCATTAGTGATGATGACAGTTATTCCATGTCTCTTGGCTAGTTGGCTAGCAACTGGATCAAAGGGGGCGCTGGTGCCAGGTACCCATTCTTGACCGACAAGTGTCTCGAAATATTGCCAGGTAGTTTTTTTAATTGGTTTGGCATCTTTGTAGACATTAGGATCTTTGTTGTAGACATAATCGATATTAGATAAGTTGATGATGACTGACGCATTATAATCGCGAGCTAGTAGCACCGCATCATAGTCGGTTGACCAACCCGGTTCCCAACCAGCGCCAATAATCACCGGTTCTTTAATTCCAAAAGCGCGCCTGTCATATTTAGTGATAATTCTGGGATGAGCAATATCTCTGAAAATAGTTCGAATAAGATGGGCGTTCAACCGAGTACCATGAATCCCGAGCCAATCAAGCTCTTCATCAGGCATCTGGTCGACGATACGTTTACCGGCATCGATAAAATTTCTTGCAGTTTGACCACCGCCAATGACAATAAAGAATTTACGACCTTTCTTAATATGTTTGCGTATAAAATCATTAAAATCGCGCAAGAATTTGACGTCAATACCACCATTGGGGACAATTAGACTACCCCCAACCGAAAGCACAATTACTTCTTGGATCTTAGGTTTTAAAAACATAATTTTAAAAAAAACCCCGACTCCATGTCGGGGATAGGGTTTCTCTTCACTGCCAATATTTTTGTTTATTTCTCACTTCAAGATCATATTGTATCATAGATGTTTATAAACTTTCATGCCAGATTTAAAAAATTCCGCCACCAAGGCCAAAAATGCGACCTAGAAGCTTACTGAATATGAAGGCCAACGAGAGGATAAAAAATCCTACTAGTGCCGAGGTAATTCTTTTTTTCCCCTTTTCCAGACCCTCCGGTTCACCTCTTGACATCATGATGTTGAAGCCTCCGGCGACTAGGTAAAAAAATAGCAGCAAGCCGGCAATGGGCAAAATTAAGGCAAATAAAAGACTGACAATATCACCCAGTTTAGGATCAGTATTTTCAGCCCCGCCTGGAAGAGTTATTTTTAAGGGTCCTTCAATAGTGCGACCACCAATATTTAGTTTTTGAGCAAGAATTGTAGATATCATGATGCGCTACCTAAGCCAACAACCGGACGAGTTTGGTGTCCATTACCATTGCTAGCAGTAGTCAACCTATCTTGGAGATTCTTCATCTCAGGAGTAGATTGTGGAGCGCTTGATGCTTGATTGAGATTTGGCTCAGTTTTCAACGTTGCTATTTTGTTTGGCTCAACGCTTGAATTAAATTTGTCGGGAGTTTCAATAGTTGCTTTTGAATTATCAGTAGCCGTCTCTTTTTCATCTTCGATGACCTCCTTGACTGGTTCGCCGGCATTAATTGGGCAAATGATAGTGGCATTTTCAGGCACTTCAGTGTCAAACATATGATGACTATCGACACACATAAATTTACGGATTTTTTTATCCTTCAAACTAGATTCCGGTACAAGCTCAACATGTTCGATATTGAAGACAAAATTTTCTCCATCAAAATCAACATGAACTGCGCTGCCCGCTTCAACCTTGTGTTCGATGATGAGGCTGGAAATTGGATTTTCGATTAATTTTTGAATGGTGCGACGAAGCGGTCTGGCCCCATATATTGGATCAAAGCCTTGACGGACGATTTCTTTGGCCGCAACTTCTGTCCAGGAGAAGCCCATATCTTGATCTTCCATTAGGTGAGTTAATGCTTTTAGATTAAGCTCCACAATGCTGATCATGTGAATATACTTCAGCGGTTCAAAGATGATTACTTCGTCAAATCGATTGATAAGCTCCGGACGCATAAAGTCTCTTAGTTGACCCATAACTTTCGCTTTAGTTCTTTCATATTTATTTTTATCCAGTTCGGATTCAACTTTTTGCTTCTCTTCCAGCTCATTTTCAATTGGGAAATCGGCTCCGAAGAATGTTTTCAAATCCTGTTTTGCCCATATTTTAGCTCCTTGCTTGCGAGTATAAATATCGTCGCCAACTACAATATATTCTGAAGAGTCAGGAGCGATGGTATGGATATCCCAATAGTTGATTGGTAGCCCAGGTTTTGTTGATCCAGAATCCTTGGGCAATCCTGTTTTGTTTGGGTCAGTCGGCATATTTTGTGACGGGTTTTTCTGAGCTCCATCATTAACGCTGGCTGGGGCCAATGTTGAGTCAGCGAAATAATCTTTAAGCGTGCCTGTTTGCCAATTTTTATCACTTTCTTTTCGTGTCCAATAACGATCGGCCAATGTGACAATTTCTCGCTCATCTGGAGTAAAGGCATGAGTATTGACTCTCGCTGTCGGCAGCTGCTCCTCTGGAGCATCAGGCAAAGCATTGATGACTACAGAATCCTTGAAATAATCAATAAGACTAATAGCCGTCCATTCTTTGGCGGTGGTAGAGGTGCGAATATACATGGTATCATCTACGGTAATTAACTCCACTCCTTTTGAAGACATAGCGTGACTATGAAATTCTTTACCAGGGAAAGTTTTGGTTTTTGAAGGTTCGCTATTTTTTGCTTCATTATTATCGACATTCTTCTGTGGAGCGATAATTTGGGAACCAGCAAAATAATCAAGCAATGTCTTATTATTCCATTTACCGCCCGCACCATCTTTTTCAAAGACTTTGCCCATAATGGTCATTATTTGTCGTCCTCTTGGAGAGAAAGCAAAAGTGGAAAGGACATTTGGTTCTTCAATATCAATTTTGCCACTAGCCATTATTTCATCTTGGATTGTCTTGGTACCGATATTTGAGGTGCAAATGACGACGGTTTCTTTAAATGAGATTACATGGCCTTTGTTGTCTGTTAGCCGGCCATCATCAAGAATTTGCAGCAGAATGTTAAAAATATCAGGGTGTGCTTTTTCAATTTCATCAAATAAGACTACGCTGTAGGGTTTGCGGCGAACTGCTTCTGTAAGTGTGCCACCCTCTTCATAACCAACATATCCTGGAGGGGCACCAAGCATTTTGGCGACCTCATGTTTTTCCATGTATTCTGTCATGTCAAATCGAATCATTGCTTCATGTTGGCCAAAGAGAATTCCAGCCAGCACCTTAGCGAGTTCGGTTTTTCCGACTCCAGTCGGTCCTAAGAAGATGAAGCTTCCCACCGGGCGATTGGTTGATTTAAGACCAGCTCGGCCACGACGCACCGCCTCAGAGACCGAGGAAACGGCATTATCTTGATTGATCAACTCCTCATGCATGATATCTTCAAGTTTTTTCAGTTTTTCCACCTCAGATTCGGTTATTTTTGAAATTGGTATGCTGGTCCAGCGGGCAATAACATCTTTGATGATTTCAGGTGTCACTTCGCTAGTGGTTTGACCCTTCTTAAGCTCATATTGACTTTGTTTGTCTTTTAGCTCGACTTCAAGATCATCAATTTTTGATTTCAAGATTCTGACTTTGACAGCATTACCGCTTTTTGTCGACTCATCACTTTCTTGCTTGAGTTGTGCCAATCGTTCTTCGCTTGATCTAATTTCTTCAGGCAAGGAAATGAGTGGCAATCTTACTGCCGCTGCCGCCTCATCAATCAAGTCAACGGCTTTATCAGGAAGATATCGATCACCGACGTAGCGCTTGGAAAGCTTGACGGCAGTTTCTATGGCAGCATCTGGGATTTTGACTCGGTGAAAGGCTTCATATTTTTCGCGAAGACTTTTGAGCATTTTGATGCTTTGTTCAATCGTTGGTTCCGGCACCACAATCGGTTGAAACCGTCGCTCGAGCGCTGGATCTTTTTCAATATACCGCCTATATTCGGTGATGGTAGTGGCGCCAATAAGTTGCAACTCACCGCGGGCGAGCGATGGTTTGAGGAAGTTTGAAGCATCAAGAGAGCCTTCACCACCAGCTCCAGCACCAACTAAATTGTGGATTTCATCGATAAATAAAATGATTTTACCTTCTGAGGCGACGATTTCGTCGATTACTTTCTTCATTCTTTCTTCAAATTCGCCTCGATGACTAGCACCAGCTAGAATGCTCATTAGATCAAGCTTAAGGACGCGCTTCCCAATTAAAGACTCTGGTACCTGCTTGCTGGCAATTTTTTGCGCCAGTCCCTCAACTATTGCTGTTTTTCCCACTCCCGCCTCACCGATAAGTGAAGGATTGTTTTTGGTTCGTCGAGACAAAATATGAATTACTCTCTCAATGACCTCACTTCGCTCCACCACTGGGTCAAGGAGTCCTTGTTCGGCCTTGGCGGTCAAGTCAACTGAATACTGTTCTAGGGTTCCAGTCGTTTTGTCGCCATCTTTAGCGTCTTCTTTCAAACCTTCTTTTTTACCAGTTATTTTTTTATTTAAATCATCTTTTTTAAGCCCTAATTTAGAAAGAATTCGGGCTCCAGCGCCTTCACCCTCCTCATATAGTGAGAGTAAAATATGCTCAGGGGAGATAAATTCATAGCCTAGTTTACGAGCCGTGATGAGTGAGTTTTCAAGAATACGCTTGACGCGTGGCGATGGTTGGGGAGTAGTTTGACTGGCTCCCTTTTGATAAATTTTATCGAGTTCTTGCTCAATCATTTGTGGCTGAATTTTGTCATCAGTCATTATTTTGTATATTTCTGAATCAGACAAGAGCCCATGAAGGACATGTTCAGAGTCAACAAGCTCAACCTTTAGTTCACTAGCCTTTTTTTGCGCTTCGACAAACACTCGATTAGAGCGTTGTGTCAAGTGAGTCATTAAATCAAGTTGAGTTTGTTTATCTTGACCTTCGGCCGGCGGAGTCGCGCCTGGAGTAGGAGTTGGATTTTTATCGCCAGCCGGTGTTTGGGCTGAAGTCGCGCTTGGACTAGCTTGATCAGTAGTGACTGCACTTGGTGCGGTAGGAGTGACATTTGTAGCTACCGGTTGACTGGAAGGCGTTTGAACCGGTTGATTTGGCGTACCGATACCACTATAAGCCTGGCCTTGTGGTGGGGCACCAATGCCATTGTAAGACTGTCCTCCTCCCGGAGGTGACCCAATACCGTTGTAAGGCTGCGATGGAACTACCGGTTGCACGGTTTGAGTAGTGGTTTGAGTTGTTTGGACAGCACTGGCGTCACTATTTGGTGTTGTTGTACTAGAATCACTACTATCCTTCTTGAGGAAATCAAGTATGGCCATGAGATCATTATGAATAATATTTAATTAGTTGTCAACTATAGTTTGATATAATTAATATCTATGAAATTGTTAGTAACAGGCGGTGCTGGATTTATCGGTGCCAACTTCATTCACTACTACCTTAAGAATCATTCGGAGGATAGTATTATCAACCTAGATAAGCTCACCTATGCCGGCAATTTGGCTAATTTGGAGGCAATTAAAGACAATCCCAACTACACCTTTATTAAAGGTGACATTTGTGATCGACGGATTGTCGATTCTGCAATGAATGATGTTGATGTCGTGGTTCATTTTGCTGCCGAAAGTCATGTTGATCGCTCAATTATAGACGCCTCTCCTTTTATACACACAAATGTGGTCGGTACCCACACGCTTCTTGAGTCGGCGTTGAAAAACAATATCAAACGTTTTCACCACATCTCAACTGATGAGGTGTTTGGATCGCTGGAATTAAATTCAACTGAAAAATTTAACGAGAGTACTGGTTATGATCCGCGTAGTCCTTATGCAGCTTCAAAAGCGGCTTCTGATCACTTAGTCCGTGCTTATAATATAACTTACGGTCTTCCGACGACAATCTCCAATTGCTCGAATAATTTCGGCCCCTTTCATTTTCCAGAAAAATTGATACCACTTGCCATTACTAATATTCTTGAGGGGAAGAAAGTACCGGTATATGGCGATGGCAAGAATGTCCGTGATTGGCTTTATGTTGAAGATCATTGCCGCGCGATTGATTTGATTTTACAAAAAGGGACTATCGGTGAGACTTATTTTGTCGGTAGTAGTGATCCTGAGATAAATAATTTGGAGTTGGTACGCAAAATACTCAAGCTAATGGGCAAATCAGAGAGCGAGATTGAGTTCGTAAAAGACCGACCTGGTCATGATAGGAGATACGCAATTGATTGGAGCAAGATTAAGACTGAATTGGGTTGGGAACCAAAACATAATCTAGACTCAGCACTTGAGGAAACCATTGAGTGGTTTAAGAATAATGAAGATTGGTGGCAGAAGATTAAATCAGGAGAATATCAGCGATATTATGAAAAACAATACTATAGCTAAATTTCTAATGTCTAATTGATCTAATTCCTGCCTACCGGCAGGCAGGTCTAATCAAGGTACAACATCGGTACATATAGGTATTATTTTTTTATAAAAACTTTCTTCACAACGGTTTTCTTACCATTGGCACCAATCGCTTCAATTACCACTTCATTTTTACTATCAATTAGCGCCACTTCAGTCTTAAATTGGCCTTTATCATCGACAAAAATTTGCCGTCCATTGACACTCACGCTAGCTTGCTTGTCAGTCTGACCAATTAGGTTGACCTTGTCACTGCGGAATTCTTCTTTCACTGGCTCAATTATTTTGATTTCAGGAGGGGAGAGGTAGAGATTGAATTGATAAGCGAAGTAAGCACCAAAAACAATAAATATTATCAACATTAGTATTGATAGAATGCGCTTTGTAGTTGGAGTAAATGAATTAAGTGACAATTTTTTCTTAAAACCAGTATCAGCGTCACCTTCATATTCACGTCTGAAATAAGCGGCGAGCTTTTCTTCGTCTAACGATAAAAATTTTCCATAAGATTTAACAACCCCCAACACATAGGTAATTGAAGAAAATGAAGCCCAATCGGAGTTTTCAACTGCCAAGAGATGTTTTTTGCGAATACTGGTCTTACGCTCGATTTCCTCAAGTGTTAAACCTTTTTCTTCACGCGCCGTCTTCAAAATACTTCCAGTGCTTAGCATGAGGTCATTATACAGGAAGCATGAAACATGTAACTTGTAGCGTTAAACGCAAAAGGTGAAGCATAGATTATTAGGTATGAAACATGAAACATGAAACGTGAAACGGGAAACAAGCAACAAGAAACAAGAAACGTGAATCATGAAGCGTGAAACATGAAGCATGTAACATGTAACATGAAACATGGAGATCCCTCGACAGGCTCGGGATATAGAGCTTTTAAGCCACGATTAGGAGATCCTTCGATAAACTCGGGATATACTCTCTGTAAACTTCGATATAATCGAAGTAACAGATAGATACTACATTCCCATGCCACCCATTCCACTCATATCAGGCATACCGCCTGGAGTAAAATCTTTTTTTTCTGGAATATCAGTGACTAGAGCTTCGGTTGTGAGGATCATTGTCGCCACTGAAGCGGCATTTTCAAGCGCGCTGCGGACGACTTTGGCCGGATCAACGATACCGAGAGCGAGCATTGAGCCAAACTCGCGAGATACAGAGTCAAATCCATAGTCAGCTTTTTTATTCGCCTCAACAGTTTTGAGTACCCATCCAGCATCGACTCCTGAGTTGCTCGCAATCATTCGAATTGGCTCTTCAAGAGATCGATAGACAATATCGACTCCGGCTTTTTCTTCATCAGAAAGAGCGTCAGTTTTCAAAGCTTCAAGTACACCTCTGGCCTTGAGCAAAGTGACGCCACCACCAGCGACAATTCCTTCCTCAAGGGCGGCTTTGGTAGCTGAGACCGCGTCATGGACGCGTTCCTTTTTTTCTTTAAGTTCAATTTCAGTGGCGGCACCGACATTAATCACGGCGACTCCACCAGTCAATTTAGCTAATCTTTCAGCAAGTTTTTCACGATCAAAATCGCTAGTTGAAGCGTCCATTTCGCGCTTAATTTGGTTCACTCGAGCCTCAATATCGCGTTTTTGACCGCGTCCACCGATGATTCGAGTGGTTTCTTTATCAGATTCGACCTTGTCAGCTCGACCCAAGACGTCAATGTCAATGTTTTCTAGTTTGTGACCAAGTTCTTCAGAGACAACGGTTCCCCCGGTGAGGGTGGCTATGTCAGCCAGCATTTCTTTTCTTCTGTCTCCAAAGCCTGGAGCTTTGACGACAAGAGTATTGAATGTGCCTCGCATTTTGTTGACGACGAGTGTAGCTAAGGCCTCACCATCGACATCATCAGCAATGATGACTAAATTTTTGCTCACTTTGACGAATTTCTCTAAGAATGGTAGTAAATCAGAGATAGCACTGATTTTAGTATCGGTCAAGAGAATATGGGCATCTTCAATTTCAGCTACCATTTTGTCTGAGTCGGTGGCGAAATAAGGACTGGCATAACCTTTGTCAAATTCCATGCCTTCCTTATAATCAATTTCAACTTGGAAGCCTTTACCTTCCTCAACTGTAACGACTCCATCTTTACCAACTCGCTTGATGGCATCAGCAATGGTGCGGCCAATTTCTTCGTCTCCGGCGGAAATGGTCGCTACTTGGGTGACAGCGGCAATGTCATCTAGGGGAATTTGCTTGGCCATACTTTTAATTTCAGCAGAAACAGCAGCAGCAGCAAGCTCGATACCGCGTTTTAGAATCATTGGGTTACTACCAGCAGTAATGCTTTTCATACCAAAATTGACAATTGATTGCGCAAGAAGAGTTGAGGTGGTAGTACCATCACCAGCAACATCATTGGTTTTGTCAGCGGCTTCTTTGACGAGTTGAGCCCCCATATTTTCAAATGGATCTTCGAGTTCTATTTCTTTGGCGACACTGACACCATCATGGACCACATTAGGAGCGCCCCATTTTTTATCAAGTGCCACATTGCGACCACGAGGTCCTAAAGTGGTAGTGACCGCTTTAGCTAAAATATTTACTCCACGTGAAAGTGATTGACGAGCCTCTTCTGCGAATTTGATTTGTTTTGCCATATTGGATTAAAAATAAATTTTTAATAAATTTCAAGATACAAGTGACAAGTAACAATCCTTTTTAAGAAAGTTTGTAATTTGTTAGTTGAATTTTGTTTGTTTCTTGGTTATTGTAACTTGTAACTTATTGCATGATTGCCATGAGGTCTTTTTGTTCAACAAGAAGCCATTCTTCGCCATGGACTTTGACTTCATTACCACCCCATTTTTTATAAAGAACTTTATCACCGACTTTGACAATAATCTTGTTACTTCTACCATCTTCACTGCCATATCCGGTGCCAATTGCCATGACTTCACCGACTTGTGGTTTTTCTTTTGCCGAATCAGGTAGGACTATGCCAGAGGCAGTAGTGCGCTCACCCTCGAGAGGTTTGATTAATACATAATCAAAAAGAGGAACAATATTATGTGTGTCTTTTTTGGCCATATTATTTGCTAAATTAAAGTTTTAAATAATAACTTAACTAGACTTTGTCTGAAAATTACTCTAGTATATATATCATGTTAGTCCCCTTTTGTCAAGAGTAATGCGAGACTGCTAATTTTAATAAAAAGCATATGAACGGGAAAAACGATAATCCAACATCAACTACCAATGGAAATTCGATAAGTGATGATCTTACCAAATCATCAGCCACTGAAATCGCAATGTTGTCTCAAAAACTAGTCAATTCTAGTTTGCCGATGCCGCTTTTGGAAAAAGCCTTACTTCAGTTGACGCGAATTAATTCGGCTCTTAAGTATGGTGGCAACATTAACGCACTTGACAATACCGCTCGCTACATTGATATTATTACGCGTCTTCCTTGGCAAAAAAAATCTGATGACAAACTAGATCTTGCTCATGCTAAAGCTGTGATGGATAAGAATCATCACGGACTTAACGCAATCAAACAGCGGGTGCTCGAATATTTATCGGTATTGATTTTGCAAAAAGGACAATCAAAAATTCATACCCATGCGCCAGTTTTATTTTTTGTAGGCCTTGCTGGAACCGGTAAGACGACTTTTGCAATGTCGGTTGC
This sequence comes from Candidatus Microgenomates bacterium, assembly GCA_025449735.1. Classification (GTDB taxonomy): domain Bacteria; phylum Patescibacteriota; class Microgenomatia; order UBA1406; family HO2-37-13b; genus JANWIV01. The sequence continues at coordinate 15,846 of JANWIV010000003.1, read as the reverse complement.
TGAGACTTTGGGGAGGCCTTTAATAAGAATTCCTTTTGGTGGTTTTTCTTCAGCACTTGACTTGCGCGGTCTTTCTAAATTGCAGCCAGAAGCCGAGCCGGGAGCAATTATTAAGGCATTGATCAGAACCGGAGTAAAAAATCCGGTAATACTTCTTGATGAGATTGATCGCGGTGCATCGGAAATTCATGCTGATTTGATGGGAGTGCTTCTTGAGCTACTCGATCCAGAACAAAATGAAAATTTTATAGATCATTATGTTGATTATCCTTTTGATTTGTCTAGCGTCATGTTTATCGCTACTGCCAACAATACTAAAAATATCTCAACGGCGGTAATGGATCGATTGGAGACGGTCACGATGCCAGCCTATTCAGATGAAGAAAAAATCGTAATTGCTCGCGACTTTATTTTGCCGCGACTGCTTGCTGTGAGTGGAGTTGATAAGAATTTTGTTTCAATTAATGATTCAGTGTGGGCATCGATTGCTCGTACTTCAGGTTTTGATCCAGGGATAAGATCGGTTGAGCGCAAAGTTGAGTCTTTGGTTCGCCGCGTTGCTTTGAAAATGGTCTCTGGTCAAGGAAAAGAATTCAATATAAATGAAGGTAATATGAGAGATTTTGTTGATTAAGTATGGCGATCGGCCACTTTTGAGGCACCAAATGATTCTGGCTTTATTTTTGCCGCGTAACCACTACCTCTTATCATTCCGACGATCTCAGTGATTAAATCTTTTGTTTTGCCATTTTGGCCGATATCAACATGAATTTCGACATTATATTTGCTAATCCCATTATCGCGAAAAAGCTCGACAATATTTTCTGCTGACTCAAGTGACATAATTGCCTCACGATACATTCTTTCCTTAAGCGTCATTTTTTGCGAAACGACATTTCGTTTCCAAAAATATATTCCTCCAGCACCAACTTGATGGATGACGAGAGCGGCGACAAAATCATGTTTGCCCCCACCACTAGCTTGTGAGTCAGAACCAACAATTATCCGATAACTGGCTTCTTTATTATGACTCATGTATTTTGAGACGATTGTTTTGAGTTGTTCTTCCGTGAGCTCTCCGTGGGTTGGACTATTGAACATATTGATGATCTAAGTATTTTATCACAATATAAAATATGTGATTGGTGAAAAAAAATATATCTAAAATACCGTGGGTGCAAGCTCAAAGTAACCCCCGGGGTTATTTGAGTACGGAACCTACGGTAATCTGTAAATAAGTAATTATGATCAAACTAGTTTGGAAAAATGGTACTAGTGAGGTAAAATATAAATATAGGAGAGGTCGCCCTACAAGAGGACGACCTAGCATAATTTACTTAAAATAGGAGAGGTCGCATATTAAATGAGATCCGCTCAAAGTTGAGGATAACCGAAACTTTAGCGATGAATCGAATTAATCCCGCAGGTGAAACCATGCGGGGGTGGCCACACGAAGTGAAATTGAAACTAGTGATAGTTAATAGATAAGAGTTAGCATTAAAGGAGAGGTCGCATAGTGGCCTAGTGCGAAGGTCTTGAAAACCTTTGTCCCGCAAGGGACCGCGAGTTCGAATCTCGCCCTCTCCGCCTTCGCCTCGCTGAAGTCCCGTCTAAAGCGGGATGAAAGCGGGTTTCAGCTCGGCTTCGGCGAGACGAAGTCCGAATATGTATTATGTTTACATTCTAAAATGTTCAGATTAACATAGAAATCTCGCCTTCTACGCACTGACTAAAAGTTATTTCCCCCCATCAAAAAAGGAGAGGGTATACAATAATATATACGACTCTCCTTTTTTAAGAAGTACTTACTCCATAGGAGCATCCATTGACTGCCAAGTTGCTTCACTAACGAACTTGGTAAGGTTGCGTCCTTGGTAATTAGCTCGAACTGCGTAGCGTGTTTGTGTGCTACCGCTTTTGGTGGTTCGAGTGTATTTTGTCTTTTTCAAATCAGAGTCTGAAACCTCGACGAATTGTCGAGTTTTTACGTCATAAAATTGCATAGACTTTATTCACCTCCGATCTTTGTTAATCTCTAAATAGAGGCTACGGCCTCAAGTGAGCTCATTATACTTAGCCATTTTGAGCTTGTCAAGTTCAAATGAGGGAGGTACTATTTGCAGTATAATATCAGTATGTGTGGTCGATACATTTTTAAACCAGCTGATGATTTCTATAAAAGATTTCACCTAATAAATAAGCTCGAAAAACTTGAAAGTGACTACAATATTACCCCCGCCGCATCAATGCCGGTGATTATCAAAAAAAATCCTAATTACGTCGTCAAAATGCGTTGGGGACTGATACCATCATGGGCAAAAGACCCCTCAATTGGTCAAAAATTAATCAATGCGAGAGCAGAAACAATTGCTGAGAAACCATCTTTTCGTCATGCCTTCAAATCAAATCGATGTCTGATTCCTTCGAACGGTTTTTATGAATGGAAAAAAACTAAAGTTGGTAAAATTCCTTATTTTATCCATCGAGCTGATAATAAAACTTTTTCTTTTGCCGGTATTTATGAGCGATGGCTAAATTCTAAAAATGAAGAGGTTAATACTTATGCCATCATCACTTGTAGTCCTAATTCGCTTGTCAAGCCAATTCATGATCGTATGCCGGTAATTCTGTCTGAAAAAGGTGAGTCCAAATGGTTAGACACTAATAGTGACGCAAACAAATTATTATCTTTGCTTAAACCATTTGATCCGACTGAACTGGAAGCATACTCAATTTCTTTGCAAGTCAACAATCCTGTCAATAATTCTGATAAATTATTGACCCCAGTTGACTATCCTCAATCATAAAGATTCTCTAGTTCCGATACACCCCCAAAAGCAATTCGGTCAATGATTAAATTATCCATTCCCAGCATTAAAGCTGGCATGATTACTCCTTCCCCATAACGATCATTGATTTTATCCGTAGCATCCGACACCTTTCTTTCCTTGTCAACTGACTCAAAAAGAGTCAGCTGCGAACTAATAGCAGACTCAAGAGAATAACAACTGACAGAAAGTTTGGTTATCATTTTTGTCTTTTCTTCTCTTTGATTAAATACCAGTTGAGCCTTGCGATAAAGGTCGAGAGTAGAATACATTGGTTGCTGAAATTTACGAGCTCGATGCCAATAAGTACCATCGGCGTAGATACAAGCAACATGAATGCCGCCAGCAGTAAATCCAGCTTTGCGAAGTCTTCGCCCCATTTTCATGCATAATTTCATAATAAGGCGAGATAGCTCAAGAGGACTATTGGTAAATTTACCTAAAGCATAATCCTGACCAAAGCTTTTACGGCCAAAATCAATTGCATCAATTTCCCAGCCACGAAGTCGCATATACCAATGATAGCCAACAATACTTTGGAAGACTCGCTTTTCAAGTTTTAGAAGTGGAGAGGCAAAAAAATCTATTGGGGTGAATATACTCTCGGTATTAAGTCGGGCTTCATAGCGGGTATTGATGCCGGGCAGATCAGTCAGTTTTAAAGACTGATAGACAGATAGCAAATTTTCATGAGTGATAATATCAAGTCCGTCGGGCTTATGAAGATTAGCGGCAACTTTTGCCAAAAATCGATTAGTGGCAATACCAACATTGCAAGAGATCCATTCCCCGATTTCTTCACGCAATCTTTTTTTAATTTCATGACCGATATCTTCAAGCGATCTATTTAAAGCATGCTTAACGGGTTCAAAATCAATAATGGCTTCGTCAATTGATTTAGGGACGACAATAGGTGAATAGTCTTTGAATATATTGCGATATTTGATATGGACGTCGCGGACAAGCATCGGATCAGGATCACGAATAATTATTTCTTTACATAAGAGCTTAGCTTCTCGTACGGTCATACCAACCCGGACACCATAGCGCTTAGCTTCAATAGATGGTGAGACGACACAGCCGTTGGGGCTGGTATAGGCAGCAATGGCAATCGGCCGACCTCTTAAATGAGAGTTGACTTGCTGCTCAACAGTGGCAAAGCAAGAATTAAGATCGATATGCATCAAATACGGCTTATTTTTATTAATCTGGAGTTCCATCGCTAATTTCTTCTAATGTCCAATGAAGAGTATCAGTATTAAGTTTGAGTCGAAAATCAAGCGCACCGTTGGTCACATGGAAAATATGCAAAATAGTGCGGCCATCTCTTATTTTATGATGATAAGAAAGTTTGCTTATTGAGTAGACTCGACCTTGCCAGCGCATTTTTAAAGGGAGGATAGTGCCGGCTTCACGATTGTATGACAAAATAACACTGACTTTTTCATTAATAGATTCATACATGATAAGCATTAGTTTAGTGAACAATCGTTCACTAGTCAAGAGGCATCCCGCTCCCCTATTTTAAAGACGTCGTTTAATGTAATGAGGCTCGTTAAAAAAAGGAGTTTGTCATTCCGGACTTGATCTGGAATCTATGAAGCTATTGTCAGTCCCCTATTTATATCAAAAATTTATTTCCAATCAGAAATAATTACCGGCAAGGATTTAGGAGTTTTTAAATGATCAAGATAGAGGTGAATCATTTGATAATGATCAAAAGCAAAATCTTCTTTTGTAGGAAGTTCATTCAAATCAAACCATTTGATCTCGGTTGATTCATTGTCTGGTTGGCCAACTTTGTTGGTAACTCTTACTGCGTGAACAAAAGAAATATTTTGTCTGTCTTCGTTGGGGCGATCAGGATTATCAACTATGGCAATAAGTTGAAGGCTTTCTATTTCGTAACCGGTTTCTTCAAGGATTTCGCGTCGAGTGGCACCTTCAATATTTTCGTCTCTCTCTACAAAGCCCCCAATGATTCCCCATTTACCCCCGTTTAAAAGATGAGCAGCTCGCTTGACGAGAAGAATTTTATTATCATTAAGGATTAAGTTGTCAATGACAACATGACGCAAACTAACATTACGACCATTTTCAAATTTGCAAGTTATCATGAGCGGCGGACCGGATTTGAACCGGCGACCTCTTCCTTGGCAAGGAAGCATTCTACCACTGAACTACCGCCGCAAGTGCTTAATTATATCAAAACAAAAACTGTGGCAAGGCCCGGAGTCGAACCGAGATCTCATGTTTTTCAGACACGCGCCGTGACCACCTTGGCTACCTTGCCTAACTTACCACACATGTGCGCCTGCTTGGATTCGAACCAAGGACCTCCAACTTATAAGATTGGCACTCTAACCGCTGAGTTACAGGCGCACATCACTAGCTTATATTATACAACGAAAATGAGTGCACCCGGCGGGAATTGAACCCACATCTTAGGCTCCGGAAGCCCATGTTCTATCCATTAGACTACGGGTGCAAGAAGAATTGCAAGCGAGATTATTATACGATAGATTCCAAACAAAGCTAAATTATTTTTTTGCAGATATTCGATAAACCAGCGCATTACCAAAAGCGCACTTATAAAAGCGGTAATAAAACCGATCGAAAGTAAAATTAAACTTTGACCACTGGAAAAAATAGCCAAATCTGTACTCGCCAAATCGAATATAGATGCGGCAAAAATGGTTGGCGCCGCTAGCAAAAATGAATAAAGTGCTGAATCAGTTCTTTTGTATTTTAGAAGAATCATGATGACTATCACCGCTCCAGCTCGAGAGACTCCAGGGACAATTGCCAAAGCTTGGATCGTCCCAATCAATAATGCTTTTGAGTAGGTCATTTTGGAAAGCTCGAGTGTCAGCTTAAGACTCCCCTTTTTTATAAAATATTCAAGAATTAAGAAAAGAATTCCACCGATCAAAAGACTGCTGGCAATTAGCAAGTTTGATTCAAAAAAGATATTTTTAATCGTGTCATGAAATAAAAATCCAATTATTGCAGTCGGGATGAAAGAGATTATGAGATTTATAATTAAAGATTTATGGTTTAAGATGTAGCGAAAATATAAAAAAGCGACTGCGAGGATAGCGCCAGATTGAATAACTACCTCAAAAAGTTTCAGAAATTCGGAGTGTTCGATCTTTAATAATTGACTAGTGAGAATTAAGTGGGCGGTTGAGGAGATAGGAAGAAATTCAGTGATACCCTCAACTAGGCCAAGGATTAGTGATTGAATTATATTCATATATTAATATATATCTACTTTTACAATTTTTAGTGCCTGAGTTCCGGGTCGTGAATCCGTAATACAGTGATATCCAGGGGGGATCCCAAGACATTCGTCTTCACCCTCCCTTTATCACATTAACGGATTCATCGCTGCCTCCACAAGTCACAAAAATTGCAAAAGTTAGCAAAATAGTTATTTAAAGTATAATACAATAGATGAAAATAGCATTGGTTCATGATCAATTGCACGAATTTGGCGGGGCAGAGAGGGTGCTTTATTCTTTAAAAAAAATATATCCTCAAGCTCCAATCTATACCGCATTTGCTACACGAGACAGGTTATTAAAACATTATCCTGAAGCTAAAAATTGGGAAATTCATCAGTCTTTTGTTTCAAAAATTCCATTTATAAAAAAATTATATTCGCCACTGCGATTTTTGGCGCCAATGATCTGGGAATCATTTGATTTTGGTAAGTTTGACGTCGTCATTTCTTCATCGGGTTGGTATATGTGCAAGGGCATTTTCTCAAAGTCACCAACCGTCCATATTTCTTATATTCATCATCCTCCTCGATACCTCTATGGTTATGAGACCGCTATGGAATGGCAACGATATTGGCCAATCAAAATCTATGCCAATATTGTCAATCACTTTTTAAGAATTTGGGACTTTGAATCTAGTCAACGTCCAGATTATTTGATTGCAAATTCCGAAGAAACGCGTCGACGTATACAGAAATTTTATCGCCGTGATTCAACAGTTATATATCCACCGGTAACTCTTCCAAAGGAAGAGGAAATTCGAAATTCGAAATTCGAAATTCGAAATTTTTATGTTACTGTTTCTCGTTTGCAAAAGGCTAAACACGTCGAGATATTAATTGGAGCGGCAAATAAAGCCAAATTTAATTTGAAAATCGTCGGTGAAGGAAGAGATAGGCAATATCTCGAGTCAATTGCGGGGAGCACAGTAGAGTTTTTAGGTAAGATTAGTGACAGTGAATTTGCTCAATTGTACGCCGGCGCAAAAGCGTTTCTTTTTGCTAGTCGCGATGAAGAATTTGGCATTGCTCCGATAGAAGCAATGGGATATGGCGTGCCAGTCATTGCCTACAAAAGTGGTGGACTTGTCGAAACTGTCAAAGATGGGATCAACGGTTATTTGTTTGACGAGTTGACATCGGAATCGTTACTCAAAACAATTAAACGTTTAAACGTATTAAATGAGGTGAAATATCAACAAATGAGAAAAAACGCTCGTGATGAAGCCGAAAAATATTCAGAAGAAGTGTTTAAAAAAGAGATAAAGCAATTCATCAATGATAACGTTAATAAAAGTTAACGTCATTCTGAGTGAAACGAAGAATCTAATAGAACTAGATCCTTCGTCGCTTCGCTCCTCAGGATGACAGGGGGGGGAGATTTATGCCTGAACTGCCCGAAGTTGAGTCAATTCGAAATCACTTGAAGCGGGATATTATTGGTAAAGTCATAAGAAGAGTTGAAGTTTTGACTCAAAAACAATTTCAAGGGGATGAAAAGAAAATCGTTGGTCATAAAATCGTTGATATTGTCCGTCATGGTAAAATTTTGGCAATCAAACTCGACAGCGGACTATATCTCAACTTTCACTTCAAGCTGACCGGACAACTGCTTTTTGCCAAAGATTCCAGAAATGCCAAATTTATTTACAACATCCCCTTAGCTTTTGGTAACAAAATGCCAGGGCATTCTACCCGTGTTATCATTAACTTTACCGATGGAAGCGCGTTGTATTTCAATGAACTTAGGAAATTTGGTTGGATAAAACTAACGGAGAAACAAGAGCGATCTCTCGGTGAAGATGTAATGACTTCTAAATTTAACAAAAAATATTTTGCCGAAAAACTTGAGAATACAAGACGACCAATCAAAATCGTCCTTATGGATCAGGATCGCTTTGCGGGAGTAGGCAATATTTATGCCAGTGAAGCGCTTTTTGACGCACGTCTCAACCCGGAATTGCCTGCGAATAGTCTAACAGTCGAGCAATCGAACCACTTATATAGATCAATCATTAAAGTCATAACGCAGGGTATCAAGCATCGGGGCTCATCGGGCAAGGATGAGGTTTATATTCTCCCCGATGGCTCAAAAGGCGAGCATCAATATCATTTCAATGTCTATCAACAAGAAGGCAAACCTTGCAAGCGCTGCCAAACTATAATTGTGAGAATTAAACAAGGTGGTCGAAGTAGCTTCTTTTGTCCCAAATGTCAGGTTTATGGCACTGAATTCCAGTAACAGACTCCTTTATCACACATAGGCACTGGACAATGACTAGTGTTACCATACATTTCAATCAGTGCCGGATTGCAAGTAGGACCTGGATAACAATCGGCTGTCGTTTGGCAAGACTTATTTTTATTTGAATCTTCGGAATTTGTCATCAATTGACATTCACAATTGCCAGCCTGACAAACTTTGGCGTAATCAGGTGGGCAGGTGAAATTAGTCGGAGTGGGAATTTCTGGAGTTGGACTAATAGTGACAATCGGTGAGGGATATTGAGACAGCGTTGGGTTGATTGCACTTGATTGATTTGCTAGGCTGGTAACCGCAACATAGGTTGATAGCGACCCTAAAAGAAATGAGATGAGTATAACAATTATGATTTTAGGTTGAAGTAAAAAATGTGTCGGAATATTTTCTTCCATATAAATATTCTAACAGATTATTCATATCTGATGGCATCAACCGGTGTCAAGTTTGCGGCCTTGCGGGCAGGGAAAATCCCAAAGACAATGCCAATGAAGCTGGAAACCCCAAACGCAATAATTATTGTAAGTAGGTCTAGACTAGCAGGAAAAACCTGTCTGACAAGTAAGATGAGTAGCGTGGCGATAATAATGGCTCCAATTCCACCGGTGAGCGAGAGGAGTATTGACTCAGCCAAGAATTGCGCCATAATATCTCGCTTGGTGGCGCCAACAGCGCGACGGATACCGATCTCTCGGGTTCGCTCCACAACCGACACATACATAATATTCATAATTCCAATGCCACCGACGATGAGCGAAATAGCCCCAATAGCAACAAGGACACTATTTAAAACTGAGAATATTTGAGTGACGACATTCAAAATATCGCTTTGCTCGAGTACCGAAAAGTCGCCCTCATCATATTTTTCGGTTAAGACACGTTCAATATTCATTTTAGCAAGAGGGATATCATCTTCTGTCTTGGCTTTAGCATATATGGCAATGAAAGTCTTGTCTGGGTTAAAAGATAGCGCCGCGGTATGAGGAATATATATAAATGAATCCAGGTCCGGACCACCAAAACCCCCGCCTCCTTTTGATTCAGCCACACCAACAATTTTAAATTGAGAGTCCTCAACCTTAATTATTTTGCCGATGGGATTGACCTGTGGATAGAATTTTTCAACAAGTGAAGGTCCGACCACTGCGACTTTGGCCCGTTTGCGCAGGTCACTATCGGTCCAGGCGCGGCCGTGGGATATTTTTACCGAGTAGACAGTAAAGACATCTTCATTTGAAGCAAATAAGTCTCCCAATTCAGACTTTCCTCGTACTGACACCTCTACAGTTTTGATGAAGGCTGGCGCAACATGAGATAATTGCTTAATTTTTTTGAGGCTCGCCTCATCTCTTAGATCAAATTTTGCGCCACCGAGAGAGCCGCCACCAGGCCTGAAACCACCACCCTGGAGCACTTTTCCGGGGAAGATAATAATTTGATTAGTGCCTAAGCTATCAAATTGTCCTTGGATATAATTCTTAAGTCCCAAGCCAACCGCGATCAAAAGTACCACCGACAAGATACCAATAAGAATTCCCAGAGAAGTGAGCGCGGTTCGGATTTTATTGCGCCTAAAATCATCAAGTGAAGATTTTATTATAAATATTAAATACGTCATAAATATTCAATGTTCAATATTCAATGCTCAATCAATATTCAAGAAATTAATGATCATTGGAATATTGGTAATTTATTGAAAATTGTAAATTGATAATCGATCATTTAACTAGCTCTCCATCAACAATTCTAATTTTGCGCTTGGTGCGAGCGGCGACTTCGGCCTCATGGGTGACCAAGACGACGGTAATTTTATCTTTTTTATTGAGTTCCTCAAGAAGATCAAGAATAGCATTTCCATTTTTAGTGTCGAGATTTCCAGTTGGCTCATCTGCCAGTATCAAATTAGGTTTCATAATAAGGCCTCGTGCAATTGCGACTCTTTGTTGCTGACCTCCCGAAAGTTTATTAGGAAAGGAGTCAGCTTTTTCAGGTATACCGACCCGCTTGAGGAGCTCAATGGCTTTCTGTCGTGGGTCATAGTCAAGTTTATCTCGACAATAATAGACAGGAAGCAAGATATTCTCAAGCACCGTATACTTTGGAAGCAGGTTGAATTGTTGAAAGACAAAGCCGACAAATTGATTACGAAACCGTGATAGCTTATCATCCGAAAAGCGAGAGACATCAGCTCCATCGATTAAAATTTTACCTCTTGATGGTTTATCCAGTAGTCCAATTATATGCATAAGAGTGGATTTACCGCTCCCTGAAGGACCGATAATCGCCGTATATTCACCCTTTTTTATATCTAGAGTCACATTTTTGACGACAGGGATTATGTTTTCGCCAATTTCATATTCTTTCCAGACGGATTCAAGTTTAATCATAGGAATCATGAATCATATAACATGAAGCATGTGGCACTACTCAACTGTCATTCCGGACTTGATCCGGAATCCATAAAATTGATATAGATTCCCGCTTTCGCGAGAATGACAAATAATTAACAATTATTCAGAGACGATGTCACCTAAAGCAAGACCATTTTTTATCTCAATACTATATTCGGTTTCAATACCGGTTTTAACATTTTTCTTTTCTCGTTTGCCATTTTTCAAAAGATAGACAAATTTTTGGCCGGTCTCATCTTCTTGAAGATATAGAAGTGGTATATAAAGCGCCTGCTCTTGGCGCCTTAGGATAAACTCAGCATCTCCGGTCATAGCGAGGCGCATCATCGCACTATCAATTTCGTCAAAAACGAGTTTGACTTCATAGACAGTGCCAGTCTCATCAACTTTCGGAGAAAAGGAAATTGAACTTACTGTGGCAGAAAAGTCTTTATCAGGAAAAGCATCAATGACAATTTTTACTCTGTCCCCGACATTAATTGAAGTGACGTCGGACTGGTCAATAGAGGCGGAAAAATATACCGAGCTAGGATCAACTATTTCATAAACCGCACTGGTCGCGGTGATATTTACTCCTGGGCTTTTTGGACTGGCTTTGGTGACAATGCCACTGATTGGGCTTGTCAGATAGGAATATTCACGACTGAGGTCTTGTAGTTCGACATCTAAGACGGCATTATTTAAATCATATTGAGTATTTTCGAGAGTTCTCTTGATGGTGTCATTTAATATTGTTTCATTGTCATCTCGCGACTGGTCAAAATCGTTTCTACTTTTGGCATAATCGTTTAATTCTTTTTGTAAGTTTTTTTTGACAGAGCGAGTGTCAAGGGAAGCGACAGTAGTGCCTTTTTCAATTCGTTGCCCTTCGGTGACGCCGACATAGGTCAGGCGACCGGCGCTCAAAAAGGAAAGACTAGCGATTCGATCGGCACTTATTTCACCAGAAAGAACGAGCGTATCTTCAAGAGTCCCTTGTTTGACTTGAGCAGTGCTTAAAGAATCATCTTTTTGCGACCTGTTCAAAATCCCAAATCCAGAAACGATGGCTATCGTAAGAATGATAATAATTAGCTTTTTGTGACGGCGTAAAATCTTCATAGCTATATTATAGCAGAGTAGAATGATGAACTATGTAATATTAATTTCTGAGGCACGTGCGGGAATCGAACCCGCGCATAAAAGTTTTGCAGACTTCCGCGTTTCCACTTCGCCAACGTGCCAACAATGCTTAATTATACTATAAAAATGGGGCCCCATCCTTCGCTCGTAGCTTCCACCGTCATTAAAATTTTGGTGGACAAGTCGGAATGGCAAGCAATCATTGTCAAAGAAAAGGACTCCAATCTGCAATTGGGGCGATGTTGTAGAGCATAAAGTTTATTGCATAGAGATAAATTGCTGGCAATAATAGCATTAGCACAATAACAAATCGCCTCGAGGTAAAAAAGTCAGCGAAAGTAATTAAAGTAATTGGCAATAGCGGCAATGAGTAGCGAGATATATCACGATGTTGCACTGAAATTATTGATAGGAAAAATAAAAGCACAAAATAAAAAGATATTTTATAAAAACGTTGCGTAAACTCATTTTGTTGAACCAATGGGTCCTGACCCGCTTCCCTCCCCACCTTCGCCGAGGCTACGGCGGGCAAGCCAGTCGCGCCACCCATTGGAGGATTTATAATTTTTTCCCACAAAGTAATAAGCGTCAGACCATAAAAAAAGTAGAGAAATATAATTTCTTCAAGCCAAGCAGTCCCGACCCAATCTTTTTGAAAATTAAACACCGAAAATGGTGGGAAGATTAAGTGAAGATTATCTCCCGAATTAAAATAAGCAAAGAAATCACCAAATTGCCGCGAATAAAATACAAAGACAGCGAGAAGTGAAGCAGGAATCAGCAGTAGCCAGGCTCTTTCAATCTCAATCTTATTAGTCTGGCGCCACTGGTCAACAAAAAATAATACATAAGCAGCAAAAAGCAATATGGCTGGCGTTTTGGTTATGACCGCAAGCCCTCCCAAAATCCCTGACCAAAAATATTTCTTTTTAACAAACATATAAATCGAGGTCAATATAAACAGGATAAACATCGGTTCCGGACTGCCAACCGAGCGGACCACATAAAGCCTTGGAGTCAAAAAAAGGAGTACTGTTGTCAAAATCAGTTTATGATCAGTGATTTTCAATTTGGTCAAAAAATAATAAAAGAAACAGTACATAAATATTGAAGCCAGCAAAGTTGACAGTACAGTAGCTTTTGGATAGCCGACAAAGGGTGAAAGCGCGGCAATTGTTGCAGGATATCCTGGCATGTGGGCAGCAAAATATTTTCCCTCCAGACCCAACGGGGCTTGTTTTAGGATGTTATTATTGATGTCATAGCCAGTTTTTGCCGGTATAATATAAAGTGGGCCGTCCCAGTGCTTAATAACCGTCTGAAAGTTTAGTTCTGGTGTTTCAATCCCATTAATACTGTCAACTCGAAGCAAAAAGGGCAGCCAGAGAAGAATTGTTGAGAATACGGTTAAAAAAATTATCGCAATATATGGTGCAAAAGGTGTTTTTTTGTATAATGACTTTAGCATATACATATGTAGTATGTAGTATATAGTACGAAAAAACAAGAAAATAATGATAAAAAAATTAACGCAGAGCGTAACAATAAAAACTCAAGAATTATTTAAAGATAATTATTTCAGGTCGGTATTTATTCTATTTATCATTGGTGCATTTTTGAGGCTTTATAAAATTGGTAGTTACGTCACATTTTTGGGCGATCAGGGGAGAGACGTCATTGTCTTGCGTCGAATTTTGACGTTTGAGCATTTCCCAGCAATTGGAGCACCGACTTCGGTTGGTCAAGTCTATTTGGGTCCTTTTTACTATTATTTTATCGCCCCTTGGCTACTACTATTCAATTTTCATCCCTTAGGACCGGCAATTGGAGTGGCGATCATCTCGAGTTTGTTTATTTTATTTGCTTTTTATCGCACCTCCCAACTTTTTGATAAAAGGATAGCACTGCTTTTGACAGGACTGATCGCTTTCTCACCATCGCTAGTCGATTTATCGCGTTATTCATGGAACCCTAATTTGCTGCCAGTTTTTACATTGTTGTATTATTTTTCTTTGCTGTTTGCGGTTCGTCGGGCCGATTGGCGTCTGTTTATTCTCTCTGGTTCCTTGTTTTCCTTTTGTATTCAATTTCACTATATCGCTCTTGTGCTCGCTGCGCCTACGGGGTTTTTCTTATCTTATTATCTTTGGCAAGAAAAGAAAAAGCTTTCAAAAGCAATCAAAAATATTCTAGCAATGACAGGTTCGGCAATATTTTTTTCAATTCCTTTATTCATCTTTGACTTGCGCCATGACTTTTTAAATAGTCGTAATTTCATCAAATTGTTTTCTGAGTCAAATGCAGTCGGCGGCAGCCATATTGAGACTCTCCTTCAAACTTTCTCCAGCCTTAATAAATTCAGTTTTAATATTGAACTTCCAACTTCACTTTCTTTGATTTTGTTTATGATTCTAATTGCTAGTCTTGGAGTCTCATTTTATAAAGATAGGAAAAATTGGCATCTTGGCGCTTTCTTTCTTTTTTCTCTTTTAGGAGTCTCACTTTATAGTGGACCAAAATACATCCACTATTTCACTGTAGTCTATTCATTTTATTATTTGACCCTTGCATATTTGGCTGGTCGACTTCTTCTCAATAAATTAGCTTGGATTCCCGTTCTTGTGTTTTTAATTTTTTACATCAATCTTTCTATACCGACGATGCGATTCTTTTTCGACTCGCCTTCAAACCAAATAGCGCATGCAGAGAGTATTGCCACAATTATAAAAAATGAAAAAAATACCGATCAATTCCAGGTCACTGGTCTGCCAGATAAATATTCTGATAGCACCTATCGCTATTTCTTAGAGAAATGGGGAGTGAGGGCGCTCGAGCATGATAGCCTAGACAAAGCTGATGAGCTTTTTGTCGTCTGTGAAAACGATTGCAAACCGATAGGGGACCCGATGTGGGATATTGCCTTTTTTGCGCCGAATAAGTTTGTGGGAGAATGGACAGTCGGACATGATAGAATTTACAAATTAGTTAGATAAAATTCGGTTATAATCGGTTTATTCGGTATATTCGGTTAATTCAGCTTCAATACTGATAATAACTGATTACAACTGACCCCGATTGATTCGGGGCTAAATATACTGAATTTACTGATATGACAATTTCCTTAATAATTCCCTGTTACAACGAAGAGTTAAATATCCAAAAAGGGGTCCTTGATAAAATCGGGAATTATGTCGTCGCCAATCCAAAAATAATCGAGGTGCTTATAATCGATGACGGATCAACTGACGATTCGCGAAAGATAATCAAAGCGGATTATCTTTCCCAATTCAAGAAATTTCGATTAATAGAGAATTCTCATCAAGGCAAAGCCTTTGCTATTATTACCGGAATCAAACAGTCGGAAGGACAATATGTAATGTTTTCTGATTTTGATTTAGCCACACCAATCGAAGAAGCAGAAAAATTAATCGCTCAAGCAGAATCGGGAAAAAAAATTATCGTCGGCTCACGTTCTTCATCAAGAGTGGGAGCGCCAATTTTGCGACGACTTATGGCGGTGGGCTTTATTTTCATTCGCGATATCATAATTGGTCTGGGAGGAGTGAGAGATACGCAATGTGGTTTTAAACTTTTTGAAAAAACTTCTGCTATTAATATCATTGAGCGACTTCATGTTTATAAGGTGGGAAAGAAGGTCAAAGGTAGCTCAGTTTCAGCGGGTTTTGATTTAGAATTCTTGTTTATTGCGAGCAAAATGGGACTGAAGATTATTGAGGTACCAGTAATCTGGAGACATGTCGAGACTAAAAATGTCAATTTTCTTCATGATTCAATCGCTACCTTCAAAGACATCCTTAGAATTAAAAAACTTGATTTATCAGAGAAATATAATAAGTAGAAGCATGAAGCATGAAGCATGAAGCATGAAGCATGAAGCATGAAGCATGAAGCATGAAGCATGAAGCATGAAGCATGAAGCAT
>JANWIV010000002.1 GCA_025449735.1 Candidatus Microgenomates bacterium | reverse complement strand
GGCCATGGTTCTGCGTGTTCTGGCCAATATCCTGCAAATATGTCGTAGGTTTTTCTTCCAAGAAGAAGTCCGGATGTCTCTTTCATTTGCTTTTCCATCTCTTTGCCTAAGACACTATCTTTATCAAAGTATGGTCCCATCCATCCACCATATCTAAAGCCTGCTGCTGCATCTTCTTTGGATTCGCTTGGTGCTTGTATGACACCATCAAGCGTAATAAATTCAACAACAATAATCTTTCTCATGCTGAATTCTAGTATAACAGAAGTTCGAACTCCGCCTTGGGCTACAATAGTTTGATATATATGCCTGAGTCTAAAAAAATTAGGGTGGCTGACGGGAATTGAACCCGCGACCGCTTGTTCCACAAACAAGAGCTCTACCACTGAGCTACAGCCACCAAAAAACTAGTCATTCAGTCAATAGTCAGTCTCGTCCTAGCTTATCGCTGGACTTAGTCAGTTGAATCAGTTTTTTAATTACTGACCCGACCGACCGCATTCGACTACGATAGATTAATCTAGTCAGTGCCCCTGAAGGGAATCGAACCCCTATCACCTGGTTCGAAGCCAGGTACTCTATCCATTAAGCTACAGGGGCAGTATATATGTGCTCAACTATTATATCAACAAAACTATAAAATATATGTTATACTATTTTTTTATGGCAACTAAAAAATCTATTCAAACCTTGGACCCTAAAGTGCTTCTCAACTCATTTAAATCGCTTCCTGCTCAAAGAAAAAGAATTCTCATGGCATTAATTCTCGTTATTATTGTCGCTGTTGCCTACTTATTTAAGAGTAGTTTTATTGTCGCTATGGTAAACAATCGCCCAATTACTCGAATGGCGGTTGTCTCTGAGCTTGAAAAACAGGCTGGTGAGCAGGCACTTGATAGCTTGATTACCAAGTCACTGGTCTATCAAGAAGCAAGCAAGAAAAATGTCACTGTAACGCAAGAAGAAATTGATAAGCAATTAAGCACTGTCGAGGAGCAACTTAAGGAACAAGGCCACACCTTCGATGAAGCGCTTGAGGCGCAAGGTGTCACCCGAGCTGAGGTTGAAGAACAAGCAAGATTTCAATTATTGATTGAGAAACTTTTCAAAAATGAAGTTAAGTTAAGTGATAAAGAAGTTGACAAATATATTGCTGAAAATGCTGAATTCTTCAAAGAGGTGAAACCAGCCGATGCTAAGATTACCGCTCGAGATCAGCTAGAAAGCGAAAAGCTCCAACAGCTTTTTCAAGAATGGCTAAATAAAGCGCGTGAGGGTGATAATATCAAAATTCTTCGTCAATATTAAGCAGCCTCTACATTAGTTCTTCTTTCTTTTGTTTGGTGAAATCGCGCCATTCTTCCACAAGCTCAATTATCAGTTTAAGCGGTGCTTCAATCAAGACATCAAAAATAAACATCAAGACATTGAGCCTAGCCACTTGAGCCGACAAAACCTTGCCCACCGACATAAATGGCAGAAAAAAGGTGTCAACAATCGGTGTCCAGAGATGATCTTGAAGCGATAGCGAATATTCTTTTGATATTTGCCTCACTCGATAGCCAAAGAAGGTAATCAGGCAGACGAAGAGGAAAAAGATGGTCTTATTGATTAGGTTGAATTCTAATAGATCAAGCATGCCATAGATGATAAAAAAGACTGTCGCGAAAAGGAAAGCATAGAGCATATAAAAGACGCTTTTCAAAAAGGGCCGCCTCTCATGAGCTTTGTCACTAATTACCGTACGGCTGCCACTGTCAGTAGGATCATAGGTAATTATTGAGACTATTTTGCGATAAAGTTGCTCGGTATTCTGGGTGCTGGGTGCTCGAACGGTCAAGACAATTATTCCCATGAGTACCGGTGGCATCAACGTGTTTAGGATCACGGGTAGTAAATGAAATTGACTATAAAAAAAACTGGTCAAAGGGACCTCAAGAAGCAAAACAAAAATCATTTTAGTAGCAAAGATATAGATGACACTGCGGACCCCGGCAATACGAAGTTTATCCTTTGTCTCCTCATATTTACTAATGCAAATTTCGTTAATTCTCTTCTGAAGTTTATCTTGATTATTAATGGTTGATGCAATCTCATCGGTGCTAGTGAACAGCTCAAATAAAATTCGGTAGGCCGGTAGTTGGCGACGAACAAATCGAGTCAATTTATCTCGATATTTGTTTTCAATAGCTTGTTTATAATTTTTACTTAGTTGCTTAAGTTCCATTCCAAGGCGCTTTAATTCATCAGCATTTAAGTTAGCGATAGTCCCCCACTTTTGGATTAGCAAATGATATTGAAGAAAAGTAGTATTACTTTTGTACAAATTCTCTTCACAGGCTAGAAATAAATAGAGATCCTTTTGAGAATCGTCTACATTCTCAATGTGCAAGGTATCATGGATTGTCTGAAATAGAAAAAATAAAAAGGCTTGTTCTTTTTGCCTAATCTCTGGCTCCAAGTACTCTTCAATTTCACAGGCGAGTAATGAAACTACATGAGAAAAACTAGTTGGCCAATTTTGCTTGGCGTGACTATTGAGTTTAAGAAAAGAATCAATTATTTTCTGCATCTCATCAGCATGCCCTTCACTTAACTCCCCCGCTCTTACCTGTCTAGACCACAAGAGCTCTCTTGCCAAATTAAGCCCCTCTCCATTGCCTGTAATGTTAACAGATAACCGACGCTTCAAAATCCGGTCGATTGAAGCGTGCCTTATTAACCGCTCATCATTAAATTCAATAATTGATCGCAATTTTTCATAAGCAACGGCAAAAAAGGAAGCTGCTTCTGACACCTCAATAATTTCACCGGTTGTTTTTCTTTTCTCATGTTCAATTGAGTCAATGACTTCAATTAATACATTAGTAAAGTTCGAAGGATTAAGCAGTTTGGGGTCGCGATCGTTATTTGTCATATAAGGAAGCCTTAGTATACTAAATGAATACTATATTGTGCTATACTGCGATTAGCGATGAAGATTCTTGCGATTGACCCAGGACTTGATAGAATTGGCTATGCTGTCATTGAGAAAAAGGGATCATTTAAAATTATTGACTACGGAAGAATTACTACCAGTAAAAAGGATTCACTAGGCAATCGGGTGAAACAAATCGGCAAGGAATTTAATAAGCTTAGTGCACGCCACAAACCTGACAAGGTAGTTATTGAAGAGATATTTTTCAGCAAGAACAAAAAAACAATAATTGTTGTCGCTCAAGCTCAGGGGGTTTTGCTTTCATTGTGTGCAGAGCAAAATTTGATCGCTGAATTCATCAACCCTATGCAGGTCAAACTCGCTCTCACTGGGGATGGCCATGCTGATAAAAAGCAGATTCAAAAAATGTTAAAGTTAGAATATAATTTGGAATTTACAACTGCGCAGGATGATATCTCTGATGCAGTTGCAATTGGGCTTTCCTATTTTCATTTAAACAAACGTATATGATCGGCAAGATTGAAGGTAAAATTGAAGAAATAGACGGCAATATCGGTTATATCAAGACAAACTCCGGCGTGTCTTATCTTTGCTATCTGGTACCGAGTTTGCTTAAGAAGCTCGATGAAAAGGTCTCTGTCTATACTTATTTGGATGTTCGTGATGATGCCCTAATACTCTTTGCCTTTGAGACACAGGATCAATATCGACTCTATAAAGAGCTTTTGGCAGTCGATGGTGTCGGGCCGAAAATGGCTTTTGGGATCATCTCTTTTTATAAACCAGAAGAGATAATTCTCGCTGTTGAAAATCAGGATACGATATTTTTCAAAAGTGTTCCTGGAGTCGGACAGAAGACAGCAAATCGGATATTGCTCGAATTATCGTCACGATTGGGTGCTGACTTTGATATCAAGAGAGTTGCTATTTCCAAAGATGATAAAACCGTGATAGAAGCATTGCAGACGCTTGGTTTTAAAAAACAAGATACGGAGCGCGTCGTCTCACAGTTATCCAAAAAGCTTAGTCTTGAGGAGAAAATACGTACCTCAATAAAACAAATGAATGAAGGCTAAAAATATTATGTCAGACAAACCAATAGAAACAGTACTTAGACCTCAGAATTTGACCGATTATGTCGGTCAAGCCAATGTCTTGAAGGCGTTGAAGCTGTTTATTGACGCCGTCACCTCAAGAGGATCGGTGCATGAGCATATCCTTTTTTATGGGCCCCCAGGGATTGGGAAAACCACCCTTGCCGGTATTTTATCTTCCGAGCTTAAGGGAAACCTAAAAACTACCTCTGGTCCGGCGATTGAGCGTACTGGGGACCTCGCTTCAATTCTCACTAGCCTTGAGGATAATGATGTCTTATTTATTGACGAGATTCATCGCCTTTCCAAACCAGTAGAAGAAGCGCTTTATCCGGTCATGGAAGAGTTTTTTCTTGATATCGTCGTAGGAAAGGGACCATCAGCGCGCACAGTTCGATTGCCAATTCCACGGGTAACTATAGTTGGCGCGACCACTAGAGTAGCAATGCTTTCAACGCCGCTTCGAGATCGATTTGGACTGATGCTCAGGCTGGATTATTACTCGCCAAAGGAAATGGAAAACATTATCATGCGATCCGCCAAAATTCTAAAGTTGCCGCTAGGGATTGATGCCGCTCGTGAAGTGGCGATTCGAAGCCGTCGCACTCCCCGCTTGGCAAACAGAATTCTTAAAAGAGTCGCTGATAGCCAAGAGGTACATAAGCATAAAGTGATCGATAAGGCAATTCTAGACAATCTTTTTGATATTCTTCAGATTGATGATAAGGGTCTGACCGATATTGACGCTAGTTATCTGGATCTTCTGATTAATAAATTCAGTGGCGGGCCAGCGGGTGCTTCAACCTTGGCAACGGCGATGTCTGAGGACAAACAAACCATTGAAGAGTTTATCGAACCATACCTCATGCAAATCGGTTTTATCAAAAAAACCCCTCGGGGTCGAGTGGCGACAGAAGCAGCCTATCATCACCTAGGAATTAAGCCTCCAAAACGCAAAGAAGAACAACAGACTTTGATATAATATAGTCTAAGTTTCTAGCCCGGGTGGTGAAATTGGGATATCGAAGATCCCGCACCTAGGGACAAGCAGACTTCAACGAAGTTGAAGAAAAGAAACCGAGAGTTTACTAACATAATCGAATTTTAATCAAGCCCGGGTGGTGAAACTGGTATACACGCAGTCTTGAGGAGGCTGTGCCGCAAGGCGTGGAGGTTCGAGTCCTCTCCCGGGCACCAACTATGCAGATTAATTTAGACCAGTTCCTAACTACTTACTCAAATGAATCAATTCCGCAAGCTATTAGAGATGAAATTGAAGCTATTCTCCGCGCCGAATGGCCAATAAAACTTAAGGATAAAAACATTCCAGCAGATTGGGATGTAACTCATCACATCGTCCTTTCAGATAATACTGGTGTGCTTAGCTACGCAGCAATTGTTCGTAAAAATCTATCACATCATTCTCAAACCTACAATATCATTGGAATATCTGGAGCCATTACCAGACCAGATCAAAGAGGCAAAGGCAATGGCAGAAAGGTTATTACGGAAGCTACAAATATTATTAAAAATAGCAATGTTGATCTTGCACTCTTCAATACTGCACAGGTAGGACTCTACGAAAAATTCGGATTTGAGCGTTTACCTGAAGCTAAAATACTTAAAGGAAATCCAACCAATCCCGAAATATACCCCGAAGACGTTTTTGCTTTATTTATTTCAGAAAAGGCAAAAGGACATAGAAAGGATTTTGAAACAATCCCAATTTACTTTGGTCAGAGAGTTTGGTAAACCTTCACAAGACCTTCAATATTAAATTAGTTATTATATGAACCAGGGTCTATAGCTTTTTGATAAGCTTCTATCGCTCTAACGACTGGAACAGCTTGACTCGCATCACTTCTTATTTCAATAAGTTGCCTGACTTGCGACACTCGATCATTAGGCACTAAAATAATTGGTATTTCAGAGAGTGGCAGACCATCACAAACAGCAAATTCCGCACGCAAATCTGAGCGTGGAATTGCGATTCTTGGGTGCTCTCGAGTACCTTCTTTTAATCGATCTACACGTCCAGCATATAGTACTGGGAAGTTCTCTCGAATTAATATCTCTTGAATTTTTTCTTCATTAGTTTTGTTTGATTTTCTTAGGAACGCTATTGTTGCCTCAGTATAAGCAATTGCCTGATCAACAGAGATAAAGCTTTTCTCACCATACACGGAAGCTAGTTTTTTTAAGTGCTTAATCCTATCGTTAAGAGAATTTTCGGACATTTCTTCCCTTCTGAGAGCATAGTTGGCAGCCGAGGAATTATACCATTGAAACAGACTGACATGCTTTTTATTAATTCCTAAGCCCCCAAAAATATGCTCCCCGCTCGCCACGATCGCGCTTCTTTCAATTAGTCCATCTTGTGGCAGCAGTCCATGCTCAAGCACACCCCAAAGAGAGGCGCTACTTGAACCATGCATTCCCATGATATGATTCTTTAAGGCAGAGACTAAAAGCTCTGGATCATTGATATATAGCTTCATCGCAAAAGCACGCATTGGAATAAAGTCTCTAAACGTAGACCTACCTGGAATTTCCTCTGGTTTTGGCAAAAAAAGACGTTCGCCATCTACATCAAAAAAACCGAATTTAACCAAATTTAGCAAATTTCGTCTCACGACAATAGGATCAACGTCTTTATCCGGGCTTCTTTGATTAAATTCTTTAGTTATATTGGTATATTGACTAACGATATAATCAGTATCCCTCCAGACTGGTTTCAAACCACCATGACTTGATAATATTGCCTGCTTGATAGATTCTTCAACGGTCAGCTCGGATCCATCAGATCGCCTTGAGCCAATTTCTAACGTTGTTTGGTCATTGGTCATAATTTATAAGTATAGCTAGAATTTTGTCAGTTTTAGCATATAATATATATTGCTGGTCGCTTAGCTCAGCCCCGATTAAATCGGGGTCAGTGGATTACTCGAACAAATTTTTGAATTCCTATATAAAATTTGAACGGGTTAAGAGCAATGCGTTTACACCGCGCCTGCACTGGCCGTTTAGCTCAGTTGGTAGAGCGTTCGGTTTACATCCGAAATGTCGGGGGTTCGAATCCCTCAACGGCCACAGTTACGGCGGGCAGGTCGCAGGTGTCGGGGGTTCGATACCCTCAGCGACCACAAATGCACTAAAATAGCTTAATGCCCGGGTGGCGGAATGTCCCGTATGAGTTTCAGAACGAAGTGATGAAATACTCATAAGTGGATCCTGCAAATCATTATTTGCGGGAGATACTGGCATTGCTATAATATAGCAAATCGTCGAAGGTAAAGTTATTAAGGTTAGCCCGGGTGGCGGAATGGCAGACGCTCAGGACTTAAAATCCTGTGATCGTAAGATCGTGTGGGTTCGACTCCCACCCTGGGCACTTTTTGGTATAATAGCCTATAGCCGACTTAGCTCAGTGGTAGAGCAATGCTTTTGTAAAGCATGGGTCCGGGGTTCAAATCCCCGAGTCGGCTCAGGTTAAGGTTTGTCCCCGTAGCTCAGTTCAAGGTTTTGAAAAAACCGAAGACTCTAAGGAGCCAGGCGACGAAGAGGGAGATAGCTGCCGATAGGTAGGATAGTAATTTTGAGTAGAATTTAAGATAACAGTTGTAAAGACGTTGAAAGTCCCCGTAGCTCAGTTGGATAGAGCGACTCCCTTCCCCGCCTGCCGAAGCACGGGAAAGGAACTTGAAAATAAGGAATGAATGCCGACGTAGCTTAACGGATAAAGCAACTCCCTTCTAAGGAGTAGAGTAGAGGTTCGATTCCTCTCGTCGGCACTTGTGAAGTTGAGACCGGTAACGCTTCGTGCGGTGGGCAGGTAAGGAGTAGGTCGCGCGTTCGAATCGTGCCGGGGACACCATCATCTGCGCTCGATAGTGAATACGTAAGGATGATATAGAAATGCCGCTGGGAGCTCCTCTACAAGCACCCGTTGGAAATCATGATAGATACTGACTCTTTGTTTGACATTGATTATTTGTCGGCCATCCTCAAGTAGTTTATCTACTCGAGGGCTTTTTAGGTGGGTCAGATTCGATTGTTGTTGAGTCGAATGCCAGAAAAAATATTGATCGGGATCTCGAGGGGCATTCCAGACCGTCAAGAACATGTCAAAATCAGTCGGTCGAAAAGAAAGCAGTTTGAGATCAATCTTCAGCCCCAAACCCTCAAGAGTTTGTTTGATTTCTTCAGCCACACTAGCATGATCAAAAAAAGTGTATAAAGTTAGCTTGCCCTCCTCGGTAGATTTAATATTTTTCTTTAATAGTGATTTTGCCTTCTCCAAATTTTGTTTGGTAATTTCTAGTTCGTCATTGTAAGCAAATGAGGTTGGCGGAATCGGGCCCGAAGCTGGCTGTCCAAACTCTTCAAAATTAGGCAAGGAAGTGGTTATGCCACGCCGTACATCAATATTACCAAGCGTTTTTTGTTCGGTATTAAAAAATAAGACCATTGTGGTATCAAAATTAGTCGTTTTGCTCACTTTGGTATTTTTCCAATCTGAGAAAAGTGAGGCGACATTTTGCTTTGAGGTCTGAAAAGAAGTAATTTCTCCCTTTTTGTAGGCAGTGATCATATCATCTTCATTTTTGTAAAAACGGTAGACTTTATAGGGCAGATCAGCTTTATTAGGGACTAAACTAAGTTGTTTAACTCGATCACGATCCATTTTAAAAGAGCTGACTCGATATAGACCACCAATTCCTTTGAAATGCTTGCTAACAACTGGAATATTAAGATAATTGGGGAAGATAACTAGGGGTTGTTCGAGCGTCAGATCCAAGGTATAACGATCGCGGATATTAACTTTGACATCGCGAAAATTAAAGGGGATATCCTTGGCAGCGACCGCGTCACCATCAGACCATAAAAGATCAGTTTTTAAATGAAAGCGATAGGTATGGCCTTTATCAATGACTTCCCAAGAATTGACGAGTACCGGCACCAGCTCCCCATTTTGGCTTACGGCAACCAATGGATTAGATATTAACTCAGACACCTGACGGGGGAGATTTTGATATGTATAGTCACCAGAGAGACCAAGAATTTGTTGTTCCTTAAATAGAATCGAATGCAACACCGGCAAAACATTAATAAACAAAATAATGGTAAAGAAGCTTGCGATGAAGCTAATTATAAGAAAGCGAAGATTTTTTCGAATAAAAGCGGCGACTAGCCAATAATAGTGCCGCATGGTTTTGGCCATACTTAATTTATACTATCAGATTCAAAAAAGACAGCAGTAGGAAAATTCCGACAGAGACAGCAGTCAAACGAAGCACCCATACCTCAATACCGCGCCTAGTCTGAAAAGTTTCACCTGAGCCACCCCATGCTGATCCTAGTCCGGCTCCTTTGCCTTGTAATAATATTGCCAGAATGATCAAAATGCTCAATACCAAGGTGAATATGATTCTTATGTTTTCCATGTTGATATTATAACATGTACTTCTTGTCTCGCAAATGCGAATGATATTTTTTAGCAAATCGGTGTGCTTCATCTCGGAGTGAGACAAAAAGCTTGAAGAGAACATCGGATCGAGCAATGTATGGCGTACGTTTGCCTTTTGTAAATACTATCCTATCCGGACGCTTGGCTATGCCAATATAAGCTTGACTAGGCGCCATACGCTCCATAATTGACTTTATAGCATTGAGCTGTGGGGCTCCACCGTCAATAAGCATTAATGTCGGTAGTTCATCTTTAGAGTCAGAAAGTCTTCTTTTAATAACCTCTCGAAGCATATCTACATCAGAGTCATTTTTGGCGCTTTTTATTTTATAACGCCGATATAGACTGGGTATAAATTCACCATTAGAAAATACCACTCTTGATCCGGTACCATCACTACCGCCCAGAGTACTTAAATCAAAGCATTCTATTTTATAGTTTTTGTTTAGTTCCTGCCCAAAATTAACCTTCATAAAGTTACTAAAATTATCCTTAACATCTGGACTATCGATATTGAAGAGTTCATCATAAGCAGATGAAAAACTACGTCGACTAAGTAGATTATCAAGACTATCAAGTCGGCGACGGGCTTGCAACGCCTGCTCATAATCCTTTGATTTAGCGGCCTGTTGCATTTCAGAATTTAATTGTTGATGAAGCGCTCTGCTCTTTCCAGTTAATATCGAAATAATTAGTCTTATTTGGCGTCGGTAAAGACGTTTATGAATAATGTATTGCGATCCCTGTAGTTTTTGTATTGCCCCTGGGCAAGGATCGCATAGACCAATTTTGGAATAAAAACAGGCGGATCGACCGATTCTCTTGTTCATACAGAAAGGAATAATATTGCGTAATACGCCAAGCAAGCGATAAGTTGTTTTTGTTGATTGGAAAGGACCGAAATATATCGACCGACCATCAACCTCACGTCTTACTGGGTAAATTTTGGGAAAGTCATCATTGATGGAAATTTTAATATAGAGACTATGCTTGTCATCCTTTAGTATGACATTATATTTTGGCTCATACTGTTTGATCAATCTCGCTTCAAGGAGCAAGGCGTCAAACTCAGAAATTGTTTTAATAAATTTAATTGCATCAGAGTTGTCAAAAATGGCCGCCTCTTTTGCTGACAATTTAGACGCCTGCAAATGAGACTTTATACGAGCTTTTATGTTGATTGATTTACCAATATAAATTGGCAACTTATTTTTATAGAAAAGGTAGACCCCGATTGTTGAGGGTAATTTTGATAACGAACTGTCAGTTAGCATGGCGCCTGTTTAAGAGAAATTTGGTGATAAAGATTAAAGTTAACAAAGCGGCCAAAGAAATGGCGATAATTCTAGGCCTGGAAATATTGCTGTCTTGTTTTATTGATATTGAATTAATTCCTTTCCAGTTAGGATCAACAAAGGTAAGTTTAATTGTGTCTGATTGTAATGAATCCCAATACATACTACCTGACTCCACACGGGTTGGTTTTGGCGTTGACTCGATAAAGAACTTCTCTTTATCTCCCATAGTAAAACTGGCTGATACGAGGCTGTCTTTTGTGGATTGTACTGACGGTAGATTAACATAAATAAAACCTCCTTCAGCAGTAGTTAGACCTGACTCAGTAAACAATAATCTCAATTTATTAGTGGCTCCGACGCCAAATTGTGGTGAATTAAGGCTAAAATCAACAGAGGTGGCGTTTTTGTCAACTCTTTTTTTAATAATAACCGGGCCTTTGTCATCAACTGCCTTAAGATCAGACAAGCTTAAGTATGGCGGAAAATCTAGGGTCAATTTATCAATTTTATGTTCGGAGCTCTGGATTGTAAATTCTACGCTGGTATCAAAACGGACATTACTATCTGGAGTCAATGAATAAGCGGTATAGTATGAAATTTGATAATCCTGAGCAATTGCTATATCTGTCAGAGCCATTGAGCAGAAAAAAAATAATACTATTGTCAGCAATAACCTCATAGTAACTCCTTTTGTAAAAACTTGGCCGTAAGTGAGCTTTTTTCTTTTAGGATTCCAGCGACGTCGCCCTGGTAAATAATTTTGCCTCCCTGGTCTCCTCCACCTGGACCCAGATCAATTATATAGTCAGCATGAGCAATTATGTCAATATTATGCTCAATTACCACAATAGTATTGCCTCTCTTAACTAATTTTTTGAATACCTGAGTAAGTTTTTCGACGTCGTACATGTGTAGTCCCGTGGTTGGCTCATCAAGGATGTAGAATGTTCGATCTGATTGTTGCTTGCAAAGCTCATTAGCCAGTTTAATTCTTTGGGCTTCGCCTCCTGAAAGCGTCGGTGCCGGCTGACCAAGTTCGATGTAGGATAAACCGACATCATAAAGGGTGCTTAGTTTGTTGACTATTTTTGGATGACTACCAAAAAATGATAGTGCCTCCTCAACCGTCATCTGCAAGACATCAAATATGGTCATCCCCTTAAATTTAACCTCAAGTGTCTCTGAATTATATCTCTTGCCAGAACAGACATCACAAGTTACGTAGACATCAGAAAGAAACTGCATTTCGATCTTGATCGTGCCAGCACCTAAGCATTTTTCACATCTTCCACCACGTACATTAAAGGAAAATCTTCCTTTCTTATAACCCCGCATCCTTGCATCAGTAGTATCGGCAAATAAATCACGAATAGTATCAAAAATTCCTAAATAAGTCGCCGGATTCGATCTTGGTGTTTTGCCGATTGAGCTTTGATCTACCACATAGACGCGATCAAGATATTGATAACCAGTAAGGTTATCATAATCAGAAGAGGTTGAAATATTCCCGTTAAGATAATACTTTAGAGCCGGATAAAGTGTATCGACTACAAGGCTTGATTTACCCGATCCAGAGACGCCGGTAATACAAGTTAATTGTTGCAGTGGTATTGAAACATCAATGCCTTTTAGATTATGAAGTCTGCAACCTTTGAGCTCCAACTTCTCTGAGGCTGTCGGAATACTGGTTTGTATTGGCGATAGCAGCATTTTTTTCTTGAATAAATATTGTGCTGTCAAGGTTGAAGAAGACTTAAACTGCGTAATATTGCCAGTAAAGGTAATTTTGCCACCAAATTTGCCGGCCAGTGGACCAAAATCGACGATATAATCGCTTTTTAGGATTGTTTCCCTATCATGTTCAACAACAATAATGGTATTACCGAGATCTCTAAGTGCGATTAAAGAATCAAGTAGCGCCGATACATCAGTCGGATGAAGCCCAATTGAGGGTTCGTCGAGAACATATATAACTCCTGATAAGCCACTGCCGATTTGAGAAGCAAGACGAATACGCTGTGATTCACCACCCGAAAGAGTTGCAGCACCTCGATTGAGATTAAGATAGGCCAGGCCAACTCCCGACAGGAAATTTAATCGAGAAATAATTTCTCTCACTATTGGCATAGCAATCTCTGATTTAAAACTGTCAAGTTTTTTAGTTAGCTCATTTATAAATACTAATAAATCAGACACAGAAAGCTCACTGAGTTCGTATATATTAAATCCTTCGATTTTTATCGTCAACACTTCGGGGCGCAGCCTCTTGCCATCGCAACCAGTACAAACCACGTCAGTCATATACCTTTCTATCTCAGCGCTAGCGTATTCAGATTCGGCCTCGGCATATTTCTTCTCAAGTTCCCCTACGACACCATCAAATTTTTCATAGATTGAAGTGTCACGACCAAAGCGATTTTTGCCTACTACCTTATAAGTTTGCTTATTGCCGTGTAGCAAAATCTGAAGTTCTTTTTCGTTCATTTCATTTAAAGGTAGTTTAGTATTTATCGCCTCTTCGACCAAAAAAGTATGAAACAATCTAGAGAACCATGTATCGTGAAATAAGATTTTATTGAAAGGTAGTATTGCACCTTCAGTGATAGTCAGATTCATATTTAAAATCTTGGAGATGTCAATTCTAACAATCTTTCCCAGTCCCTTACAAGTCTGACAAGCGCCAAGCGGTGAATTGAAGGAAAACACACGCGGCTCAATGTCAGTAAGGAATGGATGGCCATTAGGGCAAGCGAAATGTTGGGAGAACAAATGATTCTGGCTCGCAGTCTTAAACAAAATTAACCCATCCGACAATGTCCCCGCCGCTTCGATTGACTCAAATAATCGCGATGACAAATTGCTCTTAAATATTCTGTCCTTAAACTGAGAATAATTTAAAGAAAAGGTTTCGATTTGCACGTCAATATCATGCTTATTCGTTTTAATGAGAGCAATATCATCACTCATTAGTATTTCTTTTCCATCGACGGTCGCTTGATTGTATCCCTTGGCGACTAAGTTCCGGAAAAGGCTGGCAAATTCCCCCTTTTTCTGTCTCGCAATCGGTGCTTGAATAGTAAAGGCGATTGGTTTTGATTTGTGCTCTTTTAACTCCGCTTCGAGCAAAATCAACATATGGCGGCTTATCTCATCAATTGACAATCGAGAAATGGTTACGCCGCAGGTATGACAATAAGAGGTGGCGACCTTAGAAAATAATAACCTTAAATAATCATATATTTCAGTAATAGTGCCGACAGTTGAGCGAGGATTACGCGAAACCGTTTTTTGATCAATTGAAATCGAAGGCGATAGGCCTGATATGAAGTCAACATCAGGTTTATTCATAATACCTAAGAATTGCCGCGCATAAGCAGAAAGAGACTCGACATACCTTCGCTGTCCCTCAGCATAAATGGTATCGAAGGCGAGTGAAGATTTACCTGAACCAGAGACGCCGGTAAAGACAATTAATTTCTGCTTCGGCAGAGTAAGACTGACATTTTGTAGATTATGCTCCCGAGCTCCTTTTATAATCAATTGTTCTGAGTTCATAGGTAATTTTTTAGCTCGTCGAGTTTGTCACGCAATAAAATTGCTCGTTCAAATTGTAATTGCTTCGCGGCGAGTTTCATTTCGGCATTGAGCTTCTTTTCGAGTTTTTTCTTATCATATGGAGTTAGCGAATCAAATTCAGGCAGTGTCTGCTCTGATGAAAGCAGGTCCATGTCCTGCGATGCTTCATCAACAAGGCCATCACGGACTCCTTTGATAATATTTTGGGGAGTTAGGTGGTGTTTTTTATTATATCCAAGTTGATACTGGCGTCGTCTTTTAACCTCAAGTACCGCTTCCTTTATCGAATCAGTTTCACGATTAGCATAAAGAATCACTCTACCTTGAATATTTCTCGCCGCTCGTCCCATGGTCTGAATGAGTGATGTCTTATTTCTCAAAAATCCTTCCTTATCAGCATCAAGGATCGCCACCAATTGCACTTCAGGTAGATCTAGACCTTCTCTCAATAGATTAATACCTACTAAAACGTCAAATTCATGCAGTCTTAATTTTTTTAGTATACTGCTTCGCTCAAGTGTTTTAACATCGGCATGGAGGTACTCGGCACGAATATTCTTTTCCTTGAGATACAAAGTCAAATCCTCAGCAATACGCTTGGTAATAGTCGAGACGAGCACTCGGCCGCCCTGCTTGACCGTTTTTTCAATCTCGGAGACAACATCAATTACCTCTGACTCAGAAGGTTTAATTTCAATATTGGGATCAACAATTCCAGTTGGCCTCACTAATTGTTCGACAATTGGAGAGTCCTTATGCGACAGCTCCCATTTGCCAGGAGTGGCCGAGACGTAAATTGTAGAGGGCTTTTTTATTAAAAATTCACTGAATTTAAGCGGTCGGTTGTCAAAAGCACTCTTTAATCGAAAACCATTGTCTACAAGCACCTCCTTGCGCGCCTGGTCCCCATTGTACATTCCATTAAGTTGAGGGATAGTCATATGACTTTCATCAATCACCATCAACCATTCGTTGCCAAATCGATAATGAAAATAATCAAGCAAGCTATTTGGCGCCTCTCCAATTGCTCGACCATCAAAATATCGCGAATAATTCTCAATTCCATTGACATAGCCTACCTCCTGCATCATTTCGAGATCAAATGTGACTCTTTTGTTAAGTCTTTCAGCTTCGAAATTTTTACCCCTCTTGCGCAGCGCCATCACTTCTTTCTCTAGGTCCTCTTGAATCGCCGCCCTAGCACTGACGAAATCCTTTTCTTCAACCAAATAGTGCTTAGTTGAATAAATGAAAATCTCCGTAACTTCTTTGGTTATTTTTCCAGTCAACACATCAATAATGGTTATTCTTTCAATTAAATCGTCTTCAATTCGCACTCGAACGCCATAATCCTCAGAAGCAGGATAGATATCAAGAGTATTGCCACGAACCCTAAATGTACCTCTTTTAAAGTCAAATTCAGCTCTTTCATACCGCAATGAGACTAGTTTCTGCATTAACGTCGCTCTTGAGAGTTTCTCACCAACCTTAAGTGGAATCGAAAAATGCTCAAATTGCGAAGCCGAACCAATATTATAGATACATGACACAGAGGAGACTACAATCACATCACTGTGGGAAAGTATATTGCTCGTCGTTTGCAAGCGTAGTTTATCGATAAACTCATTGATGGTGGCCTCTTTTTCAATATAGGTATCAGTTGAGGGAATGTAGGCTTCAGGCTGATAATAATCATAATAGGAGACGAAATAAGAAACTGCGCATGAAGGAAAAAACTCCGCCATTTCTTGGTAAAGTTGACCAGCTAAGGTCTTGTTATGTGCCAGCACTAGGGTTGGTTTTTGAATTTTGGCGATTACATTGGCAATGGTAAATGTCTTTCCTGATCCCGTCACACCGAGCAAAATCTGGTCTTTTTTGCTTGATAAATATCCTTTTGACAGAGAATTGATGGCATTTTCTTGATCTTTTGTTGGCTTGTAATTGGAGTCGATTTTAAACATGACTTTAAAAAAATTCTGACCGTATATTTTACAATTATTTTCGCTATAATGCTATAGATCAATATATGGAATTTACTGAGCTTTTACCCACTATCGGAATTTTTGGCATTTTTGCAATTGTTTTTGCTGAATCTGGACTTTTTTTTGGTTTTTTTTTACCTGGTGATAGCCTTTTGTTCACTGCTGGTTTCCTAGCCTCACAAGGCATATTTCAAATAGTTCCCTTAACCATTGGCTGTTTCCTCTGTGCCGTCGCTGGGGACTCAGTCGGCTATTGGTTTGGACACAAAGTCGGTCGTCGACTATTTAATCGCGATAATTCAGTCTTTTTCCATAAGGATCACCTCATAAAAGCGGAAAAATTCTACGAAATCCATGGCAAAAAAACAATCATTTTAGCTCGTTTTATGCCAGCAGTACGAACCTTTGCTCCGATAGTGGCTGGTATTGGGAAGATGGAATACAAGACATTCATCAGCTATAATGTTGTGGGCGGCTTTATTTGGTCGGTCGGATTGACTATGCTCGGCTATGTTTTAGGCGAGTCAATTCCCAATGTTGACAAGTATTTATTACCTATAATCGGTCTTATTGTCATCCTCTCAATCCTTCCCCAGACATACCATATATTAAAGGAGAAAGATAATCGAGATAAGATATGGAAGTTTGTTCGAACTCGGTTTAAATCTTCTTAATTTTAATTGAGAAATGTTTCAAGTTTCCCCCCTTCGTTAAAACTACGGAGGGCAGGCATGTTTAATGTTATATGCTATATATCGTCGGCACCTCAATAGGCAATCTCGAGGACACCTCATTACGCGCAATAAAAACACTATGTAATTCTGAAATTATCCTTACTGAGGATACTCGTACTTTTGATTCTTATTATTCCCGCGCTGCTGCTCAATTCAACCTCTCCCCTATCAAAAACCAAAAAATAGTCCACTATCATGCGGAGAATGAATTTATGATGATGCCAATCGTGATTGAGTGGTTAAAGGAAGGTAAATCAATCAGCCTGGTCTCTGAGTCAGGATTGCCAGGGATTTCTGATCCCGGTGGCCAGCTTATCAAGTATTTGTCTGAACACGAGATCGCCTATACTGTCATACCAGGGCCGACTGCCTTTGCGACGGCGGCGTTATTGTCTGGTTCTCCCACTGATCAATTGCTTTTCTTGGGATTTTTACCAAAGAAAAAATCAATGATTGTTCAAATATTTAATCAATTGAGAAGTATTAAATCAAAACAACTAAATCCTACAATCATTTTTTACGAGTCGCCACACCGAATTAATGCGACGCTAGCAATTCTTTCCGAAATTCTCCCTCAGGCTGATATTGCCATTTGCCGTGAAATGAGCAAGAAATTTGAAGAAGTGCTTCGTGGTAAGGCTAATGAACTCAAGGATAAAGCCTATAAAGGTGAACTTACTATTGTGATTAAGAATAATTAGAAACTAAACTGAAGTTGCGACATCAAGGTCTGATTGTTGATTTGATTGTTGATCAAGGTAGTTCTCAATCTCCATGTAAAAATCGGTCAATGCTTGGTTAGTAGCTGGTGAATAAGCACCTCTTCCAGATATATTTTGTGAATCACGAAATAATTGCGCTGACAAATTCCATTTTTCTTTTCCAATAAGCTCTAAATTAACCCAATTTTTTGATTTACTATGACCATGGTCGGCTCGCACAATTACCCGGTCTAATTGCAAGTCAGATTCTTCATGAGGTATGTATAGGCGCACTCTAATCGCTGTGTCTTCAGCTGATTGCCGTGTTTCAAAAAGAGCCAATGCATCTGTAGCAGTTCGATCAGATATAGACGAATGTCCATGATCCCCAAAAGATATTTCCTGATTAGTACTCATTGTTGATTTTCGACTTAATATTAGGTTAAGAATATCAATCCCTCTTTGTCCAACTCTCAGTGAAATCTCCTCCTTCAGTCTTGGTAAACGATCTTCAAACATATATCGTTCGCTTCTCGCTAATACAGGGGGTCTTTCTAGGATTGACATTGGCATAGCAGCAGAATAATACAACTACAAAAATTTGTCAATACCGAAGAAATCCCTATTTGACATTGTTCGCACTACAATGTTACAGTTATAGCTATGCATGAAGTTTTGACCATTGGCGACATCACTATTGACCTTTATTTTAAAGGCAAAAGCCTGGCCATGGAAAAGGATCGTTTTACTCTCGCCATTGGAGGCAAATATGTGGCTGAACAGTTTCATGAGGGCCTGGGCGGTGGGGCGGCTAATGTTGCTATTGGTCTCTCCAATCTTGGCTTCAATTGTGCAGTGGCCGCGACCGTTGGCGAGAATGTCTTTAAGCAAATCGCGCTTCAAAAGTTGATTAATAAGCGTATTTCCTCTGAGTTTATTATTTTCGAACGTGGCTATATTAATATCTCTACTATTCTGCTTTCACCCAAAGGAGAACGCTCAATAATCCACTATCCGACGCCAAAACAATCTTTTGGCTTCTCTCCGCTTCAAGAAGCCAACATGCAAAAGTGTAGTACTATCTACATGGGCCACACCCCAGGCATTGACCCTGACGAGAAAATTCGTTTTCTCAAGTTGTTTCGTGATTCGGGTAAATTTATTATCCTTAATCTGGGAGTCGATGATGCTCGTGGCAATCGTACAAAAGCGCTTCAATTGGCTGGTCTTGCTGATTGCTTAATCGTCAACAAACATGAATTTTCAGAATTAATTGGAAAAAAAGGTACTTTAAATCTCAAAAAGGACGTCTCTTTCGAGGTGAAATACCAAAATAAGTTGCTAGTGATCACCGATGGCGCTGATGGCTCTTATGCCTATCATGAAGGCAGAGTCTACTTTGATAAAGCACCAGCCGTGCAATCAATTGAGGATGCGACCGGAGCCGGAGATGGTTATACGGCCGGCTTCCTCGCCTCATATCTTAGAAATAAGAATATTCAAGTCGCCATGGAGGCTGGCACAGAATATGCCGGCAAGATTCTAAAAAAAATAGGGGCTAATTAGACTCCCAGTCACTCTGGCTTGCTTGCCCGTCATAGCTTTGACGACGGCGGGTCCAGAGTCTTATTCCTAATAGATTCTGGAGTCGTTTCTCTCCCCAGAATGACACGTAGATTAATTAATGAATTGGGTAACTAGCACCTTATTCTATTTCTTCTAGCAAATTTCGACCGGTCATCATATCGGGTTTGGTGATTCCTAGTTGATTTAATATCGTGACGGTTATGTCGCAAAGTATTCCAGGTTGCAGTGTCACTGGTCGACCGCGAAGTGCATTGGAAATTGCAATAAAGGGCACTGGATTATCGGTGTGTTCAGTTGAGACCCCACCAGTCTTCAGATCAATCATTTCCTCAACATTGCCATGGTCGGCAGTAATAAACACCGTGTAGTGCTGCTTAAGAGCCTCATCAACGATTTGTGGCACGTATTTGTCTACCGACTCAACTGCCTTTATACCCGCTTTCAAATTGCCGGTGTGCCCAACCATATCAGTATTGGCAAAATTAATTAGAATAAAGGCGTATTTTTTTTGCTTAATATTATCAATGCATACTTTGGCAATCCTCTCACTAGACATTTCTGGCATTTGATCGTAGGTCGGCACCTTTGGTGAGGGCTCAATCAATTGATCCTCACCTTCAAAAGGCTGTTCACGAAGACCATTAAAATAAAACGTGACAAAACGTTCTTTCTCACTTTCAGCAATCTTTAATTGTAGCAAATGGGCATTAGCAATGACCTCAGAAAGTGGCAGCGTGATTTGAGGTGGCGGAAATGCAACTGACACCGGAAGGTCTTTTTGATACTCGGTCATGGTGACAAAAAAAATATCATTTATTTTTGGTCCACGCTCAAATGGCTTGCCAAGTACTTTCGCGTCTCTCTCATGCTTTTGGTAATATTTAGTGGCATAGGGGTCATAGGTAATAATATTAGCGTCCCGTTCAAAATCCTGTAGAACGAATGCCTTGGTCAATTCTCGTGGCCTATCAATCCGATAATTATAAAAAATAACGGCGTCATTTGCTTCAATTATAGCGATGGGACTGCCGTTCTCAGCAATATTGGTTGGTTTGATAAATTCGTCAAACAATTGCTTTTCATAGGAATTCTTGATTGCCTCCTGAGGAGTTGTTGCCGTCTCCCCCTCGCCTCGAGTCAGGCAGCGATATGCCGCCTCGACACGCTCCCACCTTAAGTCTCTATCCATTGCATAATATCGACCCATAATTGAGGCAATTTTGCCAAGCTCAAGCTGTTGCATCTTTTCAAGAAGTGCGTTTACATAGACCTCGCTTGCTTTTGGAGGTGAATCTCGCCCATCGGTTATCAAATGGATGAAAACATTATTAAATTTTTGTTCCTTGCATAGATTGAGTAAAGCATGAAGATGTTCGGTTGAAGCATGGACGATACCATTTCCGAGCAAACCCAAAATATGGAGCTTAGAATTATTTTTTTGTGCAAAAGCAACCGCATCAACAAAGGCCTTATTGTTATAAAAGGTACCGTCGGCAATAGACATGTTAATCCTTGGCAAGCTCTGATAGACGATACGCCCCGCTCCCAAATGGATATGACCGACCTCAGTAGAACCAACTTCTTTTGCTGGTAGTCCCACCGCTTCCCCTGAAGCCAATAATTGCGTGTGAGGAAAATCGCGCTCGTAAAAGGGAATATTGCTTGTTTTGGCGAGCGAAATCGCATTCCCAGGAGTCACTGGGGCTATGCCGTATCCATCCAGCACCACTAATATTACCCCCGTTGTTTCTTCTTTCATGAATTTAGGTTTTCCCTTGCAATAGCGCTTCTATATGAAGCAAACGATTATATTTAACCACCCGCTCTCCTCCTGAAGGCGCTCCAAACTTGACAAAGTCAGCTTGTAGACCTACGGCAATATCAGCAATTATTGAGTCTGTTGATTCCCCCAGTCGATGTGAAAATACTAGTTTTAGGTCGCTGAATCTAATTAGATCCGCTAGTTGCATTAATTGATATATGGTGCCAGTTTGATTAAATTTAATCAGCACTGCATTGCATCCCTTACCTTCAATGACTTTTTTTAGTCGATCGATATTGCCCGAGGTATAATCATCACCGACGACAAAGGTTTGCTTACCAATAATCTCAGTTAATGATCTCCAGGTTTTATGATCTTCTTCATTTATTGGATCCTCAAGAATAAGAATATTATACTTATCAACCAAAGAACGCAATAGTTTAATATATTGGTCCACCTTAAGTCCACTGCCCGCATCTTTTAGGAAATACTTACCAGACTTATAATATGTATCAGTCGCACAATCAAGGCCAGTAAAGATATCAACTCCCAGTTTCAATCCTTTACTATGAAGGGCTTCCTTGATTATTACAAAGCCTTCTTCATTACTATAAAGTGTTGGCGTAAAACCACCCTCTTCGGATACGGAAATAGGCATATTGCGACGCTTAAAAATTTCGCGCATATTGTCATAAAGCGAGACAACAATTTCAAGAGAGTTGGAAAAAGACATCGAAGAAGCTGGTACTACGTGAAACTCCTGAAAATCAAGATTTTTAGCGCCATGTTTGCCGCCATTAAGAACACTAAATATCGGTGACGGCAGACGCTGAAGAGGTACCGATTTCTTGAAAAGGGTGTTAAATAATTGATTCACATACTCATAAATCGGCAGTTGATTTGAGATGGCGCCGGCTTTTAGCATTAATTGCGAGACCGTTAAGACTGCATTTACCCCTAGCTTGCTAAAATCCTCAGTGCCGTCGGCTTCAGCTAGCCATTGATCGATTTCAATATGCCGATTAATCTCAATTCCTTCTATCTTTTCTGCAATTAGATTATTGATATATGAAACCGCCTTTAGCACCCCAAAGCCATTATAGCGAGCGATATCGCCATCCCGAAGCTCCTTGCATTCGTATTTTCCTTTTGACTGACCAGAAGAGGCGATAGCTTGTACATGTTGCCCGGTGTCGAGCTCCAGATTGGCCTCAATTGTTGGGATTCCTCTTGAGTCAAGTACTTCTCGAGCGGTTATTTTTTTGATTTTTGCCATGCCAATTTTTCATGTAAATAAACTTGGTCCCGGACTCGACCTATAGAATCAGGATTCACCGACATACTGGTGACACCTTCGTTAACTAGTAGCTCAACTACTTCGGGATAATCAGAAGGGGCTTGGCCGCAAATGGATACGGTGACGCCATGCTTTTTTGCAATTCGAATAATTCGCTTCAGAGCCCAGCTGACCGCAGGATTGCGCTCATCATAAATATTGGCCACTTCGGGATTGTCCCTGTCCACTCCTAGAATAAGCATTGTCAAATCGTTAGTACCAATGGAAATGCCGTCAATGCCGACCTTGATAAAATCTTCCAAAAGAATCACATTAGAAGGGATCTCAACCATCATCCACAGCTTAAATGACTGAGAGTCAAGCAGACCCGATTTCTTGACCATATCACGCACTGTTTGCAATTCCTTAGGAGTGCGTACAAATGGAATCATTAAATGAAGATTTTGATAACCGCGACTGCGAACTTTTTTAATCGCTTCCAGTTCCATTTGAAAAACCTCGCCCCAGACTATGTAGCGACTGGCACCACGAAAACCAAGCATTGGATTCTCTTCTTTTTGCTCAAACTCATCGCCACCCTTGAGATTGTGGTATTCATTGGTTTTGAAGTCGGTAGCACGATAAACTACCGGTCGAGGTGAAAAAGGTTTGACTACTTCAATGAGTCTGGACGCTAATTTTGTGATAAATTTTTGCTGATGACCGAGTTTGATTATCCGCTTCGGGTGGACGCCAATATCTCCCATAATAAATTCGGCACGCATCAATCCCACCCCATCAACATGTTCTTTAGCAATTTCTTGAGCTCTTTCGGTTTGAGCCAAGTTGACATAAATTTTGGTCAAGGTTTTGGCTTTGCTATGTATTGGCTCCTTTTTCATCTCAGCTGCTTCTTTTAGCCGACCAGAATATATCTTGCCACTGCCCCCATCGACAGTTATTTCTTTCTCTTTCATCAAAATTTCCCTCGCTCCCTCAGCACCAACGACCGCCGGTACCCCAAGTTCACGTGAGACGATCGCCGCATGGCTGGTTCGACCACCAACCTCAGTGACAATCGCTGCTGATTTTTTCATTGCCGGCACATAATCAGGGTTAGTTTGCCTCGCTACAAGGACGTCACCTGTTTTGATCTTATCTATTTCTGAAGGATCTTTAATAAATACTGGTGTACCGGAGGCAACTCCAGGAGAGGCAGGCGCTCCAGTGAGAATTGGCTTTTGGGTTATGGTTTCAGCCTTGACCGCGGCATTTTCATCAATGGTGGTAATTGGTCTTGATTGGACTATAAAAAGCTGAGTTCCCTCCATAGCCCACTCAATATCCTGTGGGAAATAATAATGCTTTTCAACCTTGTGAATTATTTTGGCGAGCTCTTTAATCTTCAAGTCCGCAAGTTTCTGTTTTTTACCCTTCGAACCAATCCTAATTTCTTTATTATCTGTTTTATCTTTAACAAACGCTATTGTTTGTGGGTTAATTTCTTTTTTTACAATTTTATAATCATTTTTTTCAACCTCATAGTGATCGGGAGTCACTTTACCTTGCACAATATATTCACCCAAACCAAAAATGGCTTCAATTGTAATGATTTTTTTATTATTAGTCACCGGGTCGATTGAAAAAGCAATGCCAGACACATCAGATTGCACCATACGCTGCACTACTGCCGCCAGACCCACCTTCATATGATCGAACCCATTATTAGCGCGATAATAAGTGGCACGATCAGTAAATAGCGAAGCCCAGGCTTCTCGTACTTTGTTAAGTAAATGGTTTTCACCGCTGACGTTAAGATAGGTCTCCTGCTGACCAGCAAAACTAGCATCAGGCAAATCCTCAGCAGTTGCTGAGGAGCGAACTGCCACCAATGGTGGAGTAAAAGCGGCACCTATTTTTTCAGCCGGTGAATAACGCTTTTTTAGTATAATTGATTTCTCTTTTTCAGTTAGTTGATGGTAAAAATCGACGATCTGTAGCGCTAAATCCTTGGGGATATCAGCCCTTTGGATCAATTTTCTGACGTGGCTGGCACTATCATGGAGCTGGGCAGGATCGTTAAAATCAACATTTTTAAGCACTCGCGAGATACGCTCTTTTAGCTTGTTGTAGTGAATGAAATAATAGTAGGCTTGAGCCGTGACCACAAATCCAAAAGGCACTGGAAATCCTGCCTTGGTCATCTCTCCGAGGTTAGCGCCTTTGCCACCGACTGAAGCGATATCATGTTTATCAACATTAGAAAACCAAGCTAGGTATTTTGCCGCCATGAATTCAGTATGGCAAGACTCAGGATCAAATGCAAGTCCTACTTCTAGAACTTGTTATGTTGATTAATTAGATCTAGCTGATTTTCGAATTCTTCTATAAGATTTTCAACTGGTAAAGTAGCGTTAAGTATTATTAGTCTCTTTCTCGCCAAAAATAAGTCGATTTTATCAGAGGTAATAAGATAATAATCGATGATATTTTGTTTAAATTTCTTAATATGAAAATCCGATGACTTCACCTGAACAAAAAGGTGATGATTGTTAAGATCTGAGTAATCAGGATGATTTAATACATGGACAACAATATCTTTACCTTGCTGATCTGCCTTACTAAATGGATCAGTCTGTGTCACATTGACGATATAGGGCAATTGACTTAAGATGTCAGCAACATGATCCTCACTCATAAGACCTCTATATTCAGACGGGCTTACTCCAGCGTCGATCATTTCTTGATTTCTTCTATTTCTAGCCGCTACTTCTCTTTCAGTTTGGATTATACCTAAGCCACGAGGCACTTCAGAAGCAGTATAGCCTCTTTTTGCTAATTCCAAAAGATCCTCAATTTTTTTTGCTTTTTTCAACTCTGAAGAATTGGGTCGTTTTTCCTTTCCCATTAGTATATTATATCAATGCTAGGCCAGTTTTTCCTTGAAGTAATCTACCCAGTGGACCTCACTGGGATCGACATTATTTTTCATCGCCAAGTAATAAGTCAAGAAAGAACCAAATAACAAATATTTCATCACCTGCTCAGTTGGGTTATTGGCTTCAATTGATAGCTCAACTACCCTGATCCCTTGTTTTTCAATGACTTCACGCGTCAAACTCATTCGTTTTTGGACTCGAGTTGAATATAGTTTGGAATTATAAAAGACAAAGGTGAGATTTTTATCCTTAGGATAGGTAAGGCCCTCCATGAAATGGTGATTCAACTCTGGAACCAAATTGTATTCGGCAAAAGTTTTGGCGGTTTCATTAGTCTGATTGCGCACCACATGAGCAGTTCCATTTAGGTGTTCTGAAGCGACATAGATCAACATCGTACTATTTAGCTCATCAGCAAGCGATGAGGCTCGCGATTCAAGTGATTCGTTTTCAATCTCAAGCGTCTTGACGGTCGTTAAAATCTCATCAAATGTAATATTCAAATACCCCAGTTTAATAAGCATTGCAATCACACCAAAAATCATATACCCGGCGCCAATTCTAGGCTGACCAGAAGGATTGAACTCGGGGTTTAGCTTGTAATAAGTCGCATTATATGACTGCAATAACTCCGATAACTCACTGCCAACTGTAATGCCAGTAAGCAGGGCTGACTTTGCTTTTGCTTCTTTTATCACCTGTAATGTCTCCTCAGTTGCCCCAGAATAGGATGAGCCAATAACTAGGCTGTCAGAGTTGACAAAAGATGGCAAGCGATATTCATTGATGGCAACCAGTGGCACTGTCAATAATTGCGAATAAAGAGAACTAATTATATGATAGCTAAATAGCGAACCCCCCATGCCGGCAATAATGATGTTTTGAGCTTTTTTTAAGTCTTCTGAAAAATCGAGATTGTCAACATCAGTGATCGCCTGTTCAATTTGTTTTGGAAATAGTCTAATCGATTTTAAAACTGGGTCTTTAGGCATGGTGAATTTTTGCACCTAAACTTTCAATATAT
The DNA here is from genome assembly GCA_025449735.1 of Candidatus Microgenomates bacterium. Classification (GTDB taxonomy): domain Bacteria; phylum Patescibacteriota; class Microgenomatia; order UBA1406; family HO2-37-13b; genus JANWIV01. Next base: position 250,638 of record JANWIV010000002.1, on the reverse strand, counting down.
GTTTTTACCTCTTTTATTCGCCTCTCCATATTATCCTTGGTATCAGCTTCTAAATTCAACCGCAATAGTGGCTCTGTGTTTGAAGTACGTACATTGAACCGCCATTCAGGATATTCAATCGTAATCCCGTCGAGCGTTGACATCTTAGCATCGGAATAGTGATTTTTTAACGACTCAATGATAGACTCGTCTTTATCAGTTATAAAGTTAAATTCCCCAGACTCATAACTCCTGCGTAAATCCAAAATTAGCTGTGACATAGATTTACCCGAATCGGATAAGGCCTTAAGCACAATAAGAATTATTGCCACCTGAGATTCCGCTCCTCCGGTAGCTTTTAAAAACATATGTCCCGATGACTCACCGCCAAAGATTGCTCCAGTATCATGGATTTGTTTAGTAATAAATGCATGTCCGACTCTGGTAATTTCTGATTTGCCACCATTTTCTTCGATGATTTTCTTTGGAGTCATGGTATATCTAATATCATATAAGATCGTCGCGCCTGGATTAGTTTTTAAAAGTTCACGAGCGACAAGAGCGGTGATCATCGACCCAGGAATCATCCCTCCCTTTTCATCAACAAAAAAGACTCGGTCGCCATCACCATCAGGCGCGATGCCAAGATCAGCTTTTTCATCAATGACTCGCTGATAAAGCGCTTTGTAGTTTTCAAAAACTAACGGGTCTGGTTGATGTACTGGGAATGAGCCGTCAAGCTCTTCATTCATAAGAATAAGCGTGCAAGGCAATTTCTCAAATAAGGGTTTTATATAAGTGATTGCCATGGCATTAGCTGTATCGGCAACTACTTTTAATGGTTTGATTCCGTGCATCGTTGCAACACTCTCAGCATTCTCAATTTCAGCTTCAACTAACCCAGACTCAATCCTTATTGAGCCTCCCGATTCATTAACTGAGATCCCCTGCTCAGCAAATTCCATTATATCCTTCATACCGGTATCCCCGCCAATTTTAATAATCTTGTCTCCTTCCCTGATTACTAATTTCATGCCGGTATATTGAGAAGGGTTATGTGAGGCGGTAAGTATTATCCCTGCATCTGTCTTGAGATGAAGCACGGCGAAATAATAGGTCGGTGTCGAGGATAAACCAATATCAATGACCTCAGCGCCCCCTTTAACCAAGGCATCAATAAGCCGTGGGTAAAGATTGGGAACTGACATCCTCATATCATGACCGACGACTATGGAGATATTAGGTCTCCCTATTCTAATCTGGTAAAAATGAAGTACTGCCTGCACCACCTCTTGAATATTTTCTTCACTAATCTGCTCCGGGTAGATGCCACGGATATCATAACTTTTGAATATGCTGGTATCAAGCTTCATATTCACAAATAATAGCAGAATAATATGTCAAGTGACTGAGAAATTGAATAGTGACCATAACTAGTCTTGTTATTTTTCTCGATTGCAAAGAGCTTGTCATAAAATAACAACAGCTTTTGACTGTCCCAGTAGGTCGATTGAGTTTTGAGCCGTGACAACTGCCATGAAGCTAATTTCAACGCCGATTCATTTCCCATAGAGACAAAAATGAGCTGTTTAATACGCTTCTGAAGCATAAATAATAGCATATTTGGCTCGATTGTCTCGTCAATCCTATGATGGCTCTCTAGGAGAGATTTTTTTCTACCAGGGATAATCGAGTCAAGAAAAGTAAAGAGATTGTCAGGCAATTTACTGATGATTAGCTTCGCCTGGCTAAATTGGCGCTTTAAATCTCGTGGATCATATTTTTCTTCCCAGACGACTAAATCTATGTCTGTTGTCGCTTTAAGTAATTTGTCACGATTTTTTTTTAGACTAAACAAATTCTCACCAAAAAAAACAAGGTTATCCATGAAAAGCGAGGTATTAAATGAACCTGATATAACTTCGCCTAATGATTGGCTATTGAAATTAATTATTTCACTGCCTTTTTCAATAAATCTTTCTCTACAGTTAAAATAATTTTCTCTTGAGGTCACGATGTCATCACCGCAATAAATAGTCAACATGCTCCCCAATTATACCCATTTACTTAAAAATTTTGTATACTGATTAAGTATCATGGTCAAAAAAGGACACGTTGATGAAAAATTGTTTTTTTTTGTAATAATGTTTGTGGGCTTATTTTCAGCCCTTAGCTTTAAAATACTTCTCATTGCAGATAAAAAAGGCCATTTGAATGATGCCAGTGTGCTCGCTACGACCGATTTTGGCTCAGGCGAAGGTCAAGGTCAAGAATCACCAACGACTGCGCCCACTAGCAGCAAGCAACTACCAATACCAACTGACAGTCAAAGTAACCCCTTTCCGACTGCGTCTACGATGCCGCTCCCAACTACTGGATATTATCCAACGCCGACAACCGAAATTCCCAATTTAGTTATCATTAATCCATCATTAACTCCGCCTTCAACAATAAATCCGATCGAAATAGGCACAATAGGTGGTGGTACAGTCAACATTAATGACCCCAACAATACAATACAAGTCAAGGTCAAAGACGGCTCATTATCAGTCTCGATTACCGATCCGATAGTGCCGCCACCGATAATTACGAGTCCGCCAACGATTCCAGCGCCAGTATACCCAACAATCACTCCTGGTTCATTTAATATCGGCGATTTTGTGGCCAATATTTTCAACCCCCAACCAACTCCAACTACTTTGCCTGGCTTCACAACGATTGGGTCATCCCAATCTTCAGGAATTGCCAGCGGTATTAATGGACTATTGGCTCAATTATTTGGACAGGGTTTTGACAGAGGCGCCGTCGATAAAGCCAACATTATTTCTGGCAATCAACCGGGCGACATAAGCTCAGGCTTTAAAATAATCAATGATGCTTCTGGTGAATTTGTGACTATTCTTCCCAATTTCCCATTTCAGACCAATATTGAACTCGATTTTAGCGCATTGGATTCAATAAATAGATATCTCGACCCTTATGAAATCAAAATATATGCCGGTAGAAATTCTCAATTATTCCTAACACGTCTTGGGGTCACCGCTGCGACCGAGCTCCCAGTACGATTAAGTTTTGCAAGACGGTCGCTATCAATATTAACCCCACAGGGTGAACAAAAATTAGTCTACCTTCCAGACGATATTACTAAGTATTTATCAGATCTTGACATAATAACCAGAATCGATGGACATGTAGTCTCTCGACTATTTCCGCAGGCTCAAGCCGCAGAATTGACTTATCCTGTCTATATCGGTTGGAAGAATAATCGACTGGTCTACCGGGTTGAAGGCAACCGTGATGAGTACCTCTTTGCTTTTCTACCAGTGTCAATCGGAATTGTTGCTGAAGTTGATGCTAGAACCAAAGAAATTGTCAATATAAGCTATGATTCTCGTATCGAAAGAATTCTTGACGTAATTTCAATCTAGTCTCCAGTTATTACTCAATTGATTGACCCAAACACCCAATAACAATTGAGGTATCTTTCGAATCGACAATGCCATCCCGATTAATATCTGCTCCTAAATATCGACTTCCCAACCTCACAAGTATAAGCGAATAATCCGAACCATTTACCAATCCGTCGCCATTTATATCAGCTTCACGACAGCTAATTAAATTTGGAACGGTCGTTGGAGATGGAATACGTATAGTCGGATTAGGAATAAATGGCAAACTTGGCTCAGGCTCACCAAAAGATGGAACTGGTATTGGGGTCAAACCTTCGATTGGTGTAACTTTAAAGAGTTCGGTTGGAATTCTGGTGAGTTCAGGGCTGGTTGGAATTGGTGTAAATAGAATTGTTGGCGTTGGTTCAATACAACGACAATCCTCACTCTGAGGGCACTGCGCATTCACCCATTCACGAACTTGACCGCAAAAGGGTTCACTTTCCAATCCAACGAATTCTGCAATGCGTCCCAGTAAACAAGGTTGTTCAATTTCCATGCAGGTTAGTCCACTAGGTGTCGTCACTCCAAGATCAATCGCTTCACAGGTGATTCTACAAGCTGGAGGCGGTGGTGTTGGTGTATTACTTGGTAATTCTGGAGTCGGTTCATCAATACCGGGAGTCTCCGACGGAAAGGACAATTTAGGCGTCTCAAAAGTCACTGGGTCAGTTGGAATTGGGGTCAAAAAAATTGATGTTGAGGGTCTGGGTGTCGGAGACAAAGCAATTATTGGCGTGTTAATATTTGTAGGTGATCGGGGCGTTTGCTGAACAACAGGTGATGATATTTTGACAGTTGTAGGGGACACTTTTGAAATAATTGGTGTTGAAATTAATCTATTTGTAGGCACTGGAGTAAATCGGGGGTTAAATATCGTTGGAATTAAAGTGGGATTTTGTGAATCGGTGATCTCAATTTCTTGAGGTTGAGTTAAAATTCTGACAACTGGTGTCCCGAAATTAAATTGAGTTGTTGGTGAAAGTGGTGGTACAACTCCTGAGGTAGGTTGACCAGCGGTTTGGCAATTCCTCGTTATCGCCTCAATGGCATCAATATCATAGCCGTCCCTAGCGATATTTGGCGATGTCCCCAGATAATCACTTTGATCAACGAGTCGCACGAAGCTAATCGCTGGTATTCCGGTTGTTGCTATGTCGAAATAATTAATACCATTTTCGCTTGCATGATTGTCAGCAGTGCCAACATAAGACCAATTTGTTCCATCAGCACTAACCTCAACTATCGCCTTTTCTGAAAAATAATTCATTCTGTTCCATGTTATTTCATGAACAGCAATATCTGGACCAGGAGAATCAACTACTGCATTGTCAAAGCGGGCAGATAATAATCCTTTATGACCTTCCATTTGTTTTCCTAAGCTAAAAAAGGTACCACTAGCCGGACCATCAGCTGGGCCAAGGACAAAGTTAGGGTTAGTTCGTAATGAATCCTGTGAATTTATAGACTGTCCAGTCTCAAGGAGTCCTTGATCAGCTTCAATAACGGCACTAGCCCACATTTTATGATTGTCAATACAGATTGTATTATCGCTGGAACTAGATGAGGCAAAACCAAAAAGTTTGATAGAATCAGACTGAGCGGTAAATGCTGAACCAGCAACAACTCCAACGGTCATCACTGCTAAAGCTACCAAGGTCAATAAAACCGGTATTGCACCTTGTTGACATTTACTTTTGGCGCTAACTTGCATTCAAAAAGTTTATCGGAATTTGTTTCACCTGTCAAACCTAGAAATTCGCTTTAAACGACTGTTTTTTGCATTTTTGTTGTAAAATATAGGCGTGACTTGGCCCCATCGTCTAGTGGTGCCGTCCCGCTTTGAGCGGAGACGAGCATCCTCGTCTAGTTGTCAGACAACGAGAACGGGACCTAGGACTATGTAATGTATGTATTATGTATATGTAATAGAGTCGAAATTAAACGGTAAATATTATATTGGAAGTACCGATAATTTAGTAAGAAGACTTACCGAACATAATAATGGTCTTAGCAAGTATACAAAGCGTTATCTACCATGGATTTTGAGGTATAATGAAGAAATTTGTGAATTATCTCGGGCAAGAAAAAGAGAGAGAGAAAGAATTGAAATCATAGAAAAAAAGAGCGCGACTTGAAAAATTATTTGGCCCCATCGTCTAGTGGCCTAGGACGTCAGGCTTTCATCCTGAAGATCGCGGGTTCGAATCCCGCTGGGGTCACTATCCTTCGCCAAGGCTACGGCTAGCAAGCCTATGTATTACACATATATTCTCAGAAATTTTGTAACAGGTCGATACTACATCGGATCAGCTCCCGATCTGAAAAATCGCTTTAAAAAACATAATTCAGGTAAGGTGCTATCTACAAAATCAAATCTAAACTATGAGCTTGAGTGGTACTGCGCGTTTAAGAACAAATCTCAAGCTGTATCATTTGAACAATATCTTAAGTTAGGATCAGGTTGGGTATTTATGAAAAACGATTTTTCAGTAAAGCCGTAGTTTTGGAGAAGGATAAAGATTAAGCGGGATACTTGTCCGCCGAAGTTTTAACGAAGGAGGATCCCGTCGGGGTCACTCTTCGATTCGCTTTCGCTTACTCAGTGCAAACAAGATGAAGGGAATCCCACTGGGGTCACTATCCTTGTTTTTAGCTTCGGTTATCAAACCTCTACATATGGTCGGAAGTTATTATAGTATTGTAGCAAGATAATACCTCAAGAAGAATAATGTCGAGCGCCAAGCATTAGTTGCGCTTTAATGTTTAAACGTTCGTCTTTTTAAATAACTGCCATTTTGTAGTGGCATTATTTGGATGTAAAAAGGCATATCTTATGCCCTGTGTCGGATTCCAAAAAGCATAAATATAATTCAAAACTTTTTGAAGGTCATAGGTGTTGCATGTTGCAATTGATATGTCGATCAAGTTGTGCTCTGGGTAATAATAAAATGACTCATGTGAATGATCAAGGATTGTCAACACATTTGAAGCGTCTTTTCTTGTCCACCAGGCATATGCATTCCAATCCCTCGGCTTAAACTTTTGGTTTGTTTTGTATACGTATAATGAATCATCCTCATCAGGTGAAACCACCATTGGTCCACAGAAAATGTGCATGTTGCAAATATCGGCTAATTCTTTTTGAAATACAATCACTTTTTTGGAATTAATTTTAGAAGTTGAAGAAGGATTTAGTTCTGCTTCTAGCCAAGATCTTTCTAGATTTGGTGCCGGATTGATCATTATTTAATTATAACCTCTTTAAGTATGAAGCTAACTTACACTATATACAAATCTTAATAGACTATTCCTTCATCCCCTGGTAGATTCAAATCGGGATGAAGCTCTGGATCGAGTGCTTGTTTCCACTCATCGATTTGGGCTGGTGTACCTCTTAACACCTGAGTACTTTCGACTGGCCATTGTTTCTGACCAGTTAGATATCGCTTGCGGTCTGATTTAAGATGTTCTAATTCTTCATAATTAACTCGAAGGCCACCAGGGCCAACCTCACGATAACAACGAATTCCTTCACATAGTGTAGGCATTTTTTTTATTATATAAATATAAATAATCACTATTCCGGTCGGGGATTGGCTTGTTTTCATCCAACCCCCGACATTACTTACAAGGACGGACTTACTTAACGCTCTTTTTTAGCTCGTCAAGTATTTCTCGAGCTAAAGTTTGGCCACCAAGGCCAAAAGCTAGTCCACCAGCAATCGCTAGCATCGCAACAATTCCAGTGAAAAGTATTCTCACCAGGTCCTGAGCGACACCAAGTTGGTTCAATACCACGAGCGCCGTAAAAAATAGTACTGCACCCTTGGTGATTGTTGCCAAGGTGTTTGCTGAGTTTGAGCCGACACTACGGACACTAGAGCGAATAATGTCGCTCGCTAGCCCAGCTAGGACCATTCCGATAAAAGCAATGATTACTGCAATCAGCAGGTTAGGGATGAAAAACAACAATCGATTCAAGACTACTGTCACTTGTGTCAAGCCCCAAGCTTCTGCTGCGGGGATAAGAAACAAAATGACAATCGCCCAAACGGTGATTTCGGTAATCGTCTCCTGCCAAATTTTCACCTCGCGAGCTGACCCGAGCTTGGCATCAGCAATCATTGAATCCAGCTTAAAGAAACCAAAGACAGAAGATAGTAGTCTCCTTGCAATCTGAGATAAAATCACCCCAATTGCAAGAATAATTATTCCTCCAATTAAATGAGGAATATAGGTGACAAAACTATCTAGAGCTGAGGTTGTGATTGCGGAAATTGAGTCAAATATTACCATTTATTTTCACCTCCTTCCCAAAATATGACAAATTTAATCTATCTCAATGTTTTCAAAATGTTTAAGATCTGATATTTGTCCATTACTATGCAATAAAATCGACACGATATCAACTCGCAACGGGGATTGACCGATTTTATTAGTTAACAAATAATAATCAATAGCGCGCTTCATACGAAGCTTTTTATGAAAACCAACCGCTTCGTAGGGCTTACCTAATCGATCAGATAAGCGCGTTTTGACTTCGACGAATATATAAGTATTGCCTTGTTTGAAGATAAGATCAATTTCACCAGCCCGTGTGCGAAAATTTGAGGTTACGAATGAATAGTCTTTTTCTTGAAGATATTGACGAGCAAGGTGTTCACCAAGTGCTCCCACATTCATATATTAGGTTTAAGTATACAATCTTTCTCTGATCTCTTTATCTGATTTATTACGAATAAATCGTGCTCCCGCTTTTCTTGTCTTTGATTTACGCATGATTGTGATTGCTTTGATAAATGGTGATAAGACTGGGAAAATTCGCTCGACCCCAATCTTGCTTCGAGTCATCCGACGTACAGTGAAGCTTTTGCCAACTCCCATACCTCTTATTCTCAGCACAATACCTTCAAAGTCCTGGGTCTTTTCCTTGCCTTTTTCGTTGAAAGCATATGAGACACGAATCGTGTCACCGACATTGATTATTGTTTCGTTGAATTTAAGTGAATTAGCCATATTTATTCATGAAACAGGTAACTTGAAGCCTGAAACATTATCTGGATTATAATGCTTCACGATTCATGATATATACTTCATGTAGTTTAATTATATCAATAATTAGATCATAGTACAAGCTTCAATGAACTCAAGAAAAATCGGATGTGGGGAGAGAGGTCGGCTTTTATATTCTGGATGCCCTTGGGTGCCGAGATAAAAGGGGTGGATTTTGGTGTCAAGTTCTATTATCTCGGCCAAACCCTCAACTTTTGAACGAGCGGAAATTATACCCCCAGCTTTTTCAAACATGGCTGAATACTTGTCATTAAACTCATAACGATGCCGATGTCGTTCACTCGTTAGGCCTTCTTTTTTATTAATAAAGCCATTATATTTGTCATAAATTCTCCAGGCGCGAGTGCCACGCTTGACAATTGCTTCCCAACCACCGAGGCGCATGGTGCCACCATAGGCCCGACGTTTCATAAACTTCGCTTGAGCTGGCATCAAATGGATCACTGGTTCTTCACCTTTGGGTAAATTTTCAACTGTATTGGCTTTTGATAAACCTAGGACATCTCTGGCAAAAGCTATGCTTCCTAGCTGCATACCGTAGCATAGCCCAAGGTATGGAATCTTGTTGACCCGGGCATATGACGCCGCGGTAATCATCCCTTCTGCTCCTCGCGGCCCCCAACCGATAGGTACGATTATGCCACAAATTCTGTTCTTATCAATAAATTTTTCAATACCCTGCTTCTCGACTTTCTCAGCATCAACCCACTTCAATTCCAGATTGACATTTTGCGCAACCGCGGCATGATCAAGTGCATCAAAAAGAGCCGCGTATGAATCGCGCAATTGATATTCTCCGGTGCTGAAATACTTGCCAACAATAGCAATTGAGACTGTCTTCTTTTTCTTTGCCAGTGTTTGCGTCACTAGTTTCTTCCACTCATTGAGCTTAGGCGCTTTTTGAGTTAGTGATAATTTTTTTTCAAGTCGGCTCGTTAAATTTTGCGCTTCAAGAATAAGTGGTACCTCGTAGACAGAATCGGCATTATGGCTCGTAAAGACATCCTGTGGGGCAATATTGCAAAACAGGGCTAACCGATCCAAGCGTCTTTTATCAAGTGGGCGTTCTGAGCGAGCAATCAGCATATCAGGTTGAATGCCGAGGGAATTGACGGTTCGTACTGATAGCTGAGCAGGTTTGGTCTTAGGTTCACCCAAATGGGCCGGAGTCGGTACATAACTGACATGGACATGAAGCACATCTCCCGGGTGACGAAAAGCTAGGATTCTATTGGCTTCATAATATAGAATATTCTGATATTCCCCAGCAGTGCCACCTAGTTCAATGACGGCAATTTCCGCGTTCGCCTCCTTGACCGCAATATTGATTCGATCAATGATCTCACCTGTGATATGAATTACTTCCTGCACATCCTCACCGCCATATTCAAATTGCCTCTCTTTATCAATTACCTTTTTATAAATTTGACCCATGGTGACAAAATTGACTCTTGTCATATCTTGGCCTAAGAATTTTTCATAAGTACCGATATCCATATCAGCTTCGGTACCATCCTCACAAAGAAAAGGATCACCATGCTCAATCGGGTTTATGGTACCAGCATCAATGTTTAGATAGTTTTCGCACTTAATTGGAGTGACTCGATAACCGGCTGATTTTAGGAGTAGAGCAATGGAGGCGGCGGTAATGCCTTTACCGAGGCCGGATATAACCCCTCCGGAAACAAATATATACTTGGGCATGTTCAATTATAACTTGACATCGACTGCATTTCAATTGTATTTAAAATATATTGAAATATTTGATCTGATATAATCGACGGTAGCTCATTGACACCACGACTTCAAAATAAAGAAAGGACCATCATAATGGTCACATCGAAAAAGACGATAAACTCTACAGTCTCCGAAACCAATGTCAAACACAAAGTAGCAATGCTCATCTTTATCATCTGCCCAATTCTTGGCTTAATATTTGCCATTTTCAGCACTTGGGAGCGATATGTGACTATACTCGATATTGCTCTGCTTCTTGGGCTTTGGCTTCTCACGGGGTTGGGGGTTACCATTGGATACCACCGCCTACTTACCCATAAAGGCTTCCAATGTTTCTCTTCCGTCCGCTTCGTTTTCTACGCTTTAGGTTCAATGGCGATGGAAGGTGGCGCTTTGACATGGAAAGCGGTTCACGCCGTACATCACGAACTCTCTGACAAAGAAGGTGACCCTCATAGCCCTTTGCAAGGCTTTATTCACGCTCATTGTGGTTGGCTATTTACCAACTACAGCGACCGAGTCTATGAACTACGAGCTCATTTCATGCATACAGACAAAATGGCTCGTTGGTTTGAGAGAACCTTTGCATTCTGGGTTGTACTCAGCTTAGTTCTCCCGGCAACTATCGGCGGCCTCTCAGGGTTTTGGTCAGACTCAGCCACCTGGAGTTGGTCTTCAGCTTGGTGGGCTTTTGTCTGGGGTGGCCTGGTACGCTACGGAGTCACCAACCACGTCACGTGGAGCGTCAACTCTATCTGTCACATGTTTGGCTCAAGGCAATTTAGCACTGATGATCAGAGCCGAAATCACTTGATTGTAGCCCTCCTAAGCTTCGGTGAAGGATGGCACAATAACCATCATGCTTTTCCTACGTCACCACGCCATGGCCTGAGATGGTATCAATTTGACCCGAGCTGGTATATCATAAGCACCTTAAGATGGCTCAATTTGGTATGGGGGCTGGATAAGACGTTGCCAGATTGGCAACACTCGGACAAGTTGATCGTCAATTAGGCGTTGTCTATGAGACGACAACTCGAGTCTGCTCAAACTGAAATAACGAAGTCGTGGCAGATGGAGAACAAGTATAGCGATAACGCTTAAGGGCTGGCGCCTTTGCATGCCAGACTCAAATGAGCGTGTCCGCTTTTGTTCTCCATCTTCTACCCTTGTGTAGGAAATTACTACTCAGAGGTTGAGGATGGAGAGGTTATTTTTTATTTCAACCATGTGGCAGACCACTAGGAATATTTTGCTGAGCATCAAGTGAAGCTTTTATTCTCGTTCCAAAATCACTGATTTGCTCAAGGACATCTAGCTCGGCTAGATTTTCGTCGTTCATTCCACTAAGCCATGGATGACCATTAATTGTGTAGTGAGTAGAATATTTTCTTTTACTCTCATCAGTAACCACATAACTAAAATCCCCTTCTTCGTCGTCCTCTTCATCATCTTCATCCGAACTGCTAGATCGCCTCTCACGGTCAACCTCGATGTCAGCATGTTCTTCATTAGTAAAATCTTCAGAGAAAAGGTGAACTTGGACAAGCATGCTATTAATGCTACTAGCTGAACCAAAGCCTAGCCGGCAGGTATCAAGACCAACGGGAAACTCAATAAAATTAAGACCTCTTGTAAATGCCTCAGCGGCAGAAGGTAGCAACTGTGGGTGTTTCGCAAGATCACGGAATTGATCTGCAACTTCTTCTGTCCTTGAATTAACATCTTGGATTCTGTTTTCTAAACCGGAGTCGACGTCAACTGCTTCAATCATGACTCATATATAGCAAATATTATTTATCCTGTCAATTTAATTTAAATTTCCGATGTCTTTTGATGCATTTATGATCGATTGTTTAAACATTCGATCATAATTAAATCATTTTTATCGGTTGTCGATAATATAACAGTCAGTGATAGTCTATATAATTCGAAATCATGGTGAAATTTAATGCACTATTATTTTTTCTGCAATCTTTTGATATAGTTCCGTCCATTTGTCTAGACAAATGGTTATAAATATGTCAAGACTATAAATTATCGTGGTACACCTCTGGGGTGGAATTGAACTTACAGCACGCATATGAAATTAGAATTACATAACTATTCATCCTTGTTTAAATCCTGGAAAGCGGATTGAGCGTTGATATGGAGCTTGAGGATATAAAGAATCAAGCCTAATAAGTTGAAGTGAGACATTTTTCGGGTCTGACTCTTTAACCGATGGCAGCTCGAGCTTTCCATATTGGTCAAGCTTGTACCTATAAGATACGAAAGTGAATGGTGCTTTTGTTGGTAAAGTGACGCTTACAGAATCATTAATGCAACCACCATCAGGATCATCAACCCATATTAATTCCTCTGGAAGTTTGGGTAAAGGTTTACCCATGGCCTCATAGATTGCCACAATATCGTCCCAAGCATAATCAAATTTTAATGGAACTTCTCCTTGAAGACTAGTAAGAAACTTTGACGCGGCATTATCAAAGATATCTCGAGATATGCCATTAAACTGAGGCATATATGGTTTCATTTTCCCTCTATGTAAATAGTTGCTACTATACAAGCCTAAATGGACACTACCAAAAATAGCATCCTTCTCTACTGTATCAAGTCTATTTAGTAACATTTCGCTCAATCTATCAAGCAAATTTGCTACTTGTACTGAATCGGGGAGATTTTCTCTTGGTTTAGCTCCCTTAATTCGAGGTTCTTGATATTGTAACCATGATGAAACGCTGGCAATATCGGGAATGACATTTGATTCAATGACTTCTCTTCTAAGTCTCGTGTAATAATCAAGCTTTTCTTGAGATAAGGATTCTTGTACTGATTCTCTACTTTCTACTAACATTTTATTTAACGGTACTTTATCAAACTCCTCTTGTTAAGTCAAGAGAGAAGGCAGCCATCTGGACAGATTTGAACTTAAACCTAGACACTGATTCTTTTTTAAATCAATATGTCTATAAATTAACTATGAGGCACGCCGCTATGAAACTTCGGTGATTTCATTGGCTCAAGTGACTCTAATTCAGATTGTTGAGATAGAGCCTTTAGTGATTCTTCAAATTCTGATAGAAGAGTCATTGGTGTCGACTGCCATTCTTCCACCTTAATTGGAACGTATGGAGTATGTCTATATTCAGTATAATATACTCTTGAGCTTATTTCATTCACCATAAATGGCACAACAGTTTCACCGTCATGAATTAAGTTGCCGTGCTCAAACTTTCTATAAACATTTAACAATTTTTTATACTGGTTATCAGCATCCTTATTGCAAGATACAAAGGTTGCCCCACCATCAAACCATATAATATCATAACTGTTATCTTCGGTTTCCAATCTTACTGCAGTAACCCCATTTAAGCAATTCTCCTGAAATTGATCTAATAGGTTATCACTTAACGTTAAGCTTTTTAATCGAGACAAGGCAGAATCCGCTGTTAGAGTTTCAGCTTCAGTATGAGTATTTGTCTCTGTCATAAAAGCAATATAGCAAATATTATTTACCCTGTCAATTTAATTTTAATGTCTGACGTCTTTTAATCTACTTTCGCCTATTTGTCTAGACAAATGGTTAGAACTACATCAAACTATTACTGGGGGTAGAATTTAACTTACACCTGGTTGCTAATTCTTGTTCAAATAACATATGTAAAAAAAATTAGCTATGTGGTATTGCTTATGTTGCCACCCCGGGTGCAGACTCAATTAGAATTTCTTGATGAAATTTGTCTAAAGCGGTTTTAAACCGACTCGCCAAATTACTAATTTGATCAAGTTGATCAAGTTCTGCCAGATTTTTGTCTGTTTCCTCACTTTCATAAAGTCCACTAACTTTTACATAAACTGAATCATATCTTCTTACATTTGAGTCCATTGGAATTGAGAAGCCGTCAAAATCATCTATACTTTGCGTTAGTAGTTGCTGTCTCACAGCAATCTCAGCGGCTTCATATGATTCCTCAGATTCAATCTGCAATGAAAGTAGACCACCGCCGCGATCAACAATCTTGCCAAATTCAAGTCGATAATTTAATACTCCTAATTTAATGTTGATTTGCCTTGAGCCATAAGAAAAGGCTTCAATAATTAAAGGTTGCAAAGCAGGATGGTTAGCAAGTGCGCGATATTCTTGGAGGACGGCTTCTGTTCTTTGGTTAACCGCAAAATCGCTGTTGTCAATTACTGGCATCTGCTCAGCTTTGCTCATTGGGAAAATATAGCAAATATTATTTACAAATGCAATTATATTTAAATGTTCAATATTTGAATATGTATAATATCTGTTAAAGGGTATGATTTAATTAACAAAATAAGAATTATATTACTCAAAAGAATGGAATTTTTAAAGAAAATTTTAAAAAAAAAGATCAGTCAAAAATATCGCTGGATAAAGAATCAAGAAAAATCGCCGACTAAGTTATACACTTACTCTCTGCTTTTTGCTGTTATTTTGATAACTGCCTTATACCTTAAGCCGCTTCTTTCCAGTGGTTGGTACGCCGACGAGACATCCGCCTCACTTTCTTTGTATGTCGCTAAAATGAACGATGTGTCATTACTTGAAAAAATAAAAGGTGATTTGATGGGAGGAGGCAAAGTTCCTGGACGGTTTTTCCCTTTGGCAGGCTATGCATTTATACTTTTTACTATAGTGCCGAACGTTGTAACTTACAAAAGCATCGTGCTTTGCCTAATACTTTTCAGTATTTTCTTGTTTTACCATTTTGTTAAAAGAATTTCAGGCAATCAACATCTTGCATTACTCACTTGCGCTATCATGCCGGCATTTTTTCAATTCAGATTTTTTTATGATCCGATTTTATATGGTTCTGCCCTGATGCCTGTAACTTTATCGCTTACATTGATGTCTCTAATACTTTTGGATATTTTTCTTGAGACCGATAAGTGGAGGTTTCTTTTGCTTTCAGCGATTATTTATTTGATCTCCGTCTTAACATATGAAATTACTTATGCATTTATACTGCTTCATATTAGTATTATTTTCATTCGGCGTCGAAATTTAAGAGATGTTCTACGTTACGGGATATTATTTGGCGCATGTTTAAGCATTGCTGTCATAGGCAGTATGAACGAGAGAATCAAATTTGGCGCTCAAACTGTTGAAACATATCAAATTCACTTTGTGCCTAATAAGTATTTTTGGACAACGTTAAAGCAATTATATGCCGCTTTTCCCCTTAGCTATGATCATAGCAATCCTCAGCAGGTGCTTCCTCAAACGAGGCAGTACAGACTTTCACATATGCAACCTCCGGATTTAGTCGTAGTCGGTCTGTTTTTAATTTGTTTTTTTTATCTAATAACAAAAGCTAAACTTAATAAAGAGTCGAGAAAGCGATTACTTATATTTGGGTTGCTACTTTTTATTCTTCCTAGTTTAATGATCGGGCTTTCCGGTACGTTTCAATATTTACTTGTCTTTGGAATAGGATACTTACCTGTCTATATTCAATATTTTGGGGTGTGTTTATTTTTGGTTAGTATTACCTCATATATAAGTCAATATATACGACCTAAAAATGTCAAGCGTATATTAGTATTTTGTTTAGCGGCATTGTTGAGTACTACTTTATTAGTAAACCTACAAAATAACCGTGTTATAGTTGAACAGATTAACAGAATATATTGGTATCCTCGTAATGTTGTAGAGGTCTCTGCAAAAAATGGATTGTTTAATCAGGTGCCGATAAACGCGACACTCGTGATGGAGACAGACGACGGTCTATCACTCGATTACCCTTTTTTTATATACTCGCTAACCAACCGTGAAATATTTGCTATAAACTCAAAAGGAATCGTCACTTGGTACCAAGGTGTCATTAAATCAAAATCTATTCCTCCGATAGGAGCATCTGAGAAATATTATATGGACAAGGGACCGGTATTCTTTTTCCGATATTGGTCTGACTCAACTAGTAAAGGCTATGTTGTTATATCTAAGGTCTTAGATTTTCAAACAGACCCGAAATTTATGAAAACCGCAGTAAAAACAAAAAGTCTGGATATTTTCATTTTGGGAGACCTTGACCCAAACTCAAATATTAGTTTTAACAAGATTTCGCTTGATAGTAAAGGAAATGTGAGAACTAAATCCGTTGTAACCATCCCCAATGCAGATTTTACTCTGCTTAGAAGATCAAAAACAGGTAGCGTACTGCGAGTCCCAATTGAATTAGATTTTATTTATTGGATTGATTATCAGTCATTACGATTGAATGCTTTACCCGAACCCGCGTATCCGAATCGGTACTAAGCAAGTGGGATGTTAGAATACTTAATAGTTAAAATTGGGTACGTTTTTATCTCATACTAATCTCGCAGTTGAGAGGGTATACATGTGCTACAATAAGACGAAAATTTTATTTCAACAACTTAGTTCACTCGTTTGTATATAATAACAAACCATTAAACGAATTTTAAAAAATATGAAAAAAATCGCATTTGCCGGCTGCTCAATTACTAACAAAGAAATTAATTATGTAACCGATGCGGTTAAGAACGGCTGGTACACGAAATTTAACAAGGATGTCATCGCGCTTGAAAAAACCATTGCTAAATATATCGGAGTTAAGTACGCACTTGCCGGTTTCTGTGCCACCCAGTCGATGCATCTAGCCTGTTTAGTTTGCGAATTTCAAAAGGGGGACGAAGTAATCGTGACTGATTTTTCCTGGGCGGCGACTGCGCATGTAATCGCCTATACGGGGGCCACACCTGTTTTCGTTGACGTGGAACCCGACTCGTGGTGCATTGACCCCAAGGCTATAGAAAAAGCGATCACTAAAAAAACTAAGGGCATAATGATCGTTCATTCGTACGGCAACCCTTGCGATATGGATAAAATTATGAAAATCGCTAAGCGACATAAACTGAAAGTTATTGAAGACGCGGCTCCGGCGCTGGGCTCTTTATATAAGGGCAAAAAAGTCGGCAGCTTTGGCGACGTCGGTTGCATTTCATTTCATGGAGCAAAAATTGCGGTTGCAGGTGAAGGGGGTATGTTTTTAACTAACAATAAAAAATATTATGAACGGGCAGTGTTACTATCGAGTATGGGTCGTACTGACAGCAAAGCTACCTTTTGGTGTGACGAATTGGGATACCAATATTCAATGGCAAATGTTGTTGCCGCACTGGCACGTGCCCAGGTTGAAAGAATTGAAGAATTAGTTGCCAAAAAACGCTCCATATATGCGTGGTACAAAGAAGGACTGAATATTCCCGAAATTAGGCTTCTTGAAGAAAGGAAAGGTACGCGATGGAATTATGCTTATCCTACCGCACTACTTAAAACAGATAAAATTGGGAGAGATGAACTCATTCAAAAGCTCAAAAAATATAATATTCATGCCCGTGCCGCTTTTCCCCGTATGAGTTTGTTTCCTATGTATAAAGCGCAATACAGGAATCCGGTCGCTACAGAGATTATGCACTTCGGCTTTAACCTTCCCTCGGCTCTGGATATAACCAAAAAGGACGTTGATTTTGTATGTAAAAAATTGATTGAGTTGGTATGTTGACATACAAGCCAATCGATAGCGGTATTACTCCAAAAGAAATCAGACTACTTGCTAAGTGGCGAAAAAGTGTCCAGCAAGTATGGCGTGAAACCTTTAAGGTAACCTATAAAGGCACGAAGATTTGGATAAATAAAATTATCAATGACCCAAAAAAGCTATACTTTTTTGTTATTAAAAATGATGAATATATCGGACAGCTTGGGTTTGATAAAATTGGGGGGAACGACTGTTATATCGGTATGGTTATACGGGGAGAAGGAAAGTCAGACGGCTCTATGACTGCGGCTATGAAGTTTATGATTACTTTATCAAAAAAGTTTGGCACGAAAAATATATATCTCCTGATACATCCCGATATGTCGCATGCCATTCAATTTTATGAAAAAATAGGATTCAGATTTAACAGGAAAGTAAAAGAATACTCAAGAATGAAGTATGAAGGCTAATTGCTCCCTCTAAAGAACTTATTGCTATATCTGACAAAGTTTTGACAATTTGATTATAATGCCAATCTATGAATTCAACAAAAAGTAAAATATCAGTCATTGTGGCTTGTTATAACGAGTCAGAAAGCATTATTCCAATATTTGAGCGCATAAAGGAAGTTTTTCGAAATTTGAACGGCTATGATCTTGATTTGATTTTTGTCGACAATAATTCAACAGATGACTCAGAGAAAATATTTAACCGACTAGCTAAGAAAGACACCTGTGTAAGGGTTATTTTTATGAGTCGTAATTTTGGTTCTCCGCAACCGAGTTTTTTGGCTGGACTTAAAAATATGAAAGGCCAAGCAGCAGTTTTGCTTCATGGTGACATTCAAGATCCTCCAGAGTTAATTCCTCAGTTTATTAAAAAATGGAAAGCAGGATATGATGTGGTATATGGTATTCGCAATAAACGTAAAGGATACGGACTAGTAATGAATTTTTTTTATCGAGGTTTTTATTATGCGTTGAATAAACTTGCTTATATTCAAATTCCTTTGAATGCGGGTGACTTTTCTTTGATGGATAAAAAAGTAGTAACGGAGCTATTACAGATTGAAGAATATGATTATTATATACGCTGTTTGCGTGCGTTTGTCGGTTTTAGGCAGATCGGTGTCCCTTATATAAGACGTGCGCGGGAGCACGGTCATTCTAATGAAAATTTTCTGTCAGGTTTATGGTGGGCAAAAACAATTATTGTCAATTTCTCATTCAAACCGCTTACTTGGATGTCACAACTTGCTTTTTTGGTTATGATAGCCTCATTCTTGTCAATAGTAGTCTTCATCATAATATATATTTTTAACCCTGATTCACCACGTGGAATTCCGACACTATTTGTCTTATCGCTATTTTTAGGCGGTATACAGCTTTTGGCATTTAGTGTAATGGCCGAGTATATGGCGAAAATTTTTCTTGAAGTAAAAAGACGACCGAAATATATTATAAGAAAAATAGTGCAATTTAAAAAATCACATAAGTAATAGTTTTTTTCGAACCTGTCAAATTAATTGCTCATTCTGTTAAGCGACTTGCCCTGATAGTCACGGTCCATTTGACATCAGATCTGTGTAATGTATAATTACTTCGATTTATGTCGTACCCTGAATTTCCGATAGACCCAGATAATTCTACACATGGAAAAGTTGATCAAGAAATTCCAAAATTTAATGAATTGCCATCTTCATTAAGACAGGGATTCAGAGACTACATTGATTATACTGGTTTTGCACCACCAGCTAGCACTGATCCAATTAAAGTTGTCGAAAACTATGCGCAGTATTCAACAGGAGATTATAAACTCATGCTCGGAAGACTGGTACAACGGTCGGTATACAATAATCCAAAAACGGGAGAATTAGAATCTGACCTCGATGTCTTAGTAAACCAAGCGGCTATTGTTGATTCATTTCAAATAAGTGCACTAATCCCAACCGGCCCGGTACAAAATGCAAATTTATTTAGCAACGGGGTCGAAAATGTAATTAGTTTTAATACGGATAGACCAGTGAATGCATTTATAAATACAGTTGAGATACCTGCAACATCAGCAGAAGAAGTAGAATTGATTCATAGAGAGTTATTTTCTTTCGATAGGGAGGAGCGCATTAACCTAGACGCATTTTATATTGAGGTACCAAGCGATAGAAATACATTCGAAATCTTGAATGAAATTTCAAGATATAGAAGTAGTTGGTTTTTTGCTAAATTTAGAACCGGTGGGCCTACACCACCTTCCTCTAAACAGACAGCTGATTTTATGATTAAATCCACTGAACTAGGACTAGGTTATAAACTGACCGGGAGGCTTCATGGGTTACTAGCACACACCGTGTCAGAAATAGATCTGAACGGGCAAAGAAGAGAAATAAAGGAATCAGGATATTTAAATGTCTTGATCGCTTCAATTTTGGCCGAGGAAGTCACTCGAGGTAAAATTGATCCCTCATTAGTGGAACAAGTTCTACAGGAAGAAAATGTCGGTGCATTTAAAATTGGCGACTCAGGGATTAGTTGGAATGGTCAATTTATTCATCGAGGCAGTCTTGGTCGCAGTAGAACCACTCTTCATTCAATCGGCTCTTGCTCTTTTGATGAGCCAGTTGAGGGGCTAGCACAGTTGCGTACTTCTTGAATTATTCAGGTTTTTTTTCTGCGGTTTTCTTTGCTTTTGATTTTTCGTAAGCTTCTTTCATTTTCGCATCTTGCTCTGGTGTCCAGGTATCAATCTGATTCTCCCGCCAAGCGGCAAAGTCGCATTCGGGATAACGACTGCAACCGAAAAATTTGCGACGCCGCTTCGTTAACTTCACTATAACCTCGCCAACCTTGCATTTCGGGCATTGTTTACCGACTTTTTCGACAAAAGACCGGGTGTATTTGCAATCGGGCCAACCTGAGCAGCCGATAAATTTACCATGGCGAGAGAATCGCATCAGTAAGGGATGACCGCTTTCAGGGCATTTTTCGTCAAGTGTCTCCTGCACATTAATATGACCCTTTTTTGTTTTGGCTTTTTCCAATGTTTTCATCATCGGATCATAGACTCCCCTAATGACCGCAACCATATCTTCTTTGCCATGAGCAATGTTGTCAAGATCATCTTCAAGCTTGGCAGTAAAGTCAATTTCAAACAATTTGTCGAATTCCGACACCAAATAATCACAAACCGCTATTCCCAAAATAGTCGGATGGAATCGAGCTTCTATTTTCTCCACATACTGCCGCTCCTGAATAGTGCTAATTGTCGGCGCATAGGTCGATGGTCGACCAATACCAGCGCGCTCCAGGGTGCGAATCAAAGAGCCTTCATTATATCTTGGTGGTGGTTCAGTAGCCGCTTCCTCAAAATTGATAGTCGCTAAATCAAGTTTGGAGCCTTTTTTGATATCCGGTACTGGTGGCTTTTTCTTAGGATTATAGAGGACTAGATAGCCGTCAAACATTGTCTCTTCAAAACCGGACTCAAATTGATATTTCTTGCCACTTTCAATTTTCAGCTTAACTGATTTCATAATCGCCTCCTTCATTTGAGTGGCAATAGCGCGATTAAAAATTAGTTCATAAAGTTTTTGGTGTTGAGTGGTGAGCTTGCCTTTTATCTCAATTGAAGATTTTAGATGAGTCGGTCTTATTGCTTCATGGGCCTCTTGAGCTAGCTTCGATTTGCCAGAATAACGACGAGCGCTTTCAACTAAATATTCATCCCCATAAGCTTTCTTAATATAGTCTGGACATTTACTGAGAAACTTCTCGGACATAATAATCGAGTCGGTTCGGTGATAGGTAATCAGACCGCGCTCATATAACTGCTGAGCGAGTCTCATGGTGTTTTTTGAGGAATAACCCAGTTTTGACGCGGCCTGCTGTTGCAAGGTGGAGGTGGTAAAAGGCGGTGGTGGAGTGCGTTTGTAGACTCTCTCCTCAATGTCAGTGACCGAAAAAGAATCGGCCTTTAACTCCTGCTCAATTTTTTGAGACAAAGCCTTATCAATTCTAGTCTGACCATAGGTATAATCACCATCAAATAGCTTGATGGTAGTTTTCTTTTCATATGACTCACTATCTTGAGCGACTAGCTTGGCTTCGACTTGAATTTTGTGCTCATCAGCAAAAAGACCCAAACCTCGATAGAAAGACATCGATTTGAATGCCTTGATCTCTGCCTCGCGCTCGACAATAAACCGCAAAGCGACGGTTTGCACGCGACCGGCAGAAAGCCAACGCTTGCCAATTTTACCCCAAAGCAAGGGTGACAATTTATAGCCGACTAATCGATCCAATATTCTTCTTGCCTGTTGGGCATCAACTAGATTAAGGTTTAATTTCCCGGGTGTTTTCAGCGCTTCTAAAATCGCGCTTTTGGTAATTTCATGAAAAACAATTCGCTTAACATTACCCTCAGAAACCGTCGCTTTTGGCCATTTTTCTTTAATGTGACCTAAGATAAAAGCAATATGATAAGAAATCGCTTCCCCCTCACGATCGGCATCAGTAGCAAGAATGATAGTATCGGCGCGCTTCGCCGCTTTAACTATGATATCGATGGTTTTTTGTTTTTTTTCTGATAAAACATAATCCGGTTTGAAATTATGCTCCTCATCAATACCAGTTTTTTTTTCCGGAAGGTCTCTTATATGGCCCATGGTGGCCTCAATTTGATAGTCCTTGCTATCAAGATATTTGGAAAAAGTCTTGGCTTTGGTAGGGGACTCGACAATAATTAGCTTCATAGCTAGTTAGTATACAGCATGAATCATGGCACATGAAGCATGAAACATTTTAGAATTCCTAATTGCTCTAATTTCTAATTCCATAAAATAAATCATTTTGCTAACTTTAGTATTCTTGAAAAATAACCGATGTGGGAAATGAGAAGTTTTTGATTTAAGATATTTTGATAAATTGATATTTTTGAGATGGGATTTTTCACACCTCTTTTTATGTCAAGAATTCAAATTGTCAATATCAAAGATTTCTCACTTCGCGCATCAATAATTCAGAGGGGGAAAGAAGCACCAAAAATTGTAAAAGAAAAACTGTATGAGATTCTCAAGTCGTCTCTTGGCTCCTCCTCAGAATGACATTATCTGAGTTACGTAAAGTATCTAACAAATTAACAGTGTGGGCACAAAAAAACGGCAGAGTTTCCCCTACCGCCTTTTTATGCTACATGCTGCATGATTTATGATTCACGTTTTATGTTACATGTTTCATGTTTCATGCTTCATGTTGTGTTCAATCTCAACTTGTGGGACATAGAATGTCATTAGTACAACTCGGCTAAAAGCATTACTGCTCTTACACCTGTTGCCTATCAACCAGGTCATCTGCCTGGAGACTTAGATTCCTCATCTTGGGGTATGCTTCGTACTTGAGATGCTTTCAGTACTTATCACGTGGGAATGTAGCTACCCAGCGATGCCATTTGGTGACAACTGGTACACTAGGGATTCCCCCTCTTCGGTCCTCTCGTACTAGAAGAAGGCCCCCTCAAGAATCAAGACGCTTGCACCGGATAGAGTCCGAACTGTCTTACGACGTTCTGAACCCAGCTCGCGTACCGCTTTAATGGGCGAACAGACCAACCCTTGGGACCAACTACGGCCCCAGGATGCGGTGAGCCGACATCGAGGTGCCGAACCTCCCCGTCGATATGGACTCTCAGGGGAGACTAGCCTGTTATCCCCGGGGTAGCTTTTATCCGTTAAGCCCCGACGGCAATCACAGCCGTTCGGGGGATCACTAACACCTGCTTTCGCATCAGCTCGGCTTGTATGCCTCACTGTTAAGCTGGCTTATGCGTTTATACTAAACCTACGATTTCCATCCGTAGTTAGCCAACCTTTGTACTCCTCCGTTACTTTTTTGCAGGAAACCGCCCCAGTTAAACTGACCACCTCACACTGTCTCTCCTATTTTTAATAGGTGGTTAGACTCAAAACGTTTAAAGAGAGGTGTTTCATTGATGACCGAAGTCTCCCTCCTACGCTAAACAATTAAACGCTCCTTATCAATGTCAAGTTTCAGTAAAGCTCCCGGGGTCTTTTTGTCCTGGTGCAAGAAGGCCGCATCTTCACAGCCATTTCAATTTCGCCGAGTAGTGGTTCAAGACAGTTTTCATCTTATGAAGCCATTCATGCAGGTCGGAACTTACCCGACAAGGGACTACGCTACCTTAGAACGGTCAGAGTTACCGCTGTCGTTCACCGGAGCTTAAATCAAAGCCTTTCTCATGTAAACATAAGGTCAACCTCAATTCTTAACTTACCGGCACTGGACAGGCATCACCCCCTATACTTCCCGTTTCCGGTTTGCAGGGAGCTATGTTTTTGCTAAACAGTTAGATGAAAGTCTTTTGTTGTACCCCGATTTTTACGTCGGGGAGGGCATCTTCCAAAGGTACGCCCAGCTAATTTGCCGAATTCCTTAAACCACTATTGCTCGTATGCCTCGGTCTACTCGACCTGCCCACCTGTGTCGGTTTGCGGTACGGATATACTATCAACTCCCTCATACGGCTTTTCCTGGAAACATAACTGATCAGACTCTCCCAATCAAAGACTGGAATTGTATTTGCAGCTCTAGTTTAAATTTTTACTGCTTGAACCCCCATATAGAAGGCTCCGTCAAGTCATACTCCGTCACCATAGAGGTAATAACGCGGATAGAACAGTAGCCGAATATTAACGGCTTGTACATCCCCCGGCACCAAACGTGCCGCGGTTAGATCCGACTAACTCTGCGCCGATTTACGTTGCGCAGAAAACCTTGGGCTTTCGGCATCCCGGATTTTCACCGGGAGAATCGCTACTCATGCCAGCATTCTCACTCCCGTCCTCTCCAGCAAACCTCACGGTTCACCTTCAATGAAAACGGGACGCTCCCCTACCACACTCGTCCTCTGGACAAGAAGTTCGAATTTCTAAATCCAAATTTCAAAACAAATTCAAATATCTAAAATCCAAATGTTTTAAACATTAGAAAATTAGAATTTTGGTATTGTTTCGTATTTCGATATTCTTATTTCGAATTTCTTGTCCAAAGGACAAGCATCTCCACCTTCGGTGTGTTGTTTTAGCCTCGATCATTTTCGGCGCAAGATTTCATTCCCGATAAATCGGGATTATTACGGTGAGCTGTTACGCTTTCTTTAAAGGGTGGCTGCTTCTAAGCCAACCTCCCGGCTGTCGTTGAAACCTCACATCCTTTCCCACTTAACAACAACTTAGAGACCTTAGATGGGAGTCAGGGCTGTTTCCCTTTCGACCATACTCGCTTATCCGAGCAAGTCTGACTCCTCCTGTCAAAACATTACTGTATTCAGAGTTTGGTTGGTCACACTCGCTAAAAGCTTGTGCAATCATCCAGTAGCTTTACCCCAGATGTTTTATCGACAGAAAGGCTATACCTAAATATATTTCGGGGAGAACCAGCTATCTCTGGGTTCGATTGGCATTTTACCCCTAACCACAGTTCATCTCATGTCATTTCACCGACAACGAGTGCGGGCCTCCTCTCAATTTTACTCGAGATTCACCCTGACCATGGTTAGATCACCCAGTTTCGGGTCTTCCACTTAGTACAAACGCCCTATTCAGACTCGCTTTCGCTACGCCTCCGCAAGTTATACTTGCTTAAGCAACGCACTAAAATGGAAACTCACTGGCTCATTCTTCAATAGGCACGGTATCACACCTCGTCAACACTCGGTGTTCAAATTTAAAATGCAAAATTTAGAATGAAAAATTGAGATTATTAGCTTCATTTTTAAACTTTAATCTGAATCTTAACACTTTTATTTTTTAATTTTTACTTTGAGCGTCGAGTGCTAACGAGATGCTCTACCTGTTTGATAGCAACTGGTTTCAGGTTCTATTTCACTCCCCTCGCCGGGGGACTTTTCACCTTTCCCTCACGGTACTAGTTCACTATTGGTCAGTTTGAGTATTTAGCCTTGGAACATGACCGTCCCAGATTCCTACAAGGTTTTCCGTGTCTCGTAGTACTTGGGTACTCGCTAGGGTGCAACTAATTTTCAGATACTGGGCTTTCACCATCTTTGGCTGCCTTTTCCACGGCATTCTCCTAACTAGTCACAATCCCATATCGCAAGCCCCGCAACCCTCCGATAAATCGAAGTTTAGGCTTTTCCGCGTTCGCTCGCCGCTACTGACGGAATCATTATTATTTTCTTTTCCTCTGGTTACTTAGATGTTTCAGTTCACCAGGTCTCCCCCCCGACATAAATGTCAGGGTCCCCTTGATTACACAAGGGGGGATTGCTCCATTCGGAAACCGCCGGCTGATAATGTCTGCTAGAAGACTTACCGACGATATCGCTTTCATGCAAGCGTCCTTCTTCGGCTCAAACTACCGAGGCATCCACCAATTGCTTTAATTTTTATGTCCCACAAATCAAGATTGAAGATTTCTTCATTTGTGTATATATCTTTCGATGCGACCCAAATTGTCAAAGTTCAATTAAAACAGTCTATTCGCTTAAATTCAAACAATAGTACTGCTTTATTTGTCTTTGGCCTAAGAAACACAAAAGGCTTACTGTGACTGCCTCTCATACCCTATCAGCCAAATCAACAAACGGTGGACCCGAGGGGATTCGAACCCCTGACCTCCTCGTTGCAAACGAGGCGCTCTAGCCAACTGAGCTACAGGCCCAATTTCATTCAGGCAACCTGTGCCGACGTTTAAGTCGGCATTCCGATTAAAACGTCGGAAAGCTACGAGCCCAATTTCAAATCCGAGTCCAAAAACTTTAGCAACAAACAAAAAGTGTAAAAAATATACACTTTTAGCTTGATTAATATTTGAATTGTGGCTGTTCGGAGAAACAATAGAAGTCCTCCAATGATGCCTTGTTGCACTCTTTTTTTGCCGTGCAGCAAGGCACGGAGTTTAATAGAGAGTGTTTACGCTTTTTTGTTGCATAAAGCTAAACCTTATATTACCAAAGAAACGAATGAATGTCAACCGTTGTGGGGGCTACGACGACGCTTAACTTTTTGTAAAAGCGAAAGGTCAATAAGCGAGCGTCTAAGTTGCATAACTGCCTCATGCCTATCCTCATCAGATTGAGCGCTATTTAGCATTTGTTGAGCTTTATTTTTAGCGGCAATGACCACCTCTTCATCCAGCTCCCTTTGACCCATGGCGCGTGAGACTAACAGGGTGATTTGCTTGCCGTCAGTCTCAAGATAACCACCTCCAATTGAAAAATATTCTTCATCCTCCTCAGTTCGAGCCAAAACTACCCCTTCCTTAAGTTGAGTAAACAATGACTCATGATGCGGCAACACGGTAATTTCACCCTCAGATGAAGGCGCAGTCACCGAGATGACCTCATCATCAAATACTTTACCGATTGGGGTAATAATGCTTAGTTTTACCATATTATACTTTTGACGGTCTTATTTAACCTCATCAATGCCACCCTTCATATAAAAAGCGGTTTCCGGTTTATCATCGTGGAGCCCGTCAATAATTTCCTTAAATCCTTTTACGGTCTGTTCTCTTGGCACATATTTACCGGCTAAGGCCGTAAAGGCTTCGGCGACAAACATTGGCTGAGTTAAGAATTTTTGAATTCGACGGGCTCGACTGACTATAATTCGATCCTCATCAGACAACTCTTCAATTCCCAAAATGGCGATTATATCTTGCAGATCTTTATAACGCTGTAAAATGGTAAGTACTTGTTGGGCCACCTGATAATGCTCCTCACCAATAACATCTGGGTCAAGTGCTGACGAAGACGAAGTTAAAGGATCGATCGCCGGATAAATGGCTTGTTCTGCGAGGCTTCGCTCTAGTGTAATTGAGGCGTCTAGATGGGCAAAAGTGGCTACTGGTGCCGGGTCAGTATAATCATCAGCTGGCACATATACCGCTTGCATTGAGGTGATCGAACCCTTGGTGGTTGAGGTAATTCTTTCCTGAAGTGCCGCCATCTCAGACGCCAGTGTTGGCTGATAACCAACGGCAGAGGGAATTCGACCCATTAGTGCCGACACTTCTGAACCAGCTTGAGCAAAACGAAACATGTTGTCGATAAATAGTAGCACATCCTGTCCGGCTTCATCGCGAAAATACTCTGCCATGGTGACTCCAGTCAAAGCGACACGGAGTCTGTTACCTGGGGGTTCATTCATTTGACCAAATACCATGACCGTTTTTGGCAAAACCCCGCTCTCTTTCATTTCATTCCACAAGTCATTGCCTTCACGAGTCCTCTCTCCGACTCCAGTAAACACCGACACGCCCGAGTGCTCAGTTGCAACATTTCTAATTAACTCCTGAATTAGCACCGTCTTACCGACTCCGGCACCTCCAAAAACGGCGATCTTGCCTCCCTTTAAAAAAGGGGTCAAAAGATCAATTACCTTAATACCCGTCTCAAAGACTTCCTTAGCTGTCGACTGGGATTTAAGCGTTGGGGCGGCTCGATGAATTGGGTATTCTTCTTTATTAGTGAGCGCTGGCTTGCCATCAATCGGAGCCCCGAGCACATTAAACATTCGACCCAAGGTCTGTTTACCAACTTTAACGCTAATTAGTCTACCGGTAGCCTCAACTGTCATACCACGGCGCAGTCCATAGGTCTGTCCCATGGCCACAGTGCGAACTCGACCGTCACCAATAATTGCCTCTGTCTCAAGAACCAAAGTCTCTTTATTGTCTTGCATCACATTTAACGCCTCATAAATTCTTGGAGTTTCTTGAGGCGCAAATTGAACATCTATGACCACTCCTCTTATTGAAATAATTTCACCGGTTATCATATTTATTATTTATAACTTAAAAATTCTTTTCTGCCGTAGACTCTTGAGCTGCAGTCATTTCCAAAAGCTCACTGGTAATACTGGCTTGGCGCAATTTGTTTCGATATAGGGTTAGATTGCCAATTAACTCAACCGCATTGTCTGTCGCGGCTTTCATTGCCATCATCCTAGCTGAGTGCTCAGCGGCCTGACTATCAAGAATCGCCGACCTTATTTTCTGGGTTAACAAATCTTCAATTACTGAGATCATCATCGCTTCGCTTAGCGGCTCAATTGTATAGGCAGTGGTCGTCTCTGAAATAGACTCTCCGGTTAGGTCAACGACATTATTCACTGGTAAAAAACTTTCCTCATACGGGGTAAAAGACATCGCTGATAAATAGCGATTGTAAACTAACTTCACTTGACTATATTGACCACTAAAATAGGCTTCCCGAGCGGAGGCAAAAATAGCGCCTGCATTATCTATAAGTGGTTCGGTCGCGAAATCAGCAATTTGGCGAGCTGTCCGAGATGCAAAGTGAGCGCCTTTGTTGCCAACGGCAATAAAATCACAATTTTCTAATTCTTGAGATTTAATGATAAATTTAAACAGATTGAAATTAAACCCACCACATAGACCTTTATTTGAAGTAACGAGAATAATTAGCGTCTTACCACCTGACTGCGGTTTCAAATAGGGAATTTCAGATAGCGTGAGCGAGCCGGCAGCAAGCAATCTAGACAAAACCTCTTCAAGCTTTTGAGTATAAGGCCTCGCTGCAATTGCCGCTTGCTGACTTCGTCTCATCTTGACCGCCGACACCATTTGCATAGCGCGTGTTATTTTGGCGACATTGCTAATCGATCGAATTTTTTTGCTTACTTTTCGAAAATTCATGATTTATTTGCCTCAACTGGATAATGACTATTCATAAAACTTTCAACCGCGACTTGCAATTTTTTTTCTACATCCTTATCAAGAACCTTTTCCTTGTCTATCGCCGATAGTATTGCTTCATGACGATCTGACATTTGATTTAAGTATTTTTCTTCAAATTGACCAATCTCCTCGTTAGTGAGCCTATCCAAATAGCCATTAACTCCTGCCCAAATCAAGACCACTTGATGAGACAACGGATAAGGCTTGTTTTTTTTCTGCTTCATCAATGTCGTCATTCTTGAGCCGCGATCCAGTTGTTTTTTTGTCGCTTCATCAAGCTCTCCCTCGAATTGAGCAAAAGCGGCTAACTCTCGATATTGCGCTAAGTCCATTTTTAGCTTTCCAGCGACTTGTTTGATTGCTTTGGTCTGCGCCGCGCCACCAACACGAGAGACTGAGGCGCCAATGTTTATTGCCGGTCGTACTCCCGCATTGAAAAGGTCTGAATCAAGCACTAGTTGACCATCAGTGATCGAGATGACATTGGTTGGAATATAAGCCGACAAGTCCCCTTCTTGGGTTTCAATTATCGGCAGTGCCGTCAAAGATCCCCCTCCAGCTTTGTCATTGAGTTGCGAGGCACGCTCCAAAAGCCTTGAATGAAGATAAAAAATATCTCCTGGATAAGCTTCTCTTCCTGCTGGGCGGCGTAAAATAAGCGACACTTGGCGATAGGCCCAAGCATGTTTTGTCAAGTCATCATAAATAATCAATACATGGCGACCCTGATTCATAAAATACTCTCCAATAGTCGTCGCCGTGTAGGGCGCGATATATTGCATCGCCGCTGGATCCGATGAAGAAGCGGAAACAACAATTGTATATTTAACTGCGCCACTTTTTTCAAAAAGATCGACAATTCCGGCCGTGCTACCGCGTCGTTGCCCAATCGCACAATAGATGCAAATGACATCTGTGCCTTCTTGAGCTAGAATTGTATCAGTCGCAATCGTTGTTTTGCCCACTCTTCTGTCTCCAATAATAAGCTCTCTTTGGCCCCGACCGATTGGAATTAAGGCATCAATGGCTTTTATTCCAGTTTGAAGCGGAGTGTCAACCGGGCGACGCTCAATAACACCTGGGGCGATTGAATCAATGAAAGCGGATTTTTTTGATTTAATCGCTGGTCTGTCGTCAAGTGGGGCACCGACGGCATCAACCACTCTACCTAGATAAGAGTCATCAACTGGTATTGAAAATATTTCCCCTTTTCCGGTAACTTGAGTGCCTTCCTTGATGCTTTCAAATTCACCAAAAATAATCGCGCCAACAAGCTCTTCAGTCATATCAATCACCATACCGATCCTGCCTTGTCCGAAATCAAGTAGCTCTCCATAGGAAATACCGGTCAAACCCTCAATAAAAACCACCTCATCCTTTACTTCCAAAACTGAACCGACATTTCGCTTCATCACTTTTGGCTTCTTGCCAGCCAGCTCATTTTGTATTTCTTCAACTAATTTATTGATTTGTGTCATGTTATTTATTAATTCTTAAATTGATTTAGACTACTTAAAAGAGACAAGTCAACAACACCCTCACTGTCCTCAATAATGAAGCCTCCGATCAATGATGGTTGCACTATGTTGATCAATTCCTTATCTTTAAGTTGAGGCAACTGGTCAACGAACAACTTTAACTCCTCATCATCAAGTTTATAAGCGCTTTTTATGACGACACGCTTCTTTTTGATGTCACGGAGACTTTTGATAATAGTTTTTTTGAGTTGAGCGGCATCGACTTCATCAATTTTCATATAGCTTCTTCTGGGAAAGATGTTTAACAATTGATTCGGTCAACTTTTTTTGCATTGTTTTGTCGAGTAGATCAGGCAAAACCAGCTCTACCATCTTGGTGCTTGAGACAATAATACTCTCTTTCAAATCCTTCTTTAAACTATTGCTATCTTCTTCATATTGCTTATTCAGCTTTTCCTTGAGTTGTTTGATTTCACTCTTGGCATCGCTCAAGGTCTGTTCTTTTAATTTCTTTGCCTCCTCTTTTGCCTCATCTAATATCACGCTAGCATTATCATGGGCTTCTTTGATGATTTGCTTACCTTTCTTATCAATTTCCGCATGCTTATTTTCCATCTCAGCGAGTAATCGATCCTTTTCTTGTTCCTTTAGCTTTTCATTCTCAATAAATTTATAAAATGAGGGCGCTATAAATCGCTTGAAAATAAAGAAAAATAGCCCAAAATTAATAATTTGAGCAAACATTAGTCTAATATCGATTCCTAATCCTTCCATAAATAAAAATGTAATATGTAATATGTAGTACGAAATACAAGTTTTTACTTGTAATACATACTACATGTATCGTATTTTATGTCCTTTATGTAAATTTAATAATAAGGGCTATAACTAAAGCATAAATCGCGACAGCCTCTGCAAAAGCAATTCCTAAAATCATCATAGTTCGCACTTGTCCTTCAGCTTCAGGATTCCTTCCAAGCGCCTCAACTGCCTTGCCCCCAATGATTCCAATTCCCACACCAGGACCAATTGCACCAAGCCCGATTGCAAGAGCGGTACCAATTAATTTACCAGCTTCAACATCCATAAAATTTCACCTCCTAAAATTTATGAAACTTATAATATGCATTATTAATCTTAAAACATGAATCATGAAATATTGTGCTTCATGTTACCAGCTTCATACTTCATGATGCCCAGTAGTTGCGACTTGTAAAAATACGGCGGTTAACATCATAAAAACAAGCGCTTGTATAAAACCCACAAATATCTCAAGCATTAAGAAAGGAAATGATGCCAACACCGGAATCAAAAAAACCATTACCAAAATCAAGACCTCCCCGGCAAATATATTTCCGAATAGTCGAAAAGCAAATGATATCACTTTTGATACCTCCGATACAAGCTCTAATATTCCAGTAAAAAAATCAATCGGACTCTTGAAATTGAAGAATTTACCACCATATCCACCTAAACCAAGATATTTAATACCGCTTATCTGCAAGACGACAAACACTAAAATTGCTAAACCAAGCGTCGTATTTAGGTCAGCAGTGCTACCCTTAAGCAGTGGCACCTCATGACTGTGTACATCAGCGACGATCAAACTCCCTACTGGAGGAATTAAACCCAGCCAATTTGAAAATAATATATAAAGAAATAGCGACGCTAGTAATGGGAAATACTCTTTAGTCTTATCTTTTAGAATCGAGTTAATCAAATCATTAAGTTTGAAACAGATATATCGAATCAGAAAGGCAAGAGTTGACTTTCTACCGGTGTGGGAGACATATAGAGATAAAAATAAAAAAAGCACTACCACAATGGTGCTAGCAAGAAGGGTGTTTGAGACGGGAAAGGAAGCGAGGTGAAAGATCACATCAGGTTTAATATTGATATGCAACATTCTTTTATCCGCTCTCTTTGGTTAGCTTGAATAAATTTAAAAAACTAAATATCGTACCGACCACAATGCTTATTAATATGCCTTTGGGGTGGCTACCTAAATGCTTGTCTAAATACCAACCCAAAATAACTCCAATAAAAATTGGAGTTGATAAATAATACCCGACAGAAGAATATTTTGCAAGGGTCAATATTGAATTTTCTTGTTTTTTAACCACTGGTTTTGTCTCTAAATTCTCTAGTTTCATTCCAGAGGTTAAATTAAAATATTTCATTTTCAGTTGGCTTGAGCAACTTTAGATAGATCAACCGCCCGGTCAACAATAACCGCCACTGCTGCCCCCTTTTCGTCAATACGACCTTTAAGTAGCACTGGCGTGCTTTCTTGCCAAAGGGAAATCGTCTCTTTGAAAAGATTAGGAAATATCACCAGCTCAATACTACCAGTCTCATCATAAATTGTCGCAAAAGCCATCCGACTGTTATTTTTTTTAGTGGTGATAAATTTAACTTTGGAAATACTACCGCCGATGATATGGATCTTGCCAATATCAGCGCTGCCTATTTCACCGATTTTTATTGAGATCTTTGACTCAATCGCCGACTTATATTTAGCCAAGGGGCTACTGGAGAGTGAGAAGCCAAATACTTCCTTCTCAATGACTACTATTTCATCTTCATCAAATTCCGGCGTATCAGGAATATCATCAATAATAATAGAGGAGCTTGAGTCGGCAAACAAACCCACTTGACCAGCGGCGAGATCTAGCTTACCCTTCTGCACCTCCTCATGAATTTGCGAGTAGTAAACCAAAAGCGCCGCTCGAGTCCCAAATTGATCAAAAGCGCCGGATTTTATCAGGCTTTCAATTGTTTTCTTATTTACGCGTCTTAGATCAACCTGAGTCAGAAATTCCTTAAAACCAGTAAAGCCTTTCTTACTTCTCACCTCAAGGATCGATTCAATGGCGGCTCGCCCGACATTTTTGACTGCTGACAATCCAAATCGAATTCCCCCATTCTCAATGCTAAAATCCTCACTGGATTTATTAATATCCGGTGGTTGGACCGCTATCTTCATGGCTCGGCATTCCTCAAGAGCGGCAAAAACCTTGACCTCGCGTGCCGATCCTGCCGAACCCTGAAGTTCTGCTGACAAGAGCGCCGTCATATATTCCACTGGGTAGTTTGCTTTCATATAACCGGTCCAATAGGCAATCAGGCCGTAGCTTGCCGAATGAGGTTTGTTAAAACCATAACCGACAAATTTTTCAATAAAACCAAAGATCTTCTCCGATAGCGCCTTGGTATAACCTCTCTCTTGAGTTTTTTTTAAGAATTTTTCCTTTTCCTTTTGCATCAGCGATTTCTTCTTTTTTCCCATTGCCATTCTCAAATTATCAGCCTCTGACATGGTAAAACCGGCAATTTGATTGGCAATTTCCATCACTTGCTCCTGATAAACAAGCACTCCGTAGGTCTCACCTAGAATTGGTTTAAGATCCGCATGGAGGTATTTAATTGACTTGATATTTTTTTTACCTCCCAAGAATGAGGGGATAAGATCCATCGGCCCAGGTCGATAGAGCGCAACCATAGCGGCAATATCCGAAAGTTTAGTCGGCTTCAAATCGATCGCCAGCTGCCTCATACCACGTGATTCTAGCTGAAAGACACCAATTGTCTTACCGGCCGCAATTAGCTCGTAAGTGCCCTTATCATCAAGAGGCACGTTGTGAATATCAATCTCAATTCCTTTGGTTTGTCGTACAAATTTTAGTGCTTGTTCAATTATTGTCAAATTTCTTAAGCCTAAGAAATCCATTTTGAGAAGGCCCACGGCCCGCGCACCAGAGACCGCGTTCAAATCAAGCGAATACATATCATATTGAGTAATAATCTTATCGCCTTTGGTTTCTTTTTGAAGCGGTACATATTCAGTCAGATTTTTATCAGACAAAACCACTCCGGCCGCATGTACCGAGCTGTGTCTCGCTATACCTTCGACCTGAGCGGCGATTGTGAGAACCCTCTTGACATCTTCTTCATGATCATAAGCGAATTTTAATGCCGGGTTTTCTTGAAGGGCACGATCAATCGTCATCGCAAAGCCTTGTCTCCCAATCGGGATCATTTTGGCAATGCGATCGCCATGACTATATGAGAGACCTAAGGCGCGAGTGACATCTCGCACCGCAAGACGTGCCTCCATTCGACCAAAGGTAATTATTTGCGCCACATTATCTTCTCCATATTTTTTCGTCACATACTCAAGCACTTCGTCGCGTCTCGCATCAGCAAAGTCAATATCAAAATCAGGTGGTGTCGGTCGATCTGGGTTTAGGAAGCGCTCAAATGGTAAATTATAGGCCAGCGGATTGATATCAGTAATGTTAAGACAGTAAGCAACAAGCGACCCGGCGGCTGAGCCTCTTCCCGGACCAACGGCAATAGCTTGAGCTTTAGCCCAGTTGACAAAATCTTGTACCACTAAAAAATAGGTCGAATAACCCTTGCGATCAATTACCGAAAGCTCATAATCAATTCTTTTTTTTACCTCATCAGTGACGGCAAGTCTCTCCTTGGCTTTTAGATAGGTCAAACTTCGCAAATAATCACTTGAGGTTGATTTATCAGGCGTGACGAATTTCGGTAGAATCCAATTACCATAAGGTATGGTTAGGTCGACACTGTCAGCTATGCGCTTAGTATTTTCAATAGCCTCAGGAATATCAATAAAAAGGCCCTTCATCTCCGCTTCAGTCTTGAGGTAAAACTCTGGCACGTCAAACATCGACATGCCTCGATTTTTTTCAAGAATGGTGCGTTGAGTTTGAATGCAAAGTAAGATTTCTTGAGCATAGGCTTGATCGGAAGTCAAATAATGGACATCATTAGTCGCCACAATTGGAACGGCGAATTTCCTTGATAATTTAACCAACTCCGTGTTGAGATTAGCCTCATCTGAGGTAATTGCTGATCGTTGTATTTCAATATAAAAATCATCTCCAAAGATTGATGAGTATTTTTTTACCAATTCCTCCGCCTTATTATGTTGGTTATCTTTAATCGCCATTGAGATCTCGCTCGATCCACAACCTGATAACACAATAATCCCTTCATGATATTGTTCCAAAAGCTCAAAATCGAGTCTGGGTTTATAATGAAAACCTTCAAGATGTGAGGCACTTGTTAAGGCAATTAAATTCTTGTAACCAATATAATTTTTCGCCAAAATCGTGAGATGGAAATGGTCTCGTTTGCTATGTTCTGGCCTATCATGCCTGCTACCAGCAGCTTTATAAGCTTCAAGTCCAATAATTGGCTTTATCCCCTGATCCAAACATTCCAAATAAAATTGAAAGGCGCCATGCATCGCTCCATGATCGGTAAGAGCTACGGCCGTCCCACCTTGCGCTTTTACCGCCGCCACCAAATCAGGAATTTTTATAAGTCCATCAAGTAGAGAATATTCCGAATGAACATGTAGATGAGTAAATGACATTTAGGAAAATGTAAAATGTAAAAAGTAAAATGTAAAATATTTCATTTCTCGCTTTCTAATCTCTTCATAATTGCTTCCTTGACTTGATTGGCATCGGCTTGGCCCTTGAGTTCCCGCATTACTTGACCCACTAAGAACTGCATGGCATTTTCTTTACCGGATTTGAAGTCCGCAATTGCAGAGCTGTTTTGAGAGAAGACTTGATCTATAGCCTGCTCTAGCATATCAACATCCGTTTCTTTAGGTTTTGCCATTATTATTACTGCTTTGGCAAATTCCTCTGCACTATGATCTGTTGATAGCTTTTTATTAACAATGACAGAAGCCACAAATTGTTTATTCTCGATGAGATTGCATACTGCTTCATAATAATCAGCTAATTTCAAATTCCTTGTAATGGTAAAGGCATCACTATGTTTAATACCATATTGGGAGACAAAACGGTTTAATCGATCTTGAGGTAACTCGGGCATAGATTCTTTAATCTTTTTTAAATCTTCATCGCTAAATTCCATTGGTGGAATATCGGGCTCGGGAAAATAGCGATAATCAGCCTCCCCTTCCTTGGTTCGCTGGCTGACCGTACGTTTATGTACACTGTCCCAACCGCGAGTCTCTTGCTCCGGCGTCTCTCCTTTTTCAAGAAGCTCTTGATGACGAGCTAGTTCATAATCAATCGCCGCTTTAGCAAACCGGAATGAATTAATATTTTTAATTTCTACTTTGTATTTTGGTAAATTGTCCGAATTTGTTTCTTGTTTCTTGTTACTTGTTACTTCGCGTAGCGAGATATTTGGTTCCAAGCGCATTGAGCCTTTTTCCATATCGGCATCCGACACACCCAAGTGTCGCATCAATACCTGCAGCTCTTCTAGAAAATACTTAACTGTATCACTACTATCAAAATCAGGCTCAGTCACAATTTCTAATAAGGGCACCCCGGCGCGGTTAAAATCGACGAGCGTATCGCTACCTTCATGAATGAGTTTGCCGGTGTCTTCTTCCAAATGAACTCGTTTAATTTCAATCGTTTTTTCAATTTCGAATTTCCCTTCGGCCTCGCTCAGGGCGGGCGAATTTCGAATTTCGAATTTCCCTTGCTTTGCAAGGGGCTGATCATATTGACTAATTTGATAACCTTTTGGTAAGTCAGGATAAAAATAATGTTTGCGGTCAAATTTAGAAACCTTGGCAATATCGCAGTTTAAAGCCATTCCAACAAGTATTGCTTGCTCTACCGCTTTTTTGTTCGGTACCGGCAATGCCCCAGGCAGACCTAAAGTTACTGGATCGACTACCGTGTTTGGCTCTTTGCCAAACCAGTCAGCGCTACAACGGGAAAACATTTTTGATTTTGTTTTTAGTTGAACATGGATCTCCAAGCCAATGACTGGAATATATTTACTCATATTTTTTCATGACCAAATGACGGTCAAAATTAACGGCTTCCTCTAGTTGAGAAGCAATATTCAAAATGGTACCTTCATCCAAATACTTACCCATAAATTGCCCGCCAACTGGTAGGCCATTGGAATGCATCCCGATCGGGATCGAAATCGCTGGCAACCCGGCCGCCGATGCCGGCTCAGTAAGCACGTCCATCATCTCTCCATAAAAAGCATACTTTTCAAGATCACCAATTTTAGTTGCGGTAATTGGTGTCGTTGGGGCAAAAATGACATCAACCTCTTCAAACACTTTTTCAAAATCTTGCCTAATTAAATAGCGGACTTTAGTCGCCTTTTTATAGTAACTATCGTAGTAACCTGAAGAGAGGACATGAGTTCCTAAAATTATCCGTCTCTTTGCTTCATGGCCAAAATGGGTTCTTTCCTGCCCATATCGGATGCCATCATAACGGCCTAAATTTGAAGACACCTCAGACCGCTGCAAAAGCATATATACTGATATGGCATATTTTGGTGACATCAATTTCACTGGCTTTATTGAGTGTCCCATTTTTTCAAGCTTTGCGATGCTCTCTTTAGTCAAATTTACAATTTCTGAGTCAACTCCTTCAAAATATTCCTCACTTATTCCCACGGTGTATTTTTTCTTTTGATCAATAACTTGTTGATAATTCTCTACCCTCTCATTGGCAGTTGTTGCATCATTACTATCATGTCCCGCAATGATTTCTAAAAGCATAGCCGCATCCTCAACTGTCTGTGTAATCGGCCCTGGGCAGTCCCAAGAAGAACCCATGGCAACAATTCCATATCTTGAGACCCGGCCATAGGACGGTTTCAACCCAACCACTCCACACCAAGCTGCTGGCAGGCGAATTGAGCCGGCAGTCTCGGTGCCAATCGCCGCTGGCGCCAGTCCTGCTGCTACTGCGGCGGCAGAGCCTCCCGAAGAGCCTCCAGGGACATATTCTATGTTGTAAGGATTTTTGGTCACTCCATAGTCACTCGTCTCGGTACTTGAGCCATGTGCCCAAGCATCGAGGTTGGTTTTACCTAGTAGTGTCATCCCAGCTTGATTCAAACGACTGGTCACGGTTGATTCGAATGCAGGTATAAAATCATCAAGGACTTTGGACGAAGCGGTTGTTCGTATCCCTTTGGTGCAGAAATTATCCTTTATTGCCAACGGCAATCCTGCCAAGACACCGTTATCTACTTGACTTACTTTTTCTGTTTTTGTTACAAAGCAATTTAGCTTCCCTTCAAACTTTTCAATTCTTTTGCTGAAATACTCTATTACCTCACCCGAAGAAACTTGATTTTTTTTTCTTATGCTGATTATCTCTGTTGCCGATTTTCCTAGTAAATCCATAGTTTTTAGCTCCATGATTCATGCTTCACTTTTCATGATTCATGAATTATCCTTTTGACAACAAAATAACCTCTTTTGGTATTCTTGACATTTTTTAGTGCTTCTGCCTGAGTCAACATAATCGACTCATCAACAATATCCTCAGCGAGTACATTTTTCAGTGGGGTAGTAAAGTAGTTTTCGGGGACCTGGCTAGTATCGATTTCCTGCAAGTTTTCGACATATTCCAAGCTTTCCTCAAGTTGGCTGGGGAATTTTTCAACTTCATCTGGAGAGAGCGATAGGTTTGCCAGTTTTGCAATTTGTTCAACCTCGACTTTGGTTATTTTCTGACTTGGCTTCATGGAAACAAGTATACGACATCCTAAGCCTTTATTAAAGGAAAAATTGCCAAGTCGTAGTACATCAACAGCGGTTTTTAGCTAGATTTAAAATTTTTGTCAAGTTTACCGTAGGTTCCGTACTCAAATAACCCCGGGGGTTAAATAGGTTCGCACCCACGGTATTTTATAATATTTAGACTCTGCCAGATTCGATTAATGCCATGCTTATTGGGTCATCGGTGTCATTTTTCTTTCTCGCTGGTGACTCATTACGACCATAATCAATCAGTCGATAGGTGAAATTAAACCACTCGCTTTTGGGTAAAATCATCATAAGATCCTGCTCGATCCTAACCGGGTCATCACTTTCAGTCAGTCCAAATTTTTGCGATAGTCGCCTCACATGAGTGTCAACTGCAATACCTTCAACAACTCCGTAGGCATTGCCAAGGACCACATTAGCGGTCTTACGAGCTACACCGGGTATCATCAACATCTCACTCATTGTACGTGGGATTTGACCATCAAATTTTTCGCTGATGACCTTGGCTGCCCCAAGGATACTTTTAGTTTTGTTTTTATAAAAGCCAGTGGATCGAATATCTTGCTCAAACTCGTTGCTGTTTGCTTTTAAATAATCATTTAGTGTCGGATATTTCTTAAACAAACGAGCCGTGACTTCATTGACTTTCTTATCAGTGCACAGGGCTGAAAGAATCACCGCCACCAGGAGCTCCCAATTATTAGAGTAATTAAGGACTATCCTAGCATTGGGATGAAGTTTTTTGAGGATTTTAAGTATAGTCTCTACCCGTTTCTTTATCTTATCGATGTCCTGAATTGAATTGCTTTTCATCTTGTATTTTCGTACTACATATTACATACTACATAGCTCGTAAGAGCTTTACTCTCTCTTCAACCGGTGGGTGGGTGGAAAAAAGACCAGCAATGAAACTGGCTTTTTTTGATCGATTCTTAAATGGGTTGTCAATAAAGAGATGAGCAGTCGCATTTGAGGCTCGCATCAAAGGCTGTGGATCACCGGAGATTTTGATCAACGCATTGGCGAGTGCATCTGGATTGCGATTGAGCAGTGAGCCGGTGGCATCAGCCAAAAGTTCGCGCTTGCGACTAATACAAAGCTGAATTAATGTCGCCAAAATAGGAGTAATAATTAGAAAAATAATAAACACTACCATACCAATTGCATTACCGCGACTGTCGTCGCTATCTCCCCCTCCCCAAAAAAGGCTTCTTGAGACCCAATCAGCAACAAAAACCAAAGTCCCTACCAAGACCGCCACAATTGTTGAAACGAGCATATCATAATTTTTGATATGACTCATTTCATGAGCGATTACCCCTTCTACCTCGGCTCGATCTAGTTTGGATAAAAGTCCTGTAGTCGCGGCGACGACAGCGTGGGTAGGGTCGCGCCCGGTAGCAAAAGCATTCATTGCCGAGTCTTCAATCACATATAGTTTCGGCTTCGGCAACCCAGCCGCAATAGACATATTTTCTACCGCAGTATAAAAATCAAAATTCTCTTTCTTGTTAGCAGGCTTGGCGCCCGCCATGGCGAGCACCAATTTATCAGAATAAAAATAGCTTCCCAAGCCGGAAACTAAAGAAAAAGTCATTCCAAACAAGAAGTAGGTACTTGGGTTGCCAAAATAAGCCCCTAAAAAATAAAAAAAAGTAAATACCAACCCCATAAACAGGGCAAGAATTAAGTAAGTCTTAATTTTATTACCGGTAATTTGGCTGTAGATTGTCACGATGAAAAATATGAAAAATGAAAAATGAAAAATGAGAGATGAAAAATGATTTTCAATTTTCAAATTTCAACTTTCAAATTAGAATGTTACTTTAACATTCTTTCTTTCTTCCTCAGTAGCAGCAAAAAATTGCTCTTCGGTAAAGCCAAACATTTGCGCTATGAAATTGCTCGGTACCACCTTTATTTTGGTATTGTAAGCCAAGACATTAGCATTGTAAAACTGGCGACTATAAGCAATCTTGTCTTCTGTATCCTCAAGTTGACGCTGCAAATCTTGAAAATTAGTACTCGCCTTAAGATCAGGATAGGCTTCCGCGACAGCAAAAAGACTTTTTAAAGCATCAGTCAACATATTGTTGGCAGCGGCTTTTTCTTCTAGTCCACCGGCTTTGATTAGCTGACTCCTCGCTTTGGTGACATTTTCAAAGACAGTCTTCTCATGCTTGGCATAACCTTTGACGGTTTCTACCAAATTAGGAATAAGATCAATTCTTCGCTTAAGTTGAACATCAATTCCAGATAGCGCTTCCTTGATTCTGGCTCTTAAAGTGATCAGTCCATTGTAGATACCGACGATATAT
This sequence comes from Candidatus Microgenomates bacterium, assembly GCA_025449735.1. GTDB lineage: Bacteria > Patescibacteriota > Microgenomatia > UBA1406 > HO2-37-13b > JANWIV01. The sequence goes on along the minus strand of JANWIV010000002.1, from coordinate 208,780 downwards.
ATGGCGATAACGGCAATGATTCCGATAATTATGTAAGTTGTATTCATTTATTTCACCTCCCTTAGAAACTGTTTTCGAATTGTAACTAATCAAATACAGATTCCTAGGCCCGCAATAGTTTGCTCCGTAAGCCGTCCCGCCAAGGCGGGACTAAGGCGCACGGTAAGAACCGGCGGGCAAACTCTATTTACTAATCCATTCATTAACTTCCTTCCAGCTCTTGCTATTAATTATATCATTTTTTTCAAGCCAACCGCGGCGAGCCACCGACACCCCAAAACGCATATTGTCCATGTGAGAGATGGCATGAGCATCAGTACCCAAGGTAAAAAGCACCCCAACCTCCTTAGCCTGCCTCACCAGGCTATCTGGTAAATCGAGTCTCTCCGGATAAGCATTTATCTCAACTGCAATACCTCTTTTTTTGCATTCTGCAAAAATTGCACCCCAATCGGCTTCAATTTCTTGCCGTTTGCCGAGCAACCTTCCTGTTGGATGAGCCAGGACCTTGACCTTCGGGCTGGTTGATAAGGCTTTTAAAATTCGACTGGTCATTTCCGCTTTTGGCTGCCTAAAACTGGAATGAATGCTTATCAAAACCATATCAACATACTCAAGCGCGGCGCTTGGTAAGGCGAGACTACCATCTGGAGTAATATCAACTTCACAACTAATAATCAGGTTAAACTTTTTTTGATACTTGGCAAAATATTCATGTCGGCGTTTCATAATATTGACAATCTTTTCTTCGCTTCCTGTCGATTGAGCTGGATTGTGATCGGTAATGGCAAAATAATCATAGTTCAGTTGTTTTGCTCGCTTTATTATCGACTCAACGCTGTCGGCTCCCAGATCGTGAGAAGAGGTCAGATCATAATCAGAATGAATCTGAAGATCTCCCTTGATGTCCCTCAATTCCACTAATTTGGGTAATTTATATTTAATCGCCAGCTCTACTTCATTCGTCCCCTCCCGAATCTCTGGCGCGACATAAGGTAGACTCAGAAACTTATAAAAATCTTGTTCAGTGGCAAAAATATGACGCTTTTCTGACTTTATTTCCTTTATTCCAAATTCATTGAGCGAATACCCTTTTTTAAGTCCATATTCGCGAAGGCGAATGTTATGCAGTTTGGAGCCAGTAAAATATTGCAACATGGCGCCATAACTTTTAGGTTCGCTCATCCTCAAATCAACGTCTCGCCCCCCAGCAACCGTCATGCTGGCTTTATTTTCTCCTTGTGTCTCTGTCTTAACCCGACCAGGATAGGCGATAAAATGGCTGATAATCTCGCCAAAGTATTCTTTTTTGGAGACAACCGCCAGGTCTATATCACCAATAGTCGCTACCTGTCGCCGGAGTGAACCCAAAGCATCAATTTGCTCAACATGGGGATTGCTCTTCATATAGTCAATTACCTCTTCGGCAAGACTGGTGGCATAAGCGAGCGGCATTCGAACCTCGCTATGTTGTTCTTGTACAAAGGTTTTAATAGAAGTGATTATCGCTTTTTCTGATTTCTCGCCAAAACCAGGTAAGGGGGCAATACGACCGCTTTCAGCAATTTTTAACAATTTTTCATACGATCCTTTAGCGTCGACAATACCAAACTCCTGAGATAGTCGAAAAGCACGCTTGGCCCCAAGCCCAGGTACTTTCATCAATTCATAGACAGATGCCGGGTAATCACTAATTTGTTTGACAATATAAGTATCATCGCTCCCTTTTTTAGTAAAATATTCATGAAGATGGGCTGAAAGCGTTGCGCCAATGCCAGAAACCGCCTCAAGCTCGCCATTTTGCCAGACATCATATATCTCACGATTCAAATGTTCAATGGCGTCACTCGCTTGCTCATAGGCAATGCGACGAAAACGGTTAAATCCTTTGAGTTCATAGGCGGCCGCCACCGAGCGCATGAGGTGAGCAATGTCCTTATTTGCTGTTTTCACAATTTAATTATAACATCAAGTAACTTACTACTAGTAGCTTTCAGCAAATTGACATCTCTAATCACCATGAATTATACTTACTTTCATTAATTAATTAATTAATGAAAGTAGGATATGGTTCATATCTCAAAAGCGAAATTAAGAAAAGATTCATTAGCCAAAATATTCAAGCTACTTTATGAGATTGTAGGAAAAAATAAAACAGAAGCTCAATTCACTCGACTTATAGGGGAGATATTAACTCCAACAGAACAAGTAATGCTTGCGAAACGAGTAGTTATTCTATACCTACTCATTAAAGGAGCTGAACATAAAGCAATTCAACAAGCAATGAAGGTTTCATCGGCAACTGTTTCACGATATTCTCTAATGCTACAACACGTAAAAACAAACCTAAAGGATGACCTGGAACGACTTTCAGCCAAGGAAGAAATCACGTATTTACTGGAGGATATTTTTTATAATATGTTTCTGCAGCCAGGAATAAAAAGGGGGCATTGGTCTAGCTTCTGGAATTACCAAAAAACGAAACAAAAAAGGAAAACTTCAGATATCTAGGACTATGTTTTTAAGGATTCTTCCTGCCCTACTTTCATTAATTAATTAATGAAAGTAGACCTTAAAAAAGTGAAAAATTGTCTATGGGAATTTTATTCACTGATAAGGTAGGGTTCAAAATAGATGGTTTATGTGTTAAAATATATTGTGCTTTGGGATCATAGCTCAGTTGGTTAGAGCGTCCGCCTGTCACGCGGAAGGTCGCCGGTTCGAGTCCGGTTGGTCCCGCTTAATTATTCAACTCAAGAATTTCTTAATCTAAATCCAGCGCTACGTCTGTAAATACTTCACAAACACAAGTCCTCCTGTCGGTCATCAAACATAATAAAAGAGGATCGCTTTCTTCACCAATGTTAAATTTCGATAAAGCTACACCTCCAGAAATAATAGCTGCATCATTGACAGCTTTTTCTCTCTCGCTAACCATTCCCCAATCACAATTTCCGTGTCGTTTGACAAGCTCAGAAACGTCCACTTGTAATTCTTTTAAAAGATCAGAGGTATGCCTTTCTACAAATACTTTCGAAATAGGAAATTGGAACGGTCCTTTTACTTCGTGAAAATATTGATAATATTCAGTCATTTTAATTTGCACCTCCTTGCTATAAATTATTTTACTATCTATAAAATTGATGTCAATAACTAAGTCTCATAATATCCCCTCTGATACAGTTTTGTATAGATTGTAAGGGTTGCAATGTGCCAAATCAATCTTTATAATCATCTTCTGTACTTATATAGTAAAAATTAAAATAAAAGTCTGGAGGTGAAATAATATCGCAAACGAACAAACAAATTTCATGAATTTGATTCGACAAAATTATCTCTCGATAATTATTGGTGTCTTAGTCGTAATTGTCGCTGCTTCTTTTTTGATCACTCCAAGCAAGAATAGCGAGGGGGAGCGCCAAAGTATATTGGACAAGATTTTGCAAAGAGGTGAAGAAACAGGAACTCCAGATGAGACATCTGCTGGCAGCTATATCGTCAAAGAAGGAGATCATCTTTGGGCAATTGCCGAGGAAAGATACGGCTCTGGCTACAATTGGGTTGATATTGCTGAAGCCAATAATTTGAGCAATCCTGATGGCATTGAAATTGGCATGGAGCTAATTTTGCCGGATGTAGCAGCAAAAGCTGCCACAACCGGATCAACAATGGAGGCTCCAGCAGCAACTGACCAGGTATCAATCACCGGAGATAGTTATGTTGTTGTCAAAGGAGATCATCTTTGGGGAATTGCTGTTGCCGCTTATGGTGACGGTTATCAATGGCCAAAGATTGCCAAAGCCAACAATGTCAAAAATCCTAATTGGATTGAAACTGGCATGACATTGAAGCTACCAAGAGAGTAACGCATACAGTATGGTTATTATTTTCGCCGTATTGCGATATAATGGTGAATACTGTGTGCGGGTGTAGTTGAGTGGTACAATGCGTCCTTCCCAAGGATGAGCCGGGGGTTCGATTCCCCTCACCCGCTCAATTAAGGATGCATTTACATCATAAATTTATAAAATACTAAAGATCATGAGCGTTACCGAACAAAAATCGAGTGATGATCGCGAAGCGGACATTCTTTCTAATGCTCATTGGAATAAAATTGACATGGAAATGATCCATGGATTAATTACTAGCGAAAATTTCTTTTCATTTAGTGGCAGCCACGAAGGATTTATAAGGGAAGCTCTATCTAGGAATGCTTTTTCCGGATCAGTACCTTTTTTAATCGAATTAGTATCTGCTAATCAAGAAAATTGGCCTGAAGCGGAAATCGCCGGTCTAGAAATACTCGGTCGCTTGGGTCCAATTATCGCCGCCAGAGGAAATTTCGAGGCAATTTTGAGCCTCGCAAGGGACAAAAATGTTTTTAGTACGCAGTATTCACGACCTATTACACTCGAAATAGAGTGACCTGTTAATTAATATTTATAATTAAAAAATAAGTATGGCTACAGAAACAGAACAATCACGTGCCTCAAGTACTATTCTAAGTGAGGACTTGACACAGAAAATTGTGGCTAGCGATCAAGAAGGCTTACCCGAATATAAAGCACCAAATATCAACGACTTAACTAAAGTTGGTGATGGCACTTCTGGTTTTAGATTTGGAGGAATAATGCTAACTAGATATACAGATAAGAAAAATCCTGATCGAATCATAACCTCAACTTCAGAATTAGAATCGCACAATGCTCAAGTGTCAGAAGGTAATGATGTCATTGAGCAGAAATAGCTTTTTCAATCGCTTTATTAAAATCCTCAGCGGAGCGAATATTTTGGAGCTTTTTGCCATTGAGATAGAATGTTGGTGTTGAATTGACACCATATTCATTGCCTGAGGCTATATCTTTGTCAATACGATCTTGCAATTTTGAGTCTTTAAGCGTCGCGTTATACTTAGTCATGTCAAGCTTTAACTCTTTAGCATATCCTTCAAATAGTTTAGCCACCGTTTCGCTCTCAGACCAATCCTCTTGACTGCCAAAAAGCTTATCATGCATTTCCCAAAATTTATCTTGGTCACCGGCTGCTTCAGCAGCAAGGCTGGCGGCATTAGCATTTTTATGTTGCGGTAGTGGATAATGGCGATAGATAAATCTGATTTTGTCCTTATATTTGTCCACTACCTGAGTGACGATTGGGAAAAAAGCACCACAAGCTGGGCATTGAAAATCGCTATATTCTACTAATAAAATTTTGGAGTCGGCTTTGCCTTTTGTATGATCGTCAGCTTCAACAATAATTTTGGCCGAATTGCTCGAGGTAGTTGGCGACAGACCCGAGGTGGCTTTCCAAATAAAAAAGAGGCCTACTATTCCAATAGCCGCGACTACTGAGCCTAAAAGAATGTTGCGAGGTGATAAACTTTCCATGACTCAAATCCTATCATGGGAGTCTCTTGCTGTCAACACATGGTAGAATATCTTTATGCCGGATAAATATACTGCTACCTGGATTTCTCACACCTCAATCCGTGATTTTCTTGATTGCCCTCAAGCTTATTTTTATAAACATGTCTATCGGGATCCAAAAACCGGCAATAAAATCAAGCTAATATCTCCACCCTTATCGCTTGGCAAAGCAGTACACGAAGTCATTGAAAGTTTGTCTAAAATCCCCGTTGATCGGCGCCTCACATATTCATTATTTGATCGCTACGATGAGGTCTGGCAAAAAATAACCGGCATTGGCGGAGGCTTTGTTAATAAAAAAGAGGAGGCGGATTACAGACTAAAGGGGATGAAAATGATAGAAAGACTGGCTAGACATCCTGGCCCTCTAAAAAACCTAGCAGTGAAAATTAAACAAGACCTACCCTACTTCTGGCTTTCGGAAGAAGATAATATCATCCTCTGTGGCAAAATTGACTGGCTAGAGTATTTAAGCGAAACCGATAGTCTACATATTATAGATTTTAAAACCGGCAATAAAGAAGAAAAGGAAGAATCGCTACAACTGCCGATTTACCTATTACTTACCGAGAACTGCCAAAGTCGACCGGTTTCAAAAGTGAGCTATTGGTATCTAAATAAAAACGACGATTTAACTGAGCAAAAAATTCCTAATCGGAAATCCGCTAATAAAAAAATATTAAGTATTGGCAAAGAAATCAAGCTAGCTCGATCTCTTTCCAGATTTCGCTGTCACAAAGGCACCTGTCACCGATGCTCCGAAATGGAGCAAATCATTAGCGGCAAAGCCACTTTTGTTGGCCACGATGAATATGGGGCTGATGAATATATGCTCTCACTGCCTCACGAGGAGAAAGAGCAATCAGAAATTCTTTAAGCTTTCTTTGTTTTCATCTCACCTCCAATTAACCTCCAGGAAAAATATTGCCCAGCATTAACCGCGACTCCAAGAACAATAGCAACCCAAAAAGCGCCAATTCCCATGCCGACTGTCTCTGATAAATCTGTACGGGCAAATAGATATATGGTTAATACATTAACTAACAAATAAATCAAAAACCAAATATTATCTTCAGCCTCGACCTTTAAATATTTCCCGATTGGGTCAACCAAGGTAGTCACGAGTGCCAAGCCAAATGCCGCGGTCAAAATTGCTTGCATCGGTGATGCAAAAACATTGCCAAATACCACATATCCCGTGTTTAACCAATTTGCCACAAAAAAAATAATCACGTTAGCGATGGTAAATGAAATAAGTCCTTTTATCCAACTCATAATTTTCACCTCCTTTAGAAACTATTTGCAAATTTATAATGAACAAAGATATCTAGAATTAGTCAGCTTCAATTTCTCGCTCCAATTCTTGTTTAATTCGCTCCGGATTAAGCTTACGCTCCATGGAACGGAGCTCCTTGTCGACATCCTTTTTAATTCCTAGGTGTTCTTGAATATCACCTACCATTTTAAGAATCTTGGTAATTTCTGCTTCAGATTGCACATTGATTTGTAGATCAATTTCTTCTCGCAAGTCAGCAATATCAGTTTGCCTGTTTTGAGAAATAAGCACAAATATGGCGAGTGCAATCGCCTCAAGAGATACGATTGTGGTCATAAAATTAAATGGGTAGTGATCAAACACTGGCAGATTTGGGATCAATCCAGAGTTTATCGTCATCCAAGTGATAAATCCGATTACGTGGAGTAAAAAAGATCTCGAGGTTCCAAAAGTTAGGATTAATCGATCGGCGGCTTTTTCTGCTAGCGTGCGGGATAAATTAGCTCGTGCCTTCAAACTTTTTATCTTTTTCTCATCCTCAGGTAGAATTGGGTGTTTGGGGTTAAGCTGTAACATAACTTTAATTTATAATACATTAAGCGCTTAGGATAAATCAAGCGCCTTTTGATACAATATAATGTAAGAAAGCATGGTATCGTTGCCGACTTAGCTTTCCGATGTCTCGACGTTTCAGTCGGAATCTCGGAATGTCGACAGGATCGTCGGCATAGTTAATTTGAAATGCCAACGTAGCTCAGCTGGTAGAGCAATGCTTTCGTAAAGCAGAGGTCGTGGGTTCGACTCCCACCGTTGGCTCTTAATATGAAAAATATGTATCGAAATCGAAAACGAAAAAGCTGGCTATCATATTTAGTCCTACTGTTGATTGCGGGTACTTTCCTGGCAACTATTGGGATAAGGCTGCTAGTAAGCGCAATTCAGATTGTAACCGATATCGCTATTGGTGAGCGAGACGATTCTCCTAATATTTCCACTGGCGATTTTTTCGCTCCTCCTGATATTATCGATATTCCCGATGCCACGAGCTCTGCCGCTATTAAAATCACAGGGACCGCTCCTGATAATGCCACAATATATGTCTATGTCAATAATGTCCAGAAAAGGAAACTCCTCTCCGAAAATGGTACTTTTCAAACTAAGCTCTCATTGACAAGAACTGAAAACTCAATATATGTTGAGGCACAAAATCCAAAAACTGGAGAATCCAAGCGCTCTACAACCTACACCGTAATACTAATTAAAGAGGGTCCAATCCTTTCGATTGAATCTCCAGTTGACAATCAAATCGTCGCTCAATCTAGTATTACCGTCAAGGGCTCAGTGAGCGCAGATACGACTGTCACCGTCAATGGAGTGCCAACGGTAATCAATGGTAGTGGTGGTTTTTCCCAAGAGATTAGTCTAAACACTGGTGAAAACAAAATAAGAGTTATTGCTACAGATATCGCTGGCAATACAAAAGAAGCCGTGCTTACGATAATCTACGAACCATAAGTTTACCTCGTGTTAAAAAGCTATGAAAACTCATCATGAAGGAATAAATAAATCCGGCGCTTCCGTCAAGAAATCCTAATAGGATAATATAACTATAAAAGAATTTTAACAATGGGTAAAAAAACACCGTTAAAATATTGATTCCAGCCTCCTTGGCTTCCAGCTCTTCACTACGCATCGTGCTATATTTATTAATATGTCGCAAAAAAGATTCTACGTCTGGGTGCGGATAGTGATGCAGAAAATTATTAAGTCTCCCAATTGAGCCATCAGTGATAAATCTCTCATGGACCCGCCCCTCCCATTTACCTGATCCCGACTTTACCAATCTTATCAAACCCTTACGTCTTGCTTTCCACACTTCTCCATAATCAAGCTCTTTATCGTGCCAAAATTCAGCCCTCTTGATAAAGTAACCGTTGTATCCTTTAGTGTCATCCTGAACTTGTTTCAGGATCTCATCACCCAGATCATTCTCGACCACCTCGTCATCATCAATAAATAAATTCCACTCATTCTGAGCTTTTGTCATCCCAAAATTACGAGCCTCAGCAAAACTGTCGAGTCGATGACGATAAACTTTAGCACCTATTTTTTCTGAAAGCTCAACTGTATTATCATCGGAAAAATCATCGATCACGATGATCTCATCACAAAAGGCAAGTGATTTGAGAGTTCGAGTAATATCATGACTAGAATTTTTGGACAATACGATTGCTGATAGCATAGATTATTTTACTATATTAGAATAAGGTTTTTTACTTGATATGCCATTTGTGCTATACTAATGCTATGAAACGAAATTTAATTCTAAGCCAACTTACCAAACTGATCCAATTTGAGTCCGTTTCAACCGATGAGGCCCGAGCAGATAATGTCAAACTCACGGCAAAACATCTCCAAGAATTATTTATGTCGATTGGATTTGACGTTAAGATTTTGAATCGATCCCAGGCTCATCCATTAATACTCGCTGTCTATCAAAAAAAAGAAAACAAAAAAACCATTGCAATTTATGCCCATTATGATGTCCAGCCTGAGGATCCAGTCAGTGAATGGAAAAGTCCTCCCTTTAAATTAACCTCAAGAAATGGCAAGTTGCTGGCTCGAGGAATCGCTGATGACAAAGCGAGCATAATTCAAACCTATGTTGCCTTATCAGAATGCATTAAAGCAGGTACTTTAAACTGTAATGTCATACTTATTCTTGAAGGGGAAGAAGAAATTGGTAGTGTTAACTTCGAGTCATACATCAATCAAGTCAAAAAACAGTTGTCATCGGTCGATGCTTTTTATATTCTCGATTCCGGACTGTTTAAAAAAAATGTCCCCTGTATTTTTTATGGATTGCGAGGCTTAGTTTCATTTGAGCTAACGATAAAAACGGCAAAGCGTGATCTGCACTCAGGAAGCTATGGCAACAAGGTCCTTAACCCAGCACATATCATTGCTAGTATCGCCTCAAAACTTAAAAATCCAGAAGACAACCGAGTGCTCATTCCAAATTTTTATGATGAAGTAAGAAAGATTCCGAAAGATGAAAAAAACCTTCTTGCAAAAGTTGATCGAAGTATCGAGGAGGAGATCAAGGAATCAAGCGCCATGAGTATTGTCTCCATTGATGGTATTAGTCAATCTCTTGTTTCTAAAATTTATCCCTCACTGGACATCAATGGCATGTATAGTGGCTACTTGGGGCAAGGAGTTAAAACTATAATTCCTAGTACGGCGACCATTAAATTTACTTGCCGACTAGTTGAAAATCAAGACTCTAATATAATTCAAAAGCGAGTTTTGAAATATATCAAAAGTATTATTCCCAAAGGTGTTGAATTTACACTCATTTCAAATGAAGCCATTGACCCCTTTTATTGCGAGCTTGATAACGAATATATTAAGCATACGGCTCAGATTTTTTCAAATGTTTTTGGCAACGAGACTCTTTACAATCGCTCCGGAGGTTCGATTCCGGCGGCAGAAATACTGCAACGAATCTTTGGCAAACCGGTTATTGTCACTGGATTCTCAATGCCCGACAGTAATCTCCACTCACCTAATGAAAATATCGATGAGGTGATGTTTTTCCGCGGGATTGAGGCTTTAACCAAGCTATTTTCCGAAGTTTAGAATATCAAACAGTCGCCCAAAATTTGCGCTAGCAATCTACTTGACTAACGTGGTCAAGGTTGGGTTCCTCAATCCCGATTCAATCAGAATTAGTCCCGCTATGCGGAAACCATCGATCTCTCCGACCCGCCTGCTAGATTGTGGACCCGAGAGGTATCGAACCTCTGACCTCTCCGACCTGCCCGTCGCACTGCTGTGCGCGTACGTGGATTCGAACCACGGACATCTGCAATGTGAATGCAGCGCTCTACCACTGAGCTATACGCGCTTTGGCAGGTGGGTGTGAACGAAACGCTATACCACTGAGCTACGGATGCTAAGCAAGTCGGGTAGGTGTAAACGTCATAATCAATCTGTTCCGACGTTCCGTTTCGGAAGTCGGAATCCCGATTCCCTCAAGGGACATCGTGAAGCTAACCGTCCTTGTCAAATCTATTATATCACCATTGTATTTTTTGAATCAGTTTCATACAATTATTGCCATGGATCTTTTCAAACGCTTTGTTAATTTCTTCATGGATATTTTGGAGACGGTGGCTTTTGTCGGCTCTATTTTTATAGTCGTTTATCTATTCTTGCTTCAACCTCATCAGGTACGCGGTGCCTCAATGGACAAAACTTTTCACAATGGAGAGTATATTCTCACCAGTAAAATCTCTTATCGAATCGGTAGCCCACAAAGAGGTGATATTATCGTTTTCATGTCACCGAAAAACGCCGATATCGATTTTATCAAACGCATTATTGGCTTACCGGGAGATGAGATTATGATTGAAGCCGGTCTAGTACATGTCAATGGTGAGGCACTGAATGAAGATTACGCCAATACTAAAACCGATATTTTCCCCAATAGTTTTGTCAATGAGGGACAAATAGTGACAGTGCCTGAAAATAGCTATTTCGTCATGGGAGATAATCGTGAGCGTTCATCAGATTCTCGAGAATTCGGTTTTATTCCTCGACAATCAATTATTGGCAAAGTCTTTTTTCGCTATTTCCCACCAAATAAAGTAGGACCAATCAAAAATCCATTTACCAGCTAGAAAAATTTTACTTTATAAGTTTAGTCGTATCTGAAGATTGCTCATTTAATTTTTTCAAAAAAGTTGAAGTTTTGCGAAAACCGCCATATAGATCTAGAACCACTCGAGATCGTACTCGACTTTGACTAATAGTAACCTTAACCGCAGGATCAATTATCTTAAATCCGGCCTCAATGGTGTCTTTATCAAGAGCGCTCAGACGACTCCCACCAGGTTCAACTGCAAAGAGCATCTCTCGAATCAGCTCTTCAGTCTCCTGAGTACTCAATGAGTTTTCCAGGATTTTTTCAAAAGCGATAATTGCTTGCTCTTCACTTCGCAAACGAGATAGAATCCTTAAATGCGAGGCCGTTATCGTCCCTGAAGAATAACCATCAATGACGAGTTCCGGAAGGCTGACAATACGACGCAAATTACAAATATATGAGGAAGACTTGTTGAGTTGCTCAGCTAATTCCTTGACGCTTATTTCGCCTTGCTTAAGAAGATTGTCAATAGTGGTTGCTTTTTTAATTTCATCTTTTTCGGCCTTGATAGTATCGATCAATAACTCATCCATAGAATATAGAAGATTAAATTCAGGCAGTTGTCTCTACTGAGACATATCTTTTACCTCTTTTTTTTGAAAATTTGACCAGTCCATCTGCCATCGCAAAAATAGTGTCATCTCGGCCAATTTTAGCTCCAGCTCCGGCTCTGACCGCACTGCCACGTTGACGAATGATTACATTGCCAACGCTCGCTGGTTGACCCCCATAAATTTTCACACCCAAGCGTTTGGCATTAGATTCTCTATTACCTCTGGTTGCTTTTTGTGATTTTGTATGTGCCATATTGTTAAATTAAAATTGAAAATGAAAATCTAAAAAATTTTATACAAAAATTAAATAGCAACTATCTTAATTCGCGACAGTCGGGCTCGAAAACCGCGTACTTTTCGATAGCGAGACTTGGCTTTAAACCGAGCCACATGAATCTTATCGCCCTTGATTGATTCAATAATTTCCACTTTCACCTTAGCAGGCAATACTGGAGTGCCGAGCTTAACTTCATGACTTTCACTGTCAATGTCTGCTAATTTATCAATCTCTAGAGTTTTGCCAGCTTCAACATTGAGATTGTCAACAAGTAGTTCACTATCTTTGCCAACCAAATATTGCTTGCCACCGGTTTTAATTACTGCCATTTTCATAATCACAAATTATATCACAAGGCGCTCGCAATTCCTAGCATTATATATATAGATAAGGTTGATGAACCGCCATAGGATATGAACGGTAAGGCAATTCCGGTTACCGGAAGAATTCCTAGATTCATCCCGATATTGACAAATACGGTTATAAAAAAGAAAATTATTACACCTAATAAATAGATTCGTTTTTTTAGTTCTCCTTTAACTAGGCTAAATTTGATAAATAACCGATATATTATCAGCATAAAAAGGGATATAACTACCAATCCACCCAAAAAGCCAAATTGCTCAACAAATGATGCAAAAGCAAAGTCAGTATGAAATTCTGGCAAAAACTGAAAACGAGATTGGGTCCCGAGCCCTAATCCCTTGCCAAAAAAGCCTCCAGAACCGATGCTGATTGCTGATTGGGTAAGATTATATGATAGCCCTAACGGATCAATCTCTGGGTTAATAAAACTGAACAGTCTAGCCTTCTGATAATCTTTTAACCCTTGAGCAATTAAAGGCAGAAGCACGATTCCGATTGTGAATGTGCTCATAAAATATTTTCTCGGTACACCGGTAAAAAAAAGCAGTAACCAGAAAGTAGCCATATAAAGCAAAGCATTTCCGAGGTCTGGTTGTAACAATATAAATAGAATCGGAAGACCTAAATAAATTGAATTGGCCACCAACCAATTGAGGTTACGTTCATCACTTTGAGCCAACTGATGACTGATTAAAATCAAAAAAAGCGGTTTAAAAAGCTCAGAAGGTTGGAATCTGAAGAAATATAAATCGAGCCATCGAGTAGCACCACGAACTTGAGTGCCAATTAAAAAAACTAAAAAAAATAACAGCAAGGAAGAAATATAAATTAATTTGGTATGGGTATACATAACCACTGTTCGAACATGTGATATTAGATAAAAGATGATAACTCCGACTAGCAAAAAAATAGTATGGCTTAAGAAAAGTTCTCGCTTGATACCAAACATATTCAAACTACCTAAAAGAGACAATAGTAGAATAGGAAGAAGGAGTACGAGATCAAATTTGCGACTCATGAAGCTTCATTATATCACTGTGATTGTTAGTTTATCGCCAGTTATTAGCTCCTTTGCTTGTGTTCGAGTAATAATATAGTCTTTAAATTCTTCAGGAAAATCAGGTACGGTCACCGATATAATATCTTTAATAGACAAACCCATTTTGTGTCTTTGTTGCTGAATCGAGCGAACAATTTCTCGTGCTTTTCCTGCTTCGATATCCAGATTTTTTTCTGTAGTATCTATATTTAACTCAAGCATTTCACTCTTTTTCTTGAATAAAATTTCATATATATTTGTTTCTGATTTCGCAATCTCCAAAAAGGGCAAAGTCAATTCGAATGGGCCACTATAGTTAATTTTGCGGATTGGGATTCTAACGGCGATATTATTTTTTTTGCGCACTGAGTGTACTGCTGAGCATAGTTTCATTACCCAGTCCATTTCTTCTTCAAGTGCCTTATTCTCATTTTCGTAATCTGGCCATGATTCAAGATGGATTGATTCTGATTTTGTCAGCTTTCGATAAATCGCTTCAGTTAAAAATGGAATTATTGGTGCCATCACCTTAGAATATTCTATAAGGATCTGGTATAAGGTCGATAAAGTGCGATTAATAATAACTGGATCAGTCATTTCCGGCCTCAAATTTTCTTTTGCTCTTCTTAAGTACCACATTGAAAGATCGCGGACAACGAAATTTTTGATTAATTCAACCGCTTTTGGTGTATTGAAGCTTTCAAGTTCCTGAGTGACCTGTTTGATGCTACCGTTCATTCTCGATAATATCCACTGATCAAGCTCGTCGTCGGATGCGTTTTTTTCATTATCAGGCTTCCAGTGGTGAAATTGTGCTGAATCAACAAAAAAACGGGTAATGTTCCAATATGGAAGCAAAAGATCTCTTAAGCTGGCGCGATATTCTTCCTCGGAGATAATAATATCCTCACCTCTCATCACCGAGCTCCCCATAAGATAAAGTCGCAAACTATCCCCCCCATATTTATCAAGCATTTCGCGAGGATCAGGATAATTACCAAAGTTTTTGCTCATTTTTCGACCATCAGTGCCAAGAATGACACCAGTGACGACGACATTTTTAAAAGCCGCTTGATTAAATAGGGCGGTGCCTAAAACGTGAAGGACATAAAACCAAGCTCTGATTTGTCCGGTATATTCAACTATAAAATCCGGTGGGAAAAAATCTTCAAGTTTGGATTCTTTATTAAATGGATAGTGATGACTTGCGTATGGGGCAGAACCAGCCTCAATCCAACTATCAAGCACTTCCTTGACCCGATGCACCTCCTGACCACATTTTTTGCATTTAACAATTACCTCATCAATTTCAGGACGGTGCAGTTCATCAATCTTTGAGCCCGATGCCGCTTCTAACTCAGAAATGGAACCAGGCACAAAACGCTCCCCACAACTACACTCCCATACTGGTACCGGACTACCCCAATAACGAGAACGAGAAATACACCAATCTGGGGCCGAGGCCATACTTTTGGCAAATCTTCCCTCTTTAAAATGGCTTGGGAACCAATTGATTATCTTCGCGGATTCATTTAGTTTCGGCTTTAGTGTCGTAATATCGACGAACCAAGCATCCTGGGGCGCGTAATAAAGACGAGTGCTACAGCGCCAGCAATGAGGTACTGGATGGCTCAAGGATTCGTTAGAATAAATGAGTCCCCGATTGTGCAAATCTTCATTTACCGCTTTGTTTGCTTTTAGATAATACATGCCACTGAAAATTGGTACATCTGACTTGACCATACCATCTTCATCTAAATGCAGCTCAATATGAATATCATTCTCCTTCATTGCCTTCAAATCCTCCTCACCATATGCTGCGATCGTCACGACGCCAGTCCCCTCCTCAGCAGTGACAAAATCCCCACAGATGATTTCAAAGGCACGTTTGCCATCTCCAATTTTATAATAATCGTAATGAGGGGTAAATTTCTTACCTATCAAATCTTTTCCAGTTGTCTTACCGACGACTTTGTGCGCGCCTTTTTTGAGGATTTTCAGCGTCGATTCTGCCAGAATATAGCGTTCCCCCTCCTGCTCAACCTTAACATAATTAAGCTCTGGATTAACCGCAAGGGCAGGAGTGACAATTTTGTTCCAAGGTGTCGTCGACCAAGCCAAAACAAAGGTATTGTTTTCACCAACTAATGGATATTTGTAAATTGTCGCTGGATCAGTTTCAGTTTTATAATTATCGGCATCCATCGCCACTTCAAAATTTGAGATTGGTGTCGCACAATGAGGACAATAGAGCGATACTCTTAAACCCTTATAAATCAAATTCTTATCGTATAACTCTTTGAATACCCACATCACTGTCTCCATATAGGACTTATCCATGGTGCGATAGCTATTCTTAAAATCGACAAATCGGGCAATGTGATCGATATACCATTCCCAATCTTCAGAAACAGTCGATACATAGCGCTTGCATTCATCAATGAAGGTTTTTATACCAATTTTATCTTCAATATCGCGTTTTCGAGTTATCCCTAATTTTTCCTCAACTTTATTTTCGGCTGGCAAGCCATGGCAATCCCAACCCCAAACACGCTCGACAGTATAACCTTTCATCGTCCAAAATCGGGGATATAGATCCTTGGGAATGCTTGAGAGCAAGCTGCCATAATGTGGCAATCCAGTAATAAATGGTGGCCCATCAAGAAAAGTCCACTTTTTATTCTTTCTTCCTTTATTTACAGATTTCTCGAAAATGGAATTTTCTTTCCAGTAAGCGATGATATCCTCTTCTATTTTAGGAAAGTCTGGTTTGGTATCAAGGGAATCAAACATATAATTATATTATATACTAATTCATAAAGGCTGTTAGAATAACTAGAATCGATTCATATATATTATAATACGCGAGTAGAAAATCGAAATGGTAGGGAAATATATGCCCTAGAAGCAAGTAAATTTTTAAAGACTAATCATTTAGCTTGTCAATTTTGACGGCCATAATGAAATCGTTTATTGATAGACCACCTATGGCATGTGTTGTTAGGGTAATTGAAACCTTGTTCCAGCCCCAAAGATTGATATTCGGATGATGACCCTCCTCTTCTGCCAAAGCGCCAACCTCATTGACAAAATTTAATGCCGCTTTGAAATCTTTAAACTTAAACATGCGTTTCAATTTTATATCGTCGGCTATATCCCAATTTTTGACTTGGTCTACGTAGACAGCAAACTCATCCCGAGTCATCGGCTCATCTCCCCCTTCACAAGGAACACATTTTTTTGTAGTTAAATCAGCATTTATCATTTTTTTCTCAGGAAAGTTGGGGTGTCAAATTCATTTTCCTCAGTACTAAAACTGTCATCATGCCTTTGATCATTGATGTTTTCAACTGGCTTTTCTTCCTCCTCCAAATTAAAATTGCGTATTGGCGTTGAAACGGGATTGTTTTGCACTGATCGGGAGAGTCGAAGTCGACGTGGATCGATTTTAGTGGCGATAACCGTCACCCTCACCTGGTCAAGCATTTTGTCATCAATAACAGCACCAAAAATAATATCAGCATCAGGGTCGACGGTCTTGGCGATAACCGAAGCCGCCTCATCAACTTCACTCATTGAAAGATCCGGGCCACCAACAATATTGAAAAGCACCCCTTTTGCCCCTTCTATTGATGTTTCTAAGAGAGGTGAAGAAATGGCTTGCTTAATTGCCTGGATAGTGCGATTTTCACCGCTAGCGGTACCAATTCCCATCAGCGCCGTGCCAGCATCTTGCATTATGCTCCTCACATCAGCAAAGTCAACATTAACAAGACCTGGAATAGTAATTAGCTCCGCAATTCCCTTGACTCCCTGATGAAGCACTGAATCGACTTTTTTAAATGCTTCTAGCATGCTGACCTTCGAATCGATGATTTCAAGAACTTTTTGATTAGGGATAATAATTAAGGTATCAACCTTATCTTTCAAATTATTGATTCCCTCTTCAGCCAAAACTTTGCGTCGTGAACCCTCAAAAGCAAAAGGACGCGTCACGACAGCCACTGTAAGCGCACCGACCTCACGACCAATCTCTGCGATAATTGGGCTCGCCCCAGTGCCAGTACCACCACCTTGACCGGCAGCAATAAAAATCATGTCAGATCCTTCTAAATGCTCTTTTAATTTTTCTCGCGATTCCTCAGCTGCCTGGTGTCCGATTTGTGGATCTCCTCCCGAACCGAGTCCTTTACTTAGATTTTCACCGATTTGAATTTTGGTATCAGCGGAGTGAGCTAGTAGTGCTTGTGCATCAGTGTTAACCGCCACAAATTCAACACCAACAATGTCTTCCTCCTTAATCATCGTGGTTAAGGCATTACCACCGCCACCACCAATTCCGATGACCTTAATTTTAGCTGGTTGTCCTGCGTGTGGCTTGACTAACATATCTGATTATTTTTCTTACCTATTAAGAATTACCGTACTATAACACAATTTTTTCACGAATTAAATCATGGAATAAGCGATTTTACCAGATCAGTCATCTTTCTCATTGAGCTTTTCATGGAAAAATTGCGGAAGATCTTGTCAAAATCCTTAAATCCTGCCCCACTTTGGCTTGGTTTGAAGTTTTTACCATATAAGAGCAGTCCAACAACAGCGGTATATTGAGGAAATAATACCTCGTCTACAAGACCGGTCACATGAGAAGGAGTGCCGATTCTAGCTGGCAACCCAATGACCCGCTTAGCACATTCAATCGCTCCAACGGTCAGCGCCCCACCGCCAGTAATCACCAAGCCGGAGGGGATTTGGGTGATCATGCTTTCGGTCTCAAGCTTTGCTAGTACTTCCTCAAACATCTCTTCAAGTCGAGGACGAATAATGCCATCGACGACCGTCTTGTAGGAAATTTTCTTCAGTCCTTCCTCAAGCGCCAATTTTGAAATATCAATCTCATCTCGGGCTGATAATTCTTTGGTATCTATTTTTGAGAGCATTAATTTTATTTTTTCAGCGGATTCTAGTGAGATTCTTAAGCCTACTGCAATATCATTCGTGATATGACGCGCTCCTATTGGAATACTGGTTGAATAAGATAGCGAACCCTCGACGTATACACAAATATCAATTTTCCCGCCACCTAAATCGATAACAGCAACTCCAAGCTCGCGCTCCGTATCAGAAACAGCTGAATAGACAGAAGACAAAGATGAGAAGACAAAGTCCTCAGTATCAATACCCAAATCTGACAAGCATCTTTCTAAATTCTTAAGATTAGTGACGCTCGCGGTAATAATATGAGTGTTTACTTCTAGTCTCACACCACTCATGCCCACCGGATTATTAATTCCTCCCTGACCATCAACAATAAACTCACGTGGTAAAACCTCAATTACCTCACGGGTTGATGACAAAGAAATGGCCCGAGCGGCATCAACGACTCTATCAATATCTTCACTGCCGATCTCAACCTCAGGATGCGAGACCGCCACCACACCTTGGGAATTGAGCGACTCAATATGCGGTCCACCGACAGTCACAAATGCTGAGCTGATCTTCACTCCAGCCATTCTTTCTGCCTTCTCTACTGATTTTTCGACCGTTTCCGTCACTTTATTGATGTCAACGATTGTGCCACGTTTGACACCGCGAGAAGGCACACTGGAGAATCCCATGATCCTTGGTGTTTCTTCATCCTCAGAAAGTTTAGCAATGATTGTCGCGACTTTGCTTGAACCTACATCGATACCAGTTATTATTGTGTCAGTCATTTATCCAGCTAAAAAATAAAGTGAACTTTTTTAATATTTACCATTATCTTTCAATCTTGATCTAGAATGTCACTATTGGCTTGCTAAATCTAAGATCAAGAGTTTTAAATTCTTGATTTGATAACTTAAATTCCTTATTTATCGCACTCAGTTGTAAAAGTTGAATTTGGGCGTCTTTCTCGGCAGTAAATATATATTTTCTTGTCTCACTGACTAATACTATCATATTGAGATCAGTAATATCAATGCGAATAATTTTTTCGTTATTATCGGTTAAATTATCAGCAAATTGAAGCGCCGCAACAATATCTTTACTCTTTATTGGCTCTCCCAATAAATAGGATTGAAAACCTAATTGTTGATAGTATTTAATAATCGGCAACGAATTTTGCTGCGCTATCGTCGTCACTTTTTCAATTATCCGTGAATTTTTTGAAAGCGCAAAGTAGCCGTCAGCTCCTTGCAAATAAGCTACTGGCACACTTCTACCAACTTTAATTATTAGGGTTTGGGGATATTGTTTTCTTATTACCACTGACTCAACTACCGGATTGCGATTATAAATATTTTCAGCGATCTCGCTCTCTGAAAGGAGAAGTAGTGACTTACCATAAATTGAGGCCAAACCATCAAGTTTTTCAATACCATTGACCGTAATTGATCGCACGGTAAAAAAAATGAACAAACCAACCAGGCTAAAACTAATTAAAATTGCAAGTAGATAAGTAAATATTCTTAGTCTATACAGGGATGTGATTCTTTTCCACATAACTAATTATGCCAAAAGAATAGTCTTGATTATAATGGCGGCATCATCCTTGACAAGCGTCTGCATCAAAGAATATGCTGCAATAGCCGACTTTTCATCGTTTATGAGTACTTTGATCAATTCAAGCAATTCGTCACTCGGAGATCTTTGATTAAAAATCTTAGCAACACCGGCTTTTTCTAGTAGCTCTGCATGAGCTTGCTGCTCGCCAGCGGCTGCTCCTGGCAAAGGGATCAGAACAGCGGGTTTGCGAAGTTTGATTAGCTCAAAAATGGTATTAGCACCAGCGCGGCTGATAATAAGACTCGCTTGTTGGTAAATAGAACCCATTTCCTCACTGGAAAAATGTTGACGCACAAGGTAATTCTGATCATTGAGCTTGGAAAGTCTGCTGAAATCATCATATTTTTTGACATTGCCAGTTTGATGGACAATTGTATATTTATTGAGTAGTTCGGGCAAAATGGCTTCGATATGAATATTTATGGCATGAGCGCCCATTGAACCTCCAGTTACAAATATTATCGGTCGGTCATGTGGAAGCTTAATCTCGTTTAAGCTGGCTTTAAAAATTGTTGACCGAATTGGATTACCGCTGATAATTGTTTTTGAGGATGGAAAATACTGTCTAGTCTGAGGAAATGCAACAAAAATATTTTTAGCAAACCAACCAATAATTCGATTTGACAAACCTGGAACCAAAGTTTGTTCATGAGTATAGACTAGGATCCCTCGAAAATAACCAGCAATTGCAATCGGTAGCGCTAAATAACCTCCAAAACTTAGGATTTTATCGGGTTTTTCGCGACCAACTATTTTTTGAGATTGAAGCAGACCTCTTGCAAAAAGAATTAAATTAATGAGCGTTGAGATTGACAGTTTTCTATTTAATCGGCCCGTTTTCAAATTGATAAATCGTATATTCTGCCGCTTTAGCTCCGCATATTCAAATGAAGGTGCCTTCTCATCAACTTGGCTATATTTACGCCCAACCATGACAATTTCAACATTTCGACTCTTTTTGAGTTCTTCAATTACCGCTATGGCTGGAGTAATATGTCCTCCGGTAATTAGTATTTTCATCGCTTTAATATTTTATCAAATTAACAACCTAAAAAAGCTTTTGCAATAAGATAGATCATTTACGAGAAACGTTGATAACGATTCCCATTAAAGCAAAAAATACCAAAAGCGAGGAGCCACCATAGGATATAAATGGTAACGGCACTCCTGTCAGCGGTATCAACCCCACCATACCACCAAGATTTACTAAGATTTGAATTGATATTAAAGCAAAAGTAGAGCTCGCGAGCAAAAAACCAAATCGATCTTTAGCATTCAAAGCTGCCCGATAAACAACGTACATAAGAGCGAGATAAACTCCAATTATAAGAATTGACCCTAAAAAACCCACCTCTTCGCCAATTATGGCAAAAATCGAATCTGTTTGCGCTTCGGGTAGAAATTGATATTTTTGACGACTCCCGGCAAAACCACGACCGAATAAACCTCCAGAGGACAAAGAAATCAAAATCTGGGTAATATGATAGCTTATGCCTTGGGTATCAACATTGGGATCAAGAAATGAAAGAAAGCGTCGCATCCGATAGGGAGAGGTTTTCACCAGAATCAAAAAGCCAGTAATTGCCACTGGCACAAGCGCCAACAAATGCCTCGTCGGCTCACCAGCTAGAAAATGAGTCAAAATAAATAAGCTAAAAAGAATTATTGTCGTCCCCATATCTGGTTGGATCATCACTAGTGCCAGAATAAAAGTCATCAGCATCATGAAAGAGAGAAAACGTTGTTTCTGTTTATGTAGCAACCATGAGGAAAGATAAAGTATCACGGAAAACTTGGCAAACTCGGTTGGTTGAAAACTAATAATTCCCAAGTCTATCCAACGTCTGGCTCCAGAGACACTGCTACCGACACCAGGCAGTAGTACTAATATAAGCAAACCTATCGTCGCAATCAATGCCGGAAAAGCAAAATACTGCAGTCTTCGATAGTCAAAAACCGCTAATGAAAACATTGAAAAGAGCCCTAATATAAACCATATTGCCTGCCGTTTTAAGAAAAAGAAACTATCACCAAATTCACGGTATGCTGATATTGAGGAGGCTTCAAAAATAAAAAAGAGACCAATAATTGTCAGGATGACGGGCAAAAAAAATAGCAGACGGGTATCATTGCTGATCTTGAGACGATTCGGTTGTTCCTTCTTTTTTCTTAGCATACTTATCTAAATAATACACGAACTTGTCTCCCCGTTCCTCAAAGTTTTTAAAAGTGAGATAACTAGGAGCACCTGGCGACAAAAGGCAAACGTTACCTGGTTTAGTCTTTGCCAAGGCAAACTTGACCGCTAACTCCATCGAGTCGGTTTTAAAAATTCGCATTGCTTTTTTAGGAGATAATAACAATGACCTCTCAAGCAAATTGCCAGTATCTGGGAATAAGACGACATTCTCGACGCTACTGGCAATAATTTCATGAGCAAGCTCATCTAATTCAAAATCACGATTTTGACCACCACAAATTAAAGTGTCCACTTTTCCTAATTCTCGCAGCGCTTTAATTGTCGACTCCGGGTGAGTTGAAGCTGAGTCGTCTATAAAGATAATTTCATTATAAGTACCGATTTTTTGATTACGATGTGGTAGTGGTTGAAATGATTGAATTCCCTGCTCAATAGCCCCTGAATCAACACCGAGTAGCTGGCAAATGATTTCGGCCGCCTTCACATCCTCATCATTATTTGTTGAATCAAGCGGGATTTTTTTGGCCCTGGTTTCAATGGTTGTAAGCTCTGGAAAAGCGGGATTATAGACAAAATAATCAGTGGCATTACTTTTGGCGACTATTTTCATTTTTACCTGCTGATATGCTGAAAATGATTCGTGATTATGAAGATCAGTATAAATATTCAGAATTACTCCAATATGAGGAGAATATTCAATATCCTGCAGTTGATAAGAAGAAAGCTCCAAAACAACGATATCAACAGAACTGACTTTGTCTATAAGCGAAAGCATCGGAATACCAATATTGCCAGCGAGATAAACTGATTTACCCGCTTTTTTTAGAATATGATAGATTAGAGAGCTAGTCGTTGATTTGCCCTTGGTGCCGGTGATCCCGACAAGAGTCGAGTCTACATTGGCAAAAAAAATATTGGTCGCTGTTGTATAGGGTTTGGTGACTAATTTTGGCGGTATACTTGGTGTTTTAATCACCAAATCAACGTCCTCTTGTTTTTTGAGATAATCAGAACCCTCGCTTCGATCGGCAACAATAATTTGACTTTCTGGGAGATGTTTCTTTAGAAATAATTCTGTCTCTTTGCCTTCAATGCCGTAGCCTAAGATTAAAATCCGACGGTATTTTCTTAAATCTTCAATAGTCATATTTTTATTTCACAATTCAATTCTGACTTTCATTAATTAATTAATGAAAGTCTGTTTTGGTTTAGTTTAACATCTCAATTATTGCATTTATTTTCTCTTTGGTATCTATAACCGCAGAATCATTGCCTCGTTTGTGAAAATACGCTAATAATTGACCGCCTATCATAAGCTTGTAAAGATTTAGTCGTTGCTTAAATTTATCATCAAAGATACTGCTATCGTCATAGCCTGACTTAAGATCCTCAAGAAATTCATCAGCATGAGATCCTCCCCAAAAATGAAACCATGCAAAATCTTCAACTGGGTCGCTAGATTTTGAATCCTCCATATCAACTATACCTGTCACACGAGCATTTTGAATAATTGCATTTTTTGCATATGGACTAATATCGTGATGAACCAAAACGCCCTGATCCCTTTCAAGTAGTGGTAAATTTATTCTGAAAATATCCCTTGCTTTATCGAGCTTCTCCTTTATCATCAAACTATTTTCCAAAACATAGTCTATCCACCACCCCTCAGATGAATCACTTTTTATATAATCGAGCATCGTTTTATGCTTGCCTTGCCATTTATGATCTTCAAAAACCAACGGTCCAAAACCCGGTATCTTTATAGAATGAACAAGTGACAAATAGTGACCCAGCTGTCCACACATATCTTTTCGTTGATTATGAGTTAGCTTAGCATCCATTCCATTCTCGCCCGGAAGTCGTTTTGTTATCATATAAGATTCGGGAAAATCCATACTCTCCATATTTACCTTAATTACCTCAGGAGTTGGTACACCAATCCGGCGACACTGATCAAATACCCAAGCCTCGCGGTCAAAGTGATTTGCTTTCTTCTCAGTTGGGGGAACTCTAACCACAACATCTTCTCCATGAACAAGGCTAACAAAATAAACTGCATTTATTTCTCCTGCGTCAAGACGCTGAATAGAAGTGACCTCAGTGTTCAAATTCGATGAAACTAAATTTCGCACCTGGTCAGTTGTATGAGATACTTGATAAGATTTATATTCTTTGTCATCTCTCATATTTTTTTATTTTTACTTGTCTAGGCAAATGGTTATTAATAATTTCATGTACTTTATATACTCGTTCCTCAATATTACCACTGAGCAGTTCGTATTCAATGTTGCGTTCCTTGAATAAATTTAAAAATCCCATATGAAAACTAATTCTTTGGTCTTCAGACTCTAAGCGAACTCTGTCTTGTCGATAAGGAACGTCTACTGGATCGAGTAATAATAATCGATTATAGGTAGGCAGCCAATGAGTAACTCTTTCGAACAATCTATCTGCCTCATTATACTTTCCTCTTGCCTTAAGATAGGCGATACAATCAATGGCCGACCGATCACAAAATATAACCTTAGGTGAGAACGTATGGGCTACCTTTTCCATCTCCATTGCTAAAGACTGTATTTTCTCTTGAGTTGATTGGCTAAATCGATTTATTTTAGTATGGCGCATAAATAGGATTCTAGCTGCTTCGTCAACAAATTGGATATTTATATCTCCCTTGAACTGTTTTTTCAATTCTCTTAAAATTGTCGTCTTACCAGTGCAGCTGGTGCCAACAAATGCTAATTTCATAACTCTCTTATTGACCATATTGACTTTGTTTTTCATTTTAAGACCGCTCGAAACTGTTCTGGGATGTTGCTGTCATCTCCATAAGAAAAGACTTCTTTTTTTAACTCTTCGATACGATTTAAGTTCGGTAAAACTTCGCTCTCAAACATTTTCATGATGACATCATCCTTATACTCCCCTTTTTGACTTGCCATATAAAAGGCGGTCTTTACTTCTTCTGGAGTACCAACACAATCAAAAGGTTTGATGGCCTTGATACCTAAAAGTTCCCTATAACTATCAAGCAAGCTCTCTTTGGCAAAAAGATTTTCACCAAATATCGCGCTAAGCTTTTCTTTCTGCAAAAACGCCGCCATTAGTGAATAGACAAAAGCGCATTTTGGACACTCCCCGCACCATAATTTATCGAGCTGTGGATCAATAATTTTGAAGTTGCGATTGCAACTAGAAAAAATATGAAAATATTGTGGCAGTTCGCAAAAACGCTTCACAATCTCAATCTCATAAAAGGGTCGTAACAATGAAAAGTATTCTACTTGCACCTCCGAGACGCTTAGCTTAATGTAATCGCTAAACAAATCTTCAAATTCCTTAGATTTACTCCACTGGTGGTTGATTTCTTCGTCTAGATATTTGATACTGCCATAGTTGGAACTCTTCTCATTACCGACCACTGCAAACCGGTAGTCGTATAAATAGCCATAAAGTATTAGTACAAAGGCATAAATCGCCGAAATAGGAATATGACCGTTATAAACTTCATTCGTCTCAGACAGTTGCAACATCTTTGTGTCAAGCTCGCGCCAAACTTCAAGCGGAGATTCAGAAAAAAGCTTCGCCACAGACTCCATTATCGGATTTTTTTTATAGGTAGTCTGAATTTCATAACCAGCTTTTTTGAGCATATCCGCCACCAGAATCGAATCCTTACCACCACCAATGCCGACCAAAACGCTTTTTTTATCATCTTCGTCTGATTTATCACTCCCCCGACCGTCTTGTTGACCGAAAGAATCCATGCCCGCGACATCCTGACTCGTGGCAAGGCGGACATTTATAGGTTGACTAGAGAGGAAAGGAAACTTAACCAAGCCTCGATAATCTATTTTATTTTTGTAAAAAAATTCCCCCAAGCCTTTTGTATAAACTGAATTCCAAAATTCTGCCGACTGAGAATCCAAAAAATTATTTTCAAGTACGATTTCTCGTGGCAAAAAAAGTTTGTAATAACTAATGCCTATAATTAAATGTAGATTACGCAGAATTTTTTGAGCGGTATTATCAGTAATCTTGTGAGGAGTCGCCTTGGGAAGGATTAATTTCTCCTCAAAGGTTTCCTTTGTTTTATCCGTAAAATCAACCCGATATCGAAATATGACGGTATTCGAATCTTTACTGATTGAATAATCAGTAAAAACAAATCTTTCGGCCTGTTTCATAGTCTTAATTATACTAAAGAAGAGCTCACTTCAAAAATGCAATCATCAGGCCAAATATGACAAAGAGTACTGACATTATCCAAGCTCGAGCCACTATCTTTGCCTCTTCCCAACCTCGGAGCTGTAACCACAAGTGTAATGGTGACGCTGGAATAATTTTCTTTCCGGTTAGCCTTTTGCTTGCTAGTTGAAGTGCTGAGCTACCAATCTCAAGGACGAAAATGCCACCAATAATTGGTAAGGCAAATGTTTTACCGAGCAAAAGCCCAATCACAGCAAAAGTAGCCCCAAATGAAAGCGCACCAGTATCGCCCAAAAATAATCTCGCCGGATGGATATTAAAATAAAGAAAAGAAATCATCCCTCCTAGCCAAATAGCAATAAAAACCAGAAGTGGCGTATCAAGAATTGACACTGATACCGCCCAAAAGGCCATCAAAGCAATTGAGAGCACGCCTGAGGCCAAGCCATCAAGGCCATCCGTAATATTGACCGCATTAGCAAAAGCCACAATCACAAAAGTGGCAAATGGAATATAAAGCCAAGAAAGCTCGTAAACCCCAAAAAATGGGATATTGAGAATATCTATTCTCAGATCATGGAATATCCAGTATGCAATTACCGAAGCCAGTACCGTTTCAAAAACCAGTTTATGCCGCACTCTAAGACCAAAAAAAGCTTCTTCACGCCAAAAAAAGATTTTCTTTAAATCATCATAGAGACCTAAAAAAGAAAATGAAATAAAGGTAAAAAGGAGAATCTTCACTTCCGCTTGCACATTGGCGTAATTAGATATGATTTCAAAGCCAGTTGTTATCATTAAAAACATGGTGAAAAAAAACAAAATCACCGTATTAATGATAATAAGCAACCCTCCCCCCACTGGAGTGCCAGCCTTGGTTTTATGAAATTTATCGAAAATTGGTGTCAATTTATTAAAAGCGTCACGTGTCGTCTGGTGGGCTCTTTGAAATTTCAGTTTATATAGTAAATTGATAAAAGGCACTATCGTCACCATGTTGAATATAAAAGCGATGAAGAAAATGAATAAATATCTTGCCATGTTATTAGTATACAGAAACTGTCTAAGTTAATTTGCTGATCAAAAAAGCAATGAAACAATCCGGCCTCCGAATATTAAGCTAGCAATGGCAAGCGCAGTGATAGCATAGATTAGCATCGCTCCAGCAGAAACGTCTTTGGCAATTTTAATTTCCTCTCGAAAGTCCCGAGTAATTGCATCGGTTGCCGCTTCAAGTGCACTGTTTAGGGATTCAATTACAAAACCAATACCGATTGTCAAAATTAATATTAACCATTCAAAATACAAGATATGAAAATAAAAACCAGCCGCTACTACTAAAAGCGAGACAATGACATGAATTAAGTAGTTAGGATTGTTAGTAATTGCCCATACGACGCCATCAAACGCATGTTTCACAGATATCGTATGACGGTGAATTATTGTTTTCATAGTTATTTGTTAAGAATTTTAAACAGCGCTGCTCCTAATTTATCAGTATCGTGCCGCAGCATACTGCGATCGACGACATCACTCTTAAATTTAGTATATACCGTTCTCATGATGATATCATCAACTATTACTCTTTTATCGGTCGTCAAATCATCTTGCACTGGTTTTTCTTGATGAGAGGCATAATAATCAATTATCGATTGATCAATCTTCCCATTGTTAATAAGTATGACATCAACTTTTTTACCTATATATTTTTCAATATCGGCAACATGATTTTTGACAGAATAATTTGTCGTCTGTCCTTGCTTAGTCATCAAATTAATTGGCACAATAATTATCGCCTTGCTTTGCTTGATTGCGCTGGCGATACCTTCTATCACTAAATTGGGAATTAAGCTGGTATAGAGGTCCCCCGGCCCGATAATAATAAAGTCAGCCTGAGAAATCGCCGTTGTCGCCATTTGATTGGCATTAGCTGTTGGCTTGACAAATAAACTCTCAATCGGGGAGGTTTTATGGAAAGCAGTATCGATAAATTTTTCGCCACAAATTGTCTCACCATCTAAGTATTTGGCGCATAGAGTCACTTTTTCAAAAGTCACTGGAATCACATCTCCTTTTGTTTTTAAAATGTAGCTAGCGGTATCGATGACATCCTGATAAGCATTAGTACTCATCTCCAAAGCTGATAGAAAAATATTACCAAAATTATGCCCTTTTAGGTCGCCTGATTCGAAGCGATAAAGAAATAGCTTTCGCCACAAATCTGGTGCTTCAGACAATGCCACTAAGCATTGACGAATATCTCCAGGGGGCAACACCCCGAGTTGATCACGCAATCGACCAGTAGAGCCACCCGAATCCATCATCGTCACAATTGCTGACAATTTGAGGTCGTATTTTTTCAAGCCTGATAGAACAACATAAGTGCCAGTCCCTCCACCAATGATTACAACTTTTTTCATGAGATGAAATATCCGGAAACAAAAAACAATGCTGCCCAGAGCTGCAGCATAATAAATATTGTAACAACAACATATTTTACCCTATTTTGCCGTAATGTGGACAAACATAAAAAAGAGGCGAATGAGAACAATGCAAACCTAGGAGTCGATAGCAATGTGCCGGTTAATGTTGGAATTAGCAAATGAGATAGAGAAAAGATTGATATCATAATCATTTCTTGATGTTTCTTCTTGAAACCCTTATATAAATATATAACAGCCAGACCAATCATAAACGTAAATAAAGAAACCTCAAACAAAGCCACAAAATATTGGTAGGTATGACTCGAAAACAATAAAATTTTTAAATATCGAAAGTACACTTGTGGAAGAATTATTACATGTGTCGATCGATTCAAACCAAACTGAGATTGAGAAGTAAAAAAGGCCATTGCATCTCCGGATGACTGCCATAAATAAAACATGTAAGAAAAAAGTCCGGTTGCGATAATCAAGCTAAGCATCACTCCTCGTATCGTTATCCACTTTTTTTTAAAAAATAACGGCAAGAGCATAATATTAAGCACTCCGACAAGACGGGTCAATGAGGAGAAAAAACCGAATATGCCGGATATCGCGTATTTTTTTTGTGAAGCAAAGAATAGGAATCCGGCGGTTAATAACAAGAAAAGACCTTCGGTATAGACAGTATGGAAGAAAAAAGAGGTGGGAAAGGCAAAGTAAAAGAGCATTGTGAAGCTCGCTGTTTTTTTATCAAATGTGGCGATTAACCACTTATTCAATAGCAATAGCCCAATAAGTGAGCTGAAATTTGAAATGATAATACCCACTAATAAGTAATTATTCAATAACAAAGGGCCTAAAATGCGAATCAGTGAGGGATAAAGTGGGAAAAAAGCTTGCTCATATTGGTGATAGGAATTCTGTGCAATGCTTATATAATGGGCACCATCAAAAGAGGCCAAAGAGGTCAAAGCAAAAGGAAGAGAAAATGAATTTATCAGCGACTGATATGGAAAATTACCTTCGTAGGAGATCAAACTTTTGGCATTGTAGGCAAGAATCAAAAGTAGCAGTAATTTGGCAAAAAAAATAAGCGTGACTGTTTTTGCAGACATACTTTATTAAACAATATCTTCTTGAATTTCCGTACCGGGTAATACTTTAGATTGAGGGGCAATTTTCACCCCAGGCATAAGAGAGCAATTGACACCGATTCTTGCCCCCGCTCCAACTATCGCCCCTAATTTGGCAAGACCGCTATCAATATTTTCTGATTTAATCGCTGATCTAATTGTCTGGCGATCTAACCTGTAATTAGCAGTGAGTGCACCAGCGCCAAATAATACATCGCGGTCGATGACCGAATCTCCTATATAATTGCGATGCAACCAAACATTTTTACCTAAATATGACCTGGTCACCTCAGTATAGCCACCGACGACCGAATGTTCTTCAATCATGCTTTGCAAGACCAGCGAAAAATTGCCAATAATGACATTTTTGCCAATATAACAAGGTCCGACGATTTTGGAATATTCGAATATTTTCACTCCGTCTTCAATATGAACAGCCCCCACAATCCTGGCAGTTGGATCAATTTCGACATTTTTACCGATATACGATTTGGTCCCTTTAAGATAAAAGTTCATCATAGAGAGTGCATGCCACGGATATTTTAAAGCCGCAAATCGACCCTGATAATTAATCAGCTCGATTTTTCGCTCCGAAGCAAGGAAAGCCGATAATGAGCGTTCAAAATGATCATCAGTGTCGGTATGGGTGCTTTCAATAATCGAGACAAAATCAGCAATATCGCGATATGCCTCGCAGACCATGCGAAAATTAACTGATGGCATATTGTCAGCTCCTGGCTTTTCAATCACATCAACCACCTGAGCACCATTCATCTGGTAATAGCCACCTGGGAAATAGCTTTTTACTTTTCTTGAAGTGACAACTGCATCACAATCACTTTCACTAATTTTTGCAAGCACTTTATCAATTAAGGATTGTTCATTAGTATCAGCACCATTAACAATCAAGGTCGTGCCATGAAGTAAATCCTTAGCTGATAGAATAGCTGAGGCTTGCCCACTTCGCTCTTGAACCGCCACCAAAGCGCCAGCTGATTTAGCTATTTTTTCAACTTCTGCCTTATTGTCATGATTACCGACGACCACAAGATTATCGCTATATGAGCTGTAAAAATTCAATTGTTTTTCAAGCAGAGTAGTACCCTGAAAGATAAATAAATTTTTTTCATTCAGAGGCCAAAATCGACTTGATTTGCCACCAGCTAGAATTAAAATAGTATCGAATTTATTCATACTCGTTTAAGCTCGGCTCCTAGTAAGCCTAATTTTTTGTCAATTGTCTCATAGCCACGATCGATAATCGAAACCCCATTAACCACTGATTCACCTTGTGCCACAAGCGCAGCAATTAGCACAGTTGCCCCCGCGCGCAAATCCTTGACCTCAAGCACCCCATTATGAAGCAGTGTTGGACCACTGATTCTTATTGCCTGATGGTGAGCTT
The DNA here is from genome assembly GCA_025449735.1 of Candidatus Microgenomates bacterium. Taxonomy (GTDB): domain Bacteria; phylum Patescibacteriota; class Microgenomatia; order UBA1406; family HO2-37-13b; genus JANWIV01. The sequence goes on along the minus strand of JANWIV010000002.1, from coordinate 177,212 downwards.
TGTTATTTATTGTATCATCCATGCTAAATTGATAATCAATATTTGATTGCTCAGGGGTAAAATATTCGATTCTTGCCCCTAATTTTTTTAGCTCCGCAACATAGCCAAATCGATCTTCAAATACGGTCTCATGAATTGTCGACTCTCCCTTGGCCTGAGTCATCAATACCGCCCAGGGCGCCTGCCAATCGGTCATAAAACCAGGATGAGGACGAGTGGTAATATCGGTAGCCACCAGTGGCTTATCATAATAAAAACGAATGCCAGTCTCACCTATCTCAACTCCCCCACCAATATTCCTAACTGCCTCAATAAAAAAATGCAAATCCTTTTCGGTGGCACCTTTAATAAATATGTCACCTTTTGTGGCTAAAGCAAAAACCGCCAGTGTCGGTGCTTCACTGCGATCATTCATAATTTGATAAGGGGCACCAGAATATTTTAGGCGATCGACCCCATTTATTTCTATTGCATGCCCGACTCGTTTAATTTGACCCCCAGATGAATTGAGAAAATTAATCAAATCATCTATTTCTGGCTCTTGAGCCACATTTTCGATTCTAGATATACCGGGGCAAAGTGTCGCCATAAGGATTGCGAGCTCAGTGCCGGTATGAGTCGGCTTTTCAAATCGAAAATTTGTCCCCATTAACTTATTTCCATTAGTTTTAGCATGATAATAGCCGGTGCTTGAGTCATAAACCACAGTGACGCCAAAACTCTCTAGCATTTTGATATGCCGATCGATCGGACGGGCACCAATACGACAGCCACCGGGATTCGGTATTAAGGCCGTGCCAAAGCGATGAAGCAGTGGAGCAAAAAGCATAAATGAAACTCTGGTTTTTGAACCATGCAATAGATCTACCTTGTCATTGGTGAGCCCCGTCGGATCGATCATCAGCTCATTATTGTTAAAAGTCGACTTGACACCAAGCGACTCAAGAAGGCTTAAAAGTTCTGTGACATCTTTAATATGGGGAATATTTTTAAAAGTCACTGGGGTGTCAAATAGAAGCGCTGCAATCGCCACCTTCAAGGCGACATTTTTGGCACCAGAAAGGCTTACCTCTCCTTTGAGAGCTTTTCCTCCCTGCACAATAAAAGCATCTTCCATTAGCATATTATACTTCCTAGTACTACTTATTTAAAACTAAATCGAGGATAACACTTTAGCACGATCAATTTTCGCAAACCAACAATTCTTCTTGAAAAAATCAAGAGAAAGATTTATAATACGGGCCAAACAGTAATTCTGTTTAAAAAGGAGGTGATATAATTTATGAGATCAACAGAAAGAGCAGAAATAGAAGGAGAAAGACTAGACGAAGAAGGCGTAAAGACAATATTACCTACTCCTGAGATGATGATGACCTATCGTTGGTTCACTGATTTGGATGATAGAGCGCTAGCCTTTACTAGTGCGCTTCAATCTGATGAAGCCGATCCTGAGAGCACAGAGGCGATAATGGAACGTCACTTTGATGGTGATGCTTATCGCTGGATATGGTCCACTCGCGAGGTTGTAGATGGAAACCCCGTCGAGACTAAGGTAACAATCTTACTACGACCAGACAGATTACTCAGAGGCACCGAGCTCACCCTTATCGGATTTTCCAGTACTCATTTAATAAAAGAAGATGACGTACCTGGCATCGGTACTGGCGGACCAGAGTTAATGGGCTTGAGAGCTTCTCTTGATATGACTAGCGAAGCAAGAGCTATAGTACTTGACCAGTTAAGTGAGTATTTGCCAAACGCCTGGAATGAAGGATCAAACGATAGGAAAAGTATGCCGGTGATATTGAAATTCGATCAAATCATTTATTGATAAAATTATATCATCACCACTTCTTCCTTGAGCTCAATGCCGCGTTTTTCGCGGACCACAGTCTTTATATGATCGAGTAGCTTTTGGACGTCTTCTGCTGTCGCCGTGCCATCATTGACGATAAAATTAGCATGAATCTCAGAAACCGAGGCGCCGCCAATTTTATAACCCTTTAACCCTGCCTCATCAATGATTTTGCCAACCGATTGCCCATCGACATTACGAAAAAAACAGCCTGAGGAAGGAATACCCATGGGTTGCGTCTCGTGACGATATTCAAGCGACTCCCTAAATCTTTTTTGGGTGAGTTCGGGGTCAACTTTTTTTAGTCGAAATGTCGCCCAAAGAAGAATTTCACTGGTTTCTTGCAGTTTGCTATGATCATAGGCAAACTCAAAATAGTCTCGATCAACGATTCGATCATGACCAGTTTTATCGACGATTTTAGCCTCACCAAGCGCATCCCCGGCATAAACAGCAATGCGAGCACCACGCGGATCACTATACCACTTGGAATTCATGTAAATAGCCCCACCAACTGTCCCTGGAAGCCCGACATGATATTCAAGGCCCGATAGTCCCTCATTGCCAGTTTCTTTGGCAAGCAAGGTCATTGAATAGCCTGAGCTCACCCGAAGCAATTGTTCCTCCTCATTCTCCTCAATAATTTCTTTGTAGACAACTCGATTGCGAAGTACTAGTCCCTTAATACCATCGGTCGAGATGACCACATTGGAGACACCGCCCAGAATCGTCAAGGACAAATTAAGCTCATGAGCGGCTTTGACAGCGTTGGCTATATCCTCATCAGTTTCCGCTTCAAAATAATATTCTGCCGGACCACCGAGCTTGAAAGTAGTATATGGTGCAAGAATAACACCCATTCTGACTCGCCCTTGACCAAGTTTATTATTTAATATCGTCAGTGATTGCATATTTAAATAATCAATACTCAACAATTAACATCCAATGAACACTCATTTCTCCAATGTTAATTGAAACATTGGTTATTGATTGATAATTGATTATTGAAAATTGGATTTTTGCCCATATTCATTTTTTCTCTATAACGCGAATTATCTCATCATAATGCTCATAGAGATTGCCAGCACCCATCAGCACAATAACAGTGTTTTGCTGTAGTGTTTTTGAGAGCTCGCTTGCGATTTCCGGCTTCTTAACGGCTTGAAATTGAAGATGTCCCTTATCCCGAGCTTGTTTGACAAATTCTTCCGCTGTGATGGTGGCTTCTTTTTCCCGAGCTGAGGAAAATATCTCAGTAATAAATACAGAATCAGCATTGGCCAAGGATTCAATAAATTCATTCAAAAAACGCGCAGTCCGAGAATAAGTATGTGACTGAAAAACAACGATCAATCTTTTATTTGGGTGAATACTATGAATCGCTTCTATGCTAGCGCTAATTTCAACCGGGTGGTGAGCGTAGTCATCATATAAAATAATGTTTGCGGCCTTAAAAATAATCTGCAATCTCCGGCTGGCACCTGAAAAAGATTGAAGCGCGCGAACGACATTCTCTTTATTAAGATTTAAGAATGACGCCATTGCGATTACCGCACCGGCATTTAGTTTATTATGACGGCCCGGCACCATAAGGGTTATCTCTGGCTCATGATAAGGAAAGGTTTGTTTCATCTTCAATTTCATAACTAATTTGCTCAGTTTTTCATCGTCCAAACAGTAAATCAAGCCTCCTTTGCTGGAATCGAGCTTGTTAAAAAAGGCCATATAGGCCTGCTCGAGATCCGAAGGTTTCGGATATACATCAGGATGATCATAGTCGACGCTAGTGCAAATAATGACATTAGGAGATAAATACATGAATCTCGGGGTATCATCAATACCTGGGGAAGCCATATACTCATCTGCCTCGACCACCAAATAATCATAACCTCCGAAATGGCCAGCGAGCAAACCAGCGAATCGATCGGTTCCAACTAAATGAGAAGCGGATAAACCCAATTTATGGAATACATGTGCCACCATGGCGCTCGTTGTCGTTTTGCCATGACTACCGCAGACAGCAATTAAATTCTTAAACTTCTTACCTTCTTCTCCAACAAATTCGCTCAATGTCTGCACTTTAATTCCTTTTTGTTTGGCGGTAACAACCTCCTGATTATTCAGTCCTTCATGTGCCCCAGTTGTGACAACAAGATCAATACCGGTAGTTATGTTTTCCGCCTTAAAACCAACTAGTACCTCAATACCCTTCTCACGAAGCATATCGTCAGTCGGGAAAACCGCCTCAACATCACTACCCCAGACTTTATGACCTTGTTCTTTGAGGTAAACTGCGATGGCGGTCATGCCGACCCCTTTAATGCCGACAAGATAAATATTCTGTGCCTGTTGAGTAACCATGAAAGACATTATAACCTTTCGGCGATCTCCCGTACAAGGGGTCGCACATCATCAGAAAGAAGTTCTGTGCTTGTCGCTTGGATAAAAGAGACGAACTCCTCGATAATTGGTTTCTGAGTAACTACACCAATCATAGGTTGATCATTTGGAAAATAATTTGCTTGAACTTTTCTAACAAAATCAGTGTCATCAAAGCCAAAATCTCCATACGGGGTCGAAACTCGAATCGCTAAAACATTTTCTAAATCAATATCTTGTTGCAATAATTGGTCCAAGTTATAGGGATAATTAAAAATCACTGTTCCTGACCGCCTTGAAGTTGATATTTCCTCTTCTGCAAGTACATTATCATCTGAATCGCTCAAACTGCTGGATATCTCTAATCCCGACCCTTCCCCTCGAATATGTGCAGTTCCTACCGGAAATGCCCTATCTGAATCAATAGTATCAGCTTCATATCCTATTTCTATGCAAGCTGCGCAAACCTTGTTCACTGCCTCCAAAAATGACTCCAAATCGACTTTTCCTCTCCAAAACATTGCGTAGTAAGGAATCGGATAATCTTGATCGACATCAAGGTAAGCATTGACTCCAAGAAGGATATCATTGCCTCGCTGAAGCACGTAGTCGGTACTTTTGAACGCGTCTTCTCTTGTTTTATTCAATGTTATCTCAGGAGGCATAGTGAAGAATTATAACATCAGTAAAGGTTAAATTCAAATCTCCAAGGTCGCTACCAATGGTAGGTGATCGGAAATATCGACCTCAGGACAATAATGCGCTAATACTTTGATATTTTTTGTGACAAACATCATGTCAACTGGTCCTTGGCCATAACTTGAGGGTTTCCTTGATAGATTATGAGTCGTTTTAAGCTCAGTCCCAAAAACACTGTGAAGGTTTTTTTCAATATTTCCAATTGATTCGGTATTAGGAAACATATTAAAGTCACCAGCTAAAATAGCTTTCTTGCTTGAGCCTATTTTGTCGACAATTATGCTACTCATCTTTAGTCTTATTTCGCTGTCCGCCCCATCATACCCCCAAACGCCATGAACATTGAATAAGTCTATCTCTCCTGCTTCAGTAACGGCGACACTTTGGCTTATTGCAGAAGGGTCACCTGACCAATCGTTTTTTTCAATTGGCATCGGATAGTAGCTATATTCAGGGCCAAAAAATGTTAGTCCCTTTTCCGCAATCCTAAACCGAGAAAGAGTCAACAGTCCCTGTTCTATTTTTGGCTCTTTACTCCAAAAGAGTAAGGGAAAAAATATTTGATTGTAATCGCGTAATTTTTCAGCAAAAATCGTCAATGTGTTTAAACCTCTCGGTACGCCAGCTAACCGACCGTTATTTGCCTCCTGACAAAAAATAATATCAGGATCTTCTTTGATCAAGAAATCAAGTATTTTATCCATCAAGTCTCCTCCATGCCACAGATTAAGAGTGATCACTTTAATTTTCATATTTGCCATTTAGTATTTTGTGACTTTACCGTAAGTGTCGTATTCAAACCACCCCCGGGGTGGTTTGGCTTTGAACCCGCGGTAATTAATTCAATTTTCACTTTAATTTTTTCGCTTAGATTTTAGTTGTAGTGCTTGTTCAACGGCGGCATATTCATCCCAAGGCACCTCGGTTTTGCCCCGTGAAAGTGACTTTTCGTGACCTTTGCCGGTAAGGACGACGACGTCCCCGGCTTTGGCAAGAGCAATGGCGGCTTTAATGGCATCATCTCTATTTTCAATTGTTGTGTAAGATTTTTTTTTGATATTTTTATTAAACAGTTTTGGCTCGACAAAACTGAAATTTTGTTTGGTTAAACCAGGGGCTATTTGATTAAAAATCTGTTGTATATTTTCAACTCGATAGTCTTCTTCAGTCAAAATAACAATGTCGGCATGTTCTCCAGATGAGCTCCCCATTAACACTCGTTTACTATCGTCCCGCTGACTGGCGGCACCAAACACATGAATCAAACGACCATTATCACCAACGGTTTTAATTATTGAGGCAAGCAGCCTTGAGATAGAATTTGGAGTATGAGCAAAGTCAATAATCACTTTGAATTTTTCATTATAGACGATGTCTAGCCTTCCTTGAGGCAATTCAAAAGTTGATAGTGCGGCAATAATTTTCTTTTCAGGAATACCCAAAACACGGCCACATGCAAATCCGGCCAAAGCATTTTCTTTGTTAAAATCCTGTGCAAATCGCAGCTTGATTGAGCGACCCCAGACAAAGTCAGCAGTATTCTTTTTTAATGAATAAGTAAGGGTTTTTTTGCCTTTCTTGGTTAAGATTGGGCTCACCTGATCAAAAATTTCAGCGTCGGCATTGATAATTACCGTGTTTGATGACAGTAACAATTTAAGCTTGGCGGCAATATAGTCATCAAAGTTATTATGATAATATTGATGCTCGTGAGTAATATTAGTCAGAACCGAGACTACAAACTTGAGTCCCCAAACGCGATTTTGAGATAGGGCATGGCTAGTCGTCTCCAATACAAAATATTTTGAGCCAGCACGCCCAGCTTGAAATAGCAATTGGCGAAGTTTCCAAGGTCGAGGTGTTGTCGTATGAAGCCCAGTCTCGATTTGACGCTCTCCAATTTGAGCCGCAATTGAAGAAACCATAGAGGCTTTTTTACCCGATTGCGTCAAAATATGGTAGATCGCATGAGTTGTCGTCGTCTTGCCATCAGTACCAGTGACGCCAATTAATATGAGTCGTTGACCTGGAAATAAAAAAACAATATCTGCTACAAAGCATTCAATAATGTGAAACCAATTTTTTAGTGTTTGAAACATAAAGTAATTCGTAATTGGTCATTGAGCAATTAGTCATCTCAAGTCGATTTGCTTAATTACTTTATTACCAATGACTTAATTACTTTGTAATTACTGCGGTGCTATATTATAGTATACCAATAGCTCACGTGCCACCTCGAAAAATAAAGGTGCCGCTGTCTCTGATCCCCAAGGTGAGCTTGTCGGCTCAGTCAAAGTCACCAGTGCTATAAATTTAGGATTGTCTACCGGCGCAAAACCAATATAGGAAGCAATTGTTTTTGAAGGATCATAATGGCCTTCGATTGGAATTTGCGCCGTACCGGTTTTCCCTCCAATTTTATATCCCTTCGGCACTTTCCATTTCGCCTCACCATGTTTGACAGTTTCCATAAGCATTTGTTTAATCAACCGTGAAGTTTTAGCACTGATTACTTGTCTCACTGGGAGGGGAGGGATTTCTTCGGATTTTCCATCGGCAGTGGTCATTTTTTTGACAGTATGAGGTTGCATTAAGGTCCCGCCATTTATAAGAGCTGAGAAAGCGGTCAAAATCTGAATCCTCGTCATCGCTATTCCCTGCCCAAAGGTAGCAGTGGCATAATCGATTTCACGCCAATCCTTATCTGGTCGCAATACTCCCCCCACTTCTCCTTGAAGGTCAATGCCAGTCTTTTCACCTAAGCCAAATTTTTTGAAATAACTGAGTAATTTTTTGTCTCCTAACTTACTCCCCACATAGACCATGCCCACATTGGATGATTTTTGCAGAATCTCAGACATGCTGATTTGACCCAAATATTTATCATCCCAGGTCCGAATATAATATTTTCCCAATTGAATTGGTCCCGCTTCATTATATTTATCATCAATTTTGACCGCTTTTTCATTTAGGGCCGCTCCCATGACAATTGGTTTGAAAATTGAACCAGGTTCAAAGGAATCGGAAATTACTGGATTGCGAAAATATTCTTCGGAGAATTCACCATATTTATCAGGATCAAAATCAGGTAAGCACGAAATCGTCAGTATTTCGCCAGTCATTGGATTCGCAATGGTGATGCAACCGCTTTTAGCCCCATATCGCTCAATTCCCGCCATAAGTTTTTGCTTGGCAATGCGAGTGACATTTTTATCAATTGTCAAAGTCAATGTCCGTCCGTTTTCACCTTTTAGCTTGTCTTGGGTGCCAAGGAGAATTGGTTTGCCCAAAACATCACGTTCTGACTTGACAATGCCCGGAAGCCCCGCCAAATCACGATCATAAAATCCTTCAATTCCAAAATAACCAATATCATCGCCACTATCAGTTTTGCCGACAAATCCAAGTAGATGGGCTGATAAGGAGCTCTCAGGATAAAAACGACGCCCCATCTCATCAAATCCAATACCTACTAGCTTTAAATCTTCAATTTTCTTCTTAATCTCTTCATCGAGATCCGATTGAATTGCCACCCATTGCTTATTCATATCGAATTTCGCCTCAAGCGTCGACTCACCCAATTTCAAGATCTCATCCAATTTGGATAAATCATCAGAAAGCGACTCTTTTTCCATTTTTTTAGGCTCGGCAAAGAGTTGAAATCTGGTCTGATTCAATACCAATGGCTCACCGGTCCGATCATATATCTCTCCACGGGCCGGGATTATACGCTGTGTTTGCAAATAAAGATTGGTACCATGTTTCTCAGCAGCGATTACCTGGATATAAAAAAGGCGGATGACGACAAAAAAAAGACTTAAGCTGAAAACTGCAAATACTAACTGTAGTTTCTTCATGGTCTTGAATCCATTTTTGCCAGAGGCTTGTGATCTAGATATATTGTCTCAACCGGTTTGGTAAAGTCAAGCTTTTTCGCGATCGCTTCAAGATTGGTCAAGCTACGAGAACGATAAAATTCCTTTTCGAGGCTGACATTTTCACGGTCAATCCGAATCGAATCAGCTTCCAACTGAACAATTTTGTCTGATAAGGTGATAGTTTTTGAAAAGAAAAAGACATTGAGCCCCATAAGTACAGTTAATCCCAGCATCAACATTAAAGTTGCATTTCTTTTTATATTTTTCATATTAATTTTTCGAATACCCTCAATTTGGCTGTCTTCTCGAAAGTAAATCCTGAGCTTGAAATGATGGGCTTCTTGTTTATAACTACCATCAATTGCTTAGAAATTGTCTGCTTGACCAACCTATCCTCGGTTTCATTGAAACTGATTATGCTCAGCCTGCCGCCCGGGCGAAGTAGCTCAATTGCTCCTAATAGACCATGCTTGATATTATTAACTTCGTCATTTACCTCCATCCGCAGACTCTGATAAACCCTTCTTAAAATCGCCTCAGATCCGTGAGTGACCGACTCTATTGCTATATTTAAATCTTTGACTGTCATAATTTTTTTCAAGCGACGGCCCTTGATAATCGATTCAGCCAGTGGCTTGGCGCTAAGCTCCTGAGCGTTTCTTGCCAGTATTTCATATAGTTCTGAAACGCTATAACTGTTTACAATGTCTTTTGCCTTAATGGTCAATTTGTTACTAATTCTCATATCGAGCTCTTCTGTGAGGGCCTTAAAAGAGAATCCACGTTTGGACTCCTTGATTTGCCCCATCGAAATACCCAAATCGAATATAATCCCGTCACAAGGAAAAAAATTATTTTCTTTTGCCAATGTTTCAATATCTGCATAATTGCCTAATATAAGTTTTAATTTTTTATCTTCAAATTCATATTTCTTGACGCTTTCGCTGTCCCAATCAATTGCCAAAACCATGCCTCCCCCTTTAATAATCTCTCTGGCATGACCCCCATGACCAAAGGTGGCATCAATATATTTGCCCTCCGGCAAGACCTGTAACCCTTCAATTGCTTCTTTTAAAAGTACTGGTGTATGCATTGATCAAACTCAAATGTAAAAACTAAAATGTCAAAGATTTATTTTCTTTAAATATTCCTTCCACTTATTTTTGTTCCAGATCTCAAAGTGATCACCAATACCAGCTATAATAATGCTTTTTTCAGATGTTCCAGCAAATTCTGAAAGCGAATGCGGGATGACAAATCGCCCTTGCTCATCAATGGCGATCTCCGCCGCTCCTGAGAATAAGCTCCGCCTTTTGTCAATGTTTTCAGTATCTATTAGAGAAACTTGTGTCAGCTCGGCAGATCGAGAATCCCAATCTGACTTTTCATAGCCAGCGAGACAAATGCCAAATCCCTTGGTCAAAATAAAAGTTTCGCCCTTCATATTCTCACGAATTTTTTTAGGCAGCACGATTCGTCCTCCTTGAGTCAGCGATACTTCATATTCACCAAAAAATGCCATTAACAACCATTCTAGTCCATTTCCGACCGTGATGTCAAGGGGTCAAGTGAGGTGGAATAACACTACCGGTAAATATGAGTGGAAAAAGGGTAGGAAGGCTTACCGGAGTCTCATTTTTGCTTATGGAGAGTGTCTTTATTTATATTTCAAATTCTTCCTCGAAGATTTGCGTCCCTTTTTCACCATCGAATCTCAAGGTGACTTTAATAGTGTTCACTCCTTTGTCATAGACACAAGTGCCAGAGCTACAGGTACCGAGCGTAATCTGCCTGTCAACCGTCGACTCACCATCAGGCTCAATCGTGCCAATGACCCCTTTTGGCAATCCTCCTTTAGCCTCATATGAAAGTTCATATTCAATAAATTCAGTGCCTTTTGGAATTCCTGATATAGTCAAAGTCACCTCTTGTTTTTTGCTATCTGAGGTGAGGTCGACATGAACAGTGTCGGGTACTGTTGGGTAAATCTCATTTTGAGGAAGAATGCTTGACTCATTGTCTTCTCCACCTCTGCCACCGATCCTTGTCATGGCAAAAGCGCCAACTCCAACGACTGCAACAATAATTACAATGGCGATTTGGATTTGTCTATTTTTTAATTTTTCTAACATATGTTATATGTTCCATGTTCCATGTTTCACGCTTCATGTTTCACGATTTGAGATTTAATATACTCACAAAGTTTATCGATTGCAACCCTTTCTTGTTTTGTCGTGTCACGATCACGAATCGTCACCGCATTATCCTCCAGGCTATCATAGTCAATGGTTATGCAATATGGAGTGCCAATCTCATCTTGCGCGAGATAACGCTTACCAATGTTGCCGCGATGATCCCAAGCCGAATAAATTCCGGCTGTAATGAGCATTTGGTGTACCTCGCGGGCTTTTTTGACAATCTCTTCCTTGTTTTGAACTAATGGAAAAACCGCCGCTTTATAGGGAGCGATATTAGGATTTAATTTCAATACAATTCGATTTTCGTCTTCGGTATAGGCATCAAGCAGGATTGGCAAAATTGTCCGCTCTAGCCCAAAAGACGGCTCAATGACATGAGGAGTATATGACTCTCCCGTTTGCTGGTCGGCGAAAGTCAACTTGTGTTGTTTTAAATCATAGTCGCCTCGATAGGCCAATCCATAAATTTCCTTGAAATTGCCATCAAAATTATATTCAAGATCGACCGTTTTTTTTGAATAGTGAGAACGCTCCTTATCGTCATGCTCTCGAAATTTTAGATTATCTTTTTTCATCCCAACCGAAAGCGCCCAGTTCATGATTTCATCTTGCCAATGATCAAAGGTTTTCTCCCAATCGATCTCACGAATAAAATACTCGATCTCCATTTGTTCAAACTCAAGCATGCGAAAAATGAAGTATCCAGTGGTAATTTCATTTCTAAAGGCTTTTCCAATCTGCGCAACACCAAATGGAATTGACTGGCGAGTGGTATCGAGAATGTTTTTGAAATTGACAAAAATCGCTTGTGCCGTCTCTGGCCTGAGATAGACATCGCTTGAATTTTCTTGAGTGGCTCCAATCTGAGTTTTAAACATTAGGTTAAACTGTTTGGCGTCAAAAAAACCTTGCTTTTCACCACATTCAGGGCAATTCGCATCCATGTCAAATCCCTCATCATCACTTCTGAAACGAGCGTGACAAGCCTTACATTCAACTAAAGGATCAGAGAAACTGGCTACATGACCACTTGCTTCCCATACCTTAGAATTCATGAAAATTGAGGCATCGAGGCCAACCATATCATCTCGCCGGTGAACAAATCTTTGCCACCAAAGTCTTTTGATGTTATTTTTCAGCTCTACTCCTAGGGGACCAAAGTCATAGACATTTGCCAATCCACCATATATCTCGCTTGAAGGATAGATAAAACCACGACGCTTGCAAAGAGCAGTAATTTTTTCAAGGGTAGCTACCGAATTCATATCAAAGATTATATCAAAAAGTCAGGACATTAACGTCTTTCGAGTGAAGTCCCCGTCTGTCCCTCAGGCAACTGAAGAGTTTCAGAGAGCACATGGGTACGAATAGCAGCTTCAAACTGTCTATATGTATCTGCAAATTCTGAGTCTTGCAAAAGTCTTCTTCGAGTTGTCGGATGGACCAGTGCTCTATAATTATCTAACTCAACCTCAACTTCTTGTTCTTTGGTTTGTTTTGCCGCCTGGAGCATATCTAAAACTCTACTTAAATGTTTTTGTTCTTGAGCGACTTCGCTCTGAGTTTCAAATCCAAAAACTACTAGCTGCGATTCACCGTCTAAAAAAACTAAGGGTACCCCGTATCTTTTTGATAGCTGCTCAGAAATTTCTGGATTTACTGGTGTCGTACCATAGATATTAATCGTCTTATTTCCTTGGGTAAGAAGCCTCATGTATTCCAAGTGTAAAGTAGTGCCTGATTCACCTTGAATAGAACTAACCACCACGGTGTAAAATTTTAGATCCATATTTATTATTAGATTGTCTAATTAGGCCGAATTATATCAATTTTAATTTTGAATTGTCAAGGCATTCCAAGTCAATTATAATGTAGCTCATGATTGATTTATCTATTATTATCATCTCCTTCAACACCAAGGAGTTGACCAAGAAATGCCTGGAGACAGTTATTGCCTCTCTTGAGGATTCTGAATTCTCAACTGAAATTATTGTATTAGATAATGCATCCTTGGATGGCAGTGTTGAAATGCTTGAAGCATTTGAAAAATCCGAAATCCGAAATCCGAAATCCGAAACAAATTCAAATCTTCAAAATATTAAATTCAAAACAATTCTCTCAAAGGATAATTTGGGGTTTGCCAAGGGTAATAATGAGGCGGTCAAAGTAGCGACCGGAAAATATCTCTTATTCCTAAACTCTGACACTGAAGTTATGGGAGAAGCAATAACATCTCTCTATACGTTTATAACAAGTGAGAAAAATCGCTTTAACTTTATTGGCGCAAAATTACTTGAAAGTAACGGAAAAACTCCACAATCCAGTGCTGGGCACTTTTATACATTGCCGGTAGTGTTTGCCGCGCTTTTTTTACGAGGTGACTACTGGGGGCTCACTCGTTATTCACCAAACTCAATCAAAGCCGTTGATTGGGTTTCTGGCGCATGTTTCATTGGTGATAAGGAAGATTTTGAAGGCTTAGGCGGATTTGATGAAAAAATATTTATGTATATGGAAGAAATTGATCTGTTTTACAGGGCAAAACAAAACAATATGAATGTCGGTTTTTATCCCAATGCCAAATTTATTCATCATGGTAGCGCTTCATCTCAATCGGGCCGAAGCGACCCAATAATTAAAGTATTTGAGGGACTCTTGTATTTTTACCAAAAGCATTATGGTAGTAAAAAATTGATTATGTTAAAATGTTTGCTTATTGCAAAATCTACAGTTGCACTTGCAATTGGTAGAATATTTGTCAACAATTATCTAATATCAACTTATGAAAAAGCTCGAAAATTGGCTAAAAGTGCTTGATGATAATCTCCTCACTGGACTTTTAGCGATATTTATTTTTTTGATCCCCCTATACCCTAAGATCCCACTGATGGTGGTCAACTATACCTATGTCGCAATTCGCGCTGAGGATTTTTTTATCTCACTATTAACTGGAGTCTTTCTTGTTCAACTAATACGTCGCAAAGCCACGATCTCACGGCAATTTGCCATAACCTTCCTGTTATTCTGGGGCGCCGTATTTATCTCTTTTTATGTTGGCTACTATATCAATCAAACAATCCCAATCGAATTTAATAAGGTGGCTTTTTACCATGCCTTGAGGCGAGTCGAATATATGATTGTATTTTTCATTGCCGCTGGCTCAATCAGATCAGTTAAACAATTTAAAATATTGCTTTATTCGCTTTTCTTTTCTTTGCTTTTGGTCACAGTATATGGCGTTGGTCAAAGATTTGGTGGTTTCCCAGCAATACAGACCATGAATCCAGAATACGCTAAAGGTCGCATTCTATTTCTCACCCCTGAAGCCCGTATCTCCTCGACTTTTGGCGGCCACTATGATCTGTCGGCATTCATCGTCTTTATAATGCCGCTGCTCTGGGGAGCTTATGTTGCCGGTAAAGGCTTTTTATCACCAGCGCGCATTCTTTGGATCGATCCCTTACATATCTTGAGGGGTATTGGTCGATTTATTACAAGCAAATTAAATAAATTAAAATCATCGGGTAAAAGTTTATCTTTACTTAAAGATATGAGTCTCACCAAAGCGGAAATGATTGGAATCTTTATAATAGCGAGCGGGGTCATTTGCTTGCTCGCCCAGGCGGTCAAAACCTATGAAATGATACTGTTTTTCGTACTCGGAGGAATCCTTTTTGTTTCAATGTTAATTTTTGCCCGATTCCGATCCCTTTATCTTTTTGCGCTAATTGTACTATCCATTTTTACCTTAGTACTTACCTCGTCAAGAGTCTCCTATTTTGGGTTGATTGTCGCCACTCCATTATTTTTGTGGACAATCAGGCGCTATGTGCTGGCTCTTTTGGCCTTTACAATGATTTTACTCATGACCTTTACCAACTCCGCGTTAATTGAAAGATTTGCCCAGACTTTTCAAATTAAACTCTTCCTCGTCAATGAACAAACAGGCGAGACCCATGTAGTGCAAGAAATTAAATCAGATAAATTGCCCGCTGGCTCGCAAGTGGTCTTGAAAGTTAATCAAAAAAAAGCCACCGTTGAAGAAGAAGCTCTTAAGAAGCACCTGATATATGTCGAAAGTCTAAAAACATCTCCTGGACCTACCTCCGGACCTCAATTTGGATTGAAGATAACGCCAGTGCCAATTGCTGACTCCGCCACTTTTAAAGAATTTTTTGCTTGGGCGCCAGACATCTCTTTTTCAACTCGACTGCAGGTTGAATGGCCCCGAGCCATTGGTGCCTTTAAATTAAGTCCGCTATTTGGCACCGGGCCCGCATCGATTACTGATGCTACCGATAATGACTATCTTCGCTGGCTTGGAGAATTTGGTGCTGTCGGCACTGGTTTATTCTTGCTAATTCTATTTCAAATTGGTTATTTTATTTTCAAAAGAAGGCGACTATTGCCTGAAGATGCCCAACCATTGGTAATTGCTCCTTTGTTTAGTCTATTTGGTCTGATGATCAATGCTGGTTATATTGATATCTTTGAGGCTTCTAAGATCGCTTTCACTTTCTGGTATACAATGGGTCTCTATGTCGGACTATTAAGCTTAAAAGAAGCTTGAATATATGCCAAAGTCAAAATTTGTCCAATTTTTTAGTATTGATAAGGTGCTCCTTTTCTTTATACTGGTACTTGCGGTTGTGGTGCGGCTCTATGGCATAAATACTCCCCTGGCTGATTGGCATAGTTGGCGACAAGCCGACACAGCTTCTGTCGCCCGTATCTATGTCGATGACGGTATTGATATTTTGCATCCGAGATTTGATGATCTTTCTAATATTCAGTCCGGCTTGCCCAATCCACAAGGCTATCGCTTCGTTGAGGTTCCTCTTTATAGCGCGACCATGGCGATTGCATTCAAATATTTACCAGTAGCTCCGCTTGAGGTTTGGGGTCGAATAATCTCAATAATCGCCTCGCTTTCACTGATAATGATTATAAGCTATCTTTTGGATAAAGAGGAAGGACGAACGGCAGCAATATCTGGCGCGCTAGTATTTTCTCTCATGCCTTTTTTTGTCTATTATAGTCGAGTGGTGTTGCCTGATATGACTGCCTTAGCTTTAATGTTTGGCGCTATTTTTGTCTTCTATCGAGTCGTTAAGACAACTAATAAAAAATCGTTTTGGACCTCTGTAATTCTCTCAGCAATTCTTGCTAGCCTTTCGATACTAATTAAACCGACCACGATTTTTTATGGCTTAGTTTTTGTTTATTTTTTCTATTCTCGTTTTGGTATCACCAAGACAATAAAAAATACCGCTCCCTATTTATTTGGTGCTATCGTTTTGCTTCCCTTTGTCGCCTGGAGACTCTGGGCCAATAAATTTCCTGAGGGTGTGCCATTGAACACTTGGCTGCTAACCGATGTTCAGATGATGCAAGGCCGAGAATCAATTTTCTTCAAACCGGCTTTTTTTCGCTGGGTGTTTTCCGAGCGCCTAATTAATCTTATTTTGGGTGGCTACATGATCGTCCCCTTCATTTTAGGCATTTTAAGAAAACAAAAAAGCGGACTATTTTTCTACTTAATTGGTCTATCTGGCCTCGCCTACCTTTTCACTTTTCAAGGCGGTAATGTGCAACATGACTATTATCAGATTATGATTTTGCCGGTAATTGCTATTTTTTCGGGACTGGGAATAAAAACAATTTTGACTTCAAAGACTACCTTTCCTTATCCGATTTTAAATATTGGCGTCGTCATTGGTCTATTTGGAGCCGGTATTTTGTTTTCAGGTTATATTGTCAAGGACTACTATCATATTCAAGATCAGGTTGTCAGGATGGCCAAAGTCGTCAAAACTTTGACTCCAGAGGATGCTTTGGTTGTCTCTGATCGAGTTGGTGACACTACCCTGCTATATTTAGCCGGTCGCCGCGGTATGCCAGCGGTGACTCATGATTTGGGAGTACTCAAAAGCCAAGGGATGCAATATTTCATCACTACCCAGTCAGACGTCGCCGCCAAAGTCAAACTAGAGTATGAGCTCGTATTTGAAAATAATGAAATGTTTTTGTTTAAGCTCTGATTCTCTTAAAAAGATTCTTTTTGCAAACTTTTACAATTTTTGTGACTTGTGGAGGCAGCGATGAATCCGTTAATGTGATAAAGGGAGGGTGAAGACGAATGTCTTGGGATCCCCCCTGGTTATCACTGTATTACGGATTCACGACCCGGAACTCAGGCACCAAAAATTGCAAAAGTGGAGATTTATTAGTATGGATCCTGATTCGAGTTCAGGATGACAAAATAACAATCTATGAAAATACTCATGTTGACGCCATATCTCCCCTATCCACCTTCATCTGGTGGCCAAGTACGCTCACACAACCTTATCAAACATCTCAGTCGCAATCATGAGCTGTATCTCGTGGCTTTGATCAAAAATACCGAAGAAAAGGGATTTCACAAAGATTTGCTTAACTATTGCAAAGAAATATATGTCTGCAAGCGCTCTGAGAGCCCCTGGACGCCAGGAAACCTGGCGCGCTCAGTATTTGGCACCTATCCATTCCTCGTCGTCCGCAATTACTCAGTTGAAGCCGAAGCGGTGATGAAACGCCTACTTCAAAAAGAAAAGTTTGACCTAATTCATGCCGAGACTTTTTATATCATGCCTCATATCCCACCAACTGATACGCCGATTTTGTTGGTCGAACAAACCATTGAGTATCGAGTCTATCAGCATTTTGTCAGCAAGTTACCATTGCCAATTCGACCGTTTTTCTTTTTTGATACCTTAAAACTCAAATATTGGGAAAAAACCTATTGGAAAAAAGCCGATCTAGTTGGCGCCGTCTCTCAAGATGATAAAAAAAACATGCTTGAGCTTATCCCCGATCTTAGAGTCGAGCTTATTCCCAATGCCGCCGGTGAGGATCTCTTGGGAATTTACAAAAAAAATAAGGCGGCTGAACCAGTTTTTCTTTATCAAGGTAATTTTTCTTGGCTGCAGAATGTCGAAGCAGGTCGTATTTTGATTGACCGCGTCTTTCCGGCGATCAGAAAGATTATCCCTGAAGCCAAATTCATCATTGCCGGTCAACGAGCCAAGGCGAAGCTCGATGGCAATGGTCACGAAAATGACTTTGAAATAGTTGACATTGCACCCTCTCGATCCGATGATGTAATGACCGTATATGAAAGAGCCTCGGTTTTCTTAGCCCCGATTGAAGGACCAGGAGGCACCAGACTAAAAATATTAGGAGCGATGGCCGCCGGGCTGCCGGTCATCTCAACACCAACCGGAGTCTCGGGTCTAAAAGTCAAAAATGATCGTGATGTATTGATCGCTCGCTCACCTGAAGAATTTGCCAGTCAAGCCAAGCGACTCCTTGAAGACTCAAAACTCTATGACAAAATCAGACAAAACGCGAGAAACCTAATTGAGACTCGCTACAGTTGGCCAGCAGTATCGGCGCACTTGGAAAAAATCTACGCTAAACTGATAAAATAACCCCTGGTATAATTAATTCATGCTAATTGCTATTGATGGGGTCGCTGCCAATGATGAGAACCGCGTTGGCGTCTCAATGTATACTCTGGAACTGCTGAGATATTTCCATACTCAAGCAAATGAGAAACTTCAATTCACCATTTATTTAAAAAATCCACCTCGAGCTGATTTACCAAAAAAAACTGAATATTTTCGTTATCGCGTCGTTGGCGGAAGTTTTTTATGGAGTCGACTGTTTTTCCCACTCGCCTTAATGCGTGATCCAAAACCAGATATTTTTTTCTCACCGGCTCATTATTTGCCATCTTTTGTCCCCTGCCCGGCAGTGGTCACGATTCATGATCTCGCTTATGAATATTACCCGGCTGAATTTTTAAAAAAAGACCTATATAAACTTAAAAACTGGACTAAAAGTGCCGTTAATAAATCGCGCGCCGTCATAGCTGTCTCACAAAACACCAAAAGCGACATTCTCAAGTATTATCAAACACCGAGTGAAAGGGTAAAAGTTATTTACAATGGCTTTCGCTCTAAATCCGAATTTCTAAATTCGAAATCCGAAACAATTTCTAAATTCAAAATTCTAAATTCTAAATTCTTGTTATTTGTCGGTACTCTTCAACCTCGCAAAAATATTGCGATTCTAATTGAAGCCTTTTCAACAGTAGTTAAATCAAATAAAGACCTCAAACTGATAATTGTCGGCAAACGTGGTTGGCTTTATAATTCAATTTTTCAAAAAGTATCTGATCTTGGTCTTGAAAATAAGATTAAATTCACCGGCTATTTGCCAGATTCGGAATTGGCAATTCTTTATAAAAATGCCGCGATGATGGTCTTGCCTTCTCTCTATGAAGGATTTGGAATCCCAATTCTCGAGGCAATGGCGGCTGGCTGCCCAGTTATTACCTCAAATGTTTCTAGTCTTCCGGAAATTGCTGGTGAAGCGGCACTTTATTTTAATCCTCACGATAGTGTTGAACTAGCAGGTAAAATTGATATGATATTAAAAGACAAATCAATGCGAGATGATTTGATAAAAAAAGGCAAAGCGCGGGTAGGAAGGTTTAGTTGGGAAAAATGTGGCAAAGAGACACTAGAATTATTAACTAACGTTTAGTCATTCTGGTAAGCGAAGCGCATCTCGAAGATCCTCTGCGAGGGCAGAATCTAGATCCTGGACCACGTCAAACGTGGCAGGCAAGCAGAGCCGAGTTAGACTCGGCCAGGATGACCAGTTTATATAATGCTAAAAGACAAAACAGGTAGAAAATTAACCCCAAACGAAACTGCCGGGAAAATCGGCTTTCGCATTCGTACTGTCTTGCGTGAACTCATTGTCTACGATCTTCATTTAATAGGTCATATTCCCTTGCATCATTTCAGACGCTTCAAATATCGCTTGGTGGGGATGAAAATAGGCAAAGGGTCCTCAATTCACATGTATACCCGTTTTTATAACCCAAGAAATATCAAAGTCGGCGAAGATACCATCATCGGCGAGTCAGCGGTACTTGATGGTCGTCATCGCCTCACGATCGGCAACCACGTCGATATTGCATCGGAGGTGATGATCTATAACAGTGAGCATAATGTCGAGTCCAAACATTTTGCTGCCGTTGAGGAGATCGTAACTGCCCCGGTAACGATTGAAGACTATGTATTTATAGGTCCTCGGGCAATAATCTTACCTGGGGTCACTATTGGCCACGGCGCTGTCGTCGCTGCTGGAGCCGTGGTGACCCGCGATGTACCACCTTTTGCTATTGTTGGTGGCGTGCCAGCTCGCATTATCGGTGAACGCAAGCAAAAAGAGCTCAACTACCGCCTCGGCCGAGCCGCCTGGTTTAGATGAATTATTTTAGATAAAAATCGATAAATTTCTTATTATTGCAAAACTTGAGCGTACACACCCCCGGGGTGTGTACGCTCAACTAATGTAAATTTTTAAGATTAAGCTCTTCATCAAATGCATGGGGGATGACATCGCGGGCTTGATAGTAGAAATAAGTCCTCAGTTCATACAAACTTGATGCACAAACAATAAGCAATAAACCAGCAACTACAATACTTCGCCACAATGGCTTGTTAAACCTTGCGTTAATCACCTCAATAGATCTTGACAGTCCAACCCCAATAAAATATACAAGACCCGGAATCATCGTGTAAGTACGCAACATATTAGGATTTTCCCAGGGATAGGTCAGCAATGTTGGTGCAAAACTGATTCCAAGATATATCCAAAAAATAGCATGTGTTTTGTTTCGCGGTTTAGAAAGCGCAACTGCTGATCCCAATACAAATAAAGCAAACAAAATCGGATTAATCGCTGGTTTCAATGGATAATTATGTCGTCCGTTGCCGTCACCTTGCCCGGGTACATAAAGCATTTTGATGTTATTTAGGGTATTTGCTTCAAAAAAAGCGATTTTATCTTCAATTGTCAGCTCGGTGTTTGAAATATACATTTGTTCTCTAATTCGAATATCTTGGTGTTGCCATAAATAGACAATTAATGGCAGCATAACCATAAACAAAATAATTAAATATGAGGAAATATTTTTAAATTTGTTTTTAGTTAGTAGAATCACGGTGAGCATGGGAATAATGAAAAAAATTCTTCCTGGAGTGTAGGAATGATAGGCTAGTCCGGCAAATATGGCTGAAATACCTAAATGACGCCATTTTTCTGATGAGACAAATTTAAAAACAAAATAAAGTGATGACAGCTCAAGAAATAATAAAAATGTTGGTTCAAATGCAAATCTCGCAAAACTAAAAAACCACCTAGAGCTAACCAAAATGAGCGTCAGGAGAAAAGCTAAAGGCACTGTCAACATCGCTTTTTTGAATTTTAGTTCGATCTTTTTATTGATAAATAGCCCAACCATTAATTTGTAAAAAACAAGGGCAGACAATACCCCAAAAATGGCTGAAGGCAGGCGAAGCGCAAAACTTGACACTTTAAATAGATAAAATGAGGCAAGAATTACATAAAAATAAAGCGTCGAATGACCAGTCGCCAGAGTGCTATAGACGCTATAAGGACTGTCTTTGAGCGACAAAGCGAGCCTTGCAAACTCAACCTCATCAAATGCAAAATGCGCTGGGATTTGAGTAAATTTTAAAAAAATAACGATACTCGCAATTAAGACGATAAAAATACCCCATAGTTTTGATTTTGCAAATTTCATACAGTATAATACTAGCATAATTTCTCACTTACTTAGTGCTGATTTTGCTTTCTGCAACTGATTAATTGAGATATGTACTTTGATAATAAGCTGTAAATATAGAGTATTTGATGAAACGGGCAATTTAAACTTGAATATTCGAATTTAGAATGTCCGTTTCATCTGAAACGAATTCAACCCGGCTGCTGCCGGACACCGCTCAAGGAGAAAGACTCGTGCATACTCGACTCATCATCGTCGCTTTAGCCTTAACTAGAATTTTGGGATGCGGTGACGGGCCATCAATGTCACCCGAAGAACAAGCAGTTCAGCATCATCAGCAAGCCCAACAACAACTGGCGCAACTGGAGGCGAAAGCCGAACGAAATAAAGTCATTGGCGTATACAGCCTGATCGCCACAAACTTCGTCTTCATAGAACAAGACCACTATAAAGTCGTAAAGGATTACCATCGGCCTTTTGTCGACGAAATCAGATCATTTGAAGATCCTGCAGCACTATTGGAGAAGTTTGATTTGCGAACTCAGAAGTTAGTGTTGTATGGATTAGAGACCGGTGACACACAACTCTATCAGCTTTGTGCTGTCTGGGACGACGCGGAAACCACCCAGGCCGTACTTAGCTATGATGAGTGTCGCAGTAAGTAACATCTGAAACCAGATATCAATCGAGGAGCATGACCATGCGCAGGCTTATCGCCGTCTTGGCCATTTCGGTCATCACCGTTTTGGTCACGACCAAGACTAATTACAATTCGGTTGAAGCACAGGCATACCCGCCACCAGCGCCACAACCGATCTTCGATCAACATCTCTTTCTTCCGATCTTGGGATGGGAGCAAGAGGAGTTAAGGACATATGTGTCAGTGTCCGATCTCGACACTCCACCTTCGTCCTGCGACCAGTGGCATTTCGTCATCGTTCTACCCCCCATCTGTAGTGCGGCAGTTGGGATCGTATTTGAAAAACAAGAAGACTACGATACCTTTGCGGCACAGGTACGAAAGGAAGATGGCGAGTGGGTAAAGCTTGGCGGCCAGTTTTTTTTATGCCGCTCCCAGTCGATCTTCCTAGCGCAACAGATTCTTGAGTTACCAACCTATCCTTGTCCGTAGACATCCGAAGTCGACTTGCATAGTCAACTACCAACTAGGAGATACGTCCATGCCAGAATCCAGAATTGCTGAACGGTTCCTCGCCATCGGCGCTACAATCTTCATCGTAATTGGGGTCTTGGGCGCCGGGTGTCACATAGTAAGTACCGTGCAAATTGAAGGGGAACGGAAGGCTACAGTTCAGCATCTAGACGAACTCGCCAATAGACAGTATCATCTATTGGAGTACGATAGGATAGAGTTGTCCCCGCTCCGAGGCGATGTATACATCGCCTCTCATGGCCGTCGGGAGATGCGAATCACCGACCCCCATCAATTTCTGACTGGCATCGTCGATAAGCATCCGGTGATCTACGTCAATGGCAATGCCGACGTCTGTGCTGCCTGGAAGCGTGCTGTATACGATCTCGACCCACAAGAGATGCGCTATATGGACCCTACGACCTGTGCGACGGCACCAGTGCCGTAAACTCTCGAAAGCATAATACTCTTACAGCTTGAGCGAGACCTCGGTTGGGTACCCTCAACGGGAACCAACCGAGGTCTCCGCAGTTTTTTCCTTTCTTGTTATAATAGAATTGAACGAAATTATTTTGAATTATTATGTTTAAAAATTATGCTTCATGTTTCACGATACACGCTTTATGACCACTGATCTTTCAATTATAATTATCTCTTTCAACACTCATGACGTGACGAAGGAATGTCTACAAACTTTATTTGAATTTATAAAGCGGGAGCAAAACAGCAAAATTGAAGTCATTGTGGTTGATAATGCCTCTTCTGACAAGTCAATCAAAATGATAAAAAGTTTACAAAAAAACTTTAATCATAAATCTTTAATCTTAAATCTTGTTGAAAACAAGACGAATCTCGGTTTTGGGGCGGCTAATAATCAGGCAGCTGAGGTTTCCAAAGGTCGCTATATCCTGCTTTTGAACTCCGACGTCATCGTGAAGGACGTTAATTTTGATTCATTAATCAAATATATGGATAACAATCCGATTGTCGGCGCCCTCACGATAAAAGTGCTATTACCTGATGGCAGGATAGACCCGGCAAGCCATCGCGGATTTCCCAATGTCTGGCGAGCCGCTACCTATTATGCGGGACTGGAAAAACTGACTGGCAGAGCCCCTTTTTTACCGAGATATCTTGGGGGCTATCATCTCAAGCATCTTGACCTCAACACCATACATGAAATCGATAGCCCCAGTGGTGCCTTTTATCTCACCCGAAAAGAGCTATTTGACAAGCTCAAAGGTTTTGATAAGGATTATTTTATGTATGGCGAAGACCTAGACCTGTCATTTCGAATTAAGAAATTAGGTTATAAAATCATGTATTATCCCACCCAATATGTGGTCCACTTGAAGAAAGTCAGCGGGCTCAAAAGCGGCACAACTGAAATCGAAGAGATTACAAGAAGCCACTTTTATTCAGCGATGAAAATCTTTTATGACAAGCATTATGCTCCTAAAAATAACCCGCTAATAAACAAAGTAGTTCATTTTTTCGTTGACCTAAAAAGCAAGATGTAAATGTGTATTTAGTATTTAGTATTTTGTATTAAGTTAAAAAAATGGTTAATGCTACAAGTTTCAAGATACATGATTCATGCGTATAGGTATTGATGCTCGCCTAATTGGTCAAACCGGTGTTGGCGTCTATATTTCAAACCTATTGCGCGAACTGGAAAAAATCGCACCAAAGGATATTGAATTTGTTCTGTATCTAAATCCGAGTGTCAAATTTCAAATTTCAAATTTAAAATTTCAAATTAAACAAGCTCCTTATCGCTGGCATTCATTGAGCGAACAAATTGGTTTTTTGAAACAAATAAACGCAGATCAGCTTGACCTAATGCACTTCACCTATTTCAGCTTTCCGATTTTTTATACTCGCCCTTTTGTCTCTACCATTCATGATCTCACCCCCCTTTTTTTCAAAACTGGTCGCGCCTCAACTCGACATCATTTAACCTATAACTTGAAACATCAAGCCTACAGCCTACTGATGAAACGAGCGGTAAGCGCATCAAAAGCAATCATTACACCAACAACATCCGTAAAAAAACAAATAATTGATCACTACGGCAATCGGTTTGAAAGCAAAATAGCCGTCACCTATGAAGGAGTTAATAAGGACTTGATAAATGCTGAGGAAAATAAATCCTTAGCTAAACAATTTAACAAACCTTATCTTCTTTATGTCGGTAATTTTTATCCACATAAGAATGTGGAGCGTTTGGTAGACGCTTTTTCTAAATTAGAGACCGGGCATGAGCTGGTGCTCGTCGGCCCTGATGATTTTTTTGCTAAAAGACTAAAAAAGGTCTCAAATGTTCGAATGTATCATAATCCAAACCTGTCTGATTTTGTTTTTTTCTATAAAAATGCCCAAGCATTGGTTCATCCATCGCTTAGTGAGGGCTTTGGTCTGCCAATCGTTGAAGCTTCTTATTTTAAGCTGCCAATTGTCGCCTCAAATATTGATGTCTTTGACGAGCTCTTGGGCAAAGATCGACTTTCATTTGATCCAGAAAGTGTTGAGCAAATATCTGACGCTTTGACAGCATACATTTCCAATCCTGAAATATACCAGAATCAGTTTGTGAGTACGGAAAAAATGAGTAGCGCCTATTCATTCCCCAAAATGGCCAAAAGTACACTCGAAGTTTATAAGGAAGTCTTAAAATAATCAAGGGATCGACCTCACTCTAACCCGAAGGATTAGATAAACAAAATTACTTTTCACCTAAGAACGAAGCCAAATATTCATCTATAACCGTAGGCAATGAGTCAACTGAAATCTCTCTAATTCTCCATCCAAGTTCAAAGCTTCTATTAAAAATTGCTATATTTGCAAGACCACTTTCCTCAAAACCGTCATAGTTAAATGGAACATCTACGTATGATAAATCTTCCTTAACTGGTCTTCTAAGCATTGCCATCCAAATACCATTTCGGAGACTGACTGTAAGTTTCGCGATGAAAAAGTATCGACCATGTGAATGGTCTCCGCTGAAGGCCCCCCACGCTTGTTCAATATAATCGTATTTAAATTCCGCTGGACTATAATCTTTATGCAGATTTACCTCGGGCAAGGTCATATTGTTTATTGTAAAATAGTTTGCACTAGATTACAGCAAAATGAATAAAAAAACCGCCATTGTTTATGATTGGATGGATTCTTGGGGAGGGGTAGAGAGAGTGCTGCTGACC
Organism: Candidatus Microgenomates bacterium; assembly: GCA_025449735.1. Lineage (GTDB taxonomy): Bacteria > Patescibacteriota > Microgenomatia > UBA1406 > HO2-37-13b > JANWIV01. The sequence continues at coordinate 151,202 of JANWIV010000002.1, read as the reverse complement.
CTGCACGAGATGTTTCCTAAGGCCGACTGGTATACTTCGGTTTTTGACTACAAACGCGCTGAATGGGCAAAGGAACTTCAACCTCGCACTAGTTTTATAGAGAAGCTACCTAACTTCATCAAAAATTCAAGGAAACTCTCAACTCCCCTCTATCCGCTCGCTTTTGAATCATTTGACTTTTCAAACTATGACCTGGTAATCTCAATAAGCTCCAGTTTTGCCAAAGGGATAATAACTCGCCCACCAACCAAACATATAAACATTTGCCTGACACCGACGCGATTTTTGTGGTCACATGAAGATAATTATCAAAAACCTTTGTTTACAAATTTAATCATCAAACATTTAAAACGTTGGGACAAAATAGCCGCCAAGCGCCCCGACAATATTATCGCGATATCAAAAACTGTGCAAAAACGAATTAAAAATGTTTATAACCTAGACTCAAAAGTCGTCTATCCCCCATTTGATATTGAATACTGGAGAAATGTAAAATCCGAAACATATCGTCGTCATCCTGAGCAAAGCGAAGGATCTCAATGGGATTCTTCGTTTGTCACTCAGAATGACAAGAATAAAAGATTTAAATTCTATCTAGTTGTTAGTCGACTTGAGCCGTATAAAAAGGTAGATCTTGTCGTCGAAACATTTAAACGTTTAATTGATCAAAAACTAATTATCGTTGGAAATGGCTCAGAACAAAAAATACTAAAAAGCATTGCTTGCAGTAATGTCAGTTTTGTTGAAAACGTCAATGACGAAGGATTAGGGAAATTATATTCCCAAGCACAGGCGCTAATTATGCCCCAAGAGGAGGATTTTGGCTTGGTTAGCCTTGAAGCACAATTTTTTGGCTGCCCCGTCATCACCTATGGCAAGGGTGGTGCCACTGAAACCGTGCTTGATGGCAAAACCGGTATATTTTTTGACAGTCAAACTGAAAAATCCCTTTCAAGCGCGCTTGAAATATTTGAGAAAGAAGCTTACAATCTTAGGCAAAGTACTATGAGTGAGGGGCAAGTAAACGTAAAAAGATTTAGTCGAAAAATATTTGAGATTAACTTTATGAATTTAATTAACGAAATCTAATGAAAGCAATTATTTTTGTCGGTGGTAGTGGTAAACGATTGTGGCCATTGTCTCGCAAATCTTCTCCTAAACAGTTTCTCACAATCACCCAAGATAAGTCCCTGCTTCAGCTTTGCGTCGACAGGCTCGTACCTGGTTTTGATATGGAAGACATTTATATTAGTACCAATACCGATTTCGTCAATGAGGTGAAAAAACAATTGCCTAGCTTGCCAGCTAAAAACATTATTGCTGAGCCTATGAGTCGCGATGTCGGGCCTGCGGTTGGTCTTTCTATCGCTATATTTGCCAAGTTATTTCCCGATGAACCAATCGTCATTTTATGGGGTGATCATTTGGTAAAGAGAGAAGGACGATTTAGACTAATTCTCAAAGTCAGTGAAGATTTAATTAAAAAAGGTGAAAAAAAGATTGTTTTGATCGGGCAAACACCTCGATTTGCCAGTGAAAACCTAGGCTGGATTCGCTATGGAGAGACATTACTCGAAAATAAAAATGTTATTTTTCATAATCTGGAGGGTTTTGAATACCGTCCTGATAAAGCAACGGCTGAAAAATATTTTGAAGACGGGCATCATGCCTGGAATTTAGGCTATTTTGTTACTACTCCTAGTTACTTATGGCAAGAATTTGAGAGAAGTGCTCCTAAATTAGCCGCGGGTTTATCAAAAATACAAGATTCGTATGGCACATCTGAATACCAGAAAGTGCTAACCTCAGTTTATCCAAAGCTTGAAGAGGTCTCATTTGACAATGCCGTTGTTGAGAAAATGGATTTCAAAGAGGGCGCAGTCGTCTCCTCAGATCTAGGTTGGAGTGATGTTGGCGCCTGGGAAGCGCTTAAGGAGGCGCTGGAACGTAACCATGAGGATAATGTCACCCAAGGCAAGGTCATCCTTGAAGACAGCACTGATAGCCTAGTCTATAATTATGAGGAAGGTAAATTCGTCGTTGGCATTGACTTGAACGATTTTTTGGTGGTTAACACGCCAGACGTCCTCTTGGTTACTAAGAAAAGCTCTGTCCCCAAAGTCAAAAAGCTAGTCAGTTCACTTGAAGAAGGAGAACTCAAAGATCTCACCTAAATCAACCTCGGCAACTTCTGGCCAATTAATTCTTCCGCAAAACTGACAATTGAGAAACTAGGACTTGACACGGTTTTTTCATCAACATAACCGCCATGGATAAAAAACCAACCTAAGAATTCTTCTAAATCATGAGGCTCCAATGGCTTATTATTCAGTTTTTTAATAAACTCCTTGGTTTGAATATATATTTCTTCTTCAGATTGGCTCTCAGGAAGTAATTTTTGCAGTATAAAAAAAAGCAAATAAAGTATTTTGAGCTTCTGCAAATCGTCTTTGATTTTCGAATACCCATAGATAATTTCTGTCTCCTGAAGCGATAGATGAGAATCACGATCTGAATAGGTAAATTTTATGAGATTTCCAGTCTCCAGATGGGCCAAGCGACGACTGGTGATTTTTTTGACGCCATAAGCGGTCATATTGAGCTTGCCAAAGGTTTTTGAAAAGATATTAAGTCTAACTTTACTGTCAGGATAGAGCGTTTTTTTGAGGATTATCCCTTCATCGGAATGAGTATGAAACATACTAACAAGTAACAAGAAACATCCGCCAGCTGGCGGACCAAGTAACAAACAATATTCAACCTAAAATAACCAGCGCATTAATTTTGGAATTTGTAAATTGAGATTTGTCTGTATCTTGTAACTTGTATCTTGTTTCTTATGTCTTTTGAGAGATTAGAACAATTGAAATGATTAGTTTAGTATTATTTCTTCATCGGTGATTAATGGCAGTTTTTCAATGGTTTTGCCGTTGACATAGACGGTATATTGATGGCCGACGGTACCAGGTTGCTTTTGAATCAGTAGCTTATAATCATCCCGATCCTTGACTTCAAACGGTAATATATAGGAGATCGTCACCGTCGCCTTGCCTTGTGGTTGCACCTCCATGAAACCTTCAAATACCGTCTTGCCAAGCTCATTATAAGTTTCTACTTTGGTCTTAGAACCCTTAAATTCCGTTAGTTTTGACCCTTCAGGTACATATATTCGCAGCCAATTGCGAAGCGTGGCATTGATACAAAGCCCACCAAAACCAATCTCACCAGCATATTCAAGGTTGCAATTGGAATGCTTTTCAGGGTTTTTATAATCAATCGTTAAGGTACGAATAACTTTGCCATCACGCTTGATTTCAGTCTCACTTTTGACAAAATGCTGAACATATAAATTGGACTTTGCGCCAGCAAAGTTAGTATCATTAATATGCAGATAATCGCCATCATAAGGCTTGATTCTTCCAGCGAAATTTAGGCTTTCCATTGCTTGCTGAGACTCTTTATCAGTCATATAGACCAAGACATGTTTCTCATTGAGATTTTTAACCATCATTTGTGAGAGTGGTCCCCAATACTGTGATGGTGAGAAACCAAGTGCCTTTTGTGTCAACCCAAGGAGCAAATCTCCTAAGATTCCTTTTCTGTCTTCCTTCATATAGGCAACTGGTCGATCGATCTCGTCTAGCAATTTATATATTACCTGAGGACAATCACAACGCTTGTCAATCTTGGATGAAAAAAGCGTCCCTCTGACCTCAGTATCTCCTAGGATATCCAAAGCATCGACCAAGACATGGGTATCAACGGCAATAATCCCCTCATATTCAACCTTTTCACTAGAATTCTCATATAGCTCTTCAAAAAGGCGAACCGATTCCAAATAATCTGGACTTAAGTTGCTATCACGAATATAAAATTTGGTGACATTTTTGTGATAAGTTTTAATTTCTCTCGGCGCTGTTGGATGGACTTTTATTGAATTGTCGAGTGAATAGATATCAGAGCTTCTATCTACCTTAAATTTGCCTTTATCAATTCTAAAAACACTGTAGGCAGTGAGAAACCCTCCAGTCGGCCTGAGCTCTTTGTCGTTCATAAATAAGACAATATAGGTTTTTTCTTTTTCAGCACCGAGAATTTCTGGTAATTTTTTGATAAAAGGCTTGGCGTCAACAAAAAGCGATGCCGCACCGCCAAATGAGTTCTTGACCATCTCAACCTTCGGTCTTATTTGTTTACCGAATAGGCTCTTCGGATATCGCTTCGGGTTTATTTTTTGAATATATTCATTGGCGACATCGACATGGACCGCAATTTCATCAACATCAACCACAATTTTATCTAATGTTAGAACCGCAGTTTGCAAGCGATCTTCAGCGGGTCGGTCAAGAAATGATGCATCCTGCCCTTTTTTGAAGCCAATCAGATCGGCATATGGCTCAACCGCCGCGACACTGATTACTCCTGCTTGAAGAAGTTCGTGCCCGGCTTCAATGACGGCCCGATAATCTGAAGCATAGCCCCCGATAAGCGGGATGAAACGAACCCAATAGATTCTGCGGGAGTCACGTCTTAAGCTATCAAACATCACCTGCGTTTCTTTCAACTCTTCCTCAACTCGAAGCAGGTCATTTTCAGCAAAAGAAGCTTTGACATCTTTAAGCTGATGCTCAATTTTACGACCCTTAACCATTATATGCTGTATTGGTTGAATCAAGAAAAAATAACCAAGTATGAGCACAATCACTAGCAAGATGAATTTGCGCCTTCCCGGTTTACCAAAATGGAATTTTCTCTTTCTTTTCTGTTGCCTTAATAACATAGCTTAATTCTTTGATATCTTTCCAATTTCAAATTTCAAATCTCAAATCTCAAATTCCTATATCGCTCCCCGGCCTGAAATCATCGCCCAAGGGGTCTTCAGAGCAATAATAATATCTTGCATTAGACTCATATTATCTACATATTTAGCGTCAATTGCAATACGTTTGTCGAAATTGACATTACTCCGACCTGATACTTGCCATAACCCGGTGATGCCAGGGCGAGCGGTAAGCACCTTTTTGACCAATGGTGCCGTGTGAGGATATTTTTTTTGTTGTTCTTCAAGCTCATCAGGATAATAAGCCCTAGGCCCAACTAAACTCATCTCACCACTCAAAACATTAAGCAGTTGGGGAATTTCATCAATTGAGTGTCGACGAATGAATTTGCCAGCTTTGGTAATACGAGGATCCTCTTTCAGCTTGTAACTCCCTTGTTTATATTGCTCATAGAGAAGCTTAAATTTTTCATCATGTTTAAGCATGTGATGAGCGTTTTCAACCATTGAGCGAAATTTATGCATTTTGAAAAGACCCCCATGTTGACCGACTCGCTCCGGTACATCAGCCATCACCGGACCACTCGACTCGAGTTTAATCATGATCGCCGCAATGACGACGAGCGGACTAAACAATAACATTAAGATTAATACCGATACAATATCAAAAATCCGCTTCACATAATCTCGATATATGCTTCCAGACATTTTATTTATTAATATGATTGTAGCAAAAAGTGGCTGGGGGGAGAATCGAACTCCCGACCTCTCGCTTATGAAACGAATGCTCTAACCGCTGAGCTACCCAGCCGTCGGGGTGGCCGGACTTGTTCAACTGGCAGTCTGCAAGCTTCAGCGAGCAGTTACTGTCAGTTAATCCCGACGGAAACGTCGGGAAACCGACAACCCTTACACATTATACCGTTATGTCGGGGTGGCCGGACTTGAACCGGCGACCTCGCGCTCCCAAAGCGCGCGCGCTAGCCAACTGCGCCACACCCCGTGACAAGCTATATTTTACCTGATTTCCTTAGTTTTAGCTACACCATGTTATAATAAGTGATGACGGAAAAAGAACAAATAGCGCCTGACAGCATGGTTTTTTTTAATTTACCTAGACCCGATCTTGATAATAATGGTTATCGAGCCTGGATTGATCGTGAATTATTAACACATTGGCTAGTAATTACCGAAGGAAATAAAGCCTATTCTTGCTTTGATGTCGGTGGTTGGAATGAAGAAGGCGGAGTGAGTGGTAATTTTCAAGGTGAGTATTTTGATCATTGTAAATTATACAAACTTGATCAGGAAGGCTGGGGTGTCGCTGAAAGAGCTTCGGGAGTTTTGATAAGAGATCACTATTCACCTTACGACGTTGAAAAAGTTTATAAAATTTCTGCATCGCTAGAAGCTTTCTTAAATCAAATGAAGATCAACTACTCTCGACACAATTATCCTCGCCGAGGATAGATTCAAACGCACAATTAAAATAATCGTTTAAAATTTTCTCCCAGCCACAATTTGTTATAATTATTTTATGACAAAAGAATCGAGCCCACCAGATTCAGATGTCGAATGGCAATTATATTTCAAGTGGCGAAACAGTCTCTCAGCCGAGCAAATCGACAACCTAGATAAAGGAATTCTTCCAGAAGGAACCCCGCCAATATATTTAATATTAAGCCGCAATTTGACAGTTGCTGATAAACTTATTTATCGCGTTATGGGAATATATCCATCAATGGAGCTGGTACTCGATAGAACTGAAGAACACGTTGAGTTATTAAATCGATTCGTCAGGGCAATCGTTGCCGAATTTACCGACGATCCCCTTTTGAAAGGAAAGTTAACTCTTGAGGATGATATTGACAAACTGCCTCCCTCGGATTGAGATTTATAAACTTGCTCTTGCCTCGCGATCTAGGCTATCTAAATTTTTAACAAAATCGCCTTTTTCTGCCTTGTAATTTGCAACGACGCCAATCATCGCTGCATTGTCTCCATACAATGTTTTAAATGTTGGGAACAGTGCTTCGCCCTGATATTTATTCGCTAATTGCCGTGCTTTTAGTCTTAGTCTCGCATTTGCCGCGACTCCACCAGCGATCAGGATTCTATTTATTTTGTACTCCTTTATTGCTTGCTCGAGCTTAAATATCAAACTATCAATGACTGCTTCCTGAAAAGAGGCGGCAATATCATTCAAATGAGTCCTTCGATGATCGTCATCATGCCTATTAACATAGTTAAAAAGTGAAGTCTTAAGACCAGAATATGAGAAATTAAGATCTTTTGATCCTGTCATCGGTCGCGGGAAACTGACAAAATCAGTCTTACCGGTTTTGGCCAGTCGCTCAATAAGTGGCCCTCCCGGATATACAGTGCCACTCATAATTAATCGAGCTGCTTTATCTAGGCATTCCCCAGCCGCATCGTCCAATGTCCGGCCAATGATTTCGTACGAAAGATGATTTTTAAACAAAACTAGCTCGGTATGACCGCCAGAGACAAGTAGACATAGATAAGGGAATTTAAATGGTCGGAGTGGGTTGCCGGCGCTATTCTGAGCAAAACAACTATAGATATGTCCTTCCATATGATTTATCGCAATAAGCTTTTTATCGTATTGCCGACTTAGCTCTTTGGCTTTCTCAATCCCCACTCCTAAGGCGATGGCCAATCCCGGTCCATAAGTGACGGCAATATAATCTATCTTTTTCCAAGAAAGTTTCGCCTTTTTAAGCGTCGTTTCAATTACCATATCAATATTTTCTTCATGGGCACGGCGGGCTAAATTGGGCACCACCCCACCCCACTCCTGATGCATTAGGATTTGCGAGTGAGTGACATTGCTTAAAATATTTCGCTCATTTGTGATTGCCACCGCCGTCTCATCACAACTGGTGTCAATCGCTAAAATATTCATAGATTTTCACTAACTTTTATTTCTCGGGTTTTATCATTAATATATTTCATGTTTACTGAGACAGTTTCTGCTTTATTTTGAATAGTTGCTAATAAAGGTTGGCTCTTTTCGCTCCACTCGATACAAATTATATTACCAGGCAAAAGCGCCTCATTAAGTCCAATGTGATCGAATTCTTGGGCATCTTCAATTCGATATAAATCATAATGAAATAATTTTTTTACTAACTGATTATCGACCTTGTACTCATAATAGATGACAAACGTCGGGGAAATAATGTTCTTAACTCCCAAGCTTTCGCCAACTCCTTTGACAAATACCGTCTTGCCGGCACCAAGATCGCCATAAAGCAAAATTACCAAAGGCTTTTTTTTAAACAGAGTCAATTTTTCTTTTAATACATCAGTGGCAATTCGCTTGGTTTCTGCTTCACTATTAGAAATAATATTTTTTGAATTTAAATTGTCCTTAAAAAACATCTCTCCTTGACGAAGAACCTTTACGTTTCCTTGACTCAAATCAACCACAGTTGATGGTTTATTTCGTGGCAGTTGCCCACCATCAATAACAAGATCGATCATTTCCCTTTTTTTTGTGGGAAGCGAATTTAGCAAACTGACTACTGAATAATGAGGTGAGCGACCAGATAAATTAGCCGATGTTGCCGTCAGCGGAGTACCATAAGCCTTAACCAAATTGTTGATAAATTTATTATCAACTAACCGAACCCCAAGACTGCCATTTTCCGCTTCAAGTCGATTGTCCAAATGATGAAAAGAGGGCAAAATAATTGTATAAGGACCAGGAAGAATGGTTTTCAACGTCAATTCAATGTCATGGCTATAATTGACATATTGCTTCATCATCTCAAAATCACATACAAATACCGAAATTGCCTTTCCAGGAGTTCGACTTTTAAATTTGATTAATTTATCTACCCCAGTAATAGATGTGGTATCAACAGCAACACCATATACAGTGTCAGAAGGCAAAATAACCAAACCACCATTTTTCAATATTGCAATGGCGGTCGCTATCACCGCTTGCTTATTTTTATTGTTTAATTTAATTATTTTCATTGTTGTAGCAATCTAATGATTCACCTCTCAATTCTACCAAAAATTTGATAAAATAATGTCCTCTATGCAAAGCGAAAATAAAGTACCAGAAAAAAAGAGTCTGATTGCCGGATTCAAATTTGAGCTCAATATCAAGACTATCTTTATCGCGCTTTTTTTAGGATTGTTCTTTGTTTCGCTTTACTTATCCTCAAATAATTTGAACTCTCCAATTGAGACAAAACCACTGACAACAGTGCTTAGTGAAATTAAATCGGGTAAGGTGAAACGACTGGAAGTCAAAGGAGAATCAATTACCGTATTATATAATTCAGGTTCGGAAAGCCAGACCACCAAGGAGCTAAGTGAGGGAATATTTACCCTACTTAAAGATAACGATATCGAAGCTAAGAATGTCGATATTGAAGTTAAAAGTACCGAAAATGATGGATTTTGGACTTCCGCCTTGACTAATTTATTGCCAATTGTCTTGATGATTGCTTTTTTTGCCTTTATTTTTCGTCAAGCTCGAGGGGCTCAAGATTCGATTTTTTCTTTTGGACAAGCGAAAAGCAAACTTTATTCAAAAGAAATGTCCAAAATCACCTTCAAGGATGTCGCTGGCGTTGATGAGGCCAAAAAGGAACTTGAAGAAATCGTCGATTTCCTAAAACACCCTCGCAAGTATGCCAAGCTCGGCGCTCGATCACCCAAAGGGGTCATTTTGGTCGGTCCCGCCGGCACCGGTAAGACCCTTCTTGCCAAAGCAGTTGCTGGTGAGAGCAGCGTACCTTTTTTCTCCATTGCCGGCTCGGAATTTATGGAAATGCTGGTAGGCATTGGCGCCGCTCGAGTAAGAGATCTCTTTGCTACGGCGAAAAAAAATGCTCCCTCAATCATTTTCATTGATGAGATTGATGCCATTGGTCGCACCAGGTCTGTGGGGACGATGCCAGCCCATGATGAGCGCGAGCAAACCTTAAACCAAATTTTAGTTGAGATGGATGGCTTCGAACCCAATGATCGCGTGATAGTCATTGCCGCTACCAATAGAGGCGATCTGCTCGACTCAGCATTGCTCAGACCCGGAAGGTTCGACAGGCGGGTGATCATTGATTATCCTGATATTGAGGGGCGTCGTGCTATTCTTGCCATTCATGCCAAAGGTAAACCAATGGCACCAAAGGTTTCTTGGGAAAAAATTGCCAAACGAACCGTTGGTTTCTCAGGAGCCGATATTGGCAATATGCTGAATGAAGCGGCAATTTTGGCGGCCCGTGCTAGCAAAAAGGCCATTTCTATGATCGAACTTGAGGAAGCGGCTACTAAAGTAAAAATGGGGCCCGAGAAAAAACGACTGCAATCAGACCAAGATAAAAAGATTACTGCTTATCATGAAGCCGGGCACGCTATTGTCAACCAATTTCAGGCCAATATGGACCCTGTTCATCGCATCTCAATAGTTAGTCGTGGCATGTCTCTTGGTCATACCTTAGTCCCTCCATCTGCAGACAGGCTCCATGAAACTAAAACTCATCTGCTGCAAATGATTATCACGATGATGGGCGGCCGCGCCGCAGAAGAAATCGTTTTCTCCGAAGTGACGACCGGTGCCGCCAATGATTTTGTCCAAGCCACTCGCATTGCTCGCGCCATGATAGTTGACTATGGTATGAGCAACCTTGGCCCGATAACGCTGGGCGCTAGTTTTGATGTCACCGATTGGGGTAAAGGATATTGGCAGCAGGAAAATATCAGTGAGGGGATGAGAGCTCGTATTGATGAGGAAGTGAAGAAAATTTTGGATCAAGCTCATAATGATGCTCACGAAATCTTAAAAAAGAATCGCGCCGCGCTTGATCGAGTCGCGGAGGCTTTGATTGAAAAAGAAAGCCTTGATGATGAAGAGTTCCTAAGCTTGGTTGAAAACAAAACTAAAAAATAATTAGTTTTTCCTAAATTGAAAATTTAGATAACTTGGTTATTCATTGATAATTGGGCATTGATCATTGATAATTAGGTAATGAATACTCTGCTTCTAATCGATGGTAATGCGCTCATTCACCGTGCCTATCATGCCTTGCCTGATTTCAAGACCAAAGATGGCGTGCCCACCAATGCCCTTTATGGCTTTGTTTCAATTCTCTACAAGGTGGTCTCTGATTATTCACCCTCTCATTTGATTGTTTGCCTTGATTCACCAGAACCCACTTTCCGTGACAAAATTTTTGAGCAGTATCGAGCCCAAAGACCAGAAACGGAAAGATCCCTTGTTGCTCAGTTTCCAATGGTTAAGGAGTTCCTTGAGGCGGCTGGAATCGTCCATCTCGAAAAACCTGGCCTAGAGGCTGATGATCTTATCGCCACTTTTGACACTTTGGCTCATAAAGAAAAATTAAAAACCATTATTTTGTCTGGTGACCGTGATTTGTTTCAGCTCGTTGACTCGGATTCTTTTGTTTTGACCCCTCAAATTGGCTTTAGCAACGGCAAGCTTTATGACAAGAAAGCGGTTGAAGAGAAGTTTGGGGTATTTCCCGAGCACATTGCTGACTTCAAATCTCTTGCTGGCGACCCTTCAGACAACTATAAAGGTGTCACTGGAATTGGACCGAAAAATGCCGTCTTGCTTATTAGCAAATGGGGCACAGTCGAGAATATTTATAAAAATCTCGACAATATCGACCCAAAAACAGCACAAAAATTAAAAGATGGTGCTGAAATGGCAAAACTAGCGAAAAAATTAGCCCTTCTTGAAAAAAATGCCGATTTAGAAATTACCCTGAGTGATGCCAAATTTTCTGGCTACAACGAAAATTTGAAACCTTTTTTTGAAAAATATGAATTTAGGACCCTGTCGCGCCGATATTTCAATACCCCCGCCTCAAAACCAGTAGTTGAGGAAAAGAGTATTGACAGCAAAGATCAATTAGGCTTGTTCTGAAATTTACACGAAGTCATTCTGGGGAACGAAAGTGACTCCAGAATCTAGATCCTGGACAAACCAGGATAACAATATGAGTAATATAAAAAAAATCTCCGCCATTCAAATTCTTGATTCAAGGGGTAATCCAACCTTGGAAACCTCAATCGAGCTTGAAGACGGTACCATCGGTACCGCTTCGGTTCCTTCGGGCAAAAGTACTGGCAAATATGAGGCAGTAGAGCTTCGTGATAATGAGAGTGAGCATTTTGATGGTAAAGGTGTCAATCGAGCCATTGAGAATGTTAATGACAAAATCGCCGAAGCGATAGTCGGGCTACCGATTGAGGAACTGTCGAATATCGATAAAACAATGATTGGCATTGATTATACGGAAAACAAATCAGCGCTTGGTGCCAATGCGATTCTTTCAGTCTCCCTGGCTTGTGCTCGTGCTTTATCTAAATATCAACACCTCCCCCTTTGGCAAGTGCTTAATGAATATTATTTTGCTGATATCAAGCCAAGCTTCCCTCGTTTTATGATAAATATTGTCAACGGTGGTGCCCACGCCGCCTGGGCTTTTGATATCCAAGAATACAAAATTATCCCAAGAGGGAAAAGTCCACAAGAAAGCCTAGAAATTGGAAGTGAAATATTTAATGCTTTAGGAATTTTACTAGAAAGTAAAGGCTTGTCAACTCTTAAAGGAGATGAAGGTGGCTATGCCCCCAATCTAGACTCAAATACGGCTCCTTTTGATTTGATTCTTGAGGCGGCAAATAAATCTAACCATAGTCAAGATTTTGACTTTGGAATCGACGTCGCCGCAAGCGAATTTTTTAAAGATGGTAAATATCATCTGAAAAAAGAGAATAAATTTTTGTCTAGTTCGGAGCTCATTGACTACTACCAATCGCTAATGACTAATTACCATTTGCTCTCCGTAGAAGACCCTTTTGCAGAAGAAGACTGGGATTCTTTTACCAAATTTACCGCCCAACTGGGTAGCAAGTGTCTCGTCATCGGCGATGACCTTTATACCACCAACCCCAAAAGAATTGAACAAGGGGTCAAGGTACGCGCTACCAATGCCGTGCTAATCAAGCCTAATCAAATCGGTAGTCTTTATGAGACAGTTGCCGCCATCAAAATGACGATATCTGCTAGTTGGAAAGTAATTATTTCCCATCGCTCAGGGGAGACTGAAGATAGCTTTATCGCTGACTTGAGCTATGCCTGTGGCGCTGATTTCATCAAGGCCGGTTCAATGAGCCGAAGTGAACGGTTAGCCAAATATAATAGACTAGTAGAAATTGAGAAGAATGAAATTTAGATTTCCGCAATGACGGCTTCGATTGCTTCGTTTAATGTCTTACCTGAGAGACTCGCGCCAGCGGCGGCTTTGTGGCCACCGCCACCAAATTTCTGGGTAAGTGCAGAGACATCATAGTCAGCATCTCGGGACCGCAATCCTAACCTGACATAACCCTGCTTTTCCTCAGTAAACATTATTCCGAGTCTTGTTCCTTTTAGTTTTTTTAAATATTCCTTAATATAATCATATTCTTCTGGTCCAGCGCCAAACCTTTCCCATTCTTCTTGCGTGACGGCTATATAGGCCACCTGCTTTTCCTCATTTATTTGGACTTTTGAAAGCATTTCTGAATAAAACTTGATATCAGGCATTGTCAGTTGCCTATTTAATTCATATGAAATTTTATCGTACTCTACCCCCAACTGCAACAGCTCTTGAGCGACTTTGAATACGTCGGCATTGGTGCTGTCATTTTGAAAAAAACTAGTGTCAGTGGCGAGACCGACAAATAAGGCGGTCGCAATGTCTTTGTCGATCTTCACTCCCCATGATGTAAATAATTTATATAAAACCAAGGTAGTTGAAGCGGTTATTTCGACATGATTATATTTCCCCCAACCGGTGTTGGTGCGATGATGATCAATGACAATTACATTTAATTGATTTGGCAGGGCTATTTTTTGACCCATGCGATTGTTTCTTTCAACTGAAGACATATCAAGCGCCCAAAAATAATCATAAGCCTCCCATGCTATGGCACCATCATTTACTTTAATGTCATCAAAACCGGAGAGAAATGCAAATTTAGGGTCCGGCTTGTCTATTGAATATACTTGAGCGGTAGAGCCCATCTGGCGCAGTGCCGCCGCCATCGCTAAATTGCTTCCAATCGAGTCACCATCAGGTCGCTCATGAAGGGTGAGCGCGGCGCGATGGGGTTTATTAAGGATTGATTTTATTTTGTCTTTGTCCATATGCTCAGTAATTTTATCATCTCGTCAACCAGTCTAAGGCAACGGGCTTTAATATCATCATCAATCAACTCATATCGATCATCATGCTCCTTATAATCTCCTTTGTGAGTGCCGACTTGAGTTTGTGTGGCATAGCCATAAAGCGTTTTGACTACATTGCGCAAATGAGTATGTTGCACATGATCAGCCCTTGCCCCACCCGCATTGCCAGCAAAACCAATCCATTTATCGCGGAATCCATCTGGACCCAAGTTGTCTATCGCGTTTTTAAGCACACCAGAATAAGAGCCATGATAAAGTGGACTCCCAAGGACAATGCCATCGACGCTCAGGACTATAGATACAAATTCTTTGACTACGAGATCAGGATTTTTGTAAGGATCATGGTGATAAAAAGGGTCAACATATGGAAGCGGTTTTTCTTTTAAATCCCAAAAAATAGTCTCAACCTGTTTTTCCTTAAAAAGAGTTTCAATGTGTAGCAAAAGAATTTTAGTATGGGATTTTCTGGCCATACTACCATTCAAAAGAAGTACTTTCACAGATTTATTGTAACACTAAATTCTCTCCCGTATCACCCTTTATGCTGAGGGGCGTTAATCAAACCGCATTTCTTGTACTTTAAACCCGATCCGCAAGGGCAAGGGTCATTGCGACCGGGCTCTTTATGACTGCCTCCTGGAGGAATCCATTTGACCCCTCCTATTTCCATAGGTTGTGACAATTTCTCTTCTGTTTTCCTTTGTTTGTCAGTAAGACCTGTCATTTCTTCAGCCATTGAAGGTGTTGCTTGAGTTGCAACCTCTTGACTTATTTCTTGCTTACGCTCCTCAATCGCGCCTACCTGTGAAGGCGCCTGGAAGCTAGCCCCCTCAAGCAAATTGTCCTGACTTTCGATTTCTTTCTCGGCTTGCTCTTGGCGAATTTCAACTCTGATGACGCGCCTCACAAACTCATAGTTGACGCTTCCAAGTAGACTCTCAAACATTGAGAAAGCTTCATTTTTATATTCAGTCAGTGGATCGAGCTGAGCGCGAGCGCGCAATCCCACCCCAAGTCGTAAATCTTCGATTGCCGTCAGATGATCGACCCACATAGTGTCGACTGTGTCTAAGTAAACGGTGCGAAGGAGCAAATGCCATAGTTCTTCGCCATAATTTTTTTTCTTGGTTGTAATGGCGCTATCAAACATTTTTCTCGCTCTCTCTTCAAGCTCACTATAGACTTTGGTATCAAGCTTTTTGGCGATCTTTTCTCGATCCTGCATAAACATTAAGGATACCTCTGTATTGAATTTTTCAATATCTCGCGTCTCGGGGGTCGAAACATAAGCATTGACTAAATTAGCTAGCTCCTCATCAAAAGATTCTTTGGTAATATTCTCGACTCCCTTTAATTCTTCCGATAGAAGTACCTGTCGACGTTTGCCATAGATAATTTCTCGTTGCTTATTTAAGACGTCATCATACTCGACAGTATTTTTCCTGGCATCAAAGTTGAAGCCTTCAACCTTAACCTGCGCTTGCTCAAGAGCCCGGCTAACCATACTGTGCTCCAGTGGAGTATTCTCGGGAATTTTGAACATGGTCATCAGCTTCGCTACTTGTTCACCGCCAAATATTCGCATCAAATCATCCTCAAGCGAGACGAAAAATCTCGTCTCCCCCGGATCTCCCTGACGGCCTGATCGACCTCTTAGTTGATTGTCAATTCTTCGACTCTCATGTCGCTCCGTACCAATGACAACCAGTCCACCAAGCGAGACCACCTCATCATGATCTTTCTGCCAATTTTGCTCCTCAATTTTGAATTGTTTTTCAGCAGCTGCTTTGTCTTTCGCATTTTCCATTTTTAATTTACTTGGTGGTTCACCACCAAGAATGATGTCGACTCCTCGGCCGGCCATGTTGGTAGCGACAGTGACCGCGCCCCGTCTACCCGCATCGGCAATAATCTGCGCTTCAGCTTCGTGATTTTTGGCATTTAACACCTGATGAGGAATCCCTTTCTTTTTTAAGAGGCTGGAAAGAATTTCATTTTTATCAATTGAGGTAGTGCCAACTAGTACCGGGCGACCTTCAATATGATAATTGGCAATCGCCTCAACTACCGCTCCATACTTGCCGCGGGTCGTCTTATAAATATAATCCGGCTTATCGGCTCTGACCATCGGCGCATGAGTCGGCACCACGATGACCTCAAGCTTGTAGATTTTATGAAATTCTTCTGCTTCAGTTTGCGCCGTACCAGTCATACCGCCAAGCTTCTCATACATACGGAAATAATTTTGTAGTGACACGGTCGCCAGAGTCTTTGATTCTTTTTGTACCGCCACTCCTTCTTTGGCTTCAATCGCTTGATGAATCCCCTCGCTCCATCGCCGACCTGGCATCAGCCGCCCGGTAAACTCATCGACGATAACTATCTCACCATTTCTGACCACATAATCTTTGTCTAATTTAAATAGCGCATCGGCCTTTAGCGCCGCTTCGAGGTGAAAAACGGTGTCAAATTGCTCCTCATAGATATTATCGACATGGAGCATTTTTTCCAATTTGGTAAGTGCTTTTTCAGTCAAGTGAGCGGTATGCATCTTCTCATCAATTACATAATCAGTCTCCGGGTCAAGTCTCTTTATCATCTGGGTATACTGCGCATATTTTTGGGGATCATCGCCAAAAGGAGCGGAGATGATGTGTGGGGTACGAGCTTCATCAATGAGCACCGAATCAACCTCGTCAATAATCGCGTAGGTATATCCTCGCTGTGCCAAATTCTCTGGGTTTTTGGCCATATTATCACGCAAATAATCAAAACCAAATTCAGAATTAATCCCATAGGTAATATCCGCGGCATAAGCTTCTTGACGAGAGCAAGATTTAAGACTTTTAGTCCTCCAGTCAGTGGCACCTTCATCTTGATAGGATTCGTCGAATAGAAATGATCGGTTTTGACCAATAATTGAGCTTGTAGTAAGACCCAAAAAATTGAAAACCATTCCCATCCAACCAGCGTCTCGCCTCGCCAAATAATCATTGACAGTCACCAAATGGACTCCTTTACCATTCAAAGCATTGAGATAAAGCGGCAGAGTTGCCGTCAAGGTTTTACCTTCACCAGTTTTTTGCTCAGCAACTTTACCTTCATGAAGAGCGACTCCAGCGAGCACTTGCTCATCAAAATGCCTCAATCCCAAAGTGCGGCGGCTCGCTTCACGAACCAAGGCAAAAGCCCATGGTAATGCCTCATCAAGAGTTTGTTTGTCAGATTGAATTGAGGATTTTAATTTATCGGTTTCCGTCTTAAAATCAGCATCTTTGAGCGCTTTGGCTTTTTCTTCCAAATCGTTGACTTGGCTGACTATTTTTTGCAGTCGATCAATCTCGCGTTGATTATAATCGAGGATTTTTTTGAAAATATTTAACATAGCTTACAAATACGAAATACTAATTTCGAAACACGAAACAAATTCGAATTAAAAAACAAATAATCAAATCAAAACATTATTATGAAATTATTAAGGAATTTTGATTATTGTTTCGGATTTCGTGCTTCGAATTTCGGATTTACTCGTGAGATATTGTATCAAATCCACACAATTCCTGCAGGGCTTTCGGAATATTGATTGAGCCGTCTTTTTGCTGATGATTCTCAAGAAGGGCAATTAGAATTCTCGGGCTGGCAATGGCAGTATTGTTTAAGGTATAGCAAAATTTAGTACTCTCCCCACTTCGATATTTAATATTTAACCTTCTTGCTTGAAAGTCCCCCATTATTGAATTTGACATGGTTTCGCAATAAGCCTCTCTGCTTGGCATCCAGGTATCGGTGTCGTATTTTAAGATCTGTGGTTCGCCCATCTCCGCTGTCGCCATCAGCTTCACCCGATATGGCAATTCCAGCGCCTGCAAAATTTCTTCACAATTTTGTTGCAATTCTTCATGCAATTTCTTCGCTTCTTCAATATCGGCTTTCCCAATGATAACTTGTTCAATCTTCCAAAACTCATGCAAACGATATAAGCCCTTGGTATCCTTCCCATAGCTGCCGGCTTCGCGACGAAAACAAGGAGAAAAAGCGACAAATTTTTTCGGTAAATCTTTTTCATTTAAAATGCTGTCGGAATAATATGCCGTCACCGGAACTTCAGCCGTTCCTGCTAAATAAGCATCTTCATCATTTAATTTATAGACCTCGCCCTCTCCCCATGGAAACTGACCGGTGCCAAACAAAGAAAAGACACGAACGATTGAAGGGGCGATTATTGGCGTATAACCTTTTTGAGTCAGTTTTTGCATCGTCCAAAAAAGGATGACCGTCTGCAAAATAGCCGCCTGGTTTTTCAAAAAATAACCACGAAATCCAGATACCTTGGCACCGACTGCAAGATCAACTAGATCATGCTTTTGCGATAGCTCGATATGAGAAAGGGGAGTAAAATCAAATTTTGGTACCTCACCCCATGTCTTTATCTCTTGATTAGCCTCTTCGCCGCCTACTGGCACCTCCGGAAGCGGCACATTGGGCACTTGTGAAAGTAGCGTTTGCAACTCCATCTCAAGCTTCGTTTGCTCCTCATTTGATTTTCTCAAAGACTCTTTTATTTCTTTGCCTCGCTCTCTTGCACCTTCATGATCTGACTCCTTGGCAAGCTTGTTTTTCTCTTCTGATAAAGATTGAGATTTTTTGAGTAGTTCTCGACGCTTGAGATCAAGGTCTAGGATTTTATCAAGGTCAATTTTGCGCCTTTTATTTTTTGCCGCCTCAGCGACTAGCTCTTTATTTTCGCGAATAAAATCTATTGAAAGCATATATTTATTATACAGCAAGAGGCATTTTCCTGATTAGTTTCTTGAGGGCTTTTTCCCGGTGGTTAAATCGCTCATGCTCACTCGTTGTCAACTCATCATAATATTTTTCAACATGGTCAACAATCAGTAGCGCACGATAAGGAAAGCCGAGTATCTGCTTTTTGGAGGGTTTGAAAGCGATATGCCCTTCGATTGATTCTATCTCAGAGATTGTAGACTTGCCATCATAATAGATAAGGCAAATCTTCAACCTGGCAGTGCGCTCTTTTTTTGTTTTAAAGCGAGCTAGTTCAAGAATCGTTTTTGCAATTATTTTGCTGTCATCAAGCGTCGGTCCTGACCAATATTTGGCCTGCACCCCAGGAAGCCCTCCCAAAGCATCTATCTCAAATGAACCATCATCGGCAATTGTAGGTAAGCCCGATTTCTCAAAATAATATTTTGCTTTAATCAAAGCATTTTCTTCAATTGTTGATCCGGTTTCTTCTGGCTCATCGGTGATCCCTAAATCCTGAGGGAAAACTACCTGAAGAGAGATTTTATATTTTTTGGCCAATTTAAGCAGAATTTTTTTATGCTCATCTTGTTTGGCCTTGTTTTGACTTCCTATCAAAAGCTTCATAGTTGAGTAAGTCTTTTCAAAACAAACTCCTTGTCCTTTTTTAACAAATCGAGCATAAACCACCCCGCTTTGGGGCCATAGGTTTTGTCAATAAAAATCGTATAAATGGAGACAAAACAACCTTTGGGACCGGCCGGATTTATCTTCGCCAGTTCAAATATTTCTGTTTGCAATGCTTCGCCATCGGCAAATTCCTTAGTTGTCAGCAATTGATGTAAATCTTTTAGAAAGGTTTTCTGATCTTCAGACAATTTTTTGGCTGATTCAGGTAATTTATCTTTTATTTCTACACGCTCCTCGGAAGAAGCAAATTCCTTCATCCAAATCTTGGAATATCTCACTCTTTCGGCAAGAATTTCTTTTTCCTTCTCATTCAAAGGTGACTTTTTTTCATCGCTAAAATATTTTTCCAAGTCCACTCCAGGCATTTGGATGAGCTTTGCCACCACTCGAAAACGGGGTAAAAA
This sequence comes from Candidatus Microgenomates bacterium, assembly GCA_025449735.1. GTDB lineage: Bacteria > Patescibacteriota > Microgenomatia > UBA1406 > HO2-37-13b > JANWIV01. Next base: position 131,323 of record JANWIV010000002.1, on the reverse strand, counting down.
TAATTTTTCCGTGCTCGTATCCCCAAGCTGCGATGCTTGATAAATACGCCCAAGGGGTGTTTTATCACCATTTTCAAACCAAGCTGCCGCATGCCTGTCGTAATCATCAAAAAGATCAGGAATAGTCTCAGGGCGGCTCGGATCAAAATTAAGCGCAGTGCGATATGGCGTCCGAACAAAAAGAAATTTTGCGACTGCTGGCGGCAAAATAGTCAAAAGGTCGGTAGCGCGAAAACCCTTGCCCTTAGATGAAGACATCTTCGCCCCTCCAATTAGGAAAAACTCATTCATAAATGAAAACGGCACCGTTATTTTGAGCACTCGCCTGGCTATTTCAGAAGCAATTTCATGACTACCACCAGCGGTCATATGATCTTTCCCTGCTCCCTCAACAGTGACGCCGAGCCTAGCCCACATAGCCGCCCAATCTACCTTCCACATAAGTTTTGCCCGCCCATCAAATGGTGAGATTTTGCCTTGATGACCACAACCGCGCGCCCATTCAACCAAATCAGGCTTACATTCATAGGTCACTTCATGAGAATCCCAATCGGTGACGATAGTGGTGCCGATTTTTTGGCAATTTGGGCAAATGACTTGCAATGGGTACCAATTATCTGGTTTACTTTGCTTGGCGACTTCTAAATATATTTTCCTAATTTCAGGCGCATTATCAAGCATTGTCCTCACATTGTCATTCATGCTCCCAGACTCATATAGTTCAGACGACCAAAAAATTTCTGGACGAAAACCCATTTTATTGAAAGAGTCGATATATTCACTGGCATATTGCTTGGCAAAACTAGCTGACTTGCCATCCGGAGCCGGAATTTTATAAAGTGGCTTACCCATATGCTCCTCATATATTTTTTTGTCTAGATAGACCGGTAGACCATCCATCGGATCCATATCATTGAAGAAATAAGTGAAATCAACCTTAAAATTAGCATGATTCATTGCCTCATATGCCAGTCCATGCGTCAATACCGCTCGAAGCGACCCTACGTGATAATGACCAGACGGTGTTGAACCATCGTCAACTCGATGTGTTTTGTTTTTATCCAAATTTTGGATTAATTTATCTGCCCAATACATGAAGTCAATTATACCTATTAATTGAAGGAAATTGGAGGCTTGAGGAAAGAAATTGGATCGATTTGTGTGAAGCCCGTCAGATCAAACTTCCAACTTCATCGTCTAACATCTAATTTCTTATTTCTATCTTCTATAAGATTCCTACTTTATCTCAACAATCTTATATTCTACGCTCCCTGCTGGCACCTCAACCGTCACCGATTCTCCAGTGCGCTTTCCCATGAGAGCGCGGCCAATGGGGGATTTTTCTGAAATTTTTCCTTCATTAATATCAGCCTCAAGATCGCCAACGAGGGTATAGGTTTGCTCTTGGTTGTCGATCCTCACAGTCACGCTATTGCCAATACCCACCGAATCATGCTTGCCATTTGAGGTTATGACTTTGACATTGCGCAGTTTCTCCTCAATCTCGACCAGTCGACTATCAAGAAAACCCAACTCTTCTTTAGCGGCAGTGTATTCACTATTTTCAGAAAGGTCTCCCATCGAGCGAGCGGTTGAGAGGCGCTCCACTGCCTTGGGTCGATCGACCTCACGCAATTTCTTGAGCTCCAACTGGAGTTTCTCAAGACCTTCTTTGGTGATATTGTTGGCTTGTTGCATATTATTTAGATAGAAAAAAAACGACACCGGATCTTATGTGTCAGGATATGATAAACCATAAATTTACAAATTGCAAGCCGAGGAGAGATCTTGCCTTATCTATGATAAAATATTATGTGTGGACCCGTCGTCAAGTCAAACTTGACTGACGGTGAGCAAGCCTAGCCGAGTTTGACTCGGCCCCGTCGTCTAGCGGCCTAGGACGCCAGGTTCTCATCCTGGAAATCACGGGTTCAAATCCCGTCGGGGTCACTCTTTAAAAGAGTAATCAAGCACCATGAGTAACGCATCTAAAGAGAGACCAAGTTCAAGTTATATTCTTGACGAAATTGATACAATCGAGGCCGATGGTTATGTAACAACCGAACAGGATATTTTGAGACGCCGTCTAAAAAAGCTTAATTTATTTGGGACAAAGTTTGGTTATAGCGCCTTTTCACCAAATTTACTCCCTCTGCTCACTTCAACAGGGACATATCATCGACAAACAGAGTTGCAAAATAATTTTATCTACTGTTGCATCGTACAAAAAACTCAGCATGCGGGAAAGTTTGAAATTATAGACAGTGACGAATACGATTTAGTTCATTATCTAAGGCTTACAATGGGAGATTCTCCATTTGCCACTTTTGCGATCTACGATATGCTTAAACTTGGGCCTGTACCTGGCCTGGGCGCAAATTCTCACCCTGCATATTATTTTATTGAAAAAGACAAGAGGCTTGAAGCCTTATTGGGAATTATCAAGGTTACTGGCTTATAATGTTTTGAGCGGGTTTATTTGCATTTACCGTGAGTTACGTACTCAAATAACCCCCGGGGTGAATTAGGTTCGCACCTACGGTATCTCACATATTCTTTGGAGCATTTATATCATCCCACTTGTGCTAAAATTGCATCATGTCAGATTTTAAACTCAACTTTCTTGGCATTAATACAACTAACTTTGATGAGATGCTCAGATTCTATAACAAAGTTATGAAGCTTGAGATAAAGCATTCAAAACCTGGTTGGGTCGCTTTTCAAACTACAAATATGAAGCTTGAGCTTTTTTCAACCGACACTATTACTCTATCAACTTCAGTTAAAGATCCAACAAATTCGCCTATCTTTATCGGATTTGAGTCAAAAGATATTCACGAATCGCTAGCTTGGATAAAATCACAGAATATCACTATTATCGAGGAAATGTCGGATCATAGTTGGGGAATAGATTTCTATTTTAACGATCCTGACAATAATGTTATTCAGATTGCTCAATATACTTAGTTCGAGTAGAGCTGCATCACGGTCACCCTTTGATAAGCTCGAAAATTACCCCTTTAAGGAAGCTACAAGCGGAATCATTTCGTCCGGATAATTCATTGGGCCTAGTTTAAGATATCCAATAGGATCAGGATGCATCATTTGATGTACAGATCCATACATGGCCAACCCTGCTATTCTGCATTTCTCGATAGGATCATCTACTAAGTCCCATCTTTTTGATGTATTTTCTCTGCCCCGTTCCACATTAAACACAGCATTATTGAAATCAGATACGTCTGGTGGGTCGAACTGATCCCCACCATGGGGCAAGTCAGAATTATCACCAAATTTTGATATATCTCGAAGCTTGCCTACGGATAGACGAGCGGGCAACTCTAAAATAGTGCTGCTTGGACTAAACTTAACAATATGTATTTGTTTGTTGTCCTCGCCATCTGCTGTTGTAGCAACAAGGGCACAAAAATAATTTTGCATGGATCCATTCTCATGAAAGTGTACTGCTACAGAATCGTGATCCAAGTCAGCAATGAATGGCAATCTTTCTACAAGTTCATCACAACGTCGCTTAGCTTCTCGTGCATCAGCCACTAAATTGTCCATTCTTTTCATCAGCTCTGTATATGGCGTACCTGCTATACTTTTTATATGACTTATTTCCCCCGTGATTTCGTTTGGGATTAGCGCAATTTCCACTTGATTCATAAATTACCGCTATTTTACACTCCACTTACATTTTGTCAAGATGTTCAAATTGGGTTATATGATGACCCAACTCAAGCATAAGTAAGCAGTCCCAAGGTTATTTGTACTTAAACTCACGGTATTATCGATTTATTTAATTATTTGGTTAATATTTCTGATTCTGCTACAATCAAATCATGACCTCGAAAAAAATTTTTCTTGCGGGTTTGCTTTGCTTTTCTTCGATTCTACTCGGTGGTGCCTTAGGTGCGCTTGATTTTTTTGGATTCCTCGGAGGTGATCATGGCCTAAATCTGACTCTTTTGATAGCTGCTGTTTTATTTACCTATCTCACCTTGATCTGTGTCATCCTGCTTGATTTTTCCGGCAGAGAGCATTATGTCAGTATTTTTGGCCTATCCAGTGTTTTTTTTGGCTTTACATTTTTTTTGGTTAATCTAAATTTTGTTTTGTCTTTAGGATTATCATCCACTTTTTTTCTTTTTCTGATATATGTTTTTCAATCGAGTAGTAAAAGAGCCGCCATGTTTGTCCGATTTAACCCGAGCGAGATCGTTGGCCCGGTATTGAAAAAAAGCCTGATGGTACTGGTCATTATGTTTGCCGCTTTAAACTTTGCTCAAACCCAAGACCGGCTTTCTGAAAACAATTTGATTACCCCAGGTATGGTTGGCATTATCAGCAAGCCTTTTATTACTACATTCAATCAACAATTCTCAAGTAGCTTGCAAAAACAATTTGCTACTGTTGACAAAGACCAATTAACACCAGAGAATCGCGAAAAAATCGCCGATTATGTCATCGTTGAGACTTTAAAATCGATGGCGAGCCAAAATGGCACCATTTATGGTATTGACCCCAGTACCATTCCCGTTGAGAAAACTATTGTTTATGAAAATGGCGGTGTTGATCTAAGTCCAATGGTTGCTGCGATGCTGCCAGATATTGCTGATGCAATAAATCGAGAAATAAATAAATATGCGCTATTTGCTCCATTTATCGTTGCATTGCTGACAATCCTGCTACTACAACCATTTATGTTCATCGTCCAGGGAATTGAAATGATGCTGACAATTCCGATTTTCAAAATACTGAAAAAAGCCGGACTTATTAAAATTATCAAAGAATCAAAAGAGGTAGAGCGTGCCGTACTATAGCAGTTTAGTTCTTGATCGATTTCCCCGGAGTCTCTTGAGCGGCAATAAATTTCTGCGCATAGGCATAATCATATCGCGCTTTCGGGAAGATGAGCGCTTTTCTCAAGACCTCATCCATATGCTCCACAAAGACAAATTTCAAGTCAGATAAGACATATTGAGGAATGTCTTCCAAATCTTTTTTATTGTCTTTTGGCAATATTACCGTCTTAATTCCAGCTCGATGAGCCGCAATGACCTTTTCTTTGACGCCACCAATTTCAAGCACTCGACCGCGAAGAGTTATCTCTCCAGTCATCGCCACGGTTCGATCAATTGGAATGCCAGTTAAGGCAGACACCATAGCGGTAGTGATCGCAATGCCAGCGCTTGGACCATCTTTTGGCACGGCACCTTCAGGCACATGGACATGGACCTCCTGGCTTTCAAAAAAGTTTTCATTAAGCTTAAATATCTTCCAGCGTGCCCGAATATATGACAAAGCCGCTTGGCAAGATTCTTTCATCACATCTCCCAGATGACCGGTGAGAGTCAATCGATTCTTCCCGGGCATTTTGGCGACTTCAATAAACAAGATATCTCCACCGGCTTGTGTCCAAGCCAGTCCATTGACAATGCCAACGGTATCTTTTTCCTCAATCATTTGTGCTGAATATTTATAAGCGCCAAGGTATTTTGGCACATCGGTGATAGTTATTTTTTTAGACTTCATTTTGCCTTCAACCACTTCGCGGGCTATCTTTCTGAAGTTGCCAGCAATTTGACGCTCCAGCTCTCTAACTCCCGCTTCTCTGGTGTAGCGCCTAATGATTAGTTTGACGGCATCATCGGTCATGCTGACTTTTTTGTTACCTAAGCCATGGGCTTCTTTTTGTTTTTTCACTAGGTAGTTTTTGGCAATCTTGAATTTTTCATCCTCGGTGTATCCGGGGAAGTGAATGATTTCCAGTCGATCGCGAAGAGCAGATGGAATCGTGTCGAGAATATTGGCGGTAGTGATAAACATGACCTCTGACAAATCAAATGGCACTTCCAAATAGTGGTCAGAGAAAGCCTGATTTTGCTCTGGATCAAGCGCTTCCAGAAGCGCCGATGAGGGATCACCCCGATAATCATGGCCCACTTTATCAATTTCATCAAGCATAAATACTGGGTTCTTGGTCTCGACCTGATGAATCCCTTGGATGATTCGACCCGGTAAAGCGCCGACATAGGTCCTACGATGACCTCTTATCTCAGCTTCATCCCTAATACCACCGAGTGAGACTTTGACAAATTTGCGTCCTAATGCGCGAGCAATTGAGCGTCCTAATGAAGTCTTACCGACTCCTGGAGGCCCGACAAAACAAAGAATGGTCGGGTGCTTGGCAATAGTTGATTTTTTGTCGACAATGCCTTCTTTAACCGCCATATGCTTCAACTTAATCACTGCCAAATATTCCAAAATTCTTTCTTTGACTTTTTTAAGTCCAAAGTGATCCTCATCAAGAATCGCTTCGGCCCGCTTGGTATCATAGTTACTTTTGCTAACCTTACTCCATGGGAGCTCGACGATGAGATCCATATAGGTGCGAAGATATGAAGCTTCTGGATTATAAGGACTCATTTGCGCCAGTCTTTTCAGCTCCTTAAGAATTTTCTTTTCCGTTTCCTCAGACATGCCGGCTTTTTTAATTTTGCTTTCTAGCTCATGAATTTCTTTGTCCTCGCTGTTTTCTGTACCTAGCTCTCTTTCAATTGTCTTTAATTTCTCCCGTAGCACAGCATCTTTCATCCCTTTTTCAAATTTGCGTTGGGTTTTATTACTGATATTTTTTTCAATTTCAAGCACCTTGACTTCTTTTGAGATCAGCTCCGATTGCTTTTTCAACCTTTCAAAAAGATTTAATTCCTCAAGAAGATTCTGGCGGACCGCCGGCTTGACGTCAAGAATCATACTTACTTGCTCTGAAAACTGGCTTGGCGAGCTATTATTCATCAGATTCATCAAGAAAACCACATCAATTCCTTTGCCTAGGTTAATCGCCTCTCGAAGCTGTCTATTGATATGGCGCACCAGGGCGGTCACTTCTTCGGTCTCAGGAATTATCTCTGTCAAAAGTTCAATCTCGGCCTCAAGATAAGGGTTTTCTTTGGTATATCGATTGATTTTGACACGATGCAGACCTTTGATTAGCGCTGATATTTCGCCTCGCTCACCATCAAAAATGCGCTGAATCTGGGCTAGCACTCCAATTGAATGAAGATCTTTTGTCGATGGGTCATCAAGCAGATGATCCTTTTGCATGACCAAAACTATCTTGTTGCTATCACGGAGACTCGTATTGATTGCCTCAACGCTTTTCTCGCGACCAAAAAGAAGCATATTCTCAGTTGAAGGAAAGATTATGCCATCGCGAAGGGCGACGACAGGGTAGCGATTTGAGCTGGAATCAGCAATTATTTTCATATTTAGTTAGCAGTATATCGCAGCCTTTGCTAATTGTCAAGGAGAATATTTGAAGATGAATTTGAGGTAACTTAGTGCGTTGGTGGCCGTTTAAATCTAGCCAATTTACTGAGAGTCACTTCACTGTTCGCGCGTGCAGCATTTAAAATTATTTCTCTCTCTTTTTGGGATTCTCTTATTGCGTCAGTAAGACCATTTGTTACTGTTTCGACATTTTGAGGAAGTCGGCCGTCAATTAATCCATCGATTCTGTAACTGCTTTTATGACGATATAAATGGTCAAATAAATGAATAGATAGACTTCCTCCAAATTTTGAAATGATTATGCTTCGGCCAGTGCCACCAAAATTGAAACGATACCAGCCGGACTTAATTGAAGAAGGTATCTCAGGTTCAGGATATTTTTCATTTGAACAAATTATGGCGAGCGCACCATCAGTAGCTATAACTACATGGCTACTATTATCAGCTTTCAATGGCAGAGAATGCCCAATTCTTTTGTCTTGTCCTGATGTATTCTGGATAAATAAGCTACGACCTAGAAATGCAACTTCAAGCCCAATCATATCTTTAATTACCTCGGGGTTTTCCTCACCTAAAAGTAGGGCTCTATCTGCATCAGTTATTCCTAGACCGTCAGTTCGATCTCTTTCCATACTATTATTATACCAAATTCAATGATATTTTTATCATGACTACAAACCTATGCTCAATTATTTTTTGAGATTAGTTTGAGTTTGGCTTGTCAAGATATTATAATACTCAAATGGAAAGGTTAGCTTTTAGAAAAACTGTCCACAATTGTTTAGAACAAGATCAACATCTCTCGTCAGGCGATAAACTTATCGCTAACAAAATTATTGATGATTATTTTGAAATATATCAAAATTCTACTGGAAATACACCAGAAGGCACTTTTGTCGATATTTGTAATCTCTCTTGGCAGCTTCAATTGTTTGGTTTCGTAATGTCTCAAGCGGACACATGGGAATCATCACATGCGCATGATCTTATTGCATACGGTAAAAGATTGCAAAGTCTGCTTGACCAGGGGGTAAGTAAAAAAGACCTCTGGCTTTAGTAATAACAACAAGGGTCTTTGTAGCCACATTTGTGGCAAGTGGAGTCACTTCCTCCTGGCATACCAGACAGTGCTATAAGCTCAAGTTGAGTTACTTGGAAATAGTCTAATGTTTGCTGTTTATGAAGTGGAAAGAGTTTCAGGTGTTTCTTGCTTTGATGCTGATGATTTTTTCAGTTTATTCACAGAATCAATAGTTGAATTCAAAATACCAACTCCAGCAATAGCAAATGCGGCCAAGAGCTCATAATAATATTTCAGTTGCATTTTTGGGGCAGTGTCTTCTAAAGTCTGAATAGTTTGATATGACTGTTCAACTTTTGGAATATCAATTTCGCGCGGTAATTCTTCGAGCCTACCCTCAAGAGCTAGGGTTTCAGAAAGAGACTCATACTCTGCAATTTGCTCACTCGCAATGCTATATCCATGATCTTCGTAATATTGATCAACCTCATTAACATTGTTAATAAAACCAAAGCCCGCATGTGCGCAAAGACCCACGGTTGTTACCATACTAGCGGCGGTAATTATTTCAGCTTTTTTTTCTTTGGCCCGGCTCTTCAAAGAATTCAATCGAGATGAAGGTGCTTCTATAGACATAAAAATATAGTATATACCAAGAGACCTTATCCGTCAATCATAACAAAAAAGGACTCGTGTCATTCCGAGCTGGTCATTGTCATTCCGAGCGTAGTCGAGGAATCTCTTAATCTCAATCGATTTTAATTTCTTGAAAGCTTGGATTCTTTTGCTTAATGAGAAAAACTTTCTTTTTTCTATTCCAATTTTTAATTTGCTTTTCCCTTGCTATTGCTTCATTAACATCGTTAAATTGCTCAAAATAAATAAGCATGTTGATATTGTATTTTGCGGTAAAGCCATCAGTCATTTTGTTTTTATGTTGCAGAACTCTTATTGTGAGGTTATGCGTCATACCGGTGTAAAAAGTTCCTGATTTGTTTCTTAAGATATAAACATAATATTCTTTCACATTTAATTAGATCCCTCCACTTCGGTCGGGATGACAAAGCAATCAATCATAACAACAAGGGTCTTTGTAGCCGCAATTGTGGCAAGTAGAGTCGCTACCTCCTGGCATACCAGACAAACTCATTTCTTCACATTGTGGGCAGGGGCGGAGGTTGTCATTGCGAAGATTGGAAATGTCATTCTCGCGAAAGCGGGAATCCATATAAGTTGCATGGATCCCCGATCGAGTCGGGGATGACAACAAGCTATCTGGGATAGACTTTTTGTCCATTTTCATCAGTGATAGAAATTGCCGTCGTCGGGCAACCTTTGGCGGCATCGATAATTGCTTCAATTGTCTCTTCCTCAGCAGTATTTAAAATAATCGCTTTGTTCAAACTATCGAGATTAAAAGCCTTGACCGCGAGAGCCAGGCAAGTAGCGGCGCCGATGCAAAGATCCCGATCAATGGTCACGGTATATTTGCCAACCTTGACTGGCCCGGAGGGAAATGAGGCATCTTTTGGAATAGTCATTTGTTTAAAATTTCTAATTTCTAATTAATGTCTAGATAACAAATCCGAATCTCGAATCTCGAATTTCGAAACAATATTTAATAATTACATAAATTCGAATTTAGAATTTGTTTCGTATTTCGAACTTCGGAGTTCGAAATTAATATTTTAGGTCAATTAGATCAATTTATAATACTGCTTTCTTCAACGCTTCAAGTGGCAACAGAGCACATTTCAATCTTGAGGCAGATAATTCTATTCCTAATAACTTCACAATATCAGCTCTATCTAATTTTTGCAAATCAACGATTTTCATGCCTTTGGCTTTTTCGCTGAGGAGCGATGCCGATGCAATAGAAATGGCACAACCACTGCCCTCAAATTTAATGTCAACAATTTTATCATGCTTCTTTTTAATGGTAATTGCCACTTTGTCCCCGCAAACAGTGTTGACCGCAGTTGCCTTAAGATCCGGATGTTCCAATGACCCATAATTACTGGGGTGTTTGTAATGATGCAATATGATTTCTGAATAAATTGACATTATAGTTAATTTTCAATTAATTAGTGATTATTGAATATTTGAGTATTGATTGATAATTGATAATTGAAAATTGATAATTTAAGCAAGCACTCTCCTTGCATGCTTAAGCCCTTCGATTAAATTCTCAACATCGGCCTCATCATTGTATAGATAGAAACTGGCTCTGGTAGTCGCATGAGCCTTGAGCCTAGTATGAAGCGGCATCGCGCAATGAAAACCAATCCGCACCGCAATCCCCTCCTCATCCAAAAGCTGCGCCAAATCATGAGGATGGCAATCATTGAAAGTAAAAGTAGCAATGGCTACCTTTTGGTCAAAATCTGGTCCTAAAATATTAATTTCCTCACCAAATTCTTCGTTTAACCGATTAAGCGCAATTTTAATAAGCCTATTCTCGTGACTAGCTATATTATCTAAGCCAATTCTATTTAAATATTCAATTGCCGCCCCCATTCCAATTACACCCGCAATATGTGGCGTACCGGCTTCAAATTTAGAAGGGGAGGGGTGAAAAATGGTTTTATCGATATAAACCTCCTCAACCATATCACCCCCATAATTAAATGGTTTCATCTGATCAAGTAGCTTTTGTCTACCCCATAAAATGCCAATTCCAGTTGGTCCAAGCATCTTGTGCCCAGAAAAAGCTAAGAAGTCACAATCTAAATCTTGCACGTCTAACTTGTGATGAGGAGAGGCTTGTGCGGCATCAACGATAACGATTATATTGGGATTTATTTTGCGAGCGTTTATAATAATTTCTTTAATCGGATTGATTGTCCCCAAGACATTTGATATATAAGTGATCGCTAGTATTTTTGTTTTTTTTGAAATATATTTATCAAGATTATTGCTGTCTAGGATTCCGCTCTCATCAATATCAATAATTTTTAGAGTCGCTTTTTTTTCAATAGCCAGTTGTTGCCATGGGACAAAATTGCTATGATGCTCCATGATCGTCGTCACAATCTCATCACCTTGCTCAATAATTTGCCTTCCTAGTGCGTAAACAATCAGATTCATTGACTCCGTGGTGCCTCGGGTGAAAATTATTTCAGCTGGAGAAGGGGCATTAATAAACTCAGCCACTAGGTTGCGAGTCCCTTCAAATTCTTCGGTGGCATGATCTGAAATTTTATAAATACCGCGATGAATATTGGCAGAGTAATCGCGATAATACGACATGGTTTTATGAATAACCGATTGCGGCTTAAGCGAGGTCGATGTCGAATCAAGATAAATAAGCTCTGGATGCGTCTTAAAAATCGGAAAATCTGCTTTTATTTTTTTGACATCTAGCATAAGCGATTAACTATACGATTACCAATATATAATGATCAATCAACACTAAAATATTCAATGAACATTGAAAATTGAACATTTTTTTAATGCCGCTGCTGTTATCTAGAAAGGCTTCCTTCATAACCTAGGTCACGAATCTTAAATTCAATTTCTTTAATAAACCCTTCAATCAACATTTTTTCAGCTTTAATTTTATCAATACCCCTTGTCATAACGTAGTAAAGTTGATCCTTATCCAATCCTCCGGTAGTTGAGCCATGAGTACAACGCACATCATCTGCTAGGATCTCAAGATAGGGATTTGAATCTACATAAACTTGGCTCGATAATACCAAATTTTGATTTTTTTGATAGGCATTTGATTTTTGGGCCTTTTTATCAATTCTGATAAGCCCCTTATAAATGAATTTTGAAGAATCGGTAAAAACTCCCTTTATCAAAAGATCCGATATCGAGTTCCCTACCATATGATGTTGAATCGTATTTAATGTAAACACCTCATCACTCTTGCCGGTATAAAGGCCAAAAATGTAGACCTTGGCATTTTCTGCATTAATATCAATTTGCAAATTGCCCGATCGATTAAACATGAAAAAAATATATTGACCCGGCTTGTCAATTCTATATTTATTTTTTTTTAAGTGAGTGATATCAATAAATTTCATTTTTGACTCTTGACTTGAGTTGTAAAATTTCTACATAATAAATAATGGCAAAAAAAAGCGATGAGCTCTCCTACGACACTCAAACGCTTATCGTTGTATTGGCATTAATATTTGCATATCCGATTGGACTAATCCTCATGTTTGCATGGATGAAATGGAAAATCTGGGTAAAGATTTTACTTAGCCTGCCTATTATTTTAGTCTTATTCACTGTTTTTATAATTTTCATCAGCGTCGCTTTGGTTGCAGTGGGGAGTTAACCCACACTACCACTCATCTCCAGTTGCATTAATCGATTAAGCTCAATTGAATATTCGAGTGGTATCTCACGTGTTACTGGTTCAATGAAGCCATTGACCAGCATCCCTTCGGCAACCTCTTTAGTTAGACCGCGGCTGGCGAGATAAAAAAGTTTCTCATCGCCTAGTTTCTCAACCGTCGCTTCATGCTGAATCATTACCTCTGACTCTTTTATTTTCATTGTCGGATAAGTATCGGATCTGCTTTTTTCATCCATAAGCAGTGCGTCGCAGGAGACAAATACAGAGGCATTAGTCGCTCCTGGTCGCACCACTACCATGCCACGATAAGAAGTGCGTCCACCATCTTTTGATATTGATTTGGAAACAATTCTTGAGGAAGTATTTTTCCCAAAATGAAACATTTTCGCACCGGCATCTTGGTGTTGCCCCGCTCCCGCATAGGCGATCGACAATACCTCCCCTTTTGAGCCGTCCCCCATTAAATAGACACTGGGGTATTTCATCGTCACTTTGCTTCCAATATTGCAGTCAATCCATTCCATAATAGCATGCTCATCAGCTCGAGCTCGCTTGGTGACTAGATTGTAGACATTGCTACTCCAATTTTGCACGGTGGTATATCGGACGCGAGCGCCACGTTTGACAAATATCTCCACGACTGCCGCATGCAAACTGTCAGTAGTATAGATTGGCGCGGTACAACCCTCGATATAATGGACGTTGGAACCCGGTTCAGCGATAATGAGCGTCCTTTCAAATTGACCAAATCGCTCGCTGTTAATCCGAAAATAGGCTTGAAGCGGGAGCTTGACTTGCACTCCCTTAGGCACATAGACAAATGAACCGCCTGACCAGACCGCAGAATTTAGGGCAGCAAATTTATTATCATGGGCGGGTATAAGTGTCCCGAAATATTCTTTGACCAATTTTGGATATTTAGCGAGAGCGGTATCCATATCACAAAAAATCACTCCTTGCTTTGTCAACTCCTTCTGCACACTTTCGTAGACTACCTCACTATCATATTGAGCCGAGACGCCAGCAAGGAAATTCTTCTCAGCCTCAGGCACTCCAATACGGTCATAAGTCTCTTTGATGTCGGCTGGCAAATCTTCCCACGAGCTCATTTGCTTGTCTGAAGAGCGGACAAAATAGACAATCTTCTCAAAAATAATTTTTGATAAATCCGCTCCCCACTCGGGCATTGTTTTCTCAAAAAAAATCTTAAGAGCTGCAAGTCTATAGTCAAGCATCCATTTTGGCTCCCGTTTTATTTTCGATATTTCTTTGACAGTGCTTACTGTCAAACCGGGTTTGGTTTTATAAATTGGTTTTTCTGGCATGGAAAAGCCAAATTTATAATCAAGATTTAAATTGTTTTGAGTTTGTTTCATATTCTCTGAATGTCATTCTGATCCCGCTGGTCGGTGGGAAAAGAATCTCACTGGTAAATGGGATCCTTCATCCACCGAGGCGGATTCAGGATGACAAATGCTCATAACCAGATTTTTCAATCTTCTCAGCTAATCTTGAATCCCCCACTTTAACCAATTTTCCACCGACGAGGATAAGTACTTTATCGGGCTTGATATATTTTAAAATTCGATTGTAGTGAGTAATGATGATAAAGATTTTTTTCTTATCCCTCATCTTATTGATAAATTTGGCAATCGCTTTCAATGAATCGACATCAACTCCTGTGTCAATTTCGTCAAATATCAAAAGCGACGGATCAAGTATTGCCGCCTGCAATATCTCCATTTTTTTCCGCTCTCCTCCAGAAAAATTATCATTTAATGATCTTGACAGTAACTCTTCACTCACTGATAACTCTTTGGCATACTTCTGCAATTGTTGACGAATTGCTAGCGGGTCGATTTTCCCACCCATGACATAGCGCATCAGTTGATAGATTGAGACGCCAGTCAGAGAGACTGGATTCTGAAATGACATAAATATACCCTGTTTTGCTCTCTCCTCAGCTTTAAGACCTAAGATACCTTCATTTTTAAATTTGACTTTTGACCGAGCGCTAGTTTTATAAATTGGGTTCCCCATAATGACACTGGCGAGCGATGACTTACCCGAACCATTTGGGCCCATCAAGACATAAACCCGCCCCGGCTCAAAAGTGAAGTTGATATTGTTTAGGATTTTCTTTCTCTCGATATTGACAGAAAGATTTTTGATTATCAGCATTGAAAGCTTAATTATAACGTTAAGACGGCGAAAATCATGAGGAATTCTTTTCTTGTCGCAAGAATGGAAGCTTGCGATGGATCATGCTAGCACCAGCATTGTTAATCGTATGGACTAGAATTGGCAAAAACAATGACTGGCTATAAATTGCTAGGTACCCCAGTGGAAAACCAAAGACGAAAGCATATATAACCTGATAAATGAGTAAGGAAAAAGTCAAAACTCTTAGGTTTTTCAAATGCCAAACGCCAAATAGAATTGAGGTAATCAAAATCCTCTCAAAATTCGTACCAGTGACGACTGACAGGATAAAGCCACGAAACAAAAACTCCTCCGTTATTGGTGCGGCGATGACAGCAACAAATGTCTGATAGACCGCAGTCGTCCTCATCGCTACCATTGCCATAATAAAGGCCGAAATAAATACCCCGACCAAAATAAGCCATTGATTTTGACTTATCGCGACAGTCTGTTCGGCAGTCAATAAGACAAAGCCAATAATGATTCCCCGCCAAACCAAGTCATATAAATAGCGGTGGGCCTTTTTATACAACAAGGAAAAGGCAAAGTAACCAATTAAAAGTGTTCCCACAATGTAAATATTCATATACAATTTAGACTGTCACAACAATCTAAATAATAATTGCATTGTATTAGCAGATCAAAATAGTGTCTGCTAATTAGGTTTAGACCGTCAAGACATTGTTTCCATCTTGGAATCGTATTTACCAACGACAGCGAGACTGTTGAGTCGGGCTCTCTCTAAAAACATCTCTTGCGCCGTGCTTTCATTACCTCTCGATCCATTCCAGGCTTTTAATACTGGCTCCTGAAGGGCCCGTCCATAAGAAAAAGACAATTGCCAAAGAGCCCTCTCTTTATTCATTGCATTTAGGTTTTCGGTAGCTTGCACTGGTGTCATCCCTCCGGAGAGAAAAACTATCCCAGGAACTTCTTTTGGCACCACCGTCTCAAGGAGAGCTCGCGTTTTTTGAGCCGTTTGATATGGATTTATCGCCATAGCGGCGGATTTACCAGGAACAATCATATTCGGCTTAAGCAACATTCCGGGATAGCTTACTTTTTGGACTTCTAAATCCTTAAAAACCTGCAATAAAACTTGATTTGTTACCTCATAACATCTTTCCTGACTATGACTCCCCTCCATCATAACCTCGGGCTCAACAATTGGCACTAGTCCGGCCTGCTGAGATTGAATGGCATATAAGGCGAGCGCCTGGGAATTTTTTTCAATACATTCGCTAGTAGGAAACTCGTCTGAAATGGTGAAGACGGCGCGCCATTTAGCAAAACGAGCGCCCAATTCATAATAAGATGCAAGCCTTTCTGGCAGTCCCTCAAGTCCGATTGTAAGCAACTCACTCGAGCCTACTCTAAGAGGTGTGGTCCCGCCATCGACTTTGATCCCCGGTATAATTCCTTTATTTTGAAGAATTGAGACAAAGCTCTCACCATTATCGCTTTTTTGGCGAATTGTCTCATCATACATTATCACCCCACTTATATATTTTTCGATCTCTGGAGTAGTAAATAAAAGTTGCCGATATTGTCGTCTAGTTTCCTCGGTTGATGGAACACCTATTAATTCAAAGCGCTTGGTAATGGTGCTAGTCGATTCATCAGCAGCAAGTATTCCCTTGCCGATAGGAATAAGCGATTGGGCAATTTTTGCCAGTTTTGTATTGTTATCTTCCTCCATGGATATAAGTATAACAATAAATATGTGTTAATATAAATATCACGATTATGTATCGTCAAATAACGACGCTTTCGGAATTTGTCTTAAGCGAGGAAAAAAAGATCAAAAACGCCACAGGTAATTTTAGCCTGCTTATAAACAGTCTTGATAATGCCGGGCGTATTATTGCTTCTCATGTCAAACGTGCCGGTCTGGTTGACATCTTAGGACCAGTGGGCAAGAAAAATATTTTTGCTGATGAAGTCCAGAAATTAGATGAGTTCGCTGATCTTCTCATTGCCGAGACATTGCGCTCATCCGGACTTGTCCATGGCTTTGCATCTGAAGAAAGAGAGAGCTTTGAAAAAATAAAGAATTCTCATGGAGATTATGTCGTTTTTTTTGATCCTCTCGACGGCTCAAGCAATATTGATGTCAATATGAGCATTGGCACAATTTTTTCCATATATAAAAAATCGAATAATCTACTTCAAAAAGGAATCTCTCAAGTTGCCGCAGGTTTTTTTCTCTATGGCCCGTCGGTCATATTTATTTATTGCGCCGGGGGAAAAGTAAATGGTTTCACATTGGACCCGGAAATTGGAAGCTTTGTCTTGACCAATCCTAACATTAAAATTCCGCTTGTCGGCCCAACCTATACTATCAATGAAAGTTATTATTCGCGCTACCCCGAATATATCAGAAAATATTTATCTCACATTAAAGAAAGGAGTGCACCCTTAACCCAGCGATATGCTGCCGCCATGGTGGCTGATGTCTATCGAATTCTCTTGAAAGGTGGAATCTTTCTCTATCCTGAGGATAGAATACAAAAAGAGGGCAAACTTCGATTATTGTATGAGGTCAACCCAATGGCTTATATCATAAATCACGCCGGAGGGAGTTCATTTTCTCAAGGGTCAAACCCCCTTGAAATGACGCCGACGTCTCTTCATATGCGACTACCAATAGTCTTGGGGAGTAAATCTCAAGTGGCAGAGTTTGAAAAATTTTACCATAATGAGAATTATGGACATTAAATCGATTGATGACGTTGAAATTAAAAATTCCACCGTTCTGGTTCGAGTTGACTATAACGTGACGCTTGGGAAAGATAAAAAAATTATCGACGATCTGCGCATTAGGCAAACTTTGCCCACACTTAAAGTACTCCTCAAGCATAAAAACAAGCTGATACTCTGTTCCCACCTTGGAGATCCAAAAGATCATGATCGGACGCTGACTCTTTTGCCAGTAGCTAATTACCTCTCCAAATTAATTAATCATCCTGTAATTTTGGTCAATGATTGGAATAACAAAAAGAGTCGCCCATTATTTGATCGTCAAAATTCGGCAATTATTCTGCTTGATAACCTTCGCTTTTGGCCTGGTGAGATGGCTAATGACGAGGACTTTGCCAGGTCGCTCGCGGAATTGGCTGATATTTTTGTTCAGGATGCCTTTGGAGTTTGTCATCGACCCCATGCCTCAGTTATTGGGATTCCTAAACTTTTACCCTCCTATGCCGGACTACTTTTAAAATCCGAAATTGAAACCATTAGTAATATATTGGAACATCCTAAAAAACCAACTATCTCAATACTTGGAGGGGCCAAAATTAGCACTAAAATAAAAATGCTCTACAAGCTCATTGATCGATCTCAGGTGCTCCTGCTTGGTGGTGGTATGGCCAACACATTTCTTCATGCACAAGGTCATGAAGTGGGTAACAGTCTATTTGAGAAACAAGAAGGAGAAGAAGCGCGCCTCATTTTAAATCATGCAAAAAACAAACAGGTTGATTTAATATTGCCCATAGATGTCATAGTTAAAACTAAACAAAACAGAATCATGACCAAATTGTTAAGCGAAGTTAAAAAAGAAATGATAATTGGTGATATCGGCCCTGCCACAAGAGAGCTATTTGCCAGTCGCATTTCTCGCGGTAAAACCATAATTTGGAATGGACCGATGGGCATGGTCGAGAAATCAGTATTCCAAGCTGGGAATAACGCCGTCTATTCAGCAATTGTCGGCGATCGCCAAGCCTTCTCACTCGTTGGGGGTGGCGATACCATTGCTTCTATCGCGTCTAAAAAAAACGTCGATAGAATTAGTCACTTGTCTACTGGTGGCGGCGCTATGATTGAATTTATTGAAGGTGGCACGCTTCCAGGCATTGAAGCCATCAAAGGTTGACAGTACTTTCTCCTTCTTTCTCATGATTACAGTCAATACAATAAGTAGAGATGGCATCTTTTATCACCAAATGATCTTGCATCTCAGCCGCCGGGTCCTCTGGTTTGGTCATTACTCCAGTATCTCGGTTCACTGGAATGGTCTCATGGGTGATTGTCGCTCCAGGGATCTTATCAGTACCAGCCGCAAACCATTCGAAATGAGTGCCACCGCAAATTGGTTCCCCACTTTGGTCTGCTGATGGTGGTGGGGCGCCGGTCAAATTACAAACTTGCCTTCCTACAACAGTGTCGGGTTTACGCGGTGCCAAATTGGGTTGACCAACAAGCACTGAGCTCATAATCCGATTCCATATCGGACTCGCCCCGGTAACTCCCGATACCACTCTAGACATCGGTGTATTATCATTATTGCCAACCCAACTGACTACCAAAAAGTTCGGAGTATAACCGATTGTCCAATTATCTCGAAAATCATTAGTGGTGCCAGTTTTGGCTGAAACCGTCTGACCACGAATAAATAGATCGCTACCAGTACCAAAGGCTGAAGCACGGGCTAAATTATCCGACAAAATATGTGACATGATAAATGCGGTGTCTTTGCTGATAGCGCGAGTGCCACCAATGGCCAAAAAATTTGGATAATCAAGTGGTTTATGGACGTCAAGGGCAAAATTGGCATCTTTATAATCATAAAGCACCTTGCCATTTTTATCCTCGATTTTAAGGATAGCGACCAGCTTTTTTGGTACCCCTTCATTGGCGAATGATGAAAAGGCAGTGGCCATCTCAGTCATCCGTACCTCACCACCACCAAGCGTTAATGACAACCCATATCGAGTCGGATCTTTGAAAGTGGTGATGCCAAAACGCCTGGCATAAGCTATAAATCCATCCAAGGTATTTAAAGCCAGCATTTTGACAGCCGGGATATTATAAGAATTTGCCAAAGCGTTACGAAGCGCCACCGGCCCATGAAAGGAAAAGTCATAATTGACCGGACAATAGGCTTTTGGTTGACCTGGGGCATTGAAACAAGTTGGCGTATCAAGAAAAATAGTTGCCGCCGTTACTTTTTTACTATCAATGCCAGCGGCATAGTTTAAAGGTTTAATTGATGATCCCGGTTGGCGAAGTGCCGTCGTCACATTAAAAGATCCTGAGGGCGTGGCAAAAAAGTCTGATGACCCCACCATCGCCAATATCTCACCTGTGGCAGGGCGGGTCACCAGAGCGGCACCATTGCTGACTCGGGCGCCTTTCAGATCTTCAATTTCATTGCTCACTGCCGCTTCTGCGGTAGCTTGAATTTGTTTGTCTAGAGTTGTCGTCACTTTGAGTCCACCTTCTTCAACCAGCTCCTTGCTATACTCCTCCTCTAAAATTGACTTGACGTAGAAGACAAAATGGGGTGCTAAAATACCGCTTGATGGTGCCTTTAGTCTTAACTTTTCTTCGCTCGCAACAGTTTTTTGTTCTTCGTTGATAAAATCAAGCTCTACCATTCGAGATAACACTTCAAGCTGACGCGCTTTGGCACGCTCGAAATTATTATATGGCGAATAAGCACTTGGCGCTCTTGGTAAGCCAGCCAACAGCGCCGATTCAGCCAATGTCAAATCCTTGGCTGGTTTATCAAAAAAAGTTTGCGCCGCTTGTTCGATGCCATATGAAACCCCACCATAAGGCACCTGATTGAGATAAAGCTCTAGTATTTCTGCCTTGGTAAGCATCTGCTCCACCCACAAGGCTAAAATTACTTCTTTGATTTTTCGCTGAATAGTTCGCTCTGGAGTGAGAAGGGCTGATTTGACCAACTGTTGAGTAATTGTTGAGCCACCTTGAAGTCCTTTATGTAAAAAAACGGTATCTTTGATTGCCCGAGCAATTCCCCCAATGATCGAAATACCCCCATGAGTATAAAAACTGGCATCTTCAATGGCAATTGTGGCCTGCGGGACATACACTGGAATTTCCTCAAGTTTCACCGGATGTCTATTTTCATCAGCAAAAATGTCATACAAGAGCTCGTCATCTCGATCTAGAATCTGGGTAGAGACCGGAATTGATTTATAATTGCGCAACCCTTGGGGATTAGGCAGGTCTTTTATGATAAAGTACCAGAGTAAAAAAGAAAACGTAATAAAAAAGGCAAGGATAACTCCAATTTGCGTTCTCCTTGAAAACCGTCTTAGGGGTGTTTTTTGCGCCAATCGATAAGCAATATCGATAATTCCTGATTTTACACTTCTAAGTTTTTCCATATGAATGTTATCAATGATTGTACCAAATTCGCATGTAATTTAAGTCAATTAACTACTACATTTATTATTTCAGTGGTGTATAATGATTAATAGTGAATATCTATCATATTCTGGATAAAGCAGTGTGGAGTAAAGCTCGCGAAGCCAGAATCTACAATCCTATTTCTCTTAAAACCTCGGGTTACATACATAATTCCACCCTTGAGCAACTACTTAAAACCGCCAACAAAAGCTATAAAGGGGTTAAAAATTTGTTGCTTCTTGTCATCAATACCAAACTAGTGACTGAAAAGATTGTTTTTGAAGATGCTGGTAAGGGCGGCCAAAAACATCCTCATATTTATGGGCCACTATCAATCGATGCTGTCGAGCGAGTCATTCCGTTTAGTCCTGATGAAAATGGTCATTTTACTGAGCTTCCGGCTGAAGCAGTGGTACGTCCAACATTAGATTAAATTTTATCCTCAATATCCCATCAACTCAGGATCTTCATCATCCTCATCAAAACCATCATCCTCAAACATTCGCGACCAGATGTCTTCATCTCGATCGTTTTCTTCCATGTCTCTTGCCACTCTTTCGATGTAATAAAAAATATCAAGTTCATTAACTCCCTGACCCTTCATAAAATCAACTACGTCATCTAATGACACGCGACCCGCTTTTACTTCCCTTAACAAATTCCATGCCCTCTCGTACCAATATTCATCTTTTGGATTTCCTTGAAAATCCTGACTTTTGTCAATTTCTGAAATGTAGTTTAGAACAGTTCTACCGTTTAGTGCTTGAGCTTGAGCTTCTGGATCGACAAAATAATGATTAGTAAAGTATTCTAGTTCAAACGTTTCACCTTGAACCTCGTATGTACTTGTAATTTTCCTTTGAGCTACTTCCATATAATTTTAATTATCAATTATTTCACTCATAGCGCATACACCCTATTGGACCACATTTCCGATCCTGGATCGGAATGAGTACGACGATCCGGATTATTCAGCATAAATTCTTATTAAACCGGCACCGATACGCTCTGTCTTGGTAATTTTTACCGGTCCAATCTCGCTGGTATTTTTGACATGAGGACCACCACAAAATTCTTTGGAATAGGTCTCATTGCCATTTCCTCCTATCAGATAGATTGAAACTTCATCCCCATACTTATCCTTGAAAAAAGACATCGCACCAAGCTTCTCGGCTTCTTCCTTTGGCATTATTTTGTTGATCACTGGCAATGCCTCTTTTATTTTGTCGTTGATGATTCCTTCTACTTTACTCAACTCTTCATCTGTTGGCTTGCGATCAAAGGAGAAATCAAACCGCAGTCTACTACCGGTGATATTGCTCCCTTGCTGACGAACTGTGTCTCCAAGAACATCCCTGAGCGCCTGATGTAGCAAATGAGTAGCAGTGTGATATTTGATCGTCTGCTCACTGTGATCTGCTAAGCCACCTTTAAACATGCCGACAGAAGAAGAGCGAGATGCCGCTTGGTGTTTGCCAACTTCTTCATCAAAAAGCTTCTTATCAAGATTGATTCCTTTTTGTCTAGCCAGCTCTTCCGTTATCTCAAAAGGAAAACCATATGTTTGAAAAAGATTAAAAGCAGTCACCTCATCGATTGTTTGCAATTTATTAAACTCAGCAATTCCACGATCAAGAGTCATGGTAAAGCGGGATAATTCCTGGCTGATCGCCGCGCTTACGCTGCTCCCGACTGCTTCTTTATTAAAGATTATGCCGTCATAAATGTCCAAAATACGATTACTGGCAGAGGCAATATCTTCCCATTTAGACATCCCCTCAAGATCGTAGAGTTTGACAGCGACTCGACGAAGTAGGCGCCTGACAATATAGCCCTGCATTTTGTTTGATGGCAGTACTCCCTCGACTAGCATCATAGTTGCTGCTTTTAAATGATCGGCGATGATTCGCATCTCTTGTTTATCCGCTTCCTTTACATATTTTTTACCGGTAATGCTCTCGATTTCTGAAATAATTGGAGCAAACAAATCAATATTAAAAACATCCGATTCATTATTTGCCGCCATAATTAGTCTCTCCAGCCCTCCGCCAAAGTCGACATTTTTTTGTGGCAACTCTTCAAGACCAGTAGCGGTTTTGCGATATTCGATAAAGACGCTATTGCCAATTTCTAGGAACCTCCCACAATCACAATTAGGATGACAGGTGGCTCCATATTTTTTATCGTGGGTAACATCGGTAAATTCAAAAAAAACCTCAGTACTTACCCCACCGATCTTTCCTACTGGCATTTTTTCTGGTGGCCCAAATTCGGACCACCAATTTTTTTCAATTCCATACTCATGAATATGATTATTATGCAAACCTAGATCTTGCCAGATTTTTATAGATTCCTCGTCACGCGCGACCCCAGATCCACTACCAAATACTGTCACATGAATTTTTTCTTTGTCAATTCCAAGTTCTTTGGTATAAAATTCCCACATCCAAGGAATCTGCTCTGCTTTGAAATAATCGCCCAGCGACCAATTACCCAACATCTCAAAAAAGGTGGTATGTCTATTATCCCCCACCTCATCAATGTCGACGGTGCGGAAACAAGGTTGAATATTATAAAGTTTCTTTCCTAGCGAGTGCGGAGTGCCAGATAAATAGGGCACCAGTTGTTGCATTCCAGCAATTGTAAACAACGTAGTGTCGACCTCAAGCACCAAGGGTGACGTCGGAATTAATTTATGATCTTTTTTTTCCCAAAATTCATTGAATTTTTGTCGTACATCCCAGCTAGTTATCATTGCTCATTATTATATAATAGACTTATGGCAGAAGTAAAACCCGATACTCAACTTAAAAAATCGCTTGGACAAATATTTAAACCGGCTCCCCGCTCCCACAAAGGACAGAATGGTCGGCTACTAATTATTGGTGGCTCTAAAATATTTCATGCCGCTTCTCTTTGGTCAGCGGAAATTGCCAGTCATTTTGTTGACCTAGTGCATTATGCGTCCACAACAGAAAATGAAACTGTGTTTTTGAATTTAAAATCAAAATTCACCAATGGAATCGTAATCCCGAAAGAGAAACTTCTTGATTATTTAGAAGAGGATGATGTAATACTAATTGGACCCGGTATGGAGCGTGGCAAGATTGAAATTAATAAATTTAGTGAGACGCCCACTTTTGAGGAAATTATTAAAATAGAAAATGAAGCCGAATACACTTATGTACTAATTAAATTTTTGATAGAAAAATATCCTCAAAAACAATTTGTCTTTGATGCCGCCGCCCTGCAAATGATGAATCCAGATTGGATGAAATTATTGCAAACCAAAGCCATCGTCACTCCGCACACAAAAGAATTCCAAAAGCTTTTTGGGGTGGAAATAACAGACCAGAATAAACAGGAACTAGTTGGCCAGAAAGCTCAAGAATTCCATTGCATAATTCTTTTGAAAGACGTTGAGGATTTTATTAGCGATGGGACGGAGTTGGTTGAAATTGTTGGTGGCAATGAAGGGCTCGCCAAAGGTGGTAGCGGCGATGTCTTAGCTGGGCTCGTCAGCTCCTTTGCCTGCAAAAGCAACGTCAAAAGCAGTGCCGTCATTGCTTCTTATATAGTCAAGACAGCGGCTGAAAGCTTATATAAAGATATGGGGCCATATTTTAATACCTCTCAACTGATACAAATGATACCGATTGTCAGTAAAAAAGTATTATTTGACAATACTTAAGAGTTCAATTAAGATGTATTACTTAAACAAACATGAAAAAAGAAACATTGATCGCGATTTCATTGGGAATAGGCACTGGGGTCATAATTGCGATTGCGATTCTTTTCGCCACCGGCAAGGGAGCCCTTAGGACCAGCAAAATAATTTCCGGTAATATCACTCCCACCGTAGTCGCCGGTAGCGAATCATTAACTAGCTTTAAAATCGATGCTCCAAATGATAAAGAGTCAACTGATAAGAAAAGCATCAATATAAAAGGAAAAGCAGAAAAAAAATCGCTAATCGTCGCTCATTCGCCTACCTCCGAGGTCACCGTAGAGACAGGCAATAAGACTCAGTTTGATTTTGATTTTCCATTGTCGGTTGGTGAAAATATCATAAAAATTACCTCTTATAATGGCACTGATATTGAAACACATACTTTAAATATTTATTACATTCAAAATGAAGACGAATAAATTAATTTCGATCGCAATTGGAATCTTGATATTTGGAAGTATTATGTCGAGCATGGTATTCGCTCAAGATAATGTACCGACCACCGACCCAACCCCACCAGATGCCCTAGAGAACAGTCTCGAAAAAAATGCTCAAATCTTGAAAGATAAAATTGCGACCAAGGTCGCCGAATTATCAAAACAAGCTGATATGGTTGTCACTGGAATAATCAAGTCTATCGATGACAATAATATTGTCATCGTCGATGATTCCAAACATGAGACCACAATTACAACTGATGAAGTGCTTACCACCTATAAAGAAACTTCGATCGGGAGTGCTGATGAGCTGGAAAGAGACTCTCTTGAAAAAAATGATTATATTGTCGTTTCTGGAAAAAAAATCGACAATGATTTAGCATCATCCAAAGTTTATTTGCAAAAACAATATATCGTCGCTACTGGTCAAATCACCGAAGTCGATGAGGCAAACTTTACTGTTAGTGTGGTCACTGTCGAAAAAGACGCTTACGTGCTTGATGTTGAAAAATCAACTGTCACCCAAATAATGGATACTGATACTCTTGAGCTTGTCAAAGCCGGCTTTAGTAAATTAAAAATTGGTGATAATGTTCATTTTGTCATCCAAAAGCCGACTGCTAAAAAAACCAAAACCGTCTCCGCCATTAGATTGCTAGTAATTCCTCAAGAGTATTTTACAAAATAAAGATCATTGAGCAGAATATTTGTTTATTGATTGACTACTCCGGGCGTTGGGGTGATGAAAATTGAAGTTCGACAAGATTTATCTTCAGTGCCGGCGAGATAATACTCATCTCTGTCAAAAAAACATTTCTTAGTAACCAATCCAGCAGGAATAGTAAAGGAATTTTTTAGTTCGTTTATTGGCATGGGAGAGCTTGTTTCCGTATGGTTTAAAACATAATTCATCACCCGATGCCAAATTGGACTGGCGCCGGTGACACCAGAAGCGACGCGTGACATTGGTGTATTGTCATTGTTACCCACCCAGATTGCTGTCAAATAGTCCCTTGTGTAACCAATCGTCCAATTATCTTTAAGATCATTGGTGGTACCGGTTTTGACGGCAACCTTGTGCCCTGGAATATCCAGCTTGGAATAGTTTCCAAAAGCGAATCGACGAGCAGCGCTATCTGACAAAATATCACTGATAATAAAAGCAATCTGAGAAGACATCACTTTGGTTTTCCTTACCTCCTTTGATTCATATAGCACATGACCACGAAAATCTTCAACTTTAAGTACTGGCGACAACGGCACCTTGTCGCCATAATTAGCAAAGACGCCAAAAGCGACTGCCATATCTTCCATTTTGACCTCCGCCCCACCCAGTGTAAGCGACAATCCATAACGCTCAGGACTATCCCAAGTGGATATCCCCATTTTTTGAGCATGCTCGATGAAATTTTTTACTCCAAGAGTGTTTAAGGTTTTGACGGCTGGTACATTGTATGAATTGGCCAAAGCATATCGCAATGGCACCGACCCATGAAATCGACCGTCATAGTTGACAGGCCGATATGGTTTTGAACCCGGTATCTGAAATATTACTGGTGAATCAGGAATTATTGTTGAGGCGGTATAACCATTTTGAAGGGCTAACGAATACAACACTGGCTTGATCGCTGAACCTGGTTGGCGACGGGCAGTGACGACATTATATGCCCCATAAGGCAATTCAAAATAATTTTTGGACCCTACCATGGCGAGAATCTCTCCGGTATTCGGTTTGGTAACCAGTGCCGCAGCATTGTTGACATTAAATGAGGTTAGAGTTGACAATTCTTCATTAACCATCTGCTCGGCCTTATCTTGCAAATCAATATCAAGACTAGTGGTGACTCTAAGCCCACCTTCCTCAACTCGCCTGATGCCAAATTTTTCTTCCAAGAAGGCTTTGACATAAAATACAAAATGGGGGGCGCGAATAAAAGCCACCGGCGACCTGACATCAAGCGTCGTTGTCACCGCCGCTTCATATTCACCCTCAGTAATATAACTGTCTTCAAGCATTAATGATAAAACTTCATTTCTTCGCTTTACCGATAATTGTGGATTGACATATGGAGAATAGGTCGTCGGTGCCTGAGGTAGTCCGGCTAAAAATGCTGCTTCAGGAAGCGATAGCTCGGTAGCATTTTTTCCAAAATAAGTCTCTGCTGCTTCCTCAATGCCATATGAGGAGCCTCCATAAGGAACTTGATTAAGATACATTTCTAAAATCTCATTTTTAGAATATATTTGCTCCGTCCATACCGCAAGGATTGCCTCGCGTATTTTTCGTTCCAGAGTGCGCTCTGGTGTCAAAAGCGCTGATTTAACCAGTTGCTGTGTTATAGTTGAGCCTCCTTGAAGATTGCCCGTGCGAACCATATCCTTCATGGCTCGGACGACACCTCCCACTATTGATATCCCATTATGTTTATAAAAGTCCTTGTCCTCAGTGGCAATCGTACTGGTCTTTATATACTCAGGCAATTCATCAAGTTTCACCGGAGTGCGACTTTCATCGCGAAAGATTTCATATAGCAGGTGGCCACTACGATCATAGAGTTGGGTGGAAACTGGATAATTAATCGTACCTATTAGTCTCGGGTTTGGCAAAGAATTTATGAAAAGATAGCTTTGATAGAAAAATAAGACTATTAGCGAAGTAATTATTCCAACCGCAAAATATTTAAAACCACGAATTCGACTTTTTTCTTTAAATATCAGTATTTCCCTACCTGGTTTCTTTACCACTGGCGCTTTTTTAGTTCTTTTTGGAAGTTTGCTGATAAAATTGACTATCCCATTGTCAACCTGACTCAAAATCACTGACAACCTACTTTTAGAATTAGTAAAAATTTTATTTTTCAGTTTTTTACCGGTAAAAGAAAAGCGGTCGAGTAGAGAAATAGACAAAATTGAAAAAGATTTCAAACTAAGTAGTATTAGCTTGACGAAATTAATTACACCATCCCCAAGCAAAATAAATAGACGCACTAATAGAATAAGAAGCTCTGCAAAGGGCCCATTTTGATTTTTTGTGCTCGGCATAACAGCCTAATTTTACCATAGACTACAGGCTATTAGCAAACTATAATATCGTGTTTCAAAATGAATTTTTACAAAATTTGCGTTAATTCACCGGTAGTTCAGTGAGGCGGGCGCGGACGACGAGTCGATTCCAATATGTGCCCAGTGGCACGCAGGTAATGAGAGTTATATAAGAATCATCATAATTTTGATTTAAAACATCAACCTGACTTGGTTTGACAACAACCTTATCTATCACTTCATACTCATAATCCAGGCTGTTGTAATGGACATAAATTTTATCTCCCTCTTCAAGGGTGGGAAGATAGGTAAAAATAGATTTATAGTCGCCTTTCTTATGCAGTTGGGTGAGCGTTGAGTGCCCAAAAATGCTCACATTGCCAAGCTCACCAGGTGCGGTTTTCGGCAAATAATGAACCAGCCCAGTCAAAAGATTCTCTCCACCAACAATCACCCGAGCATCATCGACACTTATTTTAGGAATTGTTATCGTGTAATTATTAATTCTTTCCTCCTGTGCTGAAATTTCTTCTAGATCCTGCTTTGCCGACGGAAACCAGACTGCGGCTTTGGTATAATCAACTAAATTAGTGGAGACGGTTGATTTTTCTCCTAAGACCAAGAGGGACTTCTCCTCACTCACCGATCCTGAAAGTCGAATTGGACTCGTTAGATTGTTTGTGGTCAATCTTAAATAAATTTCCGAGGCAATCACCGGATAGAAGGATAAAAAAAGAAAAAGTGAGCCAGCAAACATTGAGATATAAGACAATGTGGTAGCAATTTTTTTCCGACGAGTGATAATTTGTTTCTTGTAACTGTAAATAGCCATATATTTATTAAGAGACAAGAAACAATAACCAAGAAACAAACTAATCACTAAATCTAGAAATTTATCTAGATTGGAATTTGTGAATTGAGATTTGTTTGTATCTTGTAACTTGTATCTTGTTAGTTAGTTTTCTAAAGCGATTTGGTTTTTATTTCAATATTTTGAGTAAAAAAAGGTATTATCGTTTTTAATATGGGCAATTCATTTTCAATTGCAATCTCATAACCCTGAGCGTCAAAATCATCTTTGACAATTGAGCTTATCTGATTTAACTTCTTCCCCGCAATCGCCTTCTTAATTGCCACCTGATCGAGTTTGTAAATTGGTTTAACTTTGGCCTCAATAGTCAACACTATCTCACCATCTGCTTCGGCGTCGGTAATTTGATAAGAAATATCTTCAGGTCTTATTTCATAACCATCAGGGACGGCGTCTTTTAGCTTTCCACTTAACAATTTTTTCATTTCTGTCTCGGGATATATATAAGAAGAGACAGCGGCCGTGATCTCGACGGTCAAATCAGTTGCTTCCTCATCAACCTCGGCGGAATAAGTTTCCTTGTCTCTCTCTATAGTTGCCAAAAGTGGAATTGCGACCATTCCAACTTGAGTGTTATCCTCATCGATACTAGTTTTTTTGATTTTTGTCTCGACTGCCGAAATGGCTCTTTTCAAATCGGTTGCCGATACGGTACGAATCTTTTTCTTCGATCCTCCGGCAATGAGCGTATCAGTTATCGCATAATGCTTGCTCGGAGAAGAATTTTCGATTGCTAGTCGAACATTTTTATCCAAATTAAATTCGGAGCCAATTTCAAAGGCGACAATATTGCCTTTTTTCTTACCAGTGACTGTCAGCAAATCCCCGCCCTCAGTTAATTGCGTCGAGGCCGATGCCACCTTTACTTCGTCTTGCAAAATATATTTTTTACCACCACTGGCAGTAAGAATCACTCCTTTCTTGAAGCTCACTTCTGACAAATCAGCATTGTATATTGTTACCTCACCTTTAGATTTTTCGCCAACATCACTCTGACCGGTAGTGGCGATTGTAGTTTTTTCGGTAACCCGGTTTTCAACAATATTAATTTTTGGCTCATCTTTCAATATTATCTCTCGCTCAATTGATGGCGATTTAAAGAATATGGTTAAGGTCACTTTATGAAAGAAAAATAAAACTGTAATAATTGACATCCCAAGCATAATGAAGCCAAATAACAACAATATATTTCGCTTGCTATTCGCCGAACCACCTCTAAATTTGCTAAATATATCCTTTAACGATGTCAGTTTCATTGCAATAAAATTTTGAGAGTTGTCATCACTCTTAGGACTCACATAATCATCAACGATTGGCTCTTCTTCTTGTGCTTCATTAATTATCAACTCATTGTTAATCGCCATCGTATGAACATCCGCTTTTTGGTTGTTGATATTTTCTCTTATATCCTTGTCGACCACAAAACCAAATGCCGCACTGCTCACGCTCTGAGGAGTATCATCTACCGGCTCATCCTCAACTGCTGTTTCCACTTCAATTTCCTGCTTCTTATCACCTTCCTCAAACTTCTCATCGCTGATAAATTGATTGGCTTGCTCGCTCATACCATGCCCTAATTGTGATTCGAAAGCAAAAATAAGTGCCGAAAAGATTTCTTCAGCATTAAATATTTCCACTTTCGGCATTTGAATAAATAACTCTTCAGGGAAACGGTGACTAATTATTTCAGTCGCCTGTTGATCAAGTGCCATAGAGTTGTAGATTATCAATCGAGCTGGCAATACACTGCTTTTAGGTATTTTTGAAAATGCTTCTGAGATATCACTGGTAACTTGTTCGGTTTTGGCTACTTGAGTAGCAAATACCTGCTCGCCCCCTTTATATATAAAGACCGCTATCGCTGGGCTATCAACCTCGACAATTACTGCCGTCAACGGCACCTCTTCTTTCTTGCTTAAATAAGCCGAAATCGCTTGATGGTGCTCAATAAATCCTAAAGGCTCAAGGCCATTTTCAGAAATTACCTCGCGCAATTTGGATAGATATTGATCTTTAACCTCACCTGAAGATTGATCGACTAAATGGGAATAAACAAAAAAAATCGCTTTTTTAACTTTGACGTTATTTTTTTGCTCCAACTTAAACAGATTCTCATCGATATCCTGCACCAATCTTTCCCAGGAATTAGTATAGGTAAAATTAATGTCATCAAGCTTCTCGACTATTCCTGTTTCACTGTCAAGTGAAAGCAGCATCATTGAACCTTCGTCCTCTTTGAGAATTATCCCAATAACCTCTTCCTTTTTTTGGGAAAATTTTGAAAACAACTTTATCATATACTCATTCTATACTAAATTGCTTTAAAACTTGCGTCACACCGCGACCTGCAGTCTGCAGAGCTGATTCATAAGACTCTCCCTGAGAAGTAGCATTTATGGCATCAGCAATATAAGAAATAATCTTGTCATTTAAGCCATTATCATAAGTCCTTGAGACCAAAGGCAGACCATGCATTGACTCCCCTTGCTCCATAAGCGCACCAAGATAGGGATCATCAATCAGGGTGCTTTTGAGGTCAACTCTTGAATATGGCTCACCAAATAATCTTCCTTGTTTCACTTCTTGTTCGTAGAGTCGAGTCATTTGTTCTTTTTCTGTCAAGTAAATGAGAAATTTCCAAGCTTCATTCTGTTTTTTGCTGGCTCTCGAGACACCTTCGACCCAATAACTTGAAATCGAGTTTAGCGCCGAACCAGGGAGTACCGGCATAGTGGCGGTTTTTATTTTTAAATCTGGATTAGCCGCTTTGATAGTTAAAATTTGCCAGGTCGGGACAAAAATCATACCAACTTTACCGGTGATAAAGGCATTTAAATTATTGGGCATCGATTCATCCCAGAGCGCCGTAGGTGGCTCTGCAAAGCTACGATAAAAACGCAATGCCTCAACTGCCTCATTGCTTCCCAAATTGTTCAAGCTACCGCCATTTTGTAGCAGTAGCGTGCCGAAAATTTCGGCAAAATGCTCGATATTGTTGGCTGTCCCCATTGCAATACCTGAGGTGACAATATTCCCCTCAGCATCAGCGACTAATAGGTTGCCGGCCATCGTCACCACATCATTCCATGTTTTGGGTGGACCGTTCAAACCAGCCGCTTTGAATAAATCCTCGTTATATAAAAGTACCAACCCATCGATTTCCAAAGGTAAACCATAATATTTATCATCAATCTTCAAATCTTGACTCACTGAGCGTAAAAAGGTTTTTTCAAACTTCTCACTCGTCATTAAATCCTGTGGCAATGGGGCGACCGATTGAGCAATGCTTGGTAACCAAGTGTTATGGAACCGAAAAATATCAGGTCCGCGACCTTCTCCAATTCGAGCCACAAGCTTCTCCCGATAGCTTTGTGGTTCTTGCTGGCTATATTCGATTTTTACGTTTTTGTGTTCTTGCTCATAATCAGCAATAAGTGGTGCCATCACTGACTCATCTTCCCATAACCCCCAATAGACAAGTTCAACTTTTTTATTGCTTCCACCACCAATAAATGACAGCAGTCCTTTAAAAATCAGAATAAAAAAAAATATAAAAAAGATTCCAGCAAATAAAATCGCCATATACAATCTTCGATTATTTGATGCCGGCGGTGTTGGTGGAATTTCGTTCAACTGATCAACCGTCAAGCTTTCTGGTGTCTCCTCAGCAATTTCGATCGGTACCTCTTGAGGGACTTCCTTTAAAACAGCCTCCTTAGACTCCTCTTTTATTACTTCAGTTTCAGGAATTGGTTCAGGACTCTGACTTATTGTTTCTCTGTCTTCAGGCATATTATAATTATAGTAAACTAGTTGATAACATTTATACCGAGATGAAAAATACTGCTTTTTCTATTTTAACAAGATCTTTATTGTTTTCGATAATTTTCGCTGTTGTCGGTCTACTCGGACTCTCACTATATGTGGCGCAACAAAGCTATATGATCGGGGACAGTATTTATCCAAACGTATATATTAACGGGGTCCCTTTTGGTAACGCGGATAAAAAAGAGGTCGATACTTATTTTAATGCCTTAAATAAAGAGCTAAATAATATATCCGTTGTTTTAACTTATGATGAGGAAAAGGTGGCTACTTTTTCTGCGTCGATGCTGAATCTTCATTATGATGTTGACACTCCCAAAACCCAAGCGCTACAAATTGGTAGAAGTGAAAATAAACCTTCTCGCATATATCAAAAAATTGTCACTATTTTAAATTTAAGTCAATTTCATTTCAACTATACTCCCGATTATGATAATGCCATGGTAATTGAGAAATTAGAGCTGCTGAAGGAAAGCTATGAAAAGCCCCCAACCGATGCCTTATTTGAAGTTCAAAATGGGCGAGTGATCGCGTTTAAAGAAGAAGCCGATGGTATTGCCCTGCAAACTGAGAAAGCTGAACTAGAACTAGAACGACAACTATCCACCATTAAAATTCCCCTTAAAGAAAATGGGGAGATTGTAAATGTTAACGTTGAGAAAACGATTTCTAAACCTAAAACAACTCTCTCTCAAGTCAATGATTTTGGCATCGTCGAGCGCATTGGGACGGCGACTTCAGACTATACTGGCTCAATTCCAGGAAGAGTCCACAATGTCGCATTGGGAACATCAAAATTTAATGGCGTCTTAATTCCAAAAGGAGAAGTTTTTTCATTCAATAAAACGGTTGGGGATATTTCCTCCGCTACCGGCTATCAACCCGCTTATATTATTAAACAAGGGGCTACCGTACTTGGTGATGGTGGTGGGATTTGCCAGGTATCAACGACTCTTTTTCGTGCAGCGCTTGATGCCGGGCTTCCAATTATTGAGCGCACGGCTCATGCTTATCGGGTGCATTATTACGAGAATGACCGCAAACCCGGTTTTGATGCCACCGTTTTTTCTCCTACTGTTGACCTGAAATTTAAAAATGACACCGAGGGCTCAATTCTTATCCAAACCAGTATTGATAAAACAACCCGTATTGTCACTTTTACCCTTTATGGCAAACGTGACGGGCGAATACGAACAATCTCAGACGCGACAATTTGGGATGTCGTCGCCGCTCCCGAGTCACGATATCAAGATGATCCGACTTTACCCACTGGCACAAAAAAACAGATCGATTGGGCGGCTCCCGGGACCAAAGCCAAATTCCATTATCGGGTAGAAAAAGATGGGGAGGTAATTCAAGATCGTGATTTTGTCTCTGTTTTCCGCCCCTGGCAAGCCGTATTTCTTGTGGGAACTGGAGGATAAAATTCATCGATATAGTTTGATCATATTGACTTGCCTAGATAAATAGTATATCTTTGCCTGCACACTAATATGGAAAAAGATTCAAGCTCACCTTATGACACGTCTGATGAAGTTGATAAGCATCATCGCGCTAAAAATGCCGTCTACACTGGTCTTATTGCGGTTGCGGCTTTGAGCGCCTCCTATGGTCTCAAGAAAAGTTACGACTTTTGGCAGTCTCGAAAACAAATAACCGAAATTCCATCCGATGAACAAAATTCAGCTATGGCGATCGAGGAAGCCGCAGAGAAAACCCACCCTGATTCACCAATAACCAAATTCACTCACAATTTTGCTTCCTCTCTCTTTCATAGGGATAAGGAGAGCGATAATAAATCCTCGCTCAGACGTATCAGTCGAGTACTTCAACCGATCGGTGAAACCACTGACCATTTAAAGGATAAAGAGGATTTTATAAAAGAAATGATTGATAATGGCGAGGATGAACAAGCAGCCAGACGCCTTCATGGAAGGGCGGAATTGATGGTAAGAATGATACCAGATGGGTTGAAACGGGAAGCTCGCTTTCAGCTTGAGAAAAAATTCGACGCCGTCGACCCAAATGAGCGGCAATGGCCAAAAATTGAGTCAATCGTCAATCAGCATTGGGGTTTTGATTCATTGCGAAGACAACGCCTTTTGATAAAACCAGGCGCTCCCATAAATCAACGCGGAGTTGAGGAGGGAAAAGGATGGCTTGCAATACTTGACCGTAATGATAGGGAAGTTGTTGGATATGGTAGTTTTTTTGCAGTTGAAAAAATAGTCACCGATAATCCTGAGGATGAGAATTATGTCGAATTGTCGCGAATTACCTGGCAGGAACTGTTAGATCGTCGTGTCCGTATGCAGACCAATAATGATTTGGCCGGCAAAACTATCATTATAACGAGCGTCGGCAAAGACAGCAAGATCGAGGGCGACGAAATTGTGGGAGCCGCTTTATTTGGTATCATCGATAAAGCGCGTCGATTTGGCGCCAGCAATGTGCTCGGTCCGTCTTTTTCTCCATTTATTGCTACCCGACAAAGATCGACAAAACACGGGGGGAAAAATTATTTCGACTATTGGTCAGCAAAAAATCCTCGCGGCACATTAGCTGATGGTTGGCGAAGTCTACTTTATCTGATGACAGAAAATCATCAAGAGTTGGCATTTAATCCGGAGTTCATGGCTGGAAGCATTGATGCGAAAGAGCTTCTGGAAATTATTGCTCAACAAAAGGGAATTAAAAATTTATCAGAAGAGAAAATTGCCGATTATTTGACACAAGATCAACTTCAGCTTCGAAAAATACCTGTCCCTTTTGTCAAAGATCAATGGCCAAATTGGAAATATACCGTGCCTGCTGCCTGGCTTTCATTTTATGACAGAAAAAATGATGATTCTGAATACCTACCTGAAATATATAGCCTCGCCAATTTATAAACAATTGGTTTATTTTGATATAGATAAGCGATATTGATCACTTTTAAAACCAGTGATATTCTATTAATCATGACAACTGAAAGACCTCAAACAAAGGAATTGGACTATCGAAAAGCAAGACTTGAACTAGTCGATCAACTTAGATCATGTATTGAAGAGGGCGCTGAGCTTAAAAACAAGGTATATTTAGTCCCGGGTGGTAATAGAATTGAAGGTAGCATCGGTGGCGCAATCACATTAGCACTTGCAATGAAAGAAGCCACCGTTATCATTCCTCATATTCACGATAACGAAGATACCCAGGCACAAATAAAAGAACTGCAATGGGCAAGCAAGCTTGCATTGGGGGGAGAAATTGTCGCCTTGCAGGCTGATATTACCGACAGTGAGAGCAGAGCGACTTTATTTCAGCATATAAAAGAAACCTATGGTCGACTTGATGGGATTTTTTTCCTTCCCGCGGGTGGAATTCGTGGCACCGATGAGGAGGCAGAAAATTTGAATGTAAAGGCTCCGGTTGAAACAGCTCTCCTTTATGAGCAAATGTTTGGTGAGACGACGCTGTTTGATCGTGGCTTATTTGTCACCATCCCCAGCACCCCATCTAAATATCTTTCGCTTCCCATGCCAATTGATCGTTATCAAAGAACCGCGCATGCCAAGCATGAGGGCGATATGCGGCTTGACAAAATGTCTGAAGCGCTTTCTGATGTGGGAATTAAACGAGTTTCTTTAATATCAGGACCAGTCATTGATACAAGTGCGATGAATTTAATGATGCGAAAAATGAGCGACGAACAAATCGCTCAACTTCATGACAAAAGCAACACCAATGGTGAGCATCGGACGCCAATGCGGGTCGACGTCGCCGTTTCAGCACTTAATCTCGCCTTAGATCCATGGGAAGCCCGACAAAATGTATTTGTTGGGGTGAGCGGTCTAGACCGACCGCAGATTGCAGAAATACTTTATATGTATGGTCCAAATAAATTATTACTTGATGATTTTATGAATTTCGGTGAAAATGAGGCCGTCGCCACAATGAAAGTTACGCTGGATCGAATGAAGCCAACATTTACTGATGATGAAATTGAGCTTATTGATGAGTATATAGCACAAGTGAAGATCACAGATAACCATGTTGCCGGCCATTTTGACGCCGCTTCCGGTCTCCCTAGCGTATTGCGCGGCGTCGATCAAATTGCCGTTTCTCTAATTGCTGGCGCTAAAATGGAAATGGCTTCGTTCATTAGAAGGGGATATCGTGACCAGAATAAAAGAGTCGCATTAGGAGGAATTTTTGATCCAATACAATTTGTAAATGTGGTTCGGCCCGGAGACACACTTAAAATTAAATCTGATGCCGGAGATCTTAAAGGGTCCTTCTATGCTGAGGAAACCATATTGACAACCGAAAAAAGTGAAATTGCTCAAATTGAAACGATGGTAGGTGAATGGATAGTTGCAGACGAAACAAGGTTATTTCCGAGCGAACAGATTATTGAAGCCGCCGCGCAAACTCTAGGCCTGCTTTATTCTCAATCAAGGGAAATGAGCGATCGATTGCCACTTTTAAAAAGCATTGAGGATGTCGATTTTTTTGATCAATTAAGCGATCTAACAGTTGATAGTACAATTGAATTTAGAGCCTTAATGACAAAATCCGGAAAGTCGCTGTTTGAAGGTAATGTAGAATTTTTTATTGATGGAAAAAAGAGAGGAGTTATTACTGGAATTAATTGTAAAGTCGTCCCGAAAGAAAGACTAATTGCGATGCTTGAAGGAACATTCTCTGAATAGTTTTAAGAATTTGAATATTTTTGAATAAAGTCTTCCCGACTAATTGAAAATCTTCTCAAGGCTTTTTTACTATGATCGCTACCTAATAGCGACTTTTTTGGCGTTTGTTTAAGAAACTTAGCAATTAATTTTTGGTTAGTTGAATATATTTCTGACTGAAAACCAAACCTTTTTCCCATCGCTTCAGGAAAAACGCCTATTCCGAAAATCTCCACGATCTGCTCAAATTCTTCACTTTGAAGTTGAGTGGCTAAAAGTCTAAAATCGGATTCTGAATTACTTAGAAATTGGCGAGTATAGCCAAAAATCGTCAGCGCGTCAATGCTATCGAGATTGCGATTCAAATCAAATTCAAGGACAGTAGGAGATTTACTCTTTTTGACAGTAAGATGAGTGCCGATATCTATTTCTTGATTATTCTCGTCTGCAAACGATAATTCCGTATTATGAAACCTTACGTATTCTGTCATCTAAAGTTATATTTCTCTCTTAGGCTGTGGCCCATCGTAGGATTGAAAAATTGTCACCGCGTTGCCACCGCCAAAACCAAAGGAATTGCTTATCGCAATATCGACATTTTCCATCGGTATTGCATTCTCAGTCGTAAATTCAAAGCCATCAATTTCTTCAATAGGATCATTTAAATTCACCGTCGGCGGCAGCACCCCTTCCTCAAGAGCCTTTATAGATAGAACCGCCTCAACCATCCCAGCATTACCAAGCGTATGACCGAGCTGGCTTTTAGGCGCCCATATAAGAATCTGTCCCTCTTCTTCATTAGCTTCCTTTATTGATCTTGCTTCAACCGGATCCCCATTAATAGTGCCAGTAGCATGAGCTTTAATAAATTTATTTCTACCACGATAGTCTATACCACTTTTGTCTTTTGCCTTCTGAATTGCTCGTACCGCCCCTTTACCACTGGGATCAGACTCATGCCAAGCATCGGCCGTGTCGGCATAACCGACGATCTCAGCTACCGGGATCGCTCCCCTTCTTAAGGCAT
This sequence comes from Candidatus Microgenomates bacterium, assembly GCA_025449735.1. Taxonomy (GTDB): domain Bacteria; phylum Patescibacteriota; class Microgenomatia; order UBA1406; family HO2-37-13b; genus JANWIV01. The sequence continues at coordinate 92,725 of JANWIV010000002.1, read as the reverse complement.
GCTCTAGAGTTTCGATGACCATCGCTCCGCCCCCTTCGCCGAGTACAAAACCATTGCGGTTTTTATCAAATGGTAGCCCGGCACCAGTAGTACTAACGTCATTTGAAGTCGTCCCGGTGTTGGTAAAAAGCGAAGCAGCAATTTGATTGGCCGCATGCTCACCAGCATTAGCAACCATTATCTCCGCATCGCCCAAAAGCAGTAGCCTCACCGCATTATTAATTGCTCGACCCCCCGAAGCGCAAGCGAGCGATACCGACTCAACTGGACCCTTAGCATCAACCATTATGCTTAGAAAAGTCGCCCCTCTCTCAATTAGAAGAGTGAATAGACTCGATGGATGAGCCGTTTTGCCCTCAATTAATCTTTTATATATTTCGGCCACTTCCTCGGCACCTCCAATTCCAGAGGCCCCAGTAATTCCGAATTTTTCAGGATTAACCGCAGGATCAAGCTCAAATTCATTTTGCACCACTCCAGCATTTTTTAATGCTTCGTATGACGCAGAAATAGCAAACTGAGCTGCTGGAGATAATCTTTTGATCACTTTTCTAATTGGATATTGCTTACCCCCAATCTCGACAACAGACGGCAACAATTGCTCCATATTAAAATCTTTGACCTCTCCAACTACTGAAATGTCCGAGGGTGAAAGGTCAACATATGAAAATCCGGTCTTACCCGCTTTAACATTTTCCCAAGTAGTATCTAAATTGTGACCAAGTGAAGTAACCGCCCCCATACCGGTTACGACTATTCTTTGTTCTCCTTCAGGATTTCTCATAATTTATATCGAAACTTTTAAACTGCTAACAATATCCGGACTCGCCCCATCTGGACCTAATCGAAGACCAAAAATGGTATAGGTAGCGCCCCCGCCAAAACTGACAACCATGATATTTTTATTTCCCAGATATGGCAGTCGACGAGCTAAATGGGTTAGCGTTGTTGCCGGCGGCGCATTGCCGTCGTCGACAGTCCAGTAAAAAGGCACGTCTATACCGGCTTTAATCATTTTCCCATGGACACTTTGACCCACTGCGTAGCTCGCATGATGCATAATCAATTCATCAAATTTTCCCTCTGGATAAGCTTGGCGAAATTGATCCCAAAATTGTAGCACTCTCTTTGTCGTCGTTTTTGGAAACAGTTTTGAAGTCAAATATGAATTCATATCAAGCGCTCTCCCTTTATGCCTCGGCCTTGGCATCATTCCAATGACGACGTTTTCGGCAATTTCTTGCCTCACTCGATATGGTTCGCTGTGATCAATCAGGCTGTCAAACGGGGTAATTGCCGCGAGTGATTGCTCGGTATCAAACTCTTCATCTACGATAGTAATCGGCTCACCTCCGAGATCTTCAATGATTGACATCGTCTCACCAGGTATTATGCCAAAGGCAGCGGCACCATATGAAAATACTTGCAATGAAAAAGGGTCAATGTTTAGCGACAGTGGTCGAGCTCGATATTTGGCTTTTGACAATTCATTAAAAAGAGTTGATATGCCAACTATAACAACTGGTCGACCTCTAAAATCAGGGTTCACCAGGGCATGTAACAGCTCATCAGCCCCAGAATTACAGGCCAGTGCTTTTATTGATACTTGCTTAGACTCGTCAAGATGCTGTAGTCCACTTGCTGCTAAAAGCTGACGTTTGAGTGATAGGCCTTTATCTTTCTTTCCAATCGGTAGAGCGTCACCACCAATGAATAAGCCGCCAACATCACTTGGTTTCCAGCCATTTAATTTAATTACTTCTGCGGCATGTAAACCGGTCACCGCAATACTTTGGTGAGTAAGCTCTCTATAGCTGAGTTCTGCTTGAGGTCTATGAACATTTTTGAAACCGCTGGAGTCACCGACGATTTGATCACGACCATTTTCATCCAAGCCATAAAGCGCTCTAATTTGGCTGTCAATTTGGTCGCGCTCCCATTTTTCGCCCCAACGCCCAACAACAGCACCGACGCTATATTCAGAATTCTCATAACTTTCAAGATGAAGAGTTCCATTATAAGGAAGCTCGATATCAATTCCCTCATCGCGAACTAAAAATGTCTCTAAATCTGGACGCGTTGCCCTTTCTATTGGCATATATTTGCCATATACTAACGATTTACAATCACTCCGTCAATATAGTTTATCTATATCAATCCGTTCGGCATGAGCTCAGGATTAGTGGTGAGCAGTTTAACAAACTCCCTGTAAACTGAGTCGAATGTATCAAATTGCGCTTCTCATATGGTAATAAGAAGAATGTTTGCTTTTTGGTTTGCAAAAATCAATAGTTAAATCACGTAGCTCCTCAATATTTCCATAATAATGATCTTCACCTGGAAGTTCTTTTAGTTTATAATTTGCAAAATTTTTTTCAGCTAGGAAACTTTGTAATTTTTCAGTCGAAATTGCTGGATCTTTACTTTTCTGTATTATCAAGCTTGGCGTCGTAAAATTTTTAAGCCACTTATCATAGTCAGGGTCAAAATATTCTGACCATTTAATCGAAATGCCAACAAAAATACAACGATTCGGATTAATTAAACCTTTAGATATTCCCATTAAAGTAATCATTGTTCCTGCGGAACGCGAAAAAATAATATAATCACCCATTTTTTCAGAAATCTCGGCCAATCGCTTCATCTCACGATCAGGATTTACCCATTCATCCCCGGTTTCCCAATGCTTGTAATTTAAGGTGTGGGTAGCAAAGTAAGGTTTGAAAAGATTTTCCATACCATGTATCCATTTCTTGTTCCCAATATTGTTTCCGCCAAGAAGAATTAAATTCATACTCCTGCCAATGTTATCTTAAGATTTATGTCTCGTCAATATGGTCAAACTATATCAAAAGTTCATCGATATGACTAAAAAAAGCTAGTATATCAATCTAACTTCTAGCTAATTTGCTATAATCTGCTCTCATGGCGGAGGTACCAATATCAATCTTTAAGCGCTTAATAAAAAACATACAGTGGACTCAAATCTATTCCCGAGAATATGGAGTGCAATATTCTCAGATGATGTTAATGTCCATCTCAAAACATGCCAAACATATAATTCCAAAACCTTCAAATACACATATAATCGTTCCACAAGAAAATTATTCGGCCTTTTATGCCGACAAACGCTCATGGGACAAACTGTCCAAATCACTTTATAAAAAATATGCCACTAGTCCAATTGCCCTCAGAAAATTTGAAAAAAAATTAATTACAAATGGTAAAAAGTATGTCAATTTTGGGAAAAGAATTAGTCGAGCTAATTTGACTCAGCAATCAACTCAACAACTATTTGTTATCTACAAGCAAAACCAGAAAATACTCTTTGACTACACTATTTTTGTGGCGACCGCTTTCATTCTAAATAACTACATTGCCGATTATGCTATGACTATTTTAAAAAAATATCTGAAAAATAATAAACTAGAAAATAAAGAGCAGGAAATCGTTGAATCACTATTTACACCTCCAAAGCTAGCCCAAAGTCTAAAATTTCAACAGCAAATTAAAAATGCCAACAACCTCACCGATGACCAATTCGAAAAACTGTATAACCGATACCATTGGCTTTCCTGTCAAGATATTCACAATCCTCCTTGGACAAGGACTCAATTTAAAACGCTCATAAATCAATTGAAAAAAAGTGAGGTAAGCAAAAATGTGTCATTTAATAAATATTTGAAAATTCTGAATTTAAAAGCGTCAGATTTGGAGTTACTTTCAATGGCAAAACGCATGGTATACATCAAGGACGTAAGAGATGACTACAGAAGACAAGGTGTCTATTATATGAGACCGCTTTTTAATGAAATCGCGCGTCGAATGAAGTTGAATTTAGAAGATATCAGCTATTTATTACCCTCAGAAATTAACGATTTCTTAATAAAACAAACTCCTCCAAATCTTCAAATAATTACTCAAAGGAAAAAAGGTTTTGTGATGTATTTTAATGAAAAAAATGAAATTGTATGCATAGAGGGAGACTTAGTGAAAAAGGCATTTAGTATTTTTAAAATTCCAAAAACTAAAACCTCATTACATAACTTGAAGGGGAGAGTTGCTTCTCAAGGCAAAGCCACTGGAATCGTCACGATTGTTACTGGTGTCAGAGATTTGCACAAAGTAAAAAATGGCTCAATATTGGTCGCCACCGCTACTCATCCCGATTATACAATCGCCATGCGCAGAGTAAATGCAATTGTCACCGATGAAGGTGGCGTCACTAGTCATGCCGCTATTGTGGCTCGTGAATATAAAATTCCTTGTATCGTCGGCGTAAAAAACGCCACTAAAATACTTAAAAATGGGGACAAAATCATCGTCGATGCTTACCTCGGAATTATAAAAAAAATTGGATAATAGATATAAAGCTAATCATTCAGGGAGATCGAGCGCACTTGTTGGCAGGACTGTTGAAGCTCTAAATAAAACTGCTTGCACTGTTGCGTCGGTTAATGTCAATTGTGAAGCTTTGAAAAAAGTAAACCAGCCACCCATTTCATCATCGATAACTTCCTGGCCATCACTTCTACTTTTTGAGCGCGTTTGATCAAAAGGTACGAAGGCGAGATAAGTGGGGAAACGAGAACGAGAATGGCTGATCAAAGGGGCAATTGAGCCAATATAAACTAATGACTCAGATTGATAAGGTGTTTCTTCATCTAGCTCTCTTTTTGCCGCATCATGAGACGCCTCACCAGCTTCACAATAACCCCCAGGCATCATCCATTCCCCTTCGCTCCGACCAGAAAATGGGGGATGTTTTTTTATTAGATAAAATTCGGCCTTATTTTCCGGCGTAAATCGCATTGGCAATACATAAACCGCGCTCGGCCAAATCAGCTCTCCAGTATCATAAATGGCTTCTCCATAGCGATAAACCATTGCATGACGGATTGATAAATATTTTGGATTTCCAACTGTTTGCCAATGGGGATTCTTTTTGTCAACTAGCCATGTCGATTGAGCATTTTTAAAATACCTTTCCTTATCTCTTTTAGTAAGCTTCGAAAATGATATTCCTTCTACTTTGTTCATTAACTAAATTATATCAAAACATAGCCTTAGATAGAGCTCTAATGAATTACTACGATAATGATTATCGTTTTGGAGATTGTTTCTTGCGACGGGCCTTGCCACCCATTCCAGGCTTACGACGTTCCCGTTCTCTTGAATCGCGAGTTAAGAGTCCATGCGTTTTGAGAGTGGTGCGATTGTTACCATCAACCTTTTCAAGCGCGCGAGCTAACCCCAAGACAATGGCATCAAGCTGCCCGATTTTGCCACCGCCAGACAAAACAATAGAAATCGCAAATCGAGCCGTACTGTCTGTCAACTCCAGCGGCAGATTATAGCGATAATTGGCTAAATTAGATTGCAAATAATCTTCAATGGTCTTGCCGTTGACGATAATATCCCCCTTTTTAATCTTTGTTTCACGCAACACTATTTCTTTCTTCCCAGTAGTCACATAAAGCCTCACCCGGGCGGTACTCGACTTGCGTCGGCCTATGCCTTCGTAGTATGTAAATGGTGATTTCTTGGCCATGTAATTAGATTAAAGTTTTAAAATTAAAGTTTTTAAGTAATTCAAATTTATTATTTTTCATTTTTCCCTTCGGCTGGCTCAGGGCGGGCATTCTTCATTTTATTTTCGTATGGATGCTTGTCATCCTTATAAATAGAAAGCCTGGTAATCATTCGATTACGTAGCTTATTTTTTGGCAGCATTCCATAAACAGAATGCCTGACAATCTCATCTGGACGCTTGAGCATCATTTCCTCAAAAGCAATATTTTTAAGCCCTCCGGGGAAACCGGAATATCGCTTATAGACTTTTTGCTCACTTTTTCTTCCGGTAAGTTTCACTTGCTTGGCATTAATAACAACGACATGATCGCCTGAATCAAGGTTGCGAACAAAAGTCACCTTATTCTTGCCCGATAAAAGTGAGGCAATTTCGGTTGAAATTCGCCCTAACACCTTTCCTGAGACATCGATCAAATGCCAGTTCCTCTCTATATCGTGCTCTGAAATCGATTTTGTCGAGTGTGTTAAATGTGTCATATTATGTTTTAACTTTATTTTAAACTTTAATACGCTTACTCATCTGTTTTGATGGCAATTCTTTTTTCACTGATTTGATAACTTTCTTATTGGCAAATGTCTTCGGCTCTGCCTTTTTTTCCGGTTTACTGGCTGTCGGCTCTTTTTCGATCTTGGCTATTGACTTGTCTCCTGCCTTATTCGATCTAAAGGCAGTAACTGGTTTGACCCAAGAAATCCTCGCCAACTTCACATTATCTCCCATTCGCATTGAAGTTGAAACGATTCTAACATAACCAGACTCCCTGTCTGAAAGAGCTGGGCCGACGGTATCGATCATATAGGAGACCATCGCTGTTTTACCCAATCTCCTAAGCAAGACATTCTTATCAGATTCTTGACCTCTTTTTGCTTTGCCGGCCAAAATATCAATACTTTGCCTTAATGCCTTAGCGCGTTTAATGGTGATCTCTAGCTGGCCGTGCTCAAGAAAAGCCACTAAAAGCTTGCGCTCAATAGAACGATTAGCGTCTCTGCCTCCTTTAAATTGGTTTTTTTTGACACCGTGTCTCATATTATATTATTGAATGGTTACTCCGAGCTTTTCTAGCTCTCCCTCAACTAGGTCTATGGATTTTCTCCCCACGCCTTTAAGGTTGACTAGGTCTTCACGACCTCGCTCGACCAAGTCACCGATCGTCTCAATGCCTTCTCGAAGCAGTGCATTGACTACTCGTGTTGGCAAATCAAGCTCATCGATAATGGTTGAATAAACATCCTCATCAACTTTTCTCACTTGAAGAGTCTCTGCCTCAGTTTTAGATTTATCTGATTCATCATCTTGACCTGATAGAATATATTGATAAAATTCAGCTAAAATCTTGGCTGATTGACTAAGCGCTTTCTCGGGTGACAAGCTGCCATCAGTCCAGATTTCTAGTATTAATTTATCGAAATTGGTCTTTCTTCCGACTCTTTCTCCTTCAACAAGATAGTTGACTTTGGTGACCGGCGAGAAAACCGAGTCCACCGCCAGGCTCCCACGGGATTTCTTTTCTTTTTCCTCCGAAGGAGAATAACCGACACCCTGCTCAATGGTAAGTTCAATTTCGAGTGGGGTACCATTTTTAGTAATTTCGGCAATATACTCGTCTTTATTGACTATCTCGACGTCACCGCCTTCAAAGGCTTTAGCAGTAAGTCTCCCCTTTGCTTTTTCATTCAAACGCATGGTGAAAGGTCCTTCTCCAGCTACCTTAAAACGGAGTCGCTTTAAATTAAGGACGATATCAAGTACTGATTCTTTGATTCCAGAGATGGTATCAAACTGATGAACGGTTTCGTTAATACGGACATAAGTCACCGCTGAGCCTTCCATAGAGGACAAAAGAACTCGCCTGAGGGCATTGCCAAAACTATGACCATAGCCGGCTGGTAATGGGGTTAATTCAAATCGGCCATAATCGGCTTTGAGATCAATACGTTTGGTAACAAATTGTGGGGTGAACATATATATTTTGTTTAATAACTAATAAATAAAAAACAACTAATTTATCTTGAATAGAATTCAATAACTGATTGCAAATTAAAATCAGATGACACATGCACTTCTGTCGGCATGGCATTAATTTTTCCAATTGTCGCTTTTCTTGATAACCAATCCGGCATCATTTCTTCACTTTGAGCAATGAAAGCGGTTATATAAGGAATACTCACTGTCTTAGCCTTTCTAAACTTGATTATATCGCCCACTTTGGCAATATAAGAAGGGATTGTCACCTTATTATCATTGACGCTGACATGACCATGATTGACCAGTTGACGAGCGGCGGCTCGCGTAGGCGCCAGTCCCAATCGATAGACAATATTGTCCAACCTCGACTCCAGTTGAGCAAATAAGAGCTCGGCGGTGTTGCCTTGTTCTCTTTGGGAGATTTCAAAATATTTTTTAAGTTGCGTCTCAGTCAAACCATAGGTACGCTTGACTTTTTGTTTTTCCCGAAGCTGTTGACCATATTCGGTTCTTTTTCGAAATCGAGTCGTGCCGTGTTGACCGGGTGGGATATTAAGTCGACGCAACAGGTTGCTTTGCGATTTGCTCCCTTGAGTCTTGAGTGAAAGATCCACTCCTTCGCGCCGGGCTAATTTATTTTTTGGTCCTATGTATCTCATATTTTATTTAAAATTAAATTTTATCCTCGTCTTTGCTTTGGTGGACGGACACCATTATGAGGCGTTGGGGTCACATCCAAAATCTTCTCAACATCAAGCGTAAGCGCTCGAATCGCCTTAAGCGATGCTTCTCTACCTGGGCCGATCCCTTTTATAAAGACTGATATATCACGCAAACCATTTTCATCCATTGCCTTTTTCAAAGTTGTGCTAACAACGACGCTGGCGGCATAGGGAGTAGACTTTCTGGTTCCAGCAAAGCCAAACATCCCACAGCTTCCAGACATCAAAGGTCGCCCCTCATTATCAGTGACGGTAATTAAGGTGTTGTTAAATGTGGCGGTAATATAGACCCGACCACTGCTAACCATTCTTTTTTCTTTCTTTTTTTTAATCATGCTGTTTATATTAAATATTTTTGATTACTTTTTAGATTGATCCAATTTCAACATATCCTCTTTCTTCAAAGCTCCTATGGTCTTTCTCTTGCCTCGTTTGGTGCGAGCGTTGCTTCTAGTTCGCTGTCCACGAACCGGTAGGCTTCTAATATGTCTAATTCCTCGCAACGTGCCAATCTCACGAAGTCGCTTTATGTTGCTGTTAATCTCTTCTTTAAGGTCTCCTTCAACTTTCATTTTTTCGATTTCTTCTTGCAGGCTTTTAAGCTCGACATCGCTTAAATCCTTGACGTGACGATCAGTACTGATGTTTATCAATGACAAAATTTCTTTTGACCTGGCGCGACCGATGCCATAAATGGCGGTCAATGCATGTTCCAATCGCTGTTCATCCGGAATATTTACCCCTACCAGTCTTACCATTATGAATTCAATTTTTGCTTTTTCAAGCGTGCTGTATTAAATTTTAAATTTTGCATTTTAAATTCTGAATTAAATATTATCCTTGTCGCTGTTTGTGCTTTGGGTTAGTGCAAATTATATATAACATGCCTCGTCTCTTGACGAGCTTACAATGCGAACACATTTTTTTGACTGACGCTCTAACTTTCATATTTTATAATCGATAGACAATTCTCCCTCGAGTAGCATCATAAGGTGTTACCTCAACTCTAACTCTATCTCCAGGCAAAATCTTAATATAATTTTTCCTCATTTTTCCCGATAGATAGCATAAAAGAACGCTGTTCTGATGCTCTTCCCCTAGCTTGACATGAAACATGGTGTTCGGAAGGTTCTCAATTACATCTCCCTCAACCGTCAAGACATTTTCTTTCATAAACCTTATATTTTACACTATTTAGGCCAAAATTGCAGTCTTATTTTTATAAACGGCTATTGTGCTTTCAAAACAAGCAGAAAGCGAGTGATCACTGCTAATTAGTGACCATTTTGAGCCCTTTTCTAACTTAACATTGTGACTACTTTTTGAATAAATGACCTCAACCGCCAGAACCATTCCCTCACGAATCGTCGGTGTCGCCTCAATTGATTTAGGAGCAAACCCTGGAATCATTGGGTCCTCATGAAGGTCCGGTCCGACTCCATGACCCGTCAATTCATTGATGATGCAGTAGCCAGCACCTGATATTTCACTATCAATTACTGTTGAAATCGCGCCAATTTTATTTCCCGCTTTAACCTGTTGCAATGCTTTTTTTAGCGTCTCTTCACCGATTTTCAAGAATTTAGTAGTTTCAGCATTAATTTTACCAACTTGGATGGTGATTGCTGAATCGGTATTTAGACCGCCATAAAATACCCCACAATCAATCGTCACCACATCCCCATCACGAATCACTTGCTCCGACGGCGGCGTATGCACCACTTGCTCATTGATACAAATACAGATGGTATGATGATATCCTGGTACTCTTTTAAAACTTGGGCTCCCACCTTGGGACAGAATATAATCTTCTGCTAACTTGTCAACTTCAATGGTCCGCATCCCAGGGGAGACAAAATCAAGCATCTTCTCAATCACTCCTTTTAAAATTATTCCCCCCTGCTTCATTTTTTTCAGTTCAGCAGGAGTCTTGTAGGTAATCATTAAACGCCTCTTTTTCAAGAGAAATAAATAGCTCGATAAACATTTTCAAGCCGACTATGAAAATCTTCAACGGTTGAGTGATTAATCACCACATGATCAGCTAAAGCCAAGGTTGGCCCCATATTGGCAGAGATTACTTCATTCATATCTCGATCATCTCCTGAATGGGTAGAGCGCACCTTTCGCTTGGCAATTCTTGACAAGCGATCCTCCTTAGGTGCCCAAATAAGCACTACCTCAAGTCGTACATCGGGAAGATTACGTTTCAAATATTGATATTCTTCCCAAGAGCGCATCCCATCAATAATCATCAAATCATGTTTTTTGAGCGCTTCATCAATTTTTTTTAGGTTAAGAATCGCTAGGGCCTCCATGCCATGCTGCTCCCGCAATTCCATGCGCACCTTTTTATGAATCTCCTCATTATGTGGCAGGCCTTGAGAATCGATGTATTCATTAATAACCGCTCCAAAAGAAACTATCGGCAAAGACTTTTTTTGACTGAAATATGCGCTTGCCTCTGATTTGCCACTACCATAAAGACCCACTATCGCAATTATGGTTTTTTTATCCGGCTTCCAATCCTTTAGCTCATTTTTAACTACTTGTTTGCCTAGTGCTTGCAAGATTTGACTATTAACGCGAGAAATTGATTTAGTGCCATCGACTTCGACCAATTTTCCCTTTTCCATGTAGTAATCAACCACTGGAGTGGTCAATTTTTTAAATAGATCAATTCGCTTTCTAATGCCAGCCAAATTCTCATCCGCACGAGAAGTATCATTGCGATGAGAAATACGCCACAAAGCCTCACGCTCCGGAAGATTTATATAGACCACATGATCGACGTTATTTTTAAAAATTTCTGCTTGTTTAATGGTGCGAGGAAAGCCATCTAGAATATAACCTTTTTGATATTCTCGTCTAGAAAGATACTGCTCAACAATTTCAATTGTTTTGTCGTCGGGGATAAGGAGTCCGGTGTTCATTACTTCTTTGATATATCTTCCTAATTCGGTTTTTTCGCGAGCCATCTTTCTAAAAATATGCCCGGTGGAAAGATAGGGGATGCCTAACTGTTCTGAAAGAAGATTTCCTTGAGTGGACTTTCCAGCGCCTTGAATTCCGATTAAAACAAGCTTCATAAATAGATGGAAAATGAAACTGGCAACATGAAAAATTTAATCTCAATTTTGTTTTGTCTCATTTTATACTTCATAATTCATGTTTTAAGATACATGAATAATGTCTCATTAATGTAATTTCTTTTTTTCCTTATGCGGCGTCCGCTTGCGACAGGTCTTGCAATATTTATTTAACTTTAGTGGACTCACCGTATTGGTTTTATTCCGCTGTGACACATAATTAAAGGTGCCGCAAACGGTGCAGGTAAGACCGACTAAAACTCGTGCTCCTTTCTTTTTTGCCATGTTATTTTATTTTTTTAAATTTAATTTAGTTAAGAAATTTGTCATATCGCTTCATTGCCATTTGTGCTTCTATGGTCTTAAAAGTCTCCAAGACCACCGACACCACAATCAACACCCCAGTGCCTCCCACCAGCACCTGAGTAATACCAGTCGCTGCTGAGATTATTGATGGCAAAATTGCAATTCCTCCTAAGAAAAAAGCACCAACGACAGTAATTCGATATAAGATGTATTTCAAATAATTCTTCGTCGCCTCTCCAGGTCTGATCCCGGGGATGAAACCACCGTTTTTTTGAATCTCTTCGGCAATTTTGTCAGGACTAAAAACAATTGCAGTATAAAAAAAGGTAAAAGCAACGACAAGAATGAAATAAAGACCATTATAGATAATGCCTAGTGGATTAAAAATTCCAGTAAGGGAACGGCCAATGCCGGCAAGGGTTGAATTATCTACTTGGCTTAAAAAATTACCAATCATTTGAGGAAAAAGGACAAAAGAAATGGCAAAAATAATCGGAATCACTCCTGCTTGGTTAAGCCTCAACGGCAAGAAATTACTCGCGCCGCCAAACATTTTGTTCCCTCTGACCCGTCTCGCATAATAAATTGGCACCTTTCGAACTGATTCATTGATATAAACCACCCCATAGACAACTAGCCCTGCAAGAGTCGTCAGAACCGCCATGTTGATGATCAGCTCGCTCGTAGTCGTCAAGACCGTCTGCAAGAAGACAACCGGAATCCGAGCCACAATACCCACAAAAATTAAAAGCGAAATGCCATTACCGAGTCCATACTCAGATATAAGCTCACCAAACCACATCAAAATGAAGGTGCCAGCGGTAATTGTCGCAATAAAGGTCAAGAATTCCAAAAAAGACAGATGAGGAATGACCCCTTGTTTGTTAAGTAGTATAAACATGCCGATTCCCTGCACAATCGCGATTGGTAGCGTAAGAAAACGAGTGTATTGATTAATCTTGACCCGTCCAAAACCGGGTTCTTTAGCCAATTCCTCAAGGCTCGGAATGACTGATGTCAACAGCTGCATAATAATTGAGGCATTAATATAAGGAGCCAGTCCCAAAGCCATTACTGAAAAATTAATCAAGGTACCACCAGAAAAAATATCTAGCAGTGCAAAAAATTGATTTTGCGAAAAAAGTTGGCGCATTGCCTCAAGATCAACTGAAGGAACCGGTAAAAAAGCAAATATTCTGAAAAGGAGGATTATAAGAAATGTAAACTTAAGTTTACGAAAAATTTCCTTATCAGAGACCATTAGTCTCAATTTTTCTATGATTGGCTTCATTTTGGATTAACCTTGCCCCCAGCTGCCTCAATGATCGCTTTTGCTGAAAGGGAGGTGGGAATACTAATAATAAGATCAACTTCAAGGTCACCCCCAGCCACAATCTTGACCCCTCTTGTCCGCGCCTTTACGCTCACCAGTTTATTCTCAAGCAAAGTCTCTAGGCTAACGCTACTACCTTTCTTTAGTTTATTTAGAGCGCCAGTTTTAATTACTAGATTAGCGATTCTTGTTGGTTTATTTCGCTGTTTACCACGAAGCAAAGGAAATTTTTTGGTGATTCTTCCTTGACCACCCTCAAAACCCAAGGCAATTTTTTCACGCGCCGCCTGGTGACGCTTGGTACCGCGGGTTGACTTGCCACCAACACCGCTACCGACACCGCGACCGATTCTTTTTCCTTTTCTGCTTGATATACTCTGTAATTGATTAAGCATGATTATTATTTTTTTTAGCCTGAAGCATCTTCAATCCCTTGACGACGCCATAGGCATTGGTAATTTGATTACGAGAACGCAAAATTTTGCCAGAGGCATTTCTCACTCCAGCTACGCTTAATATTGACCTAACCACACTACCGACCTTAAGACCGGCTCCTTTGGGGGCTGGTTTTAGAATTATGTTGGCTGATTTATATTTTACCTTAATATCATGAGGAATCGTCTCGTTTATAAGTGGAATGGTAAACATTTCTTTTTTAGCGCGACGAATCGCCTTTCTAATCGCTTGAGGCACTTCAAGCCCACGCCCGAGTCCAATACCAACTTGACCTTTTCGATCACCGATTACCACCAATGCCGAAAAATTAATGGTACTACCGCCTGGCGTTTTTTTGGATACACGACGAATCAGCAGTACCTCTTCAGAAAACTCTTTATTACCTTCAAATCTGTTGTCTCTTGGTCTCATATTAGATTGTGATGCCGATACTCCTTACGGCCTCGGCAAGCTGGCGAACTCGTCCAGTATATTTATAACGACCACGATCAAAAACGACTTGAGTGACTTTCTTTTTAAGTAGGACTTTGCCAAGTTCCGCGCCGATCTCTTCGGCTTTTTTAGTTTTAGTCAAGCTCCCTTTTGGCATTTTCATTGTGCTAACAGCAATAATCGTCACACCCTTCTCATCATTGATCACCTGAGCATAAAGGTGTTTGCTTGAACGGTATACTGACAAACGAGGTTTCTCAGCGGTGCCGGCGATTCTTGAACGAACACGGGTCGCTCGCCTCTTTGCTCTTTTGTGTTTTAATTTTAGTTCACTACTCATATTTTTTATTATTCAACTTTTGATTTCTTCCCTGGCTTTAGATGCAATATCTCCTTAGCATAGCGAATTCCTTTACCTTTATATGGGTCCGGTTTTTTAATGCTGCGAATTTTGTAGGCCACTTCACCAACTTTTTGTTTATCAACTCCCGACACCACGATCGTATCTTGACCCTTGACGAGCAGGGTCACACCATCAATCTTATTAAAGGCAACCGGATGAGAATAACCGACTTCAAGCACGATTCCATCATCCTGTTGTTTAACCCGATAGCCAGTACCAAATATTTTCAGTGTTTTGGTCCAAGGTTTCTCAACACCAAGTACTGCATTAGCAATCAGTGAGCGAAATAAACCATGAAGCGACCTGACTTTTTTCTGGTCTGTTGATCGCTTGACAAGAACCTGCCCCTCACTTAAAACGGCATCGATGCCACGCGGCAAATCAATTTGCAGGTCACCTTGGCTACCTTTAACTGAAACTGTTTGCTTGACAACGTCGACATTTACTCCATTGAGTAAAATTTCTTTTTCACCTATTTTTGACATATTATATATTTGTGTAAATTTTTTCCTAAATTACCAAATCTTAAATAGAATCTCCCCACCGATTTTATTCTTTTTAGCATCACTCGCAGTCATTACCCCTTGTGAGGTGGTCACCACGGCTAGTCCCATTCCTCCCAAAACTGAAGGGAGGTGAGACGCTTTTTGATAAATTCGCCTGCCCGACTTAGAAACTATTTTCACATCGGCGATTGCCGGGACGGAAGCGTCATAAAGGAGCGCGACATTAATGCTTTTTTTCGCCCCATCGGTAATTACTTCAAAATCTTTAATATACTGATTTTTCTTAAGAATAGTCATCGCCTGCACATTCAAATTAGAATATTGCAATACTAATTCTCTTCGCCCAGCCATATAGCCATTTTTAAGTCTGATCACTGAATCGATAATTATTGTTGACATATATTTTTTTAAGTCTTTTCAAGCACGCGCTTGGTAACTTTACCATGACTTCTAAAGGTGCGTGTCGGTGAAAATTCTCCTAAATAGTGACCCACCATCGCCTCAGATACAAATATTTCGATAAATTTTCGACCATTATGGATCGCCAAACGATGACCGACATAATCTGGAGCCATTTGACTAGCTCTTGACCAAGTTTTGATTGGTGACCTGTCGCCCGATTCTTTTTGGGCGTTGACTTTCTTCAGCAACCTCTCATCAACATTTGGTCCTTTTTTTTGTGATCTACTCATATTATTTACAAATCATGAAACACGAAACATGTAACATTCAGCCCTCATAGTGCTTACCATGAAATTTTTTTAACTCCTGGAATTTCTCCTTTTAATGCGTGTTCACGGAAACAAATTCGACACAATCCAAATCGACGCATGTAGGCACGATTTCGGCCACAAAGCGAACAACGATTGACAAATCGCGTCTTAAACTTTTGTTTTTTATGAAACTTTACTTCATCTGATGTTTTTGCCATATTGTTTTACTCTTGAAATACTAATCCCATTTTTTGGAGTAACTGCTTCGCATGATCTTTATTCTTGGTGCTTGTCACAATAGTTATTTCCAAGCCTCTGATCTTATCTATTTTATCATAGTCAATCTCAGGAAAGAGCGTCTGATCAGGAAGCCCGATATTTAGGTTACCGGCACCATCAAAGCTTTTGACTGGTATGCCTCGAAAATCTCTTATTCGTGGCAAAACAATTTTAAACAATTTCTCTAAAAAATCATACATGCGTGCACCCCTAAGGGTAACTTTGACGCCAATCGGCTGACCTCTTCTTATTTTAAAAGCTGACACCGCCACTCTGGCTTTGGTAATTATTGGCTTTTGACCTGTCAAAAGAGCAATGTCACCGGCAATTTTTTCAGTGACGTTTTTAGATACCACCGCTTCACCAGCCCCTACATTGATCACCACTTTGCTGACCGTAGGAATCGCCATTGGATTCACTATATTGAGCTCGGTTCCTAGCTCACTCTTAATTGTTTCTTTAAATATTTTTTGAAATGACATATTTTTTAGCTCAAAATTTCGCCGGTGCTTTTTGCAATCCGGACTTTTTTGCCCTGATTAATTTTGTAACCAACGCGCGTCGGTTTTTTTGTTTTTGGGGATAGCAACATCACTTTTGAGACATCAATCGGTCTTGGCAACTCTACTAAGCCTCCTTGTGGTGCGGCATCTGATTTTTTAATATGACGCTTATAAAGATTGACCTTAGGAACGAGCACCTTATTTTGTTTAAAGTAAACTTTTTCGATTGTCCCTTCTCTCCCTTTATCTTTACCGGTAATAACGATGATGTGATCACCCTTTTTAAGTTTCATATTTTTTAGTACATTTCGCTTGCCGAACTAGCAATCTTAGCATAGCCTTTGTCTCTTATTTCTCTGGCAATTGGACCAAAAAATCGGGTCCCTTTTGGATCTTTTGACTTGCTTCCGGTGAGCAATATACAGGCATTATCATCAAACCTAATATAAGTGCCATCGACTCGCCTAATTTCTTTCTTACTGCGGACAATAACCGCTTGTTCAATATCTCCCTTTTTTACTGGAGAATTTGGATCGGCTTCTCTTATAGAGACGGTAATGACGGTACCGACTTTGGCAATTTTTTTGTTTCCTGACCCAGGAATACCAATTAGTTGCCCTTTTCTGGCGCCAGTATTATCGCAAACTGTTAAAATCGATCTTAATTGCAACATATTATTTATTCAACTTTAGCGACAACTTGAAAATGCTTGTGTTTTGAAATTGGTCTAACTTGCTCAATTCTGACTCTGTCGCCAACGGCAAGCCCGTCCGTCAAATTATGAGCTTGATATCTCTTGCTTCTTTTGATGATCTTCTTATAAAGCTTATGACGAAAGGCACGCTCAATTTCGACCACAACTGTTTTCTCCATTTTCGTTGAAACGACGGTTCCGACTAGTATTTTAGCCATAATTATTTTTTGACGGCCTCCAATTGACGTTTAGTCAAGGCAATTGCTAACTGTTTTTTTAATTTCGAGATGGTATTTTTATCGCTACTTTGATCAAGCTTTGCCTCAAGTTTTTTATTTGTCAAATCAAGGCGCAAGCGATCAATCTCGTTTGTTAATACTGGTTTTACTTTCATGATCTTTTTTCAACTAATTTTGTATTTAATCCTAATTTCGAGGACAAGACTTTATGGACATGTTTAGCTTCGAGATGATCTGGAATTTCGTATTCAAAAAGCACTCTTCCTGGGCTTACGACAGCGACAAAATGAGAAATATCTCCTTTGCCTCCTCCCATTGTGACCTCGGGTGGTTTTTTACTAAAAGGTTTATCAGGAAAAATTCTAATCCAAAATTTTCCCGCTTTTCTTGTCGCTCTTGCCATAACCACGCGACAAGCTTCAATTTGACGGTCAGTAATCCAGCCTGGCTCCATAGTTTTGACACCATAATGGCCAAAAACAATCGTGCCCCCTTTGATGGCGATTGTCTTCCAACTACCGCGAAACTGTTTTCTAAATTTTTGTCTTTTTGGCTGTAACATATCTTTTGAAAATTTCTAATTGCTCTAATTTCTAATTTCTAAACAAATCTCATTAATTTTTAACTTTATTTGGCGATCCAGACTTTAACTCCAACATAACCTGATCTGGTTCGTGCTGGGAAACTGGCAAAATCAATATCTTCTCTTATAGTTGATGAGGGAATCGTCCCTTCAAAATATTTCTCGGTTCGACTAATGGTGGCACCCCGAATACGCCCACCAAGTTGAATTTTGACGCCTTTCCCACCAGCTTCACGGACTCGATCGAGTGCCTGATGCACCACCAAGCGATGGGGTAGATTGCGAATCAATTTATTGCCAATATCCTGCGCCACATAATAAGCGCTTAAATATGGTTTCTTTACATGCTCGACATGAAGCTCTATTTTTAGTTTTTGCTCGTCGACATAATTTTTACCTAAAGTACCAGTGATGAATTTCTTGACATCCTCAAGCCCCTTGCCACCTCGACCAATGATCATGCCCGGCTTGACGGCATGTATTGTCACCACGACCTTATTAATGGCGCGCTCAATCTCGACTCTAGTCACAATGGCAAAAGCAAATTTTTTCATAATACCTTCTCTTATGGCAATGTCATTGATTAGTGCCGCTCGATAGACTTTTTTATCTGGGAAAATCCATCTTGAATCCCAAAATTTGGTGATACCAAGACGAAATCCAAAAGGATGTACTTTTTGACCCATATTATTTATTTGGTTTAATTGATTTAACTTTTACTTCTTTCTTTTCAGGCTTATTAACTACTTTTTCTTCTGTTACTTTTTCTCCGGTTAGGATTATTTTTATATGTGACGTTGGCCTTTTGTAAGGAGATGCCATACCTCTTGAACCGGCTCTGAATCTTTTAAAAGAGGGTCCGGCCTCGACAATAATCTCTTTAAAAACGAGCGAACTACCCTCATAATTAGCGCTATTAGCTGATGTAATCGCTGATTTTATAGCTCGGTGAAGCATTTTTGCTGATCTATCTTGCATCAAAAATAGCTTATCGGTTGCCTCCTGAGGAGTCAGCTTTCTTATATCAGACAAGAGCGTGCGCAATTTAATTGGTGAAATTCGATTGTATTTAATATAGCTTTGTATTTGCATGCTGTTTATTTACGTCTTTTAATAATAAATTTGTCGCTCCACTTTTTTGTTCGGGTACGCTTACCAAAAGCCGGTTTACCCCATTTGGTTTTTGGATTCATTCCCTGGCTAGACCTGCCCTCTCCACCACCATGAGGGTGAGCTCCTGGATGCATCGCCGTGCCTCGGACAGTTGGTCGACGACCCCGATGACGACTATCTCCCGCTTTTTTAAGATTGTTATTTTTATTTTCTGATCTACTAACTCGACCAATAGTCGCCATACAAAGCGCTGGCAAGCGTCTGATTTCTTTTGAGCTCAGCTTAATATCAACATGCTTTTCACCTTTAGCGACGATTACCGCAAAACCTCCAGCGCTCTTAATCATCTTGCCTCCCAAGCCTGGATACAACTCCACATTGTGAATTTCAGTGCCGATTGGAATTGACATCAAAGGCAAGGCATTACCAATTTTTATCTCTCCCTTTACCCCAGACATGACCGTGTCCTTAGCCTTAAGGCCAGTTGGACAGAGTATATAGCGCTTCTCACCGTCAGAATATTCTAAGAGCGCGATATTGGCGCTTCTGTTGGGATCATATTCAATAGATAATACCGTCGCTTCCATGCCGACCTTATCCCGTTTAAAATCGATTAATCGCAAAAATCGCTTGTGTCTCCCGCCACGATGTCGGGTTGAAATATGACCTTGTCCATCTCGACCAGAGGTCTTTTTTAAAATCTTTCGCAATCCTTTTTGGGCTGTTGATGATGAGTAACTGATTCCTGCAATATTCATGTTTATGTTTTAGGAAACAAGTCTATTGTCCCTTTGGAAACTAATATATGGGCGATTTTTCTGTCTGGCAACCTTTTTTCAATTCGCTTTTTCCCCCCCCGACGAGTCTTGCCACGACGCACAATAGTACGAACTCGACTCACTGAAACCTTAAAAAGTGATTCAATAATTTTTTTAATCTGATGCTTATTAGCGTTTCTGTTCACCTGAAAGCTATAGACGTTGCTTTTGACATGCTGCATTGCTTTCTCGGTGATAATAGGCTTGATTAATATATGATTTGATTTCATGACTTTTTTTCACGCAAACTCATAAAAGCGGCTAGTCCTGAGGGCGAAAAAAGGATGGTTTCAGATTGCATCACTTCATAAGCATTAAGGTTTTGAGCTGAGGTGGAGCGAATGTTACCAATATTAGAAATTGATCGCACTAAAAGCTCGGAATTTTTATCCGGCAAGACAATTAGAATCGATCCAGATCTCTTCTCAACATTGGCTAAAATCGGCAAAATTTCTTTTGTTTTGCCGCCGACCTTTTCCAATTGAGGAGACATATAGATTGAATTGTTTTTAAGCTTGAGTGACAAGGCATAAAGAAGGGCCTTTTGACGCTGCTTTTTATTTATTGTCAAGATGCGAGAGATCCCTTTTGGTCCATGAGCTTTGCCACCACCGACAAAAATTGGTGCCTGGCGATCCCCATGACGAGCTCGTCCAGTGCCTTTTTGACGATATATCTTGCGACTGGAACCTCTTACCTCAGCTCGGGTTTGAGCTTTAGCTCTTGAGGATCTGGCTCGGTCCAAATAAACCCTCACGTATTGGGAAAGCAATTTTGGGCTGGCGACGACATTAAAGATTGCCTCTGACACAGCAAAGCCATCTTTTTTTGCAGGTCCGCTACCAATGACCGGAATGGTCAATGAGGTCGCTTTCTTTACTGTTTTTTTAACTGCTACTGCTTTTGTTGCTACCATATTATTTTGCGGTAATTAAGAGTAGGCTTCCGGTTCGACCGGGAAGCATCCCTTTTATAACCAATGTGTCCTCATTTGCTGATACCAGCGACAACCCACTTATCGTGCTATTGACCCTTCCCATTCGCCCGGCCATTCGCTTGCCCTTGAGCACTCTACCAGGGGTGGTGGTAGCTCCAATTGAACCTGGAGCTCGATGCCTATCTGATTGACCATGAGTCGCCGGCCCTCCAGCAAAACCATGTCGTTTGACAACTCCGGCAAAGCCTTTACCTTTTGATCGACCGCTCACTGATAGCATTGCCGGCACCACAAACATGTCCTGCGGCATAATTTTGCCACCAATTTCAATTGTGGTCTCGCCGAGAACTAGCGCTTGCTTGCCTTTTTCGCCCACTTTCACCATATCATCAGTAAGCCTTACTTCCTTTAAAAAACGAAGCGGGGTTTTTATCCCCGCTTTTTTTAGTTCTCCAGCTCGCTGTTTCTTAGGTTTGGCCATGTCTCCAAAACCAAGCACTGCTGAGTAGTAGCCGTGCTTATCTTGGGTTTTAATGCCAACCAAATAACAAGATTCAGATTTCACAATAGTTACCGGGATTCGCTTCCCATCATCGTTAAACATTTGCAGAGTTTCATGTTTTTTTCCGAGTATAAATCTTTTCATACAAAAAAAGCCCCAGATTGGGGCTTATAACTTACCAATCTAGTTGATCTAAACTACGCTAGGAACGACAAATATCTTTGTCATGCAGAAGCAATTATATACTACAGTCAGTTTGAAGTCAACGAGAAATAACCATTGTCAGGGCTTTCGACTTAATTAAGTTATGAAAGAAAAGTTTCAAAGTTTCAACTAGGATTAGGATAATTAAACTACCGGCTATGACGGCGAGCCACTCCGGCGTCCCTAATGGCACCGTATGCAAAAACACATTCATAATCGGATGATAAATTGCCAAAAGTTGCAAAATAAACCCAATTGCGACAGCGAGAACTAAATAGGGATTTTGCAGTTGATTGACCTTCCAAATCGGCTTATATGACCTTATTGAGAAAACCATAAGTATCGTCGACAAGCCAAGTGTAGAAAAAGCAACTGTACGCGCTAGTGACAAGCCATAGGTGCTATAGAACAAATCAAAAAAGACAAAGCTGACAAAGCCGGTCGAGATACTAACTACCAGTATCAAGATTTTCCCCACTGCATCCACAATCGGCGCTTCCGGTAGATTTGGCTTTCTCAGTAGCAAACCTTTATCATGAGGCTCAAGTGTGAGGGCAATATTGGGCAACCCATCGGTCACTAGATTGATCCATAATATCTGCCCCGCAGTCACCGCTAGCGGCAAACCAGCACTCATACACAAAACCAAAAGTAACACTTCGGAAAAACTGTTAGCGAGCAAATATAAAACCACTTTTTTAATCGTTTCAAACATCCCTCTACCTTGCTCAATGGCGGCAATGATCGTATTGAAATTTGAGTCTATCAGCACCATATCCGCCGTCTCACGAGAGACATCGCTGGCCCCACCGACTACGATGCCAATATCAGCCGCTTTAAGTGCCGGGGCATCATTGACCCCGTCTCCAACCAATGCCACTACCTCACCCTGTGATGAGAGCGCCTGGACAATCTTCAGTTTTTCGTCAGCAGTAACTCGGGCAAAAATATCAGTGGTGCGGACAATTTTATCAAACTCATTTTTGGAAATATTATTGAGCTCCATACCTTCAATCACCTTTGGTTGCGTGCCGGCGATTACTCTCCATACCGCCTCGGCGGTGCCGACATAGTCACCGGTGATCATAATGACTCGAATTCCCGCTCGCCTCGCTTTATCAAATACCAATTTGACATCTTCGCGTACGGGATCCTCAACGCCAATTAATCCTAACCATTTGTCGCCTTGAGAGAGACCCAACAGTCTTAAGCCCTCACTTGACCAACTGTCCGCGAGTGTCATCCACTGTTTTTTTTCGTCGGTAGATAGTTTGCATAGTTTAAGCACCACCTCAGGTGCCCCTTTCATATAAACTTTACCGTCAACTTTGACACTCATATATTTATGCGCACTGTTAAAAGGAACGACAGACTGCCTTGGATTCTCTTCAGTAATTTTTTGCCCGTCAATTCCTTCCTTATCAGCCCATTTCCAAATTGCGGACTCCAGTGAATCACTCAAATCATTGGCATAAATACATGTCAGCATCGCCGCTTTTTTGTCGGTAAATTTAGTTTTCTTGACTCGCATTATCCCTTCGGTCAAGGTACCGGTCTTATCGGTGGCAATAACAGTCACCATCCCTAGGGTCTCAGCCGAGACTAAGCGACGCACTAAGGCATGTTTTTTAAGAATTCTCTGCATGCCAATTGCCAAAACGACCGTAATCGACACAAGCATACCCTCAGGAATCATCGACACGGCAACAGCAACAGCGGTAGTAAACATATCCTCAAAGCTATTGCCAACGGCGATGCCCGTTACAAAAATAATTGCCGAAACTATTGCCACGACACCGGTCAAATAAAAAGATAGATTTGTGATTCTTTTTTGCAGTGGCGTTGCTTCTTCTTCGACTTTTGATAAATCTTTGGCAATTGTTCCCATTTGAGTACTAG
This sequence comes from Candidatus Microgenomates bacterium, assembly GCA_025449735.1. Classification (GTDB taxonomy): domain Bacteria; phylum Patescibacteriota; class Microgenomatia; order UBA1406; family HO2-37-13b; genus JANWIV01. The sequence goes on along the minus strand of JANWIV010000002.1, from coordinate 69,433 downwards.
CCCCAATTCGCTTGACGATAAAGATTCCCGTTCCTGAAGTCACAGTGGTCCCCATAAATACCCAATCCCCGATCTGGCCACTTTTTTTATCAATTTTTTTGATAATAGGCGTGCTTTCTCCGGTCAGCATCGCTTCATTGACGAGTAGGTTGTTGGCTTCAATTAGCACACCGTCACCAGGGACGCTGTCTCCAGAGGAGAGATAAATCAAGTCTCCCGGCACAACATCAGTCGCTAATAGTTGGACGCGCCGAGAGTCTCGATAAGCCATTACTTTAATAGCCAGCATTCCCGATAGCGCATGTAATGAATGCTCCGCTTTTAGCTCTTGATAGAAACCAAGAATGGTATTTAATATGACGGCTAATAAAATTACAATCGTATCTGAATAATCAGCAAAATAAATAGTGACTAAAGCGGCAAAAAACAAGACGAAGACTAGAGGTGAAACAAATTGGCGCAGTAGTATTTTAAGAATCGATACCGATTTGCCTCGAGGCAATATATTGCGTCCATATTCAGCCTGCCTTTGGGTGGCTTCTCTTGATGATAATCCTTTTTCTTTCACATTAAGATTGAGTTACCCCGCCTACGGAAAAACAGGGATTAAATACTAGTAACTTTCATCCTGAACTGACGGATTACGTCATCCTGAACTTGCCTGCCCGCCAGAGTTTTAACGACGGAGGGTTTCAGGATCTAATTGTTTTGTCATCCTCGCGCCCGCCTTGCCGCGAGGCAGGTACGCGGGGATCCATGGATCCCGTATCAAGTACGGGATGACAAGCGATGCCGAAATAAAACTTCTCCCCTGCATGCTGAATTGAAAGATAGTCTTAATTATTATAAAGGTTGCCACTTTCGTCTTCAAAGGCAAGTTGGAATCTAACGCACTATTGCCCTATCACAATAGGCAGTAACTCTTTGAAAGAGTGAATCATATAGGTGGCTTCAAGAGCATGATGATCATCAATATTATAAAAAGCTTCATTATGGGGTGGGTAAAAAAGGACGGTATCAATCCCAGCCGCTTGCCCAGCTCGCACTTCATGTTCGCTATCGCCAACGATGAGGGTGGTGCTTGGTTTTGACCTCAGTTTTTTCATAGCGAGAAGTACCGACTCGGGGTGGGGTTTTTGATGCGCCACATCATCATGAGTAATAACCAGATCGATGAGATGGTCGATTCCTTTGCCCTCATACATACCTTCAAATATATGCCGATAGGATCTCGTCACTATTGATAATTTTATCCCCTTCTTTTTAAGAAGGCTCAATGTTGATTTAACACCAGTGTGAAGGGTTATTTCATCATGGTGGGAAACAATATAGGCGGTGGTAGAATCCCAAAATGCTCTTGAATCTTTAAAACCAATTGTTGAGAATTCGATTTTACCTTGTAGTATTTTTTCGACAATTTCTTTGTCAGAGAGTCTAATTCTCTCTTTTTTTAATGAAAGGTGCACTGCTTTTAGCCAAACCTCAAGCGTATGGACCAAACACCCATCCCAGTCAAAAAGAACCGTATCATATTTCATTTCAAACCCGATTATAGCATAGAAGATAGTGAAAAAAATCAAAGTGAAGTTTAATTTTTTTACAAAGTTTAAGCTCACACACCTCCAAGGTGTGCACGCTCAACTTCTGCAATTTATACCAAAATATTCCCGTCGCGCCTACAGGTCGACATTCAAACCCCCAGCAACTACAGAGTGGGAATAATGGACTCCGCAGTTTTGCATTGTGATATACTCTCATCATGGAAATGGTGGATATCGTTGATAGTAATTTAAACAATCTCTACAAGACTTCAAAGAAGATGGCTCATGAAAAGGGGCTGCTGCATAAATGCGTCATTGCTGAGCTTATAAACTCTAAAGGAGAGTTTATGCTTATTAAACCCTACGCTCACAAACAGGACGCTGGGCAATTCGTCTCCCCTGTTGGCGGTCACGTTAGTTCCGGAGAAAAAGATACTGATGCTTTAAAAAGAGAGGTTCTTGAAGAAATAGGCATCTCAGATTTCACTTACAAACTAAAAGGGAAAGCGATATTTAACAGACATGTCCTTGGTAGACACGAAAATCATTACTTTCTTTTATATGAAATTTTTTCTGACAAGGAACCAGTGCTTGGCGATGAGGCTGAGTCCCTTGAATGGTTCACCAAAAGCGGATTGAAAATTGAGTTGAAAAGAAATAAAAAAGAATTTGGCGATGCCTTCTTTTATGTTATCAATATCTTCTATAAAGAGCTACTTGCTTAAAATTGCCCCATCTTAACCTCAACACTGACGCCGACGGGAAGACTCGGTAATATCCATGAGCATGATTGGAATTTCATGATTTAACAAACTCAACAGCAATCATACTGCCATCTTCATTTTCATACGACTCGATCAAGCTCATTCCTACCAACTCAAATGCACTTTCTAAATCGCTATATTCCCATTTGTCTTCATTGCTCAGTGCAGACTTTCCACTTACTGTGTCAACAATACAATCAGCAAGCAATCCTTTAGCGGTACTTGCAAACTCACTAATATCGCCCAATGTGTTAAAAGTAGTAATATACGATCCTCCGTTTCTTAACAATCTACTTACCTCTTGGGTTAAGGCTGCAATTTGTACTTTAGTAAATGACGATTCAAGTCCTAAGCTTACCGCCAAATCAAATGACGCTTCTGCAAGTCCGGTAGAAAAAACTTCTGCTTGATGATACTTAATCGTATCTGGAGATTGGAGACGAGCGACTTCAAGTAGTTTGTCGACTCGATCCACTCCAATGACTTCGTCAGCCAAATCTTCAAGCGCTATAGCCAAGTTTCCGGTCCCAGTACCCAAATCTACTATTCTTCGGCGATCATCGGCCGATAGAAATAAGCTGTCATAGATAAGGTCTCTCGAACTTTTATCTGAAAATGTTTCTAAAACATCAAACCAAATTACTCCTTCACGTGGACTTAGACTTGAGACCAATTCATATCGCTTTATAGGATCTGGTTCACCTCTGACTTTTTCTGCTAGTTCAATAAGCGCGCTAGCAGGAATGTCGCTCAAAGATGAGGCTTCATTAGTTTGAATCTCTTCCTCCCGAGCTAAATGATATAAACCCTGCCAAGCCTCTTCATTCAAATCGCCATTGGAAGCTAAATCTTTCAAGTCTGGAAGTGAGTATTGCGGCGCTTTATCTTCCGATGTTGGCTCGGTCATAATTTTACCCCATTTTAACCTCAACCGAGACTCCAGCGGGGAGATCAAGGTGCATTAGCGAGTCAATGGTTTGATTGGTAGGATTGACAATATCAATCAGTCTTTTATGTATTTTTAGACCAAAATACTCTCTAGAGTCTTTATCAGTAAAAGGAGATTTGTTGACAGTGTATTTTTCAATTCTAGTAGGGAGGGGGATTGGACCCACAAAAGATGCCCCTGTCTTAGTTGCGGTATCTACCAGCTTCTGACAGGTCTCATCGATAAGACGATGATCAAAGGATTTAAGTCGAATTCGGATCTTACCTTTTGGCATATTTTATAAAAGTGCAAAATTAAAGTATCCAAGATACAAGATACAAGGTACAAACAAATCTCAATTTACAATGACCAATTAGTTTGAAATTTGGTTATTGGAGCTTGTTTGTTTCTTGGTTATTGTTTCTTGTTACTTAACAATCTTCGTTACTACTCCAGCGCCGACAGTCTTGCCACCCTCACGGATAGCAAATTTCAAGCCCTCTTCCATAGCAACTGGGTAGATTAGTTTTCCCGCAATCTTGACGTTGTCTCCTGGCATGACCATTTCGACCCCTTCAGGTAGAGTGGTTTCACCGGTGACGTCAGTTGTCCTGATATAGAACTGTGGTCGGTAACCAGTGAAGAATGGACTGTGTCGTCCGCCTTCTTCCTTAGTCAAGACATAAATCTCTGCCTCAAATTCTGTGTGAGGAGTGATTGTACCTGGCTTGGCAATGACCTGACCACGCTCAATATCTTCTTTTTCGACACCTCGAAGTAGCAATCCGACGTTGTCGCCAGCGCGAGCTTCGTCTAGGGTCTTTCGGAACATCTCAACACCAGTGATGGTGGTCTTTTTGTTATCTTTGCCAAGACCAATGATTTCAATTTCCTCGTTGGCTTTGATTATGCCTCGCTCGACTCGGCCAGTAGCGACAGTACCTCGACCTTGAATGGTGAAGACGTCTTCAACTGGCATCAAGAATGGCTTGTCAATGTCGCGAACTGGGTCAGGGATGAATTCATCAACCTTGGCCATAAGCTCAGTTATTGCCGCCTCAGCATCAGGATCGCCCTCAATCGCTTTTAGCGCTGATCCCTTGATGACTGGCACGGTGTCACCTGGATAGTCATATTTTTTAAGTAGATCGCGAACTTCCATCTCGACGAGCTCAATAAGCTCGGCATCAGCGACCATGTCTGTTTTATTTAGGAAAACGACAATCGCTGGCACGTTGACTTGGCGAGCCAAAAGTACGTGCTCTCGAGTCTGAGGCATTGGGCCATCTGGCGCGGAAACGACAAGAATCGCACCGTCCATTTGAGCGGCACCAGTGATCATGTTTTTAATATAGTCGGCGTGTCCTGGAGCATCAATGTGAGCATAATGACGCTTTTCAGTCTCATATTCCGAATGATGAATGTTAATGGTGACTCCTCGAGCTCTCTCTTCTGGAGCCTTGTCAATATCTTCATATTTAAGTGACTCAGCGAGTCCTTTTTTAGCTAAGACATGATGAATTGCTGAGGTAAGCGTAGTTTTACCATGGTCAACGTGACCAATAGTACCGATATTTAAGTGAGGTTTAGATCTGTCAAATGTTCCTTTTGCCATTTTTTAATACAAAAAAATAATAACTTGATTTGTCAATTATATATAAGGTCAGATCGAATTGCAAGAGGTAAATTCAAGATTTACTGAATATTTTTGTCAGGCTATTGAAATCTATCTCTACAATAATTATATTATATATGATGTTAAGAAAAATTAATACCTTTATTCATGTTTTTTTAAACTCACTTCTGCCGCTGGATACTTATTATAAAAAGTTAAAAACAGCGCCATTTAAATTTTCTTTTAAGTATTTTCTGGCCTTGATGTTTATGATCGCCACATTCTCCGGGCTGGCTATCTCTCATAAGCTGCTCATTACCAAAGACAGCTTGCATATTTATAAGGAAATTAATTCTGTGCTAGAAAATTATCCGGAAAACCTGGTTATTAGAATCAAAAATGGCCAGCTGATGACTAGCTTTGACCGGCCTTATATTGTGTTTATGACGATCGACTCAGTACCGCGACCCATCCTTGTCATTGATGAGTTTGCCACACCAGGCAAGCGCGACCTTTATCGCACGCCGATTTTACTCACTGGTAGTAGTGTCGTCATCAATATTGATGATACCACGCAAGTAATGCGCTATGAGCCAGGGCTTGATGTCAAAGTCACCAAAAGCAATATTGATTTAGTCAAAAACAGGTTAAAAATTGTCTCGATTATATTCCCCGCCATCCTGCTGTCATTATTACTCTTTTTTATTACTATCTATTTTGTCTTCATGACAATTATGGCAATGCTGATTTTGGCTTTATTATCAATAGTTTATTTTTTGATTGTTCGCCGAATGGTGCCGACGCTGACCTTTAGCAAAACCTGGCAAATATCTCTTCATAGCGCTACTCTGCCCATTATTTTAGGGACCGTAACCAGCCTAACTCGACTGACCCCACCGAGTCCTTTGATGATCCCCTTCATCTATGTTTTGTTCTTAGGCGCCGCCCTTTATGAAGTCTACTATGCTGGGCCGAAGCGGTAAGCAGTTAATGAAGTCTATTTTGCAGCATTCGCCTCGCTACTGACTTTGGTATTAATAAATTCATAAGCAGATGAGGAGTTTTGACTGGCTCTTGAGCGGAAATCAAAATTTCCATTCCAGACAAATTGAGCGATAAAAGCAACAGTCAAAGTGAAAAGCAGCAATAATATAAGGTTAAGATTTTTTTTCATATTACTCGCTTATTAAGTATAACTAAAATAGTCGACCGATATCTCTCAGTGTCGCTGTTTTTGAGGCAGAATATATTTTACTGAAGCCAAATCGCTTCGCTTCTTTCTCGATTTGCTCTTCTTTATAGATGTGGCGTATTTCACCCAAAAGGCCAATTTCACCAAAAAATAAAGTTGACGTCGGCACGGCTTTATTTTTGGCACTGGAAATGATCGACATCGCAATGCCAAGGTCTGCGGCCGGCGACTTGATACTCAGTCCACCAACAACACTGACAAAAACGTCGCTATTGTCAAGGGAGAGATAGAGATGTTTTTTAAGAGCCGCCAGGATGAGCTGCAAACGATTGAAATCAATGCCGCTGACGACTCGCCGAGGCAGCGCAAAATTGGTCGGCGACACCAAGCATTGAATCTCAAAAAATAGCGCCCGGCTACCTTCGATTGTGGCGGTTATGGCGCGACCGGGTTGAGGGCTTCTGTCATAGTCAATAAAAGCGGTGGGATTTTTTACCGGTTGCAACCCAGACTCATGCATCTCAAAAAGTCCCACTTCGTCGGTCGTCCCAAATCGATTTTTGCGAGCGCGAAGCACCCGATAGGAAGAGTTTTTATCCCCTTCTAGATAAAATACACTATCGACTAAGTGCTCAAGCGTCTTGGGACCAGCAATATCTCCTGCTTTGTTGACATGGCCGACGATGACCAGAGTCTTTTGATATTCTTTGACAAAGTCAGATAATAGATCGACGCAAGACCTAATTTGCGACACACTGCCAGCCGCGCTTAAAACATCACCAGAATGAATCGTCTGGACGGAATCAATGACAATTATTTGAAATTTCTTTATGTTGTCTTTTGCCGCCTCAATTATTGATTCCACCTGACTCTCGTCGGTAAACAAAAAATTGTCTAGATTGATCCCGACTCGTCTTGCCCGGTCCGCCACTTGGTCGGTTGATTCCTCGCCTGAAGCATAAAGCACTTTCAATTTGCTCAAGCCCTTGAGTAGCAATGTCGATTTCCCTACTCCAGGCTCGCCTGCAAGTAAGGCCACCTGCCCCGGGCTAAAACCGCCGGCCAACACCCGATCAATTTCATAAATTCCTGTTTCAAGCTTGCTACTCTTTATGCTGGCGACATTTTTAAAAGTAGCCAGTTTCGCCGGTGTTGCTTTACCTTTCTTTTTTGCGCTAGTTGAGTCTACCTCTGCTTTTCCCAAGGTATTCCACTGCCCACATGCCGGGCATTTCCCATACCAGCTTGATGATGGTTCGCCACAGGAAGAACAAATGTAGTTTGTCATGTGAAATGCATTTTATCAAAAAAAGAAAAAGAGAGGGAGCTCATGATTTTGCATACCCAGATGCTGGGGGCCGCTTTTTTAAGGCGTCCCCTCAACTGCTGAATCTGCTAGCAGATTAACAGATTTTCTGCTAATTGTCAACGGCATGTTGCACATGACTGCACTGGTTGCGTATAATGTTGTCACTTATTCTATGAAAAGAAAATTGCTTTTTTTACTAGTCCTTTTTGGTCTTTTTGTGCTGGCAGTTTGCGGTCGTTATCTATATCTCAAAACCCAAATCAAAGAAGGCCGGCTAAAAATTATCTCCTCGCCAACCGCCACTGTGTTCCTTGATGAGAAACAAAAAGGACGCACTCCTTTTGAAAGAGGCCTTCGCGAAGGCGAATATTTATTGAAATTGGTAAGCGAAACCACGGCCTCAAGCTCAGCACAGTGGAGTGGCAAAGTCTTAATTAACCATAACACCTTGTCTGTAGTTGATTGGCAGCTAGGGGCTGATGATCTCTCCACCTCTGGCGTCTCACTCTCTGTATCAAAAATGAAAACCAAAGCCACGGGCGACACTGGTGAGATAAAAGTGGATACCGATCCTTCCGGCTCAATTGTCTATCTTGATAATGAAGAGCATGGCATTGCACCTTTAATTTTATCGGATGTTAGCGCCGGCGACCATGAATTGTCAGTTTTTAATCCGGGTTTTTTCAGACGCACCCAAAAAATTCAGGTTGAGCACAGTTATCGCGTCAATGCCGAATTCAAACTAGCCATGGACCCAACTTATCGCAAAGTAGACATTACCCCAGACGAAGAATCGCCAGCGACAGAAAGCGCCACAATTGAAAAAAACTACATCAAAATAAATGAAACCCAGACCGGCTGGCTCCGAGTGAGGGATAAGCCCAGCACTGGCGGCCTCGAGGTAGCCAAAGTTGATCCGGGCAGCACTTACAAAATTTTGACTGAAGAGAATGGTTGGTATCAAATAGAATATGAAAAGGGCAAGAAAGGCTGGGTTAGCGGTGAATATGTGACCAAAACCGAAAGTGCTTCAACTACGACGCCGGTTCCTCAGACAGCGGATGAGTCGACGTAAGCCGCTGCGAGACAATAATAAAAACTGCCAGAAGCGCCCCCACAATTAGCATCGCCAAGAGTTTCTGCATCCCTTCAAAAAAAAGCGCGCTGACGCCAAATAATAGTGACACCAACCAATAGAATACTGCGATTCGACGCCGCCCCCATCCAATCGTTAATAGCCGATGGTGAAAATGAAGCGCATCACCATGAAAAGGTGAATTGCCAGCGCGGATGCGACGAATAATGGTGTATATTGCATCAATAATCGGGATTGACAAAACCAAGACCAAGGTGCCAATTTTGGCAAAAGAAAGAATTGATAATACTCCTAAGAAATACCCTCCTAATGCTCCCCCACTATATCCGGGCAAAATCCGCTGGGGATAAAAATTCCAAATTAAAAATCCCAAAAAAGCCCCGCCGACAATATATGCTAGTAATGCTACCTCAGCGCTACCGATATGATGAGCCGAAAACCGCAAACCAATCGTACCGATGACAAAGGCGGAGATAGCGACAAACCCGGGCAGCTGGCCATCAACCCCTTTGCTCCAATTGACAAAGTTCATCAAAGCGACAATCCAAATAATTGAAAAGAGGTTAGCCAAAACCAAAAATTGATGGCTACCAAATAAATTATAGTTGACGGCGATAGTGTCAAGCCTAATTACGCCGCCGATGGGGCTTGTGATATAAGGGGTGCCGAGACCAAACATTATGGTGACGACCACAATCAAGATGTTGGTGACAAAACGCAAATAAGGCGACAAATCAAAATAATCATCCAAGAGGCCCACTACCACAATCAAAAAGGCGCCAATAATAATGCCGACAATAATTTTTCCCAAAGTCATAAAGCATAATATCGCAATTAAAATTCCTAAGAAAATTGGCACGCCCCCAGCGCGTGGAATCACCGATTTATGGGTATTGGCGGGGTGAGATCTTCTTTTGGGATCGTCAACTAGCTTGAACCGCTTAGCGGCGACAATCACCATTGGCGTCAGACCAAAAACCAGAAAAAAAGCTAAACCAGTGGCCAGCAAAAGATTGATTATCATGAGACAAGAAGCATAATCTTAACAAAAATATATATCGACACAATGATTGAGAGCAAATTGAAAATATAGATAAATTTGGCTGCAATTGGCTCAGTCTCAAAAAAGCGCCTGACAATTAGTTTATTAATCACAATAATAAGGAAGGTGATTATTGGGATGAGTACGACGACAAATAAATCAGTTACCTGTCGCTGTGAATCGGGTCGAGAGTAAAAAAGCGGGATTTGTGGCGGCAAGCGATTGAAAAGCACTATAAAAAAAGAGATAAAAATAAACAAAGACACTGCCCAGAGGAGAAATTCTGATTTTAACCCGTTTACTATTGCCTCTATTAATCTTTTCATTATTTATGCATATGGACGTCCCGACTGGTATAAGGAATCCTGATCTTTTCTTTGATCAGCATTTTATTAATATTTTTGATCAAAATGTGAGTAGTTTTGCCTTTTTGTTTGGGCTCTTTAATTGTCACCAAAAGCTCAAGCTCCACTCCCGAATCGGCAAAACTGCGATAGCGGACCAAAGGCTCCCTCTCGAATTCGACTTCTTTGATCGCCATCGTCGCTTTTATCAACTTCTCCTCAATATCATCAAGATCCACCCCGTAAGCGACCAATATCGGCAAATGAATGCGAAGGCTAGGATCAAAACCAGTTTCATTAATCACCGCATTAGTGACCATGACGGCATTGGGGATGGTGATCAAGACATTGTCACGAGTTTTTATCTTGGTGCTGCGGGCGCCAATTTCTATCACCTCACCTCGATGATCATTATTGACAATGACAAAATCCCCGACTCGATAAGGTTTATCAAAAAAGACTGATACACCGCCAAAAAGGTTCGCCACAAAATCTCGCGCCGCAAAGGCGAGGACCGCTCCCGCCACTCCAGCCGAAGCAATAAGCGGCGTCAAGTCAATGCCTAAATAGGCAAGCATGACAAAGGCGCCGATAACCAAAGCCAAAAGCTTGCTCATACTGTTGAGAAATGGCTCGGCACTATAAAAGGTACTATTATCCTTGGCCTTGGTCGTCTTCTCCAGTTCCCTAAAAAAGGCAGAAATCAGTTGAATGGCAATAAATGAAGAGAAAAATATGAATAGCATCACCAAGACCTTATGGGCATTTTCATAAATAGAGCTTTTCAGCTGCAAGGTGGGCAGAAGCATATATAAGGAACCCAAGAAAAGGTATCCAATGAAGCCTCTTTTTAAGATTCGAATGGCGCGATCATCAAATCGGCCCTTGGTCTTGCTAAATATTTTCTCAAGAAGAAATTCAAAAAAGACATCAACAAACCAGATGGCCAAAAATACGCAGACAATAATAAGAATAGCAGAAGTCATTGGTTTTTCGGCAATGAATACATTCAAGAAGTCCATATATTAATTAAGTATAGCAAAGGAGAATATTAATTAGAAATCAACACAATGACCAAACACCAACTCCGGGTTTTGATTACATTCGCACTATTTTCTCTCAATAAATAAATGGGTCATTCTGACATGATGCCTTCTGTCAAGAAAAACTTGAAGGAAGACTGTTGTAGACCAAACATTGTGTCGGGCAGTTTTACTCTGTACTACATTGCCATCTTTGCGTCTAGGCAACTGTAGAGCGATTTCATCATACAGAAGCCTTTTGTTTTCCGGACTTCTTAAACCGAATCTTAAAACTGTTGCTAGAGCTTCGCTCCTTGTAAGATGATTTGATTCCAACAAATGGTCAACATAACTGGCGATTTTTTCGAGTTCCTCCTCATTCTGCAATCGTTCGGCTAAGGTATTCGCATAGTCTAATTTCCCCTCAATTTCTTCTTCTGATAATGTTCTCCATCCTGCTTTTTGTGCGATTTTATTAAACTCCAACCATCTTTGTTCAATATCTTCGTCGAGTCTAAAGACTTTTGTCAATAAATCACGATAACCAGCCAAGTTACGATATGGCACCTCGACAGACTCCTGTGACGGGCTTAAACCTTCAGGTATCATAATAATATTATATCATAAAGACATTTAACAACTCATCTCTGATCTAGTTTGATACTTTTATGATCGAATGTTTAAACATTCGATCATAACTAGGTCAGATTAACTTGAAGTTAAAACCAGGTTTTGATTACCTACCGCACGCACGATTGGAAACGATCTAGTCAATTTGTTAAAATTTAAGACATGGATGATGAACCAGTCATAATCAGCCCGATGATGAAAGGCCCATTGGGCAAAGATGAAGTCATATCTAAAAAAGGATTTGTCTCAAGTCACGTTGGCAAAGGTTTGGGAGTCCAACGGAGAAGCAATCAAGAAAGCTCAACAGTAGGCAGTATCGTCTATAAAGAGGTCCACGGACTTCAGGCCGCAAAGCGAGCGATTCAAAATTATAAACAACTAAAAGAAGCCGGTATTCCGGTTGCTCCGGTAACAAAAATTATAAAAAGGAAAGAAGATGGCAAAGATGAATATTATATCGCGATGAGCGATCTCACCGAAAACGATAAATACCAAGTTATTGAGATTTCTGATGTATCAAGTCAAACTGGTTTATTTTTAGATAGAGACATCCAAAGAAGGCTGCTCGTTTCACTCGCTCATATGCATAATGCCGGATTAGTCGATTTTCACCCCGGCTTAAGTATCATTATAAGAAGAGAGCCAAACAGTGGAAAAGTTCATGACTTTGTATATATAGACTATGATAATTTTGGTGATCAAGCTTTTTTATCAAGGGCTTACCATTCGCATAATGAAGAAAAACTACGAGACCTCAAAACGCTAATTACCGCCACCAGTATGCCAAATAACCCCGATAGTCTAACAGAAGACGAAATGTGGCTGGTTTACAAAGAAGCTCAACAATTCCCTGAAACACAACCCCTTAAGTAACCTCGACCAGGTTACGTCGTCATATTAACTCTGTTTATCTCATATAGTTAATTAACTCTTTTAATGAAAAATTTTAACCTGTATCAGGCGCTGGGTCTATTTCGCCAGATAAGTTTGTAAGTCCAATATCATATACATCCCCCAATTTTAAAGTATCATATACTGCATTTTCATCAGCCGATTCGCGCATCAAGGTGCAGGCTCCAATTAGCTTTGCTTTTACTGTCGGGTCTTTGATCCCATTTTCGGGATCCGCACCAACCGCACAGACAATATCGCCGACGTTACTAAAAACTTTTCTTGATGCGATATCACCCATCGGAATATTGTTTGTTTTTAACGCTTCTTGATATTCGCGACAGGAAGAATCTAAATTTTGAAAATAATCACCCAACGGAGCTTGATATTGTGCCGCTCCTGGAGTTGAATCATGACAAAATCGAGCGATTTCCTCAACCTGGCCGGCTGATAATGATTGGGTGACAAGCACTTTGTCGATGACAGCGGTTCTAGCTTCTCGACTAATTCCAAGAGCGATCCCACCGGTCAGTCCGATTGCCTGGACAACCGACAAGACAACCTTTCGAGGTGTCAACGGAGGCTTGGTTTTTTTATCAGGTTTGGCTTCTAGAAGCTCGGCTGAATCACGAGTTTCATTTATATGGTCCATGCTATAAGTATATAAATGCAAAATTAAAAGTCAATAAGTGAGCAAGAACTCAAACTCTTGCAAACACACCCCTGGGGTGTGTAATGTGTAAGTGAACAAAAAGTAAGTAATTCAGCTTAATATGCTATAATCGTCTTCTGCATGGAAAATATAAGTACTTATGGTCCTGAATTTCTTCGAAATATGGCTGATGCCCTTGAAGATGAAAGAAGCCTTCATAATGTCGAGCGAATTATTCGTATGCCCCAACTTGATCAGCACCTGCTTTTGGCGATCAATAAACCGGCTCCTAAAAATTATCGATTTGATCACTTTCAAATGGTAATGAGTGAAGATTTTGATTTTATTGCGCCGCTTGCGAGTCGACTGATTGCCGTTGAAACCGGTGACGGTAATGGGGCGATTTTGGGCGCGTTTATGACTAATTATGTCCCTCATCTTCGTGGTACTCAGTACTTGGCTGTGGGAATTTTCCCCCAATATGGTAAGGTCGAGTACCAAACCCGACCCGTCGCGCCCCAAAATGTTATTTCATTTGTTTATCAAGATAGCTATAGGTCTACCGATCAATATCAGGGTGATGTACGAGTTCGATGGGAGGATGCTACCGATAATGATCCCATACTTCTAAAGTGTGGTCATATCGATTATTTGCTTTATGCTCAGTCCCCGTTTGAGGAGGTAACTCCTTATCAATCGCAACCTAGAGAAGTCAGCTGGTATGACGGTCATAAAGAACTCAGGCTAACTCGCCCAGAACCATTTGAGCTGGCCCTTGAATCAAACCTAATTTTTAGGACCATGTGGATTGTAGAGCATGGCAGTGGTCGACCGAAAATATTTCGCGCTCCGAGAATTGGTAAATTTTTAAATTCTCATGCCTCAGATCCTCGTTACCTGGAGCTACATACCGCTTATACGAATTACAAAAAACTTCATGGCAATCTCCGATCGCATTGGGATGAAGAGTAAAAGTGAGTGGAAAATAAAACGAATCTGAATATTTATATTCAGATTTATGGTCTAAAGCATGCTCAAGAATAAGAAATAAATCCCAATAGTAGCCACAATAATTGATGCCGTCCAGATGATTCTTTTCTTGATTAATGTTGCCATCGCAAGAAGCGCAATCGCAATTTCAAAAAAAGTCCCGGCGGTTGTCAAATCATTATTTCTCTTAAAAAAACGATTCGCCTTGAGAGAAGCGACTTCGGCTTCAGCCTCCAAATTTTCTGCCTCACCCTTAAGACTCTGCTGTGTCGCTTCATCAGAAGGGAGGCCGAGCACCCGATCGGTGATATCTGTCGCCAGATAACTATTCCAGACCTTATTCGCCTTACTCTGGAAGTAATTCGAATTATTCTTTTCAAGAAGAATTGAGCTGGCGGTGGCACTGGTTTGAAGCGAAGTAATCGCCGCCAAAACCGCCAATATTGCCGTCAGAACGGCAATATAATTATTCCAGTCCTTTCTAAAATTCTCTAACATCAATATTAAGTATAGTATTGTCTGTAAAAATTGTATAGACTAAAGCAATGAGACATATTTTGATATATTTTGTTGTCTTTTTATTAGTACAATTCTCGCCCGTCAATGCATTGACGGTTGAAACCGACACTTCGGCTGGAACCACACAAACCAAGTTTGACTCCGATTCAATCGAGGCTGATTCTGACGCCGATGGTATTTCCAATTCCTCAGAAGGAGAAAGTCCGACTGATCAAACAAGCTCAACTGACACTGATGCCGACTCGGTCCCTGACTATCTTGAGCCCAATACCACCGATACTGATGCGGATGGCTTAAAAAACAAAGTCGATGCTGATGATGATGGCGATGGCACAACTACAATTGAAGAAAATAAAACCGATAGCTCAGTATCTATCGGGATGTCACCAGATTCCGACGAGGACTCAGTGCCAGATTATCTTGAGCCAGACACTGTTGATACTGATTCGGACGGTCTCGTCAATAGCGTCGACTCGGATGATGATGGCGATGGAATTGAGACGGCGCAGGAAGAAACATCAGCCGCGACTGAAAACCCAGACGATGAAGCGATATTGACCGACACTGATGGCGACGGCACTCCTAATTTTCTTGACAGCAATGATGATGGTGATAGCATCGAGACAAAAGATGAGTTGACAAGTGATGCAGATTCTGACTCAGTGCCGGATTATCTCGAATCAAATACCGCTGACGCCGACAGCGACGGCATAATCGACTATCTTGATACTGATGATGATGGCGACGGGATTTTGACCAAAGATGAAGTCGAGAAAGTGGTCGAGGGCGAGATAATTTTCACCGATTCCGACAAAGACAATGTCCCCGATTATCTTGATGCTGATAGTGGGAAAAAGAATGTGAACAAAAAAACCTTTACCCTAGGAGCGATTGCCCTAGCGATATTTTCTTTGATAATACTAAAGGGAAAGAAAAAAACCGGTTCAACTAAGAGACGCCAATCCAAAAAACGAAAGTGATACGCTTTAAATAATTGACGCGGTTGCAAATCGAATCAAACACCCACTATTCAAGCACAAATCAATTCCGGGTTTTGACTAGCCTTGTAAAACCGGGGTTTTGATTATTTATTATTCTTCGTTACATTATGAAGATAATTGCAATAGGTGCAATTAGAATCGGACTCAGGAATATCGCCATTCAATAACGCAGAAATTTCGCCTATAAGGGAATAGAAACTATTCATATCATCTTCAATCGGATGCCAGATCGGACTAGCGGTAAAAACTAAATTGCCATTGGTGTGCTCGATATTGTCTGGGGTCACGCTTATCAAACCCATTTTTGAGATCTTTAGCGCCGCTTTGCCATCAGCTGGGTTTTCGAGCGCGAACTTATAGGCATGAAGCTGAGTGGCAAATTTTTTGATCTGATCTTCATTTGGACTAGTGATCTTAAAGTCGATGACCGAATAGGTACCATCATCAAGTTGTGATAAAATATCAAAACGACCACTGATATAACAATCCTCGGCTCCCGGTACCGGAGCGGATCTCAAAAATCCCTCCTGCACACTAACGATGCCTGAGGGAAGATCGGCATGAATGTCCTGCAAATTCAATCCCATGACTGAATTTTGCAGCAAGGTGTTCATCCGACCAAAAATAGCCGGAAAAGCGCCATATGGGGGAAGAATGCCTAATTTTATCTTTTGATAATAGCAGTGCTTGCAATCTTCCCATAGATACTTAAAATCCGAAGGGCTAAGTTTATAAAGATTATTGGCTACCATTTATAGATTATAGCAGAGCAAGAGATTAAACTAACGCTTGAGCTATAGTTATTTTTGGGTATTTATAATGAATTTTATTTTAGTAAAATCTTCTTTGAAAATTTGTGCAAATACTCTGTAGACAAATTCGGTAGTTAATTTTGCATCCTCACCAAAGTCTGCATTTAACCCGTTGCCTGAATCCGGATGCTCATACCCATATTTGTTATAACCGTATTGCATATTATTAATTTTGACTTCTTTGAAAGTGAAGTTGAACCCTTCCAACATATTCCTCACCTTCTTCATATATTTCAAATGATTGTTTTCGTCGACGATAGGAAAATCCATTTGAAGCTTTTTATTGCCAACCCAAAACTGTAAAAAAGGTATCTCCTTTTTATCTGGGTGAAAAATTATAAAATCACACTCATTTGAAGCCTTCATTACTTCCAAAAATATATATTGCAAATATTCTTTCATCTCAGGATAATATTTTTTCGCCGCAATTAGTCTTTTTTCCAATAGATGAATTGGTTCTCGGTCGAGAGTTTTTAATTCAGACTCAATTTTTAATTTAGCAAGCGCTATTGACCTAAGGAATTTATTTATCGAAAATTTCTGTTTCTTCATAATAAACCTTTCAGTTGATGATCATTATAATGACGATAGACTAAAAATTCAAAATTTATTCGCTCATGAAAAAAATAAAGCCTAGATAGATTATTAACTTCGAGCTTAGCACAAGCTAGGCCAGGTCTTACAGATTCATCCATAATTATTTATTCCACTTGACAATAATTTCATATGGTACAATTTTAACGAAATGCCAAAAATCATTGAAAAAAATCCAAAAGTGTTAGGAGGTGAACCAGTACTTAGAGGGACTCGGATTCCCGTGGCGCGTGTCGTTGCTTTGGTAGTCCATGGATATAAGATAAAGGATTTTAAAAGAGATTATCCGGATTTTGATATTTCTAAAAAAGATCTTGCTAATATATTTACATATTACAAGAATCAGATTGATCAAAAATAAACCCCACGCAAAGAAAAAATTTCGCTTCTTACTTGATTCTGCTTTTGCCCAACCTCCCGCATTTCCGAAGCTTAGAAAGAAAGCCAATTTAGCACATGCTGTGTATGACTTAAATTTGTCAACTCAGGCAGAAGATGAAGAGATCTATCAAAAGGCCACAGAAGAAAATCGACTAGTGCTAACAATTAATTTCAAAGACTTTAAGAAACTAATTAAGAAAAATAGAACAGGAATTTTTGGCATTGAGTCACAGTTGAGCAATGAGAAGATCGATAGTAAAGTTACTAACTTTATCTCCGGAAAAAATCCTGATGAATTTTGGGGCAAAGCGACTAAAGTAAAGTAGTACGACGATATACTTTGATATCATATTGTCCATTTGTCTAGACAAATGGTAGAAACTGGATCAGAATCAATTCCAGGTTTTGTTATTCCCAGGGGTTGTTAAATTCGGTTTTTTGATTTGAAATTTCTACTCAAATAGATCATACTCATTCCAAATGAGAGATAGATATAAACTAATCATTTCTGTGGTTGGTTGTGAACTGGTTGGGATTTTAGGAACCCCGTTTACCCTCAACGCAATTCCTACGTGGTACGCCACGCTTAACAAGCCTACGTTTGCACCGCCAAACTGGATTTTTGGCCCAGCGTGGACCCTACTCTATTTTCTCATGGGAGTTGCATTCTTCCTTATCTGGAGACGGGGGTGGAAGAAGAAAGAATTGAGATTTGCCCGAAACCTTTTTTTGATTCAGTTGGCACTAAATTTTATCTGGTCGCCCATTTTCTTTGGCCTGCGCTCCCCCCTGCTTGGGCTCATTATCATCATCGCCATGTGGCTTTTGATAATTGCTACCATGAAAAAAATGCATCCACTCTCAAAACCAGCTTTTTATTTTCTCATCCCCTATCTTCTCTGGGTGACCTTCGCCACGCTCCTCAACGGAGCGATTGTGATGTTGAATTAAAAGCTATAATTAATCCATTGTGAGAATTACTGTCATTGCTCATCCTAATTCAAGGCAGCCCAGAATTGAAAAAGATTTGCTTGATGATCTTCATGTCTATGTGAGCGAACCGCCCCTAGAAGGCAAAGCGAATGAGGCGGTAATCAAAGCACTAGCCAAATATTTCCAAGTCAATAAAAGCAATATTGCCCTGCTCTCAGGACACAAAGCCAAAAAGAAAGTGTTCGAAATCGAATAATCCACCGGGGTTGTAAATAATTCCAGGTTTTGACTGATATTCTCAATTTTGAACTTTACATTATAAATTTCCAATTCCCCTGAGGTTATAAACATTAGTTATTCAACAGTATCTGAAGTGAGAATATCAAAAGACGCAATCACATTATCTAATACATCGTCAGGTAAACCCCAAATACCAGCGGCGAATTTTAGATTATCGCTATCACCAGAGGCTTCAAATAGGTTTTCTGCTTGAACTTCTCTATCTTCAAATTTTTTTTCTCGAGCCATTATAACAAGAGCTTTCATAAATTCTCCCCAATCTCTTGTTTCTTGAGCCCATTGAACTGGCGTCAAACGATACATTTCGTCGACAGCATCATAACCTCCCTCTTGCTCTGTCATATCAACCTATTATACCAAATTCTCAATTTTGAACTTTAAATTATAAATTACCCCTTCCCCCGAGGTTGTAAATATCTATGTGAGCGAACCGCCCCTAGAAGGCAGGGCAAATTATGCGGTGATAGAAGCATTAGCCAAATATTTCCAAGTCAAAAAAAGCAATATTACCCTGCTCTCAGGACATAAGGAGAAAAAGAAGGTGTTTGAGATTGGGTAGGACTGGAGTTGTAAATCAAATCAATCTCCTACTATTCAGGTAAGAATCAATTCCGGGTTGCACCTTATGCATCTTGACGACAAGTAAGAGCTTGTAAAACACTCTCAAATCATATATCATTTACTTAGTCACTTAGGGAAACGGAAAAACCGACCCCAAGAGAATGAGGACGTTTATAGTCCACAGTCTTGAGGGGTTTTTTTTGTATAAAAAAAAAGAGTTGCCTATAAGTAATTTTATATAGAACAATCTAGATGTGTTAACCAATAAAAAAGTCGCTTGACTGGACGACTTAATTTCAGATTAGATTATGAATAACAAAAGCATAACCCTTTTGGGTAAGTTTGTCAAAATGTTAGAAAAAATGAGTAATAAAGCCTTTATTCGTATACTTATACTAATTTTAGTAATAGGTTTGTTAATTAAATTTACAGGTGTTTGCGTAGGTATTTGTCCATAAATAAAAGGTTGATGATAAACAAGTTATAATTATTAGCTGTACCTTTCACCGTCTGTTAAAAATTCTTCTCTTTCATCAATCAAGTCAAAATCTTTTTGAGATAGTTTTTTTACCTGGTTTCTATTATAACCAAGTTTTATTAATGTCAACATCGAAGCAACGTGGTGTTTCTTATTTAATTTTTTATCGTGTAAGTAAACCCAACCGAGAGGAAAATCAGTTTCAATTAATTGAAATGTTTGTCCGTGTTTACTCACTGGATATCTTACTCTTAGTTCCTCTCTTAATTTATTTCGTCTATTAATCTCTATTTTATTAGATGACCAATCCAGCAAAATTCTGAGTCCTGCGCCTCCTGCTAACAATGCTCCTATTCCTACAGCATAATTATTAAAACACGTTGAGTCAGATAAACATGCACAGAATGCATCCATTTTATTATATATATTTTGCCAATTTAGGATAAAAAAGTCCTAAAAACTGAAATGGTTTAACTATTCAACAATATTTATCAATCATAGTATAGCATAGGTGCGACTCACCGAATTTTGCTGTTGGTAAATTTTACCAATAAACCCCAACGTCTCATAAAAAAGAAGACTAGACACATTACATTGACGATTTCCTAAGCGCTTCTACATCATAACCCTTCTTTTTCATAAAATACCTAAGTACTTTGTCTTTTCTTGCAAGTTTTTCCCTATGCTGTTTTACTTTGTCATGTTTTTTGCTAATGTTCCAGTTAAGCGTTTTTCTCATCAATCTATATTTTACTTTGATATTTTTTGATACTGATTTGGCAATCGCCAAACCATCTTCCATTCCTCTTCGATCTACTTTTTGGGCTTCGCTATCAATCCAAACTATTAGTTTATTATTTTCCATATTATCGGTAATCCTATCAAATTCTTTTACAAATCGATTAAACAAATTCCTATTCCAAATCGCAAAGGTATTCCATGGAACTTTATAGGCAATTGATTTTTCATCACTATAATAATTCTCAAGTTCATTATTTAGTTCGAAATCATCTAGCTTGAATTTATATCCAGCGACTAGTAAGTTGCTGTTTTTTTCTAATTCTGAAATTAAATCATTAATACTCTGATTTTCTATATAAATTTCTTTAGAAGCAATAATAAAAAAGTCGATTGACTTTGATATTTCATCAATGGCTTGATTTGCAGCAGTCGGTGAAGTTGGACTATCAGAAAGTAAATATGCCACTTTTTTGTTGTTTAAAATTGACTTATATTTTTCAACCTCATCGCACAGGATATAAATTTCTTTGATAGTGTTGTTTCGTATAAAAACATTTAACCATTCTTTAAATCGATAAATTTCTTTATTGTCATTTGCCTTAATTCGTGTAATCAATGCCACATTGCTTTCCATAATTACTCTTTATAAGAATATTTACTTAACCTCTTTACTTAAAAAAACGAGAGTTCTCTACTAATTCTTATCTAATTTTCTAATTGCTACAAAGGTAGAAAGTATTGTTGAGTACAAACTATAAACATGTTTTCTAAACATGACAAAAGATAAGCTTGCGATCGCTAATAAAAAAAATGAAGCAAAAAAATTATCACCATGAATCGAGGCTTTGTTTCGACATAATTCACAAAGATAGGAAAAAATTATCATAAAGGAAGCTACAAAAGTTGCAACAAAAATATTTCCCCAAAAAACTAACCGCTGGGCAAATACGAAAGAGGGAAATTGAAGATCTTTAGCCCAAACATAGTTGTTTAGTAGGAAAAAAAATCTCTTCAACTCATTGACATCAAGTTGGACCCCTTTATTAAAAATTTTAGCTTCCTCAAATATTTCCTTCGCAATTTCAACGTTTTTTGAATCTTTTTCTTTTAATTCTGCAAAGACTTTATCCTCTATAAACCTACTCTTAACTATTTTCGTTACAGCATGAAGTAGGAATCCGATAATCATACTAAGCGTTAATAAAATTAACATGAGTAAAATGTCATTTTTTGGAAGTTTAATTTGAAGCAAATCAGATACGTTAAACAAATATTCCAAAAGTAGTATGAACCACAAACCAGGTATAATAATGAAGAAAAATTCTGCTATGGAATAATCTAATTTCATAGGTTGATTTTAGGTCGATTTAGCTAATTGACTTCTAAAGTATTTCTCTATTTCTTTGTCGATAAAATAGACGTAACAGCCTTTTGTGCCTCGAGTCATAAGAGCTCTGTACGTGTTCTTAATTATCGCATCTAATCTTTTCTTGGTTCCCTCTGGATCTACTTCCGCCATTTTTTTCCAACCATGAATTGACTTGTCAGTGCTTGCCCTCTCTTCCGGGACAGTAAATACCTTGCCATCTCTGACTAAAAGATCAGATCCGACAATAACGCCGATATAATCAACCTCTAGACCCTGAGACGTATGAATACATCCGACTTCTGTAACAGAATTTGGCTGTATAATCCATGCTTGTCCATCTTTATCAAGGTTCCATGTCGCTTTATAGTTTCCAATTTGTATATCCTTCAAATTTGGATTTTTTTTACTTACCCATTTCCAGCAGTAACCCGCTACCATTCGTGCTTTGTTTTTAACTGTATTCTTCCCTATAATCACATCGTGAAGTTTTTTAGGGTCATCGAAAATTTTGAAGTCATAATCGTTATCTTCAAAAAAAGTGTTCGCTGTTTCGTGAATCTGTAGGGTGTTATCAAGCCAGGCAAGATATCCGTCCGAACCATTACACCTAAACTGAGATTCTAATTCCAATTCGAAAACCGTCGCGCCTAATTTTTTTGCATATTTTCTTATCTCTTCCTTATCCCCTATATCCTTCAAAGTCACTTTTTGATCTTCATCTATAAAAAAGATGCTAAATTTTGATGAATTGATTATTTCCTTTATTTGATTCTCACCTAAGTGTGAAAATATTCCCGATTTTGCATTCAGGCGATGTGCCTCGTCTACAATCAATGCATCGTAAATGTTTGAATCCAATTTATGAAATGCGCCTGACCCGCTGAACATATTTGAGATATGTGATTTTTTGAATGATTCAGTAAGCTTTACTTCATACACTTCCCTTGGTGCAGAATTGCGAGTGACATACTGTGCAACAAGTTGCATATTTGTAAGTTCTACTAGTAAGTTAATTGCAACGACGGTTTTGCCAGTTCCTGGGCCCCCTTGAACGATAAGAACGTTTTTATTTGTTTCGGATGACTCACTTGCCAATTTTAGAGCAGTCTCAAAAACTATTTTTTGATCGTCTATCATTACAAACTCGTCATTCCCTGCAAGCATAGAGCTCAGCTGGTCAGCCAAATTCTTTGAGGGTCGAATTTTCCCGTGGTCTATTCTATATAATATTTTGCTCTTATCTCCATACCTAATATGAGTCTTGATAAACTCCCGCAATT
This sequence comes from Candidatus Microgenomates bacterium, assembly GCA_025449735.1. Classification (GTDB taxonomy): domain Bacteria; phylum Patescibacteriota; class Microgenomatia; order UBA1406; family HO2-37-13b; genus JANWIV01. The sequence continues at coordinate 46,448 of JANWIV010000002.1, read as the reverse complement.
TCAGAGCATCGTCTCTTAGAAATAGAGGTGCTTGATCAATGTATTCCTTATAAAATTCATTCGCAATGACATTGTCCATCTCGTAATTATGAAGATATGCACAAGGTAAAAGCTTTATTTGTTCTTCTTCGACAGTTTGGTTATAATCTTCCAATAGTCTCTTGTATGACCACGCTTGATATGAAGGGTGGGGAGTCTCCTTTTCACCATGTTTAAAGCGTGTGATTACTACTGCATCTTTCTCTGTTAGTTGTGCTTTCATCCACTGTTTAAGCTCAATGATTACTACAGATTCTTTGTTGTCGTGATTCAGGCCTGTAATAATAAAATCAATTCTCTTTGACGATCGCGGAATGTGGTATTCAATAGAAATTCCTGCATCTGCTGGAATAACATCATCATTTAAAACTCTGTCCATAAACTGAAGTGAATTTGACCAAGAATTTACCTCGTAAACTCCTGTATTCTTACCTGTCGTATCGTGGTATTTGTTAAGTATAATCTGACCAATATTGTTGGTCATAATATCGTTTTGGAAAGCTGATTTTGTCGCTGAATAAACAATCATATTATCTCTAAATCAATAACTGTTGATGAAAACTGAATTGTGAGGAACTTGACACAATTATATGATCCTTGATCATGATTTCCATAATTCTCCCAGTCTCTACTAACTTTTTTGTTATCTCGCGGTCCTCGTTTGAAGGTTCAACACTTCCTGAAGGATGATTATGAGCAACTATAATACTTGAGGAATGCAATGAAACAGCGGGCTCAAAGACTTCGCGGGGATGCACAAGGGCAGCATTTAGTATTCCAATAGAAATAACTTTATTTGCAATCAAGTGATTCTGTGAATCAAGATATAGTGCTACAAAGTGCTCTTTCCTCTCCAGGCCAATCCACTTTTGTAAATAATCTACAACCGTTTTTGACGATCTGAGGTCTAACTTATCAGGAAGCTGCTCCTTAGCAATACGTTCTGATATTGCCTGAAAAAGTTTTACACCAAAAGCATTAGAAGGACCAATCCCTTTTATTCTTTGTAATTCCTCAATCGTAGCTTCTAGAACTCCGCGCAAACCATGGAATTCAACAATAGCATCTTTCGCTACTCGTTTACAATCTCTCTGTGGTGTGCCGAGTGTTAAAAGCAACTCAATAATTTCATAATCGTGGAACCCAACCAAACCTGCCTGCAAAAAACGCTCCCGCAATCTCTTTCTATGCCCAGTCCCTTTGTGTTTAGTTGTTGTTTTACTCGTTGACTTCATAATTTTGCATATTTCGTGTGCTTGCCTAATGCTTTTTTCACCGGATATTTCATGTTGTTCTTTTTATTCTTCGCTTTTGCTGCATCGTAAATATCTATACCCAAGTCATGACTGATTAGAAGTACCCAGTACAAAACATCCGCGAGTTCGTCAGCAATTTCATCCTTATTCTCTCTAGAGTGCTTTGCCATTTCTTTAGAATTCTTCCACTGAAAGTGCTCCATTACTTCTGTCGCTTCAAGTACCAATGAAAGGGCGCAGTCTTTAGGATTATGGAATTGTTTCCACCTTCGAGCATCTCTAAACTTTATAATTTCTGCAGTAAGTTCTTGTAGCTCTGATTTAGGCATAGTTTGGTTTCCTAATTACAACGGTATAAATTGACCGAGCATTATGCGATAATAGCTTTTCATCACCCTATTCTACCAAATTTCGAGGTGGGGAGGGGAGGATATAATGAAGAGTCAAAGTTAGTTGAATTGGTTGAATTGGTTATAATTGGTCTTCAGATCAATAGTTGGCTCAAATGGAGTTGGTTGAATTAGTTGGAATTGGTTGAATCGGGTTATTTAAAATGAAGAGTCAGTTTGGTATCTAGCGCTTTCGCAATTCGATTCAACGTATTGAGTGAAGGATTTCCATTCATTGATTCAATGCGAGCGATTTGTGCTTGGGACGTTTTTACCTTCAATGCAAGATCTCGCTGTGATAACTTTTTACGCATTCTCATCTCAATCATTTTTTTTGCCAATAGATATTCAGCTTCTGACTCCTCCCAAGCTTTTTTGAATTGAGGATTTTTGAGACTTACTGCTAAGTCCTCTTTAAATGTATAGGTTTGTTTGTTTTTCATAGCTTCATGATATCATATATGATATCAGTTTGTCAATGGTTTTTTGACATCCAATCTTTATATCGTATAAGTGCAATATTTAGTTCCTTAGCTGGAGTTTTTTGCGTTTTCTTTTTAAAACCATGAAGGACCAAGAACTTATCTTTAATGGGTATAACGTATAGAATTCTAATACTATCCTTACCAAGAAGTCTAATTTCCCAAAACTGAGTTCCTATAACTTTTTTTAACGTGAGGAATAACACTAATTAGTCCGTATTCTTCAAGCAAAAGGAAAATTCGTCGAATTTTGACTCGCGTTTTGACAGGAAGAGAATTGATAAATTTTTTTACAGGATTTTGACTTCGAGAATCTAAATAATACTCAACGATTACACCCATTTCTTTATTTTAACAACATTCGCATTTTGAGAAAGAGAAATTGAGATTCTCACACCCTCCGCCAGCCGGCGGATTGGTTGGAATTAGTTTCAATACTGAAATTCCTCCGCAATTTTCCAAACCCCTCTTTCTCTAAATGCAGGAATTGTCTGGCGGTTTGCTGCATTTAGAATAGCTGGCGAAGTTTTACCAATTTTTTTAGCGTAGTCTGTTAGAGTAATGATTTTCAATCCTTTGAGATATGCGATTCTCTTATGAAGCGACTCCATGAGAGCCAAACTAATTATCCGCTCCATGCTACTTTCAATTTTTTTTGTCCGGTAGTCCACAAAAGATTTGTAGTAATCGTCTTTTTCCTTATTGCGGATGATTATTCCAGGAAATCCCAATCGTTGCAAATGATAGTTCATGATGACGCGCCCGATCCGACCATTACCATCATTGAAAGGGTGAATTGTCTCAAAATCAAGATGAAATCGTGATACTTTATCGATAAAATATGCGTCATGATCGGTCACATAAGTCAAAAGTATTGATTCAATCATCGCCTCAACATGTTCTGGAGCCGGTGCGATATGAATGCCGACTCGAACAAATTCGTTCTTTTGTCTAAAACGCCCGGCAATAGGATCTTCAATATTGCCGATTAACATTTGATGAAGTCTTAGTATCATCGCTTTTGACAATTCTTCTTGACTTGATTTAAGTCGAATATACTCTGTTACTCTGGCTAAATTTTTTGCTTCGAATATCTCTCGAAGATTCACCTCTCTTGACACTTTCATTTCGAGAAGTATTTTTTCAGTTTCACGGAGGGTCAAAGTCGAGTTTTCAATCGCGTTTGAATTATAGACACTTTCAGCAATTTCTGCCTCATCTATAAGTCGTAAAAGCGACTCTTTTTCATTCTTTAAATGATCATATTGATCCTTTAGTTCGTTAATTTTTGTTTTTACAAGATTTGTGGTTGACATGAGTGAATTATAGCAAATTCACGTTATTTTGTCAATAAACCGTGAATTTGCTCCATTTGAGGCCTTAATTCACGGTTTTTAGCTAATTTTTTTACCTACCAAGTCAAGCGACGGAAAAGGTGAGTTAGGGCATTTTGTTTATTTACTCATCAACTTATCAGCAATGGTTGGGAGGGTCTTGCGTGAAGTTATCTATAGTCATCTTCATCCCAATCTCGATAGGAGATTTTGAGAAGCTCTTCATCTGACATTCCCTCAGGCGGTCTTTCGGGTGGGCAAAATCGTAAATCTTATTGATCTTTTAATATTGCTTTTCGAAACCTGAAGGCTCTGTTGATCGCTCTTACCGGTGGTATTGCCTGTGCGACTTTATCTGCATCAGATAATGACAACTCATCTAAAAGAATTTCTTCGATACCCCAGATTTCTGAATGGATTCCGGTGGTCGTTTTGCGATACCACTCATATGCAAATGCGGAATAGGTTGGTATTGATAATTGCATCTTATGTATGCTTTTCGGCTCTAATGTCCAGGTAAAATCGGCGCCATATTTGATAAGGTAATCAAGAGAATAAGGGTAGGTATTTTTCAATTCATCTCTCAGTTGATTGCCCAATGAAAAAATCTCATCATAATCATATAAACTCAGATCAATGTATTGATGTATTCTTAGAGCTTTTCTAAAACGAGCCACATCATAGCTATATATAGATAAAGGGCTCGGGTTTGCCAAAGTCCTCCCTGCAAACGGATACCATCCATTCGCTTTTAAGAAAAAATCGGGGTATTTATGCTCAAAATCTTCTCGCGCCCAAGTGTAGGGCGGTTGATCAATTGGATGCACATCGGGAGGTAATGTTTCGGGAACTGCAATCCAATCTTCGCTTGGCAATTTTGATGCCCTCATAACCATTGGTTCGGCTTCAGCTTTTGACATATGTATCAGACATGTGTAGTTTTTAAAAAGTCGAGTTTTCCATCATTAGAGCTTTTCAAGGCCTTATTATACCAAATCCCGGGGGTTGAGGGGAACTCATCGATAATCATCTTTATCCCAATCTCGATATGAGATTATGAGAAGATCTTCATCTGATATCTCCTTAGCTGGTTTTTCAGGATCGCGAAAAACCTGCCTTAGATTGCTCTTTACATTTTCGGTATCTTTGTAGGCCATTCTCAATCTTTCTTCATCGGTGAAGTGACTGCGTAAAAACTCCGCTGTTGTCATTCCAGTTCCCACTGGATCCTGTTGGAGTTTTGGTGGTTGATAAGGTTTTCTTTCAGGCATATGCCCAGTATAGGTCGGGACCAATAAGTTGTCAAATTTTTTTAAGAAAGGAAAATTAATCATGTGATATAATGCCTATCATGACGCTCGAAACTCTTAAGGGAGTTGACACTATCACTGATGAACTTGTCGCTCAAGCCGCTGATGAGCTGGTAGATCGCTACAAGACTCAATCCGCCTTCAATATGCTCAGGCTTCCCCTCGACAAAGAACCTGGCTTTTCTGAAGAAAATTTTCAAAGGGCACTTGACATCATAAGTCGAAATAGCGCCGAAGGCCAGTATTCGTTAAAAGACCGTCCGCTTAAATTCTTTGTTCATTCTGTGTCTATTGATGATTTAAGTTCTCCCCGTGACGGTTTTATTAATTTTTTGCAAGAGGACCCGGTTTTGAATGAATATATTCGCGACCTTGTTTTGAATAAATGGAAAGCCGGTAACTGGATTTATGATGACCAAAGGCGCGTCGAAGCAGTCCCCGTGTCCTATTTTTATACTCGTAGTGCCGACCCGAGCTTTCTCGTCCCCAAAATTCCAGAGGGTACGGATTTGTCCGGTTTTCGAAAAGTTTTAACAGCGCTTGGAAACCCAGTGCCAGCAAGTGAAGAAAGCCCGCCGGCCCTAATCGTCCCAATTATAAATTTTAAATATCCTGACGTCCCTGAAAATGCCATTGAGCGCTTAAATGAATTTAACCAAAAATATTACGATTCGGCTAATGATCAAGGCTTTCTTCCCCAAAAAAAGTGGCGGAAAATTTTTACCCCAGATGAAATCGCCCTCGCCAAGCGAGCCTCAAGGGTTGTGAATACATTCGAATCGCTTTTTTATGATGGGTATGACCGACCGGCTGTCCGCGCTATTTATTCCGCCCCCTTTTTCCCATATGAGGCGCTCCGTCGCCATTACGGCGGCTATTATGAAGGCTGGATGGGAGGCGGGCCGAATGATGATCTGGTTGATCTTTTTAAATCAAAACAGGAATTTGCCCTTTCATTAGAAGCCGAAAATCAAAGGTGATTTAGTTAGATTTTGCGCTGATTGTGAAATTTGTTATAATTATGGTAATTATCATGAGAGGGCACGCCTAAGGTTCGTCCGAAGGTTACTCCCTCTTTTTTTTCTCTGCGCAATCATCCATCAACCCGCTCGAGTTATTTTGTATCTAATATGCGGATTGTGCTCTTGTAACAGTATAATTATGATTTGACAAATAAAAAGTCGTATCGTAGAATATTAGTACTAAACGTGAAAGGCATCCTATATGGGTGCCTTTTTTGTATATTTAAGCTTCTCTCTTAAATAATGAAAGTCCATAAAGTCGCTACCTACTAACCTTTTTAACTCCTTTGCGGTTCTTTCACCTCTGGAGAGAATATGAAGAGTCTTCTTTTTATTTTTTAAATATTTAAGAACCGGAGCAAAATCACCATCGCCAGAAAGGATAACGACCCCATCATAATTGTCGAAAAACTTCATCAAATCAAAGGTCAAATCAACATCGCAATTCGCTTTCTTGATTGTTCGATCTCCATCATGATAGATCTTTGTTGGTTTCAGTTTAAGAATAAAACCGAAATTTTCAAGATTTCGATAAAATTTAATCCTCTGCATATATTTATTAATTTCTGTCTGCTTTTTCAAGCTCAATTCTCGATCTTTTAGTTTATTCCTATGAAAAGCTAATAGTTTTCTCAAATCGATTGGTTTTGCTGAAAGCGGATCATATGGAAAATCATTAATCTCAACACCAGCATAATAATATGCTTTACGAACCGCAAATTTTGTTTTTAAATACTCACGAAGTTTTTTATAATCAATGCTCCATCCTAAGCTACTTTCACCTCCATAAAATAAATTTGCGGCATCAATAAAAGCATAGACAACCGGTTTGTTTTTTTTCATATCGTTATTTTATCAAATGATTGAATGACAAACTCTGCTTGACTTGAGATTGGCAATTTCATATCATAATACATATGTTTACTTTGCCCGACTTGCCATATTCATTTGATGCTCTTGAACCCCATATTGATAAGCAGACCATGAAGATCCATCATGATCGTCATCATGCTACTTATGTCAATAATCTAAACGCCGCGCTTGAAGGTCAAACAGATTGGCTGGAAAAACCAATTGAAGAAATTGTAGAAAAAGTCGATCAAGTCCCTGAGGAAATTCGCGCTGCAGTACGAAACAATGCTGGCGGTCACCTGAACCATAGCATGTTTTGGACGTTAATGGCGCCTGGTGGCAAGGAGCTTGCGGGTGAGATAAAAACCGCTATAGACACTAACTTTACCTCCTTTGACAAATTTAAAGAGCTTTTTACTACCGCCGGCACCAGCCGTTTTGGCAGTGGCTGGGTTTGGCTTGTCGCCAAAGGTGATAAACTTGAAATCGGCTCCACTGCCAATCAAGACAATCCCTTGATGGGCGAGGTTGACTCTGGCATGAGCGGGACCCCAATCCTTGGTCTTGATGTCTGGGAGCATGCTTATTATCTCCACTATCAAAATAAACGCCCTGATTATATCGCTGCTTGGTGGAACCTAGTTAATTGGGAAGAAGTTAATAAATTGCTAAATAAAGCAACCTCATAATATGAGTAGCGCTGAAGGACTAAGAGGATTTGTCGAACATGTCTACAATCGGTTTATTGACGGCGCTAATCAAATAGAGACAACTCATGGGTTGAGAACTCCACAAAAACGTACCGATAAATATGCAATGAGAATTCTAACTCACGAAGAGTTAAACCAAGAACTCGATGAAGTGCTTGATCGAATCCCAAAAGACCTCCCTACTGAATAATTTCATTAAACCTCTCATTTGTCATCCTGAATTTATTTCAGGATCTTATGTCATCCTCGCGTACGCGGGGATCCAGTCATGCTATATGATTTCAAATGGAGTCTACCCCGTGGATCCCGGATCCCGCCGTCGTTAAAACTCTGGCGGGCAGGCAAGTCCGGGATGACAAACTAATTCAGGGATGACAATATAGATTCTGGACGTTGCCAGAATGACGCGATCGGATATAATATATTAATGTCAGATCAATTTCGCTTTCTCAAAATCGCCAGTGTCATTATTTTCATCGGCCTTGCTTATTTGTTTTATCAATTCTCAACCAACATCAATGCTTTGTCACAATTGCAAAGTGACTTGAAGCTCTATACTCATGAGATCAAAGGTTTCTTGATCTCGCCAACTCCAACCATGATGCAGCGGTCTCAGACTATCAGACCTTCCCTCCCACCTCAAGAAATTGTCATCACGATCGTGCCGAAACAAAATCGTACAGACGATGAATGGGGAGTGGCCAAGCAAATCGGTGAGCATACCTATACCATTCGTGTCGGTAGTGATGACCGAATGGGAACTAGAGAAGAAATTTTGTCAGCCTTAAATAATTATCGAGAGGTCAATGGCGCTGGCGCGCTTGCTTTTGATGACCGATTGAATAACTATGCTCAAGGCCGAGCCGATACTTTTGCCAGCATCAAGTCAACCGACGCTCATGCTGGCTTCAATGATTATCTGGAGAATCATAATGGGTTTGAAGAGCTTCATTTTGCCCGCTTAGGTGAAAATAGCTATTATGGCGGGCCGCTCTATGGAGTGCACTTGATTGAATGGGTTTTTGCCAAAAGTCCGGGTCACAACGCCAATCAAATTGATCGGGGTTGGACCCATGTGGGTATTGGGGTGACAAACTCTTCAGCAAATCTAATCTTCGCCGAAGGCCAAATCTAATCCCGCTTTAGCTATTTATTCCTTAATCAATTAAAATCATCAATTGTAAAAATTGATTTCACTGGCGCGCCGAGCACTTCTGCAGCCCGGCCTCTTGATCTATCTAAAACCACTAGCCCACCGACGGCAACACAATCGGGTAGGTAAGACATTGTTTCAAGAAAACTCCCACCAGTAGAGGTGACATCGTCGACAATCACTATTTCACTCCCTGGCGGTGGTTGATTCGTAATCTCCATTATTCCAGCCCTATTTTCAGAAATGTCAAATGGGACTCGCTTAGTATTATTGTCCTTTATATAATCAGGCCCCATGATTGATGCTGTTATCAATCGAGACCCCAAACCAACGCCACCATAGAAAATAGACTCATTAAATTCTCGCTCAAGCAATTCCTGTAACAGCTCTCCAGCTAAAAAACTGGTCTCTCCATTTAATAATAAATTTTTCAAATCAAAATAGTCAGCTACCTCTATTCCGCTTGCTAACGTATACAATTTGTCTTGTAGTCGACACTTATCAACAATGTATTGATGTATTATTTCCTGCTTATTCATAGCTAAATTATCTATTACTTAAATTTTTTCAGTCACTTTGTATTCGAGTTTTTTACCCAAGAGCATCCTTGTATGGGCTTCGAGCGCCGGGAGTGAGGAAAAAGCAAATGAAATAATCGGCAATAAATACCACTGGACAAAAAGTAGAGGGATGCTTCTCAATCTTGTTTTTACCTGCACGGTAGCTCTAGTTTTGTGATCGAAATACAAAATTACCAAAAGCAAAACTGAGGTTGAGGTAAGAATAAAAGAAGACAATTTCGGCAAAATAAACCCAAGCACCGTCCGTTGAAATGCCGGATTGACGAGCGGCGGAATACTAGCACTCACAGTGAGGATGAAAAATGAAGTGGGCCAAAGCATATGGGTCTCGGCGACAAAAAGAATTTTGCGCAACTTGGCAATTGGCCTTATATGTGGGGTATCAAAAAAACGGACAATGGTATAGGGAATATCGCTCGCCCCCCAAGCCCAACGTCGCTCTTGTTCATATCGCGTCTTGAAAGTTTTTAAAAGTCCCTCAGCCAACACCCCATCTCGCGTGATTGGCAAATAGACAGGAATGGTCTTCACCCGCTCCCCTAATGTAAAGAAAGCCTGGAAAAAAACATGCCAATCTTCAGGAATGACATCTGGATCCCAATAACCGATTTTTTGGAGTAGCCATAGGTTAGTCGAATAAGTAGAAATTTGAATCAAGTCTTCTCCCCAAGAAAGGAAAGACAATCTAATCACCGAAGACAAAATCGATTGCACTCGAATCGGTAATGATAGCTTCCAAAAATTGTTATACAAAAGTACTGGTGCCCAATAAAAACGATATTCGCCTTCCGCGTCTTCTAAATATTTTCTTGTCACATAAGCCAAATAATGCTTGGGCAAGAGGCTATCAGCATCGGCGACAGTGACGATTATTGATTTTGGGTCAAGTCCCTCTTTGTCAATTCGCTCAGTCACCATGCGCGCCGCATAAGCTTCATTTGAAGATTTACCCACTACCTCTCCAGCGACCAAGGTGTGAAAAACTGTCATTATTTTAAAACTGTTTTTAAATTCTTCAGTCAAAATTCGCGATCGCTCCGAAGCTGCTTCGCGCTCCCGCTCTTCCATTGCCAAGACGACCGTGGTTTGATTGCCAGGCAGGCTTTGATCAGCAATCCGTTGCAAAGTCATACGCACTTTTTCCACTGATTCCTTGTAGTTGGTAATGATGATGTAATGATGGATTTTATTGTAGTCCAGCTTCGCCTTTAGCTCAGCAAACCAATCAATTTTGGCGGCTTTTTCAATCAAGGTATAGGAAATACCGGCAAAATAGATTGTCTTGAAAGCTTTGTAAAGAAAATAGATAAAATAGGCGAGAATCAAATAAGATGCCACCGCCGGGTGAAATGGTGACAGCCACAAAGGAAAAGTAATTATCAAATAGGTCAATATTGGCACGATGGATTCGGCAATGCGATAAAATCTAGGGGAACTTGCTAGTTGTGGTATATGCATTTAAATATCGTTAAATCAATCTAAACAATAAGTTCAGTAAATTATATCAATACAAGCGCTAAAAATGCTACTTGTCAATTTTCTCCTCTTTAGACACCTCAGAGGTTGGTTCTTTTTTAAATAGAAAAATGGCAAGAATTATGACAAAAGCAATCAATATTGATAACGTCACCAGATCAAGCTGATCAACGGCGGCAAGAGCGAGCAAGAAAAAAAATGATAGTCCAACAATGAGAGAATGACTTATGTCCTTGAATCGAATTGATGTCAATATAGCGGCACTGGTTGAGAGCATTAGCACTCCCAAAAATATTATCGCAATTGTCGTTGGCGCGACAAAATAAAAAAGTAACAAAGTCAAAATAACGCTCACTATAAAAGCAACATGAAGCTTGGTGATTGAAAATTGACGTTTATTTTTCCTACTCATATATAAATGGTGATTAAGAAATAATACTTTCGATTATTTCTTATCTAGAGTATAATTTTTTTATGACAGAAGAAACAAATAGAAATGAAGTCTTAGATTTCTTGAAAGAGCGTCGAGTGGCAATACTAGGCACAACTGATGAAAAAGGTAATTCCCATTTAACACCGATGTATTTTGCCGTTGATTCGGACTTTAATTTTTATTTTGTCACTCACTCTCAAACTAAAAAAATTATCAACGTTGATCGTAATGAATCGGCCACCGTTCTTGTATACGATGAAAAAATGTTTAAACTAGTTGAGGCCCGTGGTATCACCATTACAGTTAATGATGCGGAAAAATTCAAAACCATCCTTCGACTTCTGCCAAAAATAGATTTTCAAATGCTCAAATTTCAATGGCCACCACCAATTGACAAATTCCAAAAGGGAGAAATTGTCGCCATCCACCTTCATCCTCAAGAATTATATTTTGGAGATTTTTCCGCTTCACAAACTGGAGTTGATGGAGACTTTTTTGAGAAAATAATTTAAGCATTAACTGCACTGGCTGACTTTCTCCCTTCGACGCGCCTCTGACTGAGTGACAAATATTTTTTGCGCAATCTCAAGCTTTTTGGCGTCACCTCAAGAAACTCGTCATCAGCAATAATATCCAGATATTGCTCCAGACTTAACTCAAGCGGTGGATCAAGCACGAGCTTGACACCCTCACCAGATGACCGATTATTCGACATTTTTTTTCCTCGGCAAACATTGATTTCCAAATCCTTATCAGTTGAGCTAATACCGACGACCATACCTTCATAGACAGCGACGCTCGGCCCAAAAAGCAGACTACCACGCGCCTGGGCTTGACCTAAGCCCTCAGCTAAGGTGGAACCGGCTTGGCTGGCGATAAGCGCACCATTTCTCAATTTGTCCATATGCGAGCCTAACGCTTCATATCCCAGCATGAAGCTACTAAATAAAGCGGTACCGCGAGTGGCGGTAAGCAAAATACTTCGCAAACCAATTAAATTTCGACTCGATATCTTATATATGATTCTGGTTCGACCTGGAGAAATATTATGCATATTAATCAAAGTCCCTTTTCGCTTACCGATCTCCTCAGACACCGCACCAATATATTGCTCATCGACATCGATAGTCAACTCTTCAAATGGCTCTTGAAGCTGACCTTCGACTTTTTTATAGATCACTTGAGGTTTGGAAACTTCCATCTCAAAGCCTTCTCTTCGCATTGTCTCGACCAAAATTGCCAAATGAAGCTCTCCTCGACCGCTAATTATATATTTGGCCCCCTCGGCCTCTTCGACTTTAAGACCGATATTAGTCATCAGTTCTTTTTGCAAGCGACTACCAATTTGCCTTGAGGTGACAAACTCGCCCTCACGACCCACAAATGGGCTCGTGTTTGGCCCCATGGTGATTTTGATTGTTGGGGCAGCTACTTTGATCGTCGGCAATGCTTCAGGAGACTCCGGACTCGTCACAGTGGAGCCGATTAGAAGTTCAGAAATTCCAGACAAAGCGACAATGTCTCCTGATACCACCTCATCGACTTCGAGTCGATTTAAACCGGCGCTGGTATATAGCTTGGTGGCGACATAAGTACCGATGTTTTTTTCTTCACTGATCAAACTTATCTTCTCACCTTTTTTCAAGATGCCTCGATTGACCTTGCCAATAGCGAGCCGACCGACATAAGGATCATAGTCAAGGGTGGAGATCAACATTTGAAAAGGTTTGTCCTCATTAATATGGCTATTTTCAATTTCTTGGGTTAAAGTTTCAAAAAGAGGCGACAGGTCTCCAGGAAAGTCGGTTGTATAATTTTCTGGTAATTCATAAAAAGCCTTACCATCGCGACCGACTCCATAAAGCGTGGTGAAATTAAGTGAAGACTCATCATGGACCACATCAAGAAATAAATTTTCTACCTCGCGTCTTACCTCGATCGCCCGAGCGTCTTTTTTATCAATTTTATTGATAAACAGAATTATTTTTAAACCGGCAAGAAGCGCTTTTTGCAGTACGAACCTAGTCTGTGGTAATGGTCCTTCGACGGCATCAACCAAAAGAAGCGCGCCTGAAGCCATATTAAGCACTCGCTCCACTTCACTTCCAAAATCAGCGTGTCCTGGAGTATCAATGATGTTGATTTTATTCTCTTTGTAGTAGACGGCGGTATTTTTTGAAAGAATGGTGATGCCTTTTTCTCGCTCCAGCTCATTTGAGTCCATAAGCAACGTCTGAGACATCTCTTTTTGATTATCTCTAAAGGTATGGGTTTGTTTAAGCATGGCGTCAACCAACGTGGTTTTACCATGGTCGACGTGAGCAATAATAGCGATATTTTTGATTGTCATGATTATTTATTTAAATAGTTCAAAGAACCATATAGTATATCAAAATATATGCCCAATTGCACCCTCAAAAATGAGCTTCTAGTAGGCTCATGAGTTAGTACTAGTAATTTGCACTTGCTAGGTGTATAATATAGTTATATATTTTAAGAGAAGGAACTTCTTAAACTGCGACTCATAGAAGACTCAGTTTGTGGTGTGACTTCAAGATACATGTTCAATATAAATCAAAAACTGAAAGGGGGTGTTATTTAAATGGATAAAACAAAACTTTTCGTAGGCAGCCTGCCATGGTCAATCAACAATGATTCACTTCGCGAACTTTTCGCCGCTTATGGTGAGATCACTGAAGCAATCGTTATCACTGACCGTGATAGTGGCCGTTCAAAAGGATTTGGATTCGTTACTTTTACAACTGAAGATAGTGCACAAAAAGCACTAGAAATGGATGGAAGAGAAGTCGAAGGACGCACAATCGTCGTCAACATCGCCAAACCCCGTGAAGATCGTCCTAGACGAGATAATCGAGGTGGTTACTAATCTTTTTTGAAAAAAAACTAGACAGCCCCCGGACCTGGTTCACAATGTGAGCCAGAATGGGGGTTGTTTTAGTATAATAGGCAAATCTATGACACTGGTAGAACAATCTATAGTTTTAGAAAACAATTTAGATACTGCCGTCAGCCGCTTTAATGAAGTCGCTTTGAAATTCCTCAATCATGCCCCCAGGCGACTTGCCGGCACCAGACCGCTCCAACCAATGAATGCCGACTTCAACCTCGATCCAATAATCTCAACGAGTCCTGATATTGTCATTTCCGGAGCAGAGGAAACACCGCGACTATACAGATCGCATATTAGCATACCGCTTAATGGTTTTGTTTATCAACATACTGAGCCTATCTTTACCGATACCTTAGCCCGATTTAATGTACTTACTCATCATAATACCTTATTTAGATTAAGTTACCAAAAGAGCCATGCTCAACATCATTTGAAATTTTTGAATCCAGATACTTATTTAAGATTAGCGATTGCCGATCTTCATAGCAAACATGCCATACTAATTGATGATTCAAAAAAAGTTGGCTATGGTATATATGAATGGACAAAAAAAGGAGCGCTCTTAAATCGTGAACTTTTTGACGGCAAAGAAAAAGCAGAAGTGGATTTTTTAAGTTCTGTAAATGGCTTTATCGCTGATTTAGCCAGTTTTCTTATCGAAGGGCGTCGGCGTGCAATTGACGATTTTAACTTTGAATTTATATCGGGTCTAACTTAGTAATTTTATACTTTCTCACTCTTCATCTTTTCTATCAAATTCCTCGGCACTGGATCATAATGACTTGGCTCCATATAGAAGAATCCTCTGCCTTGGGTGAGGCTACGAATTGTCGTCGCATAGCCACTCATCTCGGCGAGCGGCACTTCAGCATCAACGACAGTCACATTCCCCCGTTTCTTTTGTCCTAAGACTCGACCACGCCTAGCTGATAGGTCTCCAATGACCGTGCCCATGAATTCGTCGCCAACAACAACCTCACATTTCATAATTGGCTCAAGTAAGGCCAGGTCGGCTTTTTTAGTCGCTTCCTGCAGCGCGATTGAGCCGGCAATTTTAAATGCAATATCTGAGGAGTCAACTTCATGAAAAGAACCGTCATAAAGAGTCACTTGGATATCAGTCAATGGATAGCCCAATAGGACACCTTTTTCAATCGCCTCGATCACTCCTTTTTGGACTGATGGAATAAATTCATTAGGGATTGAGGCACCTTTAATCGCGTTGACAAATTTGTAGCCTTCGCCACGACCGAGTGGCTCGACCTTAAGCATACAATGGCCATATTGTCCTCTACCTCCAGATTGACGAATGTATTTTCCTTCCGCTTCCGCGTTTTTAGAGATAGTTTCTTTGTAGGCGACTTGCGGTCGACCGACGCTAGCATCCATGCCCATTTCTCGCCTCATTCGATCAACCAAAATCTCAAGATGGAGTTCGCCCATTCCGGAGATAATTGTTTGTCCGGTCTCATGATCAACTTTAACCCGGAAAGTGGGATCTTCTTCAGACAAGCGTTGCAAAGTATATGATAGTTTTTCTTGATCTGACTTTGTCTTTGGCTCAATAGCAAGAGATATTACTGGATCAGGAAAGGTAATTTGCTCAAGAATGATAGGGTGGCCTTCTTCAGTCAAGCTATCCCCGGTACCGGTATCTTTTGGACCAATGACGCCGACAATCTCACCAGCATGAGCGACATCGATTTCTTCTCGACTGTTGGCATGCATAATAAGGATTCGCCCCACTCTCTCGCGCGATCTTTTGGTGGCATTATAGACATAACTCCCAGCCTTCATTGTCCCTGAATAAAGCCTCACATAGGTCAACTTTCCCACATGAGGGTCAAGTTGTATTTTGAAAGCAAGGCCAGTCAAAATCTCATCATCAGAAAGTTTTCGCTCAATTTCTTCATTGGTATCGGGATGGACCCCTTTGATCACCTGCAGATCTACTGGAGATGGCAAATAATCAACAATGGCATCAAGCACTGGCTGCACGCCTTTGTTACGAAGCGAAGTCCCGGCATAAATTGGTACCACTTTGTAAGCAATAGTTAATTTTCTTAAGGCCGCCTTAAGCTCGTCAACTGGAATCTCTTCACCGCTCAAAAATTTCTCCAGTAACTTATCATCACTTTCACAGATTGTTTCCACGAGTTGTGCGCGATATTCCTCGACTTTATCCACCACTTCGCTCGGGATGTTGTCAGTTTCGGTATATTGAGTTCCAGCATCATCTTTGTCCCAGATCAAGGCTTTCCTTGTCAACAAATCAACCACACCGACAAAAGAAGATTCGGCGCCGATTGGATAGACCACTGGTATTGGGTTAGCTCCCAAGCGATCACGAATATCCTTGACGGTGGCCTCAAAATCAGCCCCGGTTTTGTCCATTTTGTTAATAAAACAAACTCTCGGTACATGATATTTGTCAGCCTGGCGCCAGACTGTCTCTGATTGACTTTGCACTCCTTCTTCGGCATCAAATACCATGACAGCGCCATCAAGCACTCGAAGTGATCGCTCCACCTCGGCCGTAAAATCGACGTGTCCGGGGGTATCGATAATGTTGATTCTCATGTCGCGCCAGAATGTGGTCGTCGCGGCGCTCACAATAGTGATACCTCGTTCTCTTTCTTGCTCCATCCAATCCATTTGCGTCGTACCATCATCAATATCACCGATTTTATAAGTTCGACCAGTATAAAAAAGGATTCGCTCAGTAGTCGTGGTTTTACCAGCGTCAATATGAGCAATAATGCCGATGTTTCGGACTTTATCTGAATTTACCAATCGGTCTTTTGTAACGGTTATGTTTTGTGCCACGTTCGATTTATGAAGTATGTATTGAGTAGAATGTATTATGGGGGAAATAAAATTTTTTTGCTGACCCATCATACTTACTACATTATACCAACTACTAATTGCCTACCATCTAAAATGAGCAAATGCTTTGTTTTGATCTGCTAATTTCTCCATTTGAACTCGCTTGTTGACCGCACTGCCCTGCTGTTGATAAGCATCCATTAGCTCAGTGGCGAGCTTTTCCTCAAAAGTATGATATTCTTTGTTGGCTCGGCCACGTGCGGCATCAATAATCCAGTTGAATGCCAAAAAAATCTTTCTCCCAGGCCTCGTTTCCATCGGCACCAAATACGAAGCTCCCCCGACTCTTTTCGGTTTGACCTCATGAGTAGGCGCTACATTTTGCAAGGCCTTGTGCAAAACATCAATTGGGCTCAAATTTTTTTCTTTGATCAAATCAAAAGCGCGATAGACAATTCTGGCGGCGACAGATTTTTTACCATCAACCATAAGATAACCAATTAATTTGGCCACTTCCATACTGTCATAGACTGGATCGGTTGAATCTGGTCTTTTTTTATATCCTCTTCTTGGCATGATATTAATTTAAATTTACAAATGACAAATTACAAATTATGAGGCGGCAATTCCTTTTTGGGCGCTAACTTTTCTGGCACCATATTTTGATCTAGCGGTTTTTCTTCCCTCAACTCCGGTGGTATCATAGACGCCACGGACAATGTGATATTTCACTCCCGGCAAGTCTTTGACTCTACCACCACGAACCAAAACTACTGAGTGTTCCGCTAGTTGGTGACCAATTCCCGGAATATAGGCGGTGACTTCCATCCCATTAGAAAGCTTGACTCTGGCGACTTTTCGCAGCGCTGAGTTTGGTTTTTTCGGGGTAACAGTTCGCACCACAGTACAAACACCTCGTTTAAACGGGCTATTGCTTAGGACTCTTTTTCTTTTTAAGGCATTGTAAACGGTCTTTAAAGCGACGGCTTTTTGTTTGACCTTTTTTACTTTGCGTCCTTTTCTGATTAATTGTTGTACTGTTGACATGGTTGCAATTTAAAATTTAAAAATAAAAATTTAAAATTAATATTAGTTAACTACAGGCTCCTCAACTGGCTCCTCAGCTACTGCTTCAACTGGTTCTTGAACTTCTGTCACTTCAGCCTCTGGTGCTTGAGCTTCTTCAACGGCTGTTTCTTCAACAGCAGTTTCTTCAGTAGCTGTTTCTTCAACAACTGGTTCGTCAGCAGTTTGGCTTTCTGCCGGCTCAACAGGTGTTGCTTCCTCTTCACCATAATATTTATTTAGCAGTGCTGCCGTCACCGGAATGAGGCGACCAATTATAACATTTTCTTTGAGTCCGAGTAAATGATCGACTTGGCCATGGATTGAGGCTTGAGTCAACACATTAGTTGTCCCTTGGAAAGAAGCCGCTGAAAGCCATGAATCCGAATACATCGCCGCTCGAGTAATGCCAAGAATTGAAATTCTACCAACCGCTGGCGTGCCACCTTGAGCGACAACTTTTTTATTCTCCGTTTCAAATTTATATTTAGAAATCACCTCGCCCATGATAAACTTAGTGTCACCTTCAACATCAACAATGACCTTGTCACTCATTTTTCTAATGATGGTCTCAAAGTGCTTGTCATGAATCGCAATTCCTTGTGATTCATAAACTTTCTGAATTTCTGAAAGCAAATAAATTTGTGCTTCAGACAAGCCCTTGATTGATAGGATTTCTTTGACATCAAGGTATCCTTCACAAAGCTCCTGACCCGCGGCAATAAGCTCGCCATCTTCGACTTTTAGTCTTCGACCCGTAGAGATTTGATATTCACGCTCTGAGCCATCTTTGTCTACTGAGACGATTTTAATCATGTAAATATCTTTTTGAGTGTCTTCAATGATGCTGACTTTACCCGAAATATCTGAAATTGGCGACAAAACCTTAGGAGTTCGAACTTCGAATAGCTCTTCAACTCGAGGCAAACCTTGAGTCACGTCAGCAATGACAATACCTCCGAAGTGACGCACTCGCATTGTCAGCTGTGTTCCTGGCTCCCCAATTGACTGCGCCGCAACGACTCCAATTGGCGTACCGACGGTCACCATTTTTCCAGAGGACATCTCCAGTCCATAACACAATTGGCAACAACCATGTTCGGTCTTGCAATATAGCGGGGACCTAACGACTGCTGAATCTGGAATCTTCTTTGAAAGCAAATTAATTTCCGCTTCTCCTATCAACGTGCCGGCTTCAATAATTATCTTGTTGCCTTCTTTTATGCTCTGTGCTAAGACTCGACCTGCTAGTCGACTCAAGAACTTGTCGCCTCGCTCCCCGGTATTACTAATGACAACACCGGTCGTAAGACCACAATCCTCTTCACGAACAATCATGTCATGGGTGACATCGACCAATCGACGAGTCAGATATCCAGCATCTGCCGTTTTCAAAGCAGAGTCAATAAGCCCTTTTCGCGCACCACGAGCTGAAATTACATATTCAAAAATATTTAGTCCTTCGCGATAGTTAGATTTAGTTGGTACTTCAATAATTTTACCCAGTGGGTCAATAACTAGACCTTTCATCGAAGATAGTTGCTTCAACTGCTCTCTTGAAGCACGAGGTCCTTCTGACATGATCGCCAATTTAACTGGGTTTTCATCTGCTAAGAGATCCCAGGTTTTTGTCGCCATGTCCTCGGTAATATCAATCCAAATGTTGGTGACCATACGACGC
Source organism: Candidatus Microgenomates bacterium (assembly GCA_025449735.1). Taxonomy (GTDB): domain Bacteria; phylum Patescibacteriota; class Microgenomatia; order UBA1406; family HO2-37-13b; genus JANWIV01. Next base: position 26,928 of record JANWIV010000002.1, on the reverse strand, counting down.
CTCTCATCATCAGTAATCAGTCCTTTATTATAGTTTTCGACTATTTGAGTCACTTTTTTCTCTGCCTCAGCAATAAGCCTGGCTTTGTCATCAATAATAAAACAATCCATTACTGACCAAGATAGTCCTCCAGAGATTGTGGCACCTTTGAATCCAAATTCTTTAAGATTATCAATTAGCTCCGCCAATTTTGATGTGTCCCCATCAGAGATCTTGATCGCATCAGTAACCAATCTCTTGAGGCCTGAGGCTTTGACACCATCATTGATATATTGCATTTCTTTTGGCAACTGCTGGTTGAAAAGAATCCTGCCAACTGAGGTGATAATTAGATCATCATCCATTTTGACCTTAATTGGCTCTCGTGTCGCCACCAGTTCCTGATCATAGGCAGCCAATGCTTCATTAGGAGAGCTGAAGGCGCGCATATCTTCTTCTTTTCGGCCTTCAAAATTCTTGTCTAGCGTCGTCAGATAATAGGTTCCCAAGGCCATATCTTTATTAGGCACCACAATTGGACTACCATCAGAAGGTTTCAGTAGATTTTTTTCTGGCAACATTCGAGTCTTAACCTCTTCAATGGAAGCGGCTGACAATGGTACATAGACTCCCATTTGGTCACCATCGAAGTCAGCGTTAAAACCAGCACACACTGTCGGATGAAGCTTGATGGCATGATCGTCAGTTAGCACTGGATAGAAAGCAAGAATAGAAAGTTTGTGCAAAGTTGGCGCACGATTAAGCATTACTGGATGATCTTTGGTAATTTCTTCTAAGATGTCATAAATTACTGGATCTTTGGTATCAAGGAAGTTCTTAGCGCTTTTGATATTCTGAGCATATCCGCGAATAATTACTTCTCTGAGCAAGAACGGTTTAAAAAGCTCTAGTGCCATTTCTTTGGGCAATCCACATTGATTAAGCTTCAAGTCCGGGCCGCCAATAATGACTGATCGACCAGAATAATCCACTCGCTTACCAAGCAAGTTTTGTCTAAATCTTCCTTGTTTACCTTTTAGCACCTCTGACAATGATTTAAGCGCCTTGGTTCGGACATTGCGACGAGCAGCGCCACGTGATTTTGACAGATCAATTAAAGAGTCAACTGCCTCTTGAAGCATTCTTTTTTCATTTCTCAAGATAATCTCTGGTGCTCCAAGCTCGATTAAATGCTTCAATCGGTTATTTCGATTGATTACGCGACGGTAAAAATCATTTAAATCAGAAGTAGCAAATTTACCACCAGAAAGCTGCACTACTGGGCGAAGATCTGGAGGGATGACTGGCAAAACCACCAAAACCATCCAATTAGGTGAAATTTTCGCTTTTAAGAAAGCTTCAACCAAGCGAACTTTCTTGAGAGTTTTTAGTCGCTTGTCGCCTTTGAGTTTGCCGAGATTTTTTCGCAAATCGGCATACATTTTTTTAAGATCCAGTGTCGACAAAATTTCAAGCAATACCTCTGAACCCATTCCCACTGACAAAAATTCATTCGCCTGCTTCTCCATTAGATATAAATAATCTTCTTCCTCAACCGTCATCATTGGCTCGACAGTGCGAACCAATTTTTCCATCCGATCAAAAAACTGCTCTTGTTCTGCAATTCGCTCACTATATTTCTGTGCTAGACTAGTGTAGCGCTCTCTAAATCTAAATTCGATTTCTCTTATCGTCAACTCTTGCTGTTCTTTATTCTTCATCTTTTTCTCAACATCAAGTCTGGCTTTAGCTTCTTCTTCCTCAATTTTTTTCTGCTCTTCATCTTTTTGAACCTGGATAATATCGATTTCCTTCTTGCGTTCCAACTTCACAATTACCTCAGCAGCATCTCGTTTTTCAACATCAACTGATTTGACGATATACAGAGCATAGTAAATAATTCGCTCTAGATTGTTTGAAGAGATGCTCATCAGTACCGAAAGAGGTGAAGATACTCCCTTGAAATACCAGATATGCGCTACTGGGCTCGCTAGCTTGATATGGCCCATGCGCTCGCGACGAACGGCGCTTGTGGTAATCTCCACTCCACAACGATCACAAACGATTCCTTTATATCTGATTCTTTTGTATTTTCCACAATAACATTCATAATCTTTGGTGGGACCAAAAATTCGCTCATCAAAAAGTCCATCTTTCTCTGGTTTAAAAGTACGATAGTTGATTGTCTCTGGCTTCAAAACCTCGCCCTCAGACCAAGAGGTCATGACATCCGGGCTCGCCAGCATTATTTTCAAACCCGAAAAATCGGCATTGTTGAATGAATATGATGTTTTGTTGTCCATTTTAGTTATACGACCGGCTCAACGTCTAACGCCAAGGCATTTAGTTCTTTGACCAGCACATTAAATGATTCTGGAACTGTTGATTGTGGAATATCGACACCCTTAATAATTGACTCAAAGGCTTTCCTTCGACCTTGGACATCGTCACTTTTAATCGTCAACATTTCTTGCAACGCATATGGCACCTGGTGAGCCTCAAGGGCCCATACTTCCATTTCTCCAAATCGTTGACCTCCCATTTGTGATTTGCCTCCCAAAGGCTGTTGCGTCACCAAAGAGTATGGACCGGTGGAACGAGCATGGAATTTATCCTCAACCATGTGAATCAACTTCATCATATATTTGACACCGACCAATACCTTTTTCTCGTATGGTATACCAGTTCTACCATCAATTAATGTCACTTTGCCATCAAATGGAAGACCAGCGCTTTCAAGAGTTGCTTTTATAAACTCTTCACTGGTCTTATCAAATACTGGGAAAGCAAAGTTTTTGCCGAGTTTAGCGGCAGCACCACCAAGCATTGTCTCGTAGAGTTGGCCAAGGTTTATTCGGTTAAGAACCGCGAGTGGCGACAAAACCGCATCAACCGGGGTGCCATCTTCAAGATAAGGCATGTCGGCCGCTGGCATAATTTTGGTGATGACTCCTTTGTTTCCGTGTCGACCCGCTAATTTATCTCCAACTGTTATTTTTCTGATCTCAGCGACAGTGACAATAATTCTCTGTAGAATTCCTGGATCAAGCTCATTTGGCTCCGCTTTGCCATCAATTATGTTAATGCCGACAATTGTCCCTTTTTTACCATATGGCATTCTAAGCGAGGTGTCTTTGACATCTTTGGCCTTTTCACCAAATATGGCGCGCAATAGTCGCTCTTCAGCTGACAATTCTTTTTCACCTTTAGGAGCTACTTTTCCAACCAAAACATCGCCTGGTTGGACTTCAGCTCCAATAGTCACCAGTCCCTTTTCATCAAGATTGGCCAAAATCTCTTCTCTGACATTAGGAATGTCCCGTGTCAACTCTTCGGGGCCTAATTTGGTATCAATGACATCGGCGATAAATTCTTCCATCACTAGACTCGTCAAGATATCATCTTTGACTAACCGATCAGAAATTACAAAACCGTCTTCATATCCCAAACCATCTAGAGAAGCATAAGCAACAACGACATTTTGTCCGACGGCTAGCTCACCATTGTCAGTTGCTGGGCCGTCGACCAATATTTGCCCTTTTTTAACTTTGTCTCCAGGTGAGACCAGTGGTTTCTGATCAAAAACGACATCTTTATTTGTCTTGATGAAACGATCGAGCTCATATTCATACTTTTTCCCCGAATTTCCTTTAACAATAACACGCTCTCCATCAGCATAATCGACGGTTCCTGGTTCTTCGGCTTTTATCGTTCGAGTCAACGCTTGAGCAACAACTTCTTCTCCACCAGTGCCAATTATTGGCGCACTAGGATAAAGCAGTGGTACTGCCTGACAAATCATATGACTTCCCATCAAGGCTCGACTAGCATCATCATGCTGCAAAAATGGAATCAATGCCGCGGCCAGTCCAATGACTTGTCTTGGCGAAACATCAATATAGTCGATTTTACTAGCATCAATCTCAACAATGTCCCCCTTGTATCTGGCGGTCACTCTCTCATCTTCTATCACTCCTTGCTCACTTATTTTTACATCATTATGAGTAATATGAAAACTCTCTTCATCGTCGGCTTGAAGGTAGTGGGTGGTGCTAGTGACTTTTGATTTAGTTTTGTTGCCATTTTTTTCATGTTCTACCTTGAGATAAGGAGTTTCTAAAAATCCATATTCATTGACCCTGGCGAAACTCGCCATATAGGTAACGACTCCAATGTTTGGTCCTTCAGGAGATCTAATCGGACAAATTCTCCCATATTGAGAAGCAGAAATGTCTCGAATTGAGAATGAAGCGCGTTCTTTTTGGATTCCGCCTGGACCACCGACTGTCAACCGACGCAAATTATCAATTTCAGAAAGTGGGTTGGTTTGATCAATAATTGTAGAAAGTTGGCTAGTTCTAAAAAAGGAGTTGACTGCGGCGATTAATGATTTGCTGTTGACTACTTGAGCTGGGGTAACTTCTCCCTCAGCCATCGTCATACTCATTCTTGATTTGATGTCACGCTCGGCTCGGACCATACCAACTCTGATTCCATACATAGCAACAAGCTCACCGACTGTACGAATCCTTCGATTGGCCAAGTGATCAATATCATCAAAACTTCCCGTTCCAGCAGTTAGTCCAACTAGATATTTAATAATTGAGACGACATCATCAAGTGTAAGGATGAAATTATCAGGTTCAATTGGGATATTAAGTCCTAATTTTCGGTTTATTTTGTAGCGGCCAACGGCAAGCAGGGTATATCGTCTGACATTGAAGAAAAGGTTTTTAAGCGTTTCGTAGGCAGTTGACTGGACCAATGGCTCGCCGGGCCTGAGTTTTTTATAGATTTCGATGACTGACTCATCTCGAGTCTTGTTGCCATCTTTTTCAATGGTAGGCAGGATATATTTTTCAATCAATTTTCTGTCTAGACCGTCAAATAATTTGATGAGTTCATTATCAGACATATCTTTGAAGCTTCGAATTAGCGAGGTAGCCAAAAACTTTCTTCTTTTATTTATTTTGGCTTCAATTAAATTGTTTTTGGAAATAGTGAAGTCAAGCCAAGCACCGATATAAGGTCGGACTTCAGCATTATAAACGGTAGCACCAGTGGTTTTGTCCACCTCAGCCGTGAAATAAGCACCAGGAGCACGGACGATTTGGCTTATTACCGCTCGCTCAATTCCATTAATGAAAAAGGTACCATGTTCGGTCATTTTGGGAAGATTTAAGAAATAGACATTTTGCACCTTGCTTTTTCCAGTTTTTTTATTGGTCAACTTTACCTTGATGTAGACGGGAAATTGATAGGTGAGTTTTTTAAGAGTGCATTGGGCGAGGTCATATCTAGGTTCACCATAGGAGACTTCCAAAAGTTCGAGAAGAAAATTTTTCTTAGTGTAGTCTTCAATCGGAAAAAACTCTTCGAGGATATTTTTGAGGTCAACATCAAGAAATTTTTTCCATGACGCCAGCTGGATGCCAATGAGGTTTGTTGCTTCAAAATTATCCTTAGAGCCGATAAAATTTCTCTCTTTGTGATTACTTTTGTTGGATGGTGAACTCATTTGGGCAAAGATTTTTAAATACAAAATAGACAGGCCGAAATCGACCTATCAGTTATTTTGGGGCAGACTCTAAGCTAGTTTCCCCACGGGTTGAGCGAAGTATACAAAAAAACACCACTTCTGTCAAGGGTTTTTTAAAGTCCTATAAAATTCCTTATTTTCACTTAAAAATAGCCCTTTCTCTAACTCTCATCCTTCACAAAATATTTCTTGATGGTTTCCCCTGGTATGACTTCTTGAATTTTTTCCAGTACGTCCTGTATACCGCCGCTTGATATCTTGGTGACGCCTTTATTCTTCACCTCATCTTGAGTTAGCAAGCCTTGGAAATCGAGGTTGCCTTCTTCAAATTGCTCAGCAATATCCATTAGGTTTGACAGAACCGCTCGCCCCTTTTTTGTCCCAAATAAATATAGCATCGTGCCCCCAGCTAGGGTGCCGAGTGTAAATCCGGACATAAAATGACTTTTTTCAGGGGATTTATTTGTGTTTTGCATTGCTTTTTTTGTTTTTAGCAACAAAATCAACCACATCAAACATTTTTTTGACTCCAGTGACAAAACCGGTGATTTCTGAATAACCATGGGTCACCGACATACCAATCTTCTCAAACTCGAAAACTATCCTATTCACCGTTTTCAAGATTCCATGCAGATCACGAAGCACAAAAATCAGCTGTACACCAATAATAGTCAAAAGTACCGTCATGACGGTAATTGCGGATATAATTAATACTTGTCCTGGATCTATCATAAGTGACCTTCATTGTTATACAATATTTAATAAAAGTCAAGAGATGCGCGATAAGTAATTGAGTAATTGGTCATTAGGATATAAAGTATTAAGGAATAATTAATTTAAAAATCATAAACATTAGGCTTTTTTGCATACTTTTGACTTTTTCACCTGCCCGTCGTACAAGGCTTTGGCAGGCGGGTGACTAATGTCATTGCGAGCAAAGCGCGGCAATCTCATGTTTTGTCATGCTGAACTAGTTTCAGCATCTAAGCAATTTATTTAGATTCTGAAATAAATTCAGAATGACAAAGGGGGAAATTGTATCCCGTAACTCGACTCCATAGATAAGATAAAAGTATGGGGGATAAATTGCCTATTTTTGATGAGCGAATCACTTTATAATTGAATTATGATAATTGCTGGGACTGGAATGACTGGACTGATTGGATCAAGAATCAAAGAATTATTAAGCGGGGATTTTGACTTTGTCAGCTTGGCCCAACAAGATATGGATATCACTTCGGCCGGTGCCGTTGAGACCATGCTTCATAAAACCAATTTTGACATTCTGCTTCATCTCGCCGGATATACTGATGTCGACAGGGCTGAGACAGAAAAAGAAACGGTTCATAAAATTAATGTCGAGGGCACCCAAAATATTTTTGCCGCCGTTCAAAATATGGGCAAAAAAATGATTTATATCTCTACTGACTTTGTTTTTGATGGCAGGCAAGATTTTTATACTGAAGAGTCCACCCCTAATCCGCTTTCTTATTATGGCGAGACCAAATATCAAGGCGAGGCTATTGTCCATGGCAATGCGATGATTGTGCGCATTAGCTATCCTTATCGCGCCCAATTCCAAAACAAGTCAGACATAGTCCGCAATATTTTGGAACTCTTTAAAAACGGCAAATCTATAACTGGCGTCACTGACAATCTTTTTACGCCTACTTTTATTGATGATATTGCCGCAGGACTTAAGTATTTGATGAATAATTTTGCTCCTGAAATCTATCATTTGAATGGTGGCGAAAGCCTAAGCGGCTATGATCTTGCAATAACCATTGCTGATAGTTTTGGTCTAGATAAAAACTTAGTTGGCAAAACCACTTTTGCAGAATTTTATAAGGATCGGGCTCGTCGCCCACAAAAATCAGTGATGAAGTCTACAAAAAATAACTTCTATAAAATGAAAACCGTCCGCGAGGCGCTGGAAGAAATAAAACTGCAGTTGGGAAGATAAACTCATTTGAGTTTTTTGGCCACATGCGATATCATTTACACTTATGACAATCACATTTGTTGGTCACGGTTATGTGGGCCTGGTGACCGCTTGCGTCTTTGCCGATCTAGGAAATGAAGTTTATGTCATCGGTCATACGACAGAAAAACTTAATAAACTTAAAAACGGTGACCCGATAATCTACGAGCCCGGTCTTCAAGAAGTCCTCAAACGCAATCTTGATAGCAAAAGACTGCACTTTACAAATAGTTATGAGGCGGTGAATAAAAGTGAGGTGGTTTTTATTGCCGTCGGTACCCCACCTAAACCTAGTGGTGAAGCAGATCTTTCAACGGTGCTCGAAGTAGCGCAGCAAATCGGCAAAAACCTTGGCAATCATTATACCGTCGTCTCCTGCAAAAGCACCGTGCCAGTCGGAACAAACCGAAAAATTGAGGCAATTATTAAAGAAGTAGTTAAGACGGCTGATTTTGATGTTGCCTCAGTCCCAGAATTCTTGCGCGAAGGCTCCGCACTTAAAGATACATTTGAGCCAGATCGCATTGTCATTGGCGCTAACAATGAAAAAGCGACTAATTTGCTCCTCAAACTACACGAAGGCTTGACCGGAGAACGAGTCACCGGCACACTGGAATCGGCAGAGCTGATTAAATATGCCGCCAATAGCATACTTGCCACAAAGATCTCCTTCGCCAATCTAATCGCACTACTCAGTGAGAAAGTCGGTGCTAACGTCGAAGAGGTGCTTACAGGGATCGGACTCGACAGGCGAATTGGCAACATTTTCTTGTCACCTGGAGTCGGATATGGAGGCAGCTGCTTTCCCAAAGATGTCATGGCTTTAACCCATATCGGGACGACCTTGGGAGTTGATATGGGCTTGCTTCATGGTGTCACTGATATAAATTTGGCTATCAAAGACCTTTTTTATGAAAAAATAAAAGCGACCGCTCCTGACAAAAACATCGGTGTCTGGGGACTGTCCTTCAAACCAGATACTGATGATATCCGTGAAGCGCCCGCTTTTTATGTCATTGGAAAGCTCCTTGAGGATGACTACCAAATTACCGCTTATGACCCCGAAGCGACAGAAAATGTGAAACGCCTACTGAGAGATAAAATTAGCTATTCCGACTCAGCCGCCGACGCCGCAAAAGACAAAGATGCTTTGATCATTTTCACCGAATGGAATGAATTTAAACAATTTGATTTGAATGAACTTAAAAAACTACTTAAAAAGCCTGTTATCATTGATGGAAGGAATATCTACGAACCGAAGAAAATGAAAGATATGGGCTTCACTTATGCTTCGGTCGGTAGAAAAACGACATGAGAACAATAATTGTCACGGGAGGCGCTGGTTTCATCGGATCGCATTTATGCGCCAAATTACTTGAAAAAGGCGATCACATCATCTGTGTTGATAATTTGTTAACCGGACAAAACCAAAATATCGCAGCGTTAAAAAAGAATCAACAATTTACTTTTATTGAAGCGGATGTGACCAAACCTTTTGACCTTTCGGTAGACAAAATTGATGCTATTTTTCACCTCGCCTCTCCGGCCTCGCCCAATCATCATAGCAAAATTAGCTATCACGCTCTGGCCATGGAGACGATGATGGTCAATACCGTAGGAACTCTACAAATGTTGCGCCTCGCCAAAAAATTTGCTGCTAAATTCCTCTTTGCTTCAACCAGCGAAATTTATGGTGACCCGTTGGTCCACCCACAACAAGAAGACTATCAGGGCAATGTCAGCTCTACCGGTCCTCGTTCTGTCTATGATGAAGCCAAACGCTTTGGTGAGACCTTGACAGCTTATTTTGGCCGAGATCAAGAAGTAGACGCAAGAATTGTGCGAATTTTCAACACCTATGGCCCAAATATGAGGTCGGATGACAAACGAATGATAATAAACTTTATTCTTCAGGCCCTAGCCGGTGAGCCAATTACTGTCTATGGCGATGGTAACCAGACTAGGAGTTTGTGTTATGTTGACGATTTAGTAGCGGGGTTGATTTCTCTTGGCTTAAACGAAGAGCTAAAAGGGAGCATTGTCAACCTTGGCGCAATCGAGGAACATTCAGTCAAAGAATACGCCGAAATTATTATTAAACTAACGAATTCCAATAGCAATATTGAATTTTCAGAGGAGTTGCCAAAAGATGATCCGGTCAGGCGCAAACCAGATATTTCTCGTGCCAAAAATCTAATTGATTGGAGCCCAAATACTCCTCTCACTCAAGGACTTCAAAAAACAGTAGAATATTTTAAATCACTATGAAAACTGCGCTAGTAGTTTTACCAACATATAATGAGCGGGAAAATATTACCAAACTCATCCCGGAAATCTTTAATATTACTGAGGCTATCGAAGGTTGGAAGGTCTCAATTCTGGTCGTTGATGATTCTTCTCCTGATAAAACTGACGAAGTAGTTGCTAGCCTACAAAAAATATATCCCCAACTTCATTTAATATCGGGGGATAAAAAAGGCTTAGGCAATGCCTATCGTCGCGGTTTTGCCTATGGACTGGAAAAATTAAGTCCCGACACTTTTATTGAAATGGATTCGGATATGCAACATGATCCAACTCTTATTCCAACCTTTCTTACTGCAATCGATCAAGGTGCCGATTATGTAATCGGCAGTCGCTATATCAAGGGAGGATCGATTCCCAAAAACTGGTCAATCGAGCGCAAATTTTTATCCTATGTAGGTAATAGCTTAGTGCTCAGACTCGGTTTTATGAAATTTAAGATTCATGACTGGACCACCGGTTATAAAGCGATTAGCGCTAACTTTATTAAACAGACTTTGGCCTCTTATAAATCCTATGATGGCTATACCTTCCAAATCGCCACTCTTGATCGCGCCATTAAAGATGGGCTAAATATTGTCGAGGTGCCACTAGTTTTTCGCAATCGTGTCGCTGGCAGTTCTAAAATTGACACTCTTGACTTCATCTTCAGAAATCTCATGTATATTTTGATGAATTCGCCTTTCGTCCGCTATGTCATCGTTGGCTTTTTAACTGCCGGAATTGATTTTGGTGTCTCCTATATATTTATCGAACAACTCTTTTTCTCAGTGAGAGTTTCAACATTACTCAGCGCCACATTAGCGGTAATAACTAATTTCTTACTAAATAATTTCTGGAGCTTCTCATTCAAAAAAGTAGAAAACACTGCTAGTTCATTTATTAAAGCTTTCTCCAAATTTGTATTAGCATCGATTGGCTCAGTCAGTCTGCAAATTATAATGCTCGGATTTCTCACTGATCATTTCGGAGTTCGTTTTTGGTTCTTATACAAGGCACTAATTTTGGGATTTGTAATCATTCCTTATTCATACACCGTCTACAATCTGTTTATCTGGAAAACCAAGAAATAATCACCTCTGTGTTGATTTTTATTTAAGTTACGCCTATTATTAAGTTTTATGAAACAAGATGCCTCACCGCTACAGAAATCACTCACTCTATTTGGCGTCATTTTAATCATCTGGAGTTTCTATAGAAAAGAACTTCATCTTCCAGTCTGGTTTGATGAATTTATTGCCAAACCAATGATATTTATAGGGCCCATTTTTTGGTATATCACTTCTCAAGAAAAGACCAATTTTTTAAAAGGAATTTGGTTTAAGAGTAAAAATCTCAGAATTGACTTATTGATCAGTGTTGGAATAGGGTTATTACTTATAGCGACAATAGTTACCGCTAAATATCTAAAAACAGGATCTATATCTGGACTTAGTGTTATGAGCGCTACTGGAATTATCTTCCTCTCAATTCTCACTCTCACTACCGCTTTTTCTGAAGAAATTATTTCAAGGGGTTTTGTTGTCAAGCGCTTATATGAAGATTCTAAAAATATCTATACCTCCACTTTTGGAGGCGCCGGTATTTTCTTAGTGCTTCATATCCCAAGCATAATGACCAATGCTAGCCTTTCCGGTAGTACCTTGCTCATTGTCATTGCCATGGATATTTTTCTTGGGCTTATTAATTCCTTTATTTTCCTTGACAGGCGTAGTCTGATTCCACCGATTCTAATCCACGCCTTCTATAACCTGGCGATACTGCTTTATATCTAGAATTGACCAGGAGTAAATATATTATTTATTTTCATAGACCCAAAAAATTTCTTCTCTACCGAATTTTATTTTGCGCACGTCAACCTCACTAATCCCGGTGCCATTAAATTCGTCAGGAAAGCCAATGAAAAGACTTTTCTTCTCACTTAGTTTTTCCGGCATGAAATCAAAAATAAATTTATCATATGATTTCACCTGAGAAAATCCGTACTCGTCAGGGGGACTAATAATCGCTTTTTGCTGATAGTCCGCTGGATTTATTCCTAGATAATAAAGGGCAAAAATATAGGGTTGGCCATATCTTTCCGTAATATATACATGATCAAATTTGTCTAAATCTGATTTGATATCCTCAAAGAGTTCATGATAACCACACTGCCAGCTTCTTGTCACATAGGCACGATTATAATAATGATTGAGATAAACATCCCAGGCAAAAAATAAGAAAAAGCCGTGAATCATTAGAATGGAAACAAAAACCACATAACGAACTCTAAAATTTGAAATTGATTCAAGAAACCTGACCAGCCCATATGCCGAAATAAGAATTATTGGAAATATCATAAAGTAGACCCGAGTTATTGACGCTTCTTGAAATGTGAGGGCATTACCAAGCGGACTGATCAGCAGCAACAATAACAACTGATGACGTGCTTTTTGGCGATCGGCATAGAGGAAATAAAGACCGATTAAGGTCAATAAATATAATGCCGGCGAGATCGGCGCCATCGCCTCAAATCCAAAACGGGGATTTTTGTCTCCATCTCTAATTAAAAAATCAGTTGATAGTTGGGAAAAATATCTTGAAGTTAGCTCGCGCACTGCTTCTGTCCCTTTATTATGGATTACCCGCACTGGATGCTCTCCTAAATATTCATCAAGTCTCATCTGAAAACCGGCTCTATTAAAAAAAAGTAGATTTTGCACCCGACTAGCACCATATGAATAATCAACAACGAAAGGAACTGCCAGTATTGAAACAATAATTAATCCTTGTAGTATTTTCTTTTGAAGTTCGGTTTTATTTAGATTTCTCAAAATAAAATATAGTTGATAGGCAGCAAAAAAAACAAAAAATATTCTTCCGGTATGATAAGAAAACGTTGAAAGTAATAATGATAAATTTGTTACTAGCAAAAAAACAAGATGTGACTTTTTTTGATATTGCAAAAAGAAATAACAAGCCAGCAAGACAAAAAAAGCCGAGAGTACTGCTTCGTGAGCGTGGCGAGAAAGAATATATATCCACAAAGTGGAACTAGTAAGAATTGCGCTTGCAAGCGACACCTTCTCTTTTTCAAAAAACTCCTTAGCGAGAAGATAAATCAGCGGTACAAAAGCAATTCCGAGTAGGATATTTAGTATTCTTATTGAAAACAAGTCAGGACTAAAAAGCTTAAGTAACGGAATTGATAAATAAGAGTAGAGCGGTAATTTAAAATCATCAAACGATTGTAAGCGTAATGGTAATAAATGTCCATGCTCATCACGAAGCGTGCTCGACAACGAAATGCTGTTATAGGCAAAAGCAACCTCATCACCGTTTAAGCAAATGGGGACAGAATTTCTATTATAAAGCTGTAAAAATACTGCAATCAAAATGCTGACTAAGACAATGGCTTTTGCGATTTTATTCATGAAATTTATTTAAAATTTTTCTATCGGGAACGATTGATCCTTGCGCTCTTATTTTTCTAACTCTTTTTACTTCCGACTTCCGAGATAAAGCCTGATAAAAACCAATAAAAAATGCTCTATCTCCTTTTGACAAATGATAAAGCAATAGATAAGGAATTGAAAGCATATGAAGCAATAAAAGCAGTCTATCGGTAATATTTAGCCACATGAAAGTGAATTGATTTCGATAAGACACGACCATCACCGCTTTTTTATCAAAATAAGCACCAATTGTTGATTCATGTTTATGATCAACTTCAATTTCTGGATCAAAAATAATTTGCCAGCCATTTTTGTACGCTTGATATGAAAGATCAATATCTTCCCAGTAAAAAGGGCTGTAAAGATTTTCAAATCCTCCCAGTTTTTTAAAGTAAGATTTCTTCAACATAGATGCTCCTCCTTCAGCCCAGGCATTGGGAGAAAAAGCCTTGTCATAAGCGGCTCGATGTTGAATCAGTCCACTTTTAAAAAAAATGGTATTTTTCCCAACAATACTGTCATCTGGTTGACGTTGGGCAAAAGAAACTGCAAAAAGAGCGTTATCTTGATTTAAGAGTTTATGGGCTTTTTTATAAGAATCATTTTTAAGTCTAACATCAGAATTGAGTAGCATGACATACTCATGCCTTGCCGCCATCACACCCTTATTTACTGATTGCCCAAAACCCTGATTTTTGAGATTTTTTAAATATTTCACTTGCTTAAACTTTTTCAATTCTTTATCAATCCCCTCCCCTGAGGCATCATCGACTATGATTATTTCACATCCGGATAAAAAGGCGATATTATTTTGCAGATTATCAAGAAACATTTCCTTCTGCTTGTAGACTGGGATGACAACTGAGAGATTCATAAATAGGTAAAATTAAATTCTAAAAACTTTTTTTATATTATCTTTAAAAGTGGCATATGAAAATGTCTCATCAACATAGTCGGCGCCTGCTTGGGCAATTTTTAGCCGAGCGTCTTTATCAATAAATAGTTCATGAGTTTTTTCTTCAAGCTTTTGAATCGAGCTATATAAAAAACCGGTATCTTCATCTTCAATCGTCTCGGCTGGTCCTCCAGAATTATGAGCAAAAACGACACACTGACTCGCCATTGCCTCAAGAGGAGTTAGTCCCAAATGCTCGGTGCGTTCTGGAAATTTTCCCTGATCAATTCCAAATCCAGTAGCATGCCAGTAAAACATCGCTTCATGATAAAGTTTGACTAAGCTTTCAAAATCCGGATTAATGACAAAATTAATATCATGTCGATCTTCGGCTAATTTTTTCAATTTTTTAAAATAACTTTCATCTTCTCCTTCTTTCAGCCCTCCAGCAATGATAAGTTTGAAATCTTCCATATCGACATGATTTTTCTTAAGCTCAATAAAAGCATTTATGACAATATCATGTCGCTTAGAATGAAGATGATCAAAAAAACGGCCGACCATAAGAATCGAATGCTTGGCTTTTTTTTCTTTTATAAAAAACTTTTTGTCTATATATGGGTAAACTACCGACACCTTCCTCCCCGTCCAATGCTTGATAAATTCAGCGGTGAAATGTGAGTTAGCAATAAAAGACCAGTTGTTCAATTTGAGTTTGGTGATAGGCGTCATATTAAATAGTTCAAGCTTGGGATACATGCAAAAAACATAATTTCTTCTCGCGTTGGAAAAAAAATAACTCCCATCGGTGACATAAAATAGACGATCGTATTTTGAAAGTTTAAATTGTTTTGATAGCAAATTTTTTGAGTGTAAAAAGTTTTTCCTTATTTTCAAATTAGAAAAGGAAATATTCAACATGTTTGAAAGTTTTTCCTTTATCGATTTGTCATCCCAAAGCAAATCAATTTGATATCCAGACTCCTCAAAAACCTGCAAAATAGATAATATATGACGTTCTCCTCCACCCAACACATCTAAATAGGGGTTAAATACGGCGATTGTTTTGTTTTTCATATAGATAAAGATAAGTAACCGTCTTTGAATAACATTGATAAAGCGCGGCAATAATTCCAAGCCTACTATCAAGGAAAGCGGTATGTTTTATCATTCGTCGATAAAACTCGCCAAAAAATTTCCTAAAGAAAGTACTGGTATTTACTAAGCTCGTCTGAGGTAAAAGTAAATCTGATTCAATATCTTCAAAAATAGCGGTTTTTTCAACCATCTTTTCAAGATTTCCCTGCGAATAATGAAGAATTAAGCTATTCAAATGACCTTCTTCACCTTTAATCACCGGCTTTGAATGAATCGCACTGTCCCAAGAAATAAAACTACGACGCAAAAATAGTCTTCCTGATATAGAATCTGGCCACCAGCCGCCAAATTTAAGCCAAACTTTCCCAAAAAAATTCTTTCGATTAATTTTGTAGTGGGTATATTTATCTTGCAAGATTACCTTTTTAACCTCGCTCGCTAATTCTTCATTAATTCTTTCATCGGCATCAAGGATCAGTATCCAGTCACCCTTAGCACGGCCGATGCTTGACTGACGAGCTGGCTCTACAATACGAGAATAAGGCATGGATATAACTTTTACACCAGTATTCTTCGCAAGAGAATTTGTCTTGTCGGTACTTTCAGTATCGATGACAATTATATCGTCAGTTAATAAGCGAGCTGAGGTAATACAATCGGTTATGTTTTTTTCCTCGTTATAGGCAGTTATAATAACTGTGATTGAAGGCGTCCTCATATCAATAATCATACATCAATTGTAAACGTATTTGCATTGACTTAGAATTAAAGTTTATTGCTTATGAAAAAATTAAATGAAAAAATAATCGTAGCAATTTATGGATTTCTAATAATCTTTCTTCTCTTTTATTCATATGTATTAGTTGATCCTAATCTAACCTTAATAAATTCTTGGGCTTGGACATCATTTCGAAATTTTATGGTAATTATTGGCTATTATCAAAGGTCACTTTCTTTTAGCCTGTACCTGCTGATTATTATTTTATTATCTAGTTTCCACTACTACTTTTCCTTTAAATCAAAACGAGTAAATCCATTTAAACTAGCCGTCTTAATCTCAGGATTATTGCTCTTCTCATATCCGCTTTTATCCCATGATTTTTTTAATTATCTCTTTGATGCCAAAATTGTCTCAAGTTATAGCCAGAATCCTTATTTAAAAACCGCCCTTGATTTCCCTGCCGACCCTTGGATCCGATTTATGCATTGGACTCATCGCACTTATCCATATGGACCTTCTTGGCTCATATTAAGTCTTATTCCCTCTTTTTTAGCACTGGGTAAATTTGTCTTAAACTTCCTTTTTTTCAAATTAATGTTTTCCCTGTTTTACCTGTCGACGGTCTACTGCTTAAATAGAATTAATAGGACTTGGGCACTTTTTTTTGCTACCAGCCCCTTAGTTATTATTGAGGGACTGGTAAATAATCATAACGATTTAATCGCTTTATCTCTGGGGCTCATTGGGGTCTGCTTTATTTTGTTTACTAATAATGAAACCCACCGCATATTTAAAGTTCTCAAAAAAAATAAAGGAATAAATTGGATTTTTAGCACTAGTCTGCTCTTTTTATCAGCTGGGATAAAATATATGACAATACCAGCAATGTTGCTTTCCCTGTCTGTCATTGCGAGGAATTATATGACGAAGCAATCTCATAAGATTGCCGCGCTCCCTAAGGTCTTTCGCAATGACAAAATATGGCCAGCATTGTCATTGATTGGAATATTTATGACAATTATCTATGTCAGTTACAAAGGTGAAGTCCAGCCTTGGTATTTTTTAAATCTACTAATCTTTATTCCTTATTATTTTAATTTTGTCCAAAATTTGAGTTTCCTCTTCTTCGGACTGCTACTATCTTATTATCCTTACATTTTCTTGGGTGGCTGGGATAGTCCGGAAAAGGTTCTCCTCAAACACCAAATAATTATTGTCGCCATGATTACTAACCTTATTTATATTGTTGCAAAATATAAAAAAGCAGTAAAATAAATTAATGACAACTCGTGATTTTAGTTTCATCGAACAAAATATTGCTTGGCTCCTGCCGCTAATTATTGGAGACTCAATACTAAGAGGCTACTCACTTTGGAAAGCCAGCCAAAGCAGCCGAAAATATTGGTTTATTGCCCTATTTATTGTCAACTCTCTGGGGTTGCTTCCCCTTATATATTTGATTTTTATAGACAGAAAAAAATTGACTCATGAAAAAAAGGCTTGACAATAGGATAAATATTATTTAATCTAAGCTTTATGAGTGAGCGCCATGTACCAACACCCTCAACAGAAGTCTCGCCTAATAAAGCTCAAAACAATCTCACACCGAATCGCCCCCCAATAGAATCATTTCAGAATCGATCTTCCCAACTACACGAACCCGTTGGCACCGATGCATTCGCCCGGGCCCATCGCCATGGCGTCTATCATCACTATGGCCCCGATGGTAAGTAAATCTACAGAATAATATTCTTAAGTAGATGCAATTTCGTTCTCAGCGGAGCATATTTTAGACCAAATTTTATTCTATTTTTTTCTTGATAATTTTGATGTAGCTTTGATCCCGGCCCACCGGTAGATTGGGCATTCTTATGCCAAATGACAATTGAGGGATCATAAACTAATTTGACTCCGCTTCTTTTGGCTCGTTCACACCAGTCAGCATCCTCATAATAGAGAAAGTAGCTTTCATCCCAAAGCCCGACCGCTTCATAGACTTGGCGATCAAAACACATCAAACACCCGGTCACAAATTCAGTCTCAACGGGTGCGTCATACTGACCACGATCAACCTCATCAACTCCAATATGATGAGTAATGACATTCTTCCAATCAACCCTACCACCGGCATACCAAAGGACTTTACCTCTCTCATTTTCGGGATAACGATCTTTATGATATTCAAATCCTTTCGCGTAAAAAATCTTGCCGCCTATTATTGTTTTAGAATTTTTTTGTATCGAGTCAAAACAAAAAGTGGTAAACCCAGAGCCGACTAGAGTATCATTATTAATGACAATAAATTTATCAAAATCAGCCTCAATCGCTTGTTTTATTCCTAGGTTGATACCATGTGCATAACCCTTATTTTCACCTCTAATAATTACTGCATTTTCATCAGTCAAAACTTTGTCTTTAATTTGATCTGATAAATCAGCGATAAATACTTGATAACTATCCTTAACAGATTCTTTTAGAGATATTAGGAAATCATCAGTAACAGAGTCGTTATTATAGTTAACAGTAATTATGGCGACCTTTTTGTCATTCATTTCATTTTAAGCGGCTTCATTAAAGATACCAACTCATCGATAAATGCTCTCCCTTTAAGAAAATAGACGCTGAGACAATATACTACTGCGCCGGACAGGACAGAAACTGAAATAAAAATATAAGAATTTGGATACACGTATGTGTAAATTAGTCGCATTGGAAGAAGAATGGCAATCATCAAAAAGCTGGCAACGACACTAATTCTAATGTGCTCGTAAAGTGAGAATTCGACATATTTTTTTGCCTGAATGACAACAAATATAACCGACGTCGCCATAAGCATAAAGGCGACTGATATACCATTCGCGCCCATTACAACAATAAGTGATGGTACTAAAAGCCAAATAAGCGTAGTCCACAAGACCATAAAACCAAGGCTGAGAATTACCTTGCCAATCGCATTAAATAAATTGATGAAAGGCGTCGACTGTGAAATTAACAGGCTAGAGATTGAAAAGAAATAGAATGAAAAAAGTGCTCCATTCCATTTTTCATAATATCCCCCAGGCATGATTTTTAGAACCGCGTCAAAGACAAAAATACCGCCAACAATTGCTGGGAATATTAAAAGTGAATTGAAAAATAAAACCTTACCGAGCGATTTTTGAAGCAGTTCTTTGTCATTCTGAAAACGAGCAAATAAAGGAAAAGCCACCCGATTTAGATTGTCCATAATAATGCGAATTGAAAATTCCGCATATTTTTTACCAAACATAACGATTCCTAAATTTTGCAGACCAATTGCACCGCCTAAATAAATAATCAACAAATCATCTTTAATTAAAGCTAGAAATGAATTTCCCTGAAAAGGCAAGCCGTAGGCAAGGAGACTCTTGGATGCGGAGAGTGAAAAAAGCAGCCTTGGCCGCCATGGTCGCAATATGAAAATAAGAATTAAGCCCACCAGAGATCTGGCAATCACCGCAAAGATCAAACTGCCCAGTTCATAACCCATGAAAACAAGAACAATTATTGCTCCATAAAATACCGTATTTTCTACTGCTTGAACAAAGACCACTTTATAAATTTGAATTTCTCGCTCCAATAGTACAGACGGAATTGACTTTAACGACAAAATGAAAAAAGAAAATAACAGGGCCCAATAAAGCATAATTGCCGACTCGGGCAGGTCGTGATAAAACTGGAACACTTGTGGCGTCAAAATAAATCCGAGAATAACCGCGATTACTGTCAAGACAAACTGCAGATAAAAAGCCGAGCTTAGATCCGTTTGATTGACTTCTTTTTTTTGCATTATCGCCGCCCCAAGACCAAGGTTAGTGATATAAGTAAATGCCGACATGGTCGCAAGAACCGTCCCATATACACCCAAAAGATAGACTCCTGATTTCAAGGTAAGGATGAAAAATGCCGCAAAGCCAATGATAGCGGAATAAGAACTTTGACCAATCAGACTCACTACACTGGCAAAACTACGATTCTTTACCTGTTGTATATCCTCATTCATATGTATTTTCTAATTAATTAAATACTATCAGTTGAATATTTATCTTGTTCTATCTTTTGCGATTTTTGTGACTTGTGGAGGCAGCTTAGAAGCTGTTGAGAATTTTTCGCCAGGAGACGGCCGTTGCCGTGGTGTTCCTCGCAGAAAAATTATCTACAGATTCTTGACCCGTTACTCAGGCACCAAAAATTGTAAAAGTATAAATGTATATTTTTAATCCAATTCATAAAATCTCAAAAACTGTAAAAATAGATTACTTGTTATACAATAAAAACATGAGGTCTTTTTTTATCAAACCTTCAAAAAAAATAATTTTCTATCTGCTCTTGTTCATTATAACAATCCCTGCTTTTATAAACTTGATTAATAATAGCTATTTTCCGATGCATGATGATCAACATATCGCCCGACTCCATTTGCTCCACAGCGCAATTACTCAAGGAAATCTTTACCCACGGTGGGTCGACACTCTTGGATTTGGCTTTGGCTATCCTCTGTTTAACTTCTATCCACCGTTGATTTATTACCTTGCTGATTTTTTTGTAATTCTTGGCGCCTCATATATCGTCGCGATAAAGCTAATGGTGATAGTCGGCATTATTGTCGGTGCTATTGGGATGTACAAACTGGCAAGCAAATTTATGACTCAAGGCTCGTCATTTGTTGCGACAGCATTATTTACCTATTTTGGCTACCGAGCCGCCACCATCTATGTTCGAGGTGCTTTTGCAGAATTTTTTGCCATGAGTTTGCTTCCAATGGTATTTCTCTCCTTTTATAACTTGCATAAAAAACCCGAATTGAGACAAAGCTTCATTTTTGCTTTTTGGTTTGCTCTTTTAATTTTAGCTCATCCATTTATCGCGGTGCCGGCAATATTATTTCTAAGTATTTATTTTATTTTTTTTAACCTTTTTTGTCATTCTGAGGAGCAGAGCGACGTAAGAATCTCATCGATATCCTGGGTAAGATTTACTGTATTTTCAATCTTGGGTAGCATTATCTCGTTGGGGCTTTCTGCTTTCTATTGGTTGCCTTCAATGCTTGAACGAAAATATACCTTGACAGATAGCATATTGCTTACTGAGCTGGCTTCATATAAACTGCACTATGTACTACCTTTTCAATTCTGGTGGTCACAATGGGGATTCGGGGGCTCAGTTGCTGGAGGGGCTGATGGCATGTCATTTCAACTAGGCAAAATCTATATCGGAATAATTGCAGTCGGATTTTTACTAATTTTAATAAATTGTACGAACTACTTTAGAAGAAAAAGGAAGTTTCCTCCCGGTTTCATGTTTCATGTTTCATGTTTCATTCTTATGCTCTTCTCCCTTTTCATGACCACTGTTTACTCTCAGTTCATCTGGAATAATATCAAACCATTGCAATATCTTCAATTTCCTTGGCGGTTCTTATCATTTACGGCAATTTTTGTTGCCCTTATCGGAGGGTTTGCCATAGAACAAGGTACAAAGTTACTTCAAACCGATGTCATTCCGTACTCGATACGAAATCTATCCTTATTAAATAGATTCCCGATTAAATCGGGAATGACAAAGTGGCTAATTCCTATACTAACAATATTGCTTATATTGTCAATTCAATCAAAATATTTTGCACCCCAGCGGTTTATCCAAACGTCCGACGCCGAACGCACCACCTATGATGAAATCGCTTGGAGAATCAGTCGAAGCAGTTTTGAATTTGCCCCCAGTGGCGTGATTACAAAAAAAAGCGAACTTGGGACGACAATAATCGATATAAACCAGGAAGAAATAACCAAAGATCTCTTTAAGGTTGCTTCAGGCGCTGCCGATGTCAAAATTGAGCTTGCTAATTACAGCAATAAAATCTTTTACGTGAAAACAATCGAACCTATTACTTTTCAATTGCATACATTTAATTTCCCAGGTTGGCATGCCTATCTTAGTCCTATTGTTGCGGACGATTCTGAGACAATCTCAAAGATTGCCACGTCGCCGACACCTCGCAATGACATTATAATTTCTGACAATAATCCCTACAGATTAATCACGGTCAATATTCCAAAAGGGATTTACAGGCTCGAATTTAGATTTGAAGATACCCGAGTCCGAAAATACGCCAATGTTTTATCTATTTTGACAGTGGTAATAACTCTGTTTTACCTAGTGAGTTCAAAAAATAAGAACTAGTGGAATTGATTATAATCAATGAGGATTAATTCTCGTCTGAACTCAACGCTTGCCGAAAAGTTTGTTTTAATGCTTCAATATCCTGCACATGTGTCATAAAAAAAACACCTTCACTACTCATCTCGACTCCATCTAAATGTTCAAAAGACCAAGTTCCTTGAAATTCTTTACCGTCAGCACTTTGTCCTGAATAAAAAATCGGCACGTAGATTCTAGTTCTTCCAAATATGTTGGTTTCTGGTATGTAATTTTTTTCAAACTGTATAGAATTTTCTGTCAATATTCCTTCAATTTGAGCATCGCGCGTTGTTTCATGCACCACACCTTTCAAAATATGGTCTCGATTCAGTAGTTCCACTTCCTCGTCACTCAATGTTAATGCAAAGGGCATAATCACTTCAGCTTCAGAAATCTCACCAAACCCTTGACGATAAAATCCAAAATACTTAAGAGATCTACCCGAGGTTTCCGCCTTTTCAATTATGAAGAGTGCATTGGGCTCATAAAATAATTTAGATATTTCCTGTAATTGCCAAGAAGACTTAAACTCTTCATTTGCCATAAAGCCATTATAGCGCTTTAATTTATCTTGTCAATTCGAAGAGATAGACCGCATTTTCACCAACTGGTTTTTCATATTTCTTAACTAATTTTAGTGGCCAATCGGTCGGAAACTCAGTGCGATGAGAAAAAACCGCATAAACGAAGTGGTCATCGAGTGCAGACTTATTTTCCATAAGCTGTGGTAATTCTAGCGGCCAATATCCACGAACTTCGATTTTGTCTCCGGGTTTCTTAAATGTCTCCAAGACATCGCCGATTAGACCGAAGTTGCCCTCAGCAAGCAAAATAACTGGCTTTTCCACTGATTTTTGTCTCGCAAATTCAACCAATTCGTCAGCTCCCCAGACGGCAGTCACCCCTTCAATATATTGACCCCGGTCAACCGCCGGAAACGGAATATTTTTGTAATTGAAAAGAATTGTAAAATCAAGATAAATAATTGAGATGACAATTAGAATTGTTAGCAAAAGCTGTTTTTTGCGCTCGATAGAGGTTAATAGGTAGACGGCCGGGATAAACAAAACCGAGCCCAGTGGCAATAGATATCGAGGGAAAAGCACCTTGGCGACACTACCAATTAGTAAGTATGCCAGTATAAAAAATAAACTTAAATAAAGACTTAAAGGCTTGTTTTTTCGATATAGCAATATCAGCCCTATCACTCCAAGGATGGGAATAACATAGCCCATTTCAGAAAACAAATAATAGGGTATCTTGGGAATATTGGCTATAAGAAGGGAAAATGGATCATTCAAAAGTTCCGATCCAGTTAAAACAAAGGTCTTGTTTTTTTCGGCGACATAATGGAAAAATGGTGACAAGCGTTGGACATTATAGATTAAGTAACTAATAAAAGCGCCAACACCAAACAAAACACTAAAATTCATTATCTTTATAAAAGGAAGCTTTTTATCACGAATAAATGACAACCTGAACCAATCGACAAATTTATGATCTTCTTTGATAACCAAAAAAAGTACTGACAGATATGAAAGGCCGAGATAAAGTTTCATTGATGATTTCGAAAGAAGTGAAAAACCAAATATCCCTCCCAGCATAATCGCCACGTCCAGTCGAATTGTTCGAGCCAAAATAATCGAAAATAAAATTATCCAAATAACTCCGGCATTCACCGATGAATCAACTAAGGCCAGCCTGTCGTAAAACAAAAATGATGGCGTAACTAAATATAGCAATGTGCCTATATAAGCGGTTTTTTTATTGAATAAGTACCAAAGTAGCGCAAACATACCAGACATTGCCGCAAAACCAGTGGCGACCGAAAACATCCTGCCAGCATATAGCGCTGACTCAGGAAATAATTTCAAAAAAGCAATTGTCCCCCAAGTTTGGAGTGGTTGCCTGCCATCGGTAAGACTGATGAACCGCCAAGAGGCATCTTGCCAAGCGACCTTTGCCCACCTAATATAAATGCCTTCATCAGAAAAAATTGGAAAGTGATCGAGATTGTAAAGCCTACTCAATAAATAGAGGAGAATTAAACCGAAAATGAAAAGGAGATCTCTACCTTTTATATTTTTCTTTAGAAATGAGATTATTGCAACAATATCAAACATAATTTGACAAATCGTTAAGGTATAATAGATTCCATTGTCATCCTCGCGCACGCGGGGATCTATACAAAAATTCTAGATCCCGGGTCATGCCCGGGATGACCAACTATAAATTGATTATATCAGATGAAATATTCACTTATTTTACCGGTTTTCAATGAAGAAGAAAATATCGACATTCTTTATAAAAGATGTAGCCAGGTTTTAAGCAAATTGAAGCAAGAATACGAACTTATCTTTATTAATGATGGGTCGACTGATACTACTCCACAACTCCTTTTTAACATCAGTAAAAAAGACTGCCGGGTTAAAATAATAAACTTGTCACGAAATTTCGGTCACCAAGTAGCTGTCACTGCCGGCCTTGAACACGCTGGCAGCGAAATTGTCGCCGTCCTTGATGCTGATCTACAAGATCCTCCTGAGATATTACCGAGGTTTTTTAAAAAAATTGAGGAAGGCTATGATGTTGTTTATGCGATTCGAAAATCTCGGAAAGAAAATTTTTTATTGAGAGCTTGTTATAGTTTTTTCTATCATCTTCTTCGTCGAGTCGCCAGCATCGATATTCCGCTAGATTCTGGTGACTTTTGTGTTCTTAGTGCCCGCGCGGTGAGCGCACTAAATAGCTTGCCAGAGCGAAATCGTTTTATAAGAGGGCTTCGTAGTTGGATTGGATTTAAGCAAATTGGTCTTGAGTATGAAAGACAAAGTCGTCATGGCGGAGTAAGCAAATATAATTTCTCGCGCCTCATGAAACTGGCTTTTGATGGCATTTTCTCTTTTTCATTTGCTCCACTTCAGGTGATGTTTTACTTAGGATTATTATCACTTTTTATCTCTCTATTGGGAATTATTGGTGCTGTCTATCTAAAATTTTTTACCACCGCCTATAGCCGAGTCCCTGGATTTGCCACAACCATAATACTCGTCATGTTTGTCGGAGGTTTGCAACTTTTTTCAATTGGAATCTTAGGAGAATATTTGCGCCGAGTCTATGAAGAGTCAAAGCATCGACCACAATATATCATTGAGTCTAAAATCGGCTTTAAATAATTATTTTATTGCTTACTAAATAGGATATCGCTCCCAAAAGTTTTCAATGGTGTAAATGAGTCATCAGTGATAAGAGCTTTATCTTCATTATTGATTGCCAAACAATCACCAATCGCAATATTTTTATTCTCATTTTCAAGCTCTATTTCGCTATATAAAAAGTATATTGTGCGACCAAAATAATAAACCATCGATGGGTGACTACCCCACCATTTTGTCGTTGAAATCAAAAGTCCCAAATCTTCAAGTTCCGCAAAACTGCTTCTGGTTTGCGCATCTTGCAAGACATATAGAGAGCGACAGCGTTCCTTTGCATAAAGAGATAATTCCAAATATGGTTCTTGTTTTGAATATACTGTGGCAAATACTTTTTGCTTAATAAAAGATTGATAAATTAAAATCGTAGTAATTAAAATCAGCGCTAGGTGATAAAGTTTCTTGCCCTTTTTTAAATATGTTAACGGCAGTATAGCTAAAAAACCAAACTGTGGCACCGCGGCAAAAAAATACCAGAAAATTTTCGTTTTCGTCAAATTAAGAAACAAAAACCAAGGCAAAAGATAAAAACTTTTGAATAGCTCTTTTTCTCGATTGAAATATTTATGTATTGCAGCAACAAGTCCGACAAGGCTCAACCAAAAAAATATTCCCAATTGCTCACGAGCTAGGTTAATGTAATAAAGCCTCTCTCCAAAATGAAACTCAATAGATGAAGTGACACGACGCAAATGACTCTCAACAATATGAGTCGTAAAAAATTCACTGCCATAAAGAGCAAACATCGCCACAAACCATAAAGACAGAATTGAGACTTGTATTGCAATCTGAATTAATGCCGATTTTAATTCTTCTTTTTTTATCTTATGTCTTATAAATTGAAAAACGTAAAATCCGGCCATCATAAATGCGGGATAAAAACCAATTAACGATTTGCTCATCACCGCAATAAAAAGAAAGAAAAAACTGGCGAATTTATTTTTGAAAAATAATAAATATCCAAGCCAACCTAGAAGCAAGAAAAGATCCAAATTCACCACCTGAGTCCGTTGTAAAAATATTGGCGTCGTTACTGTTATCAGAAGGGTCAAAATTGTAAGAAAGTTGTCTTTTAATAATTTCTGATAAAGCATATACAAGAATGTCAAAGCTACTGTTGAGATTGCAAGGGTGAAAAGTCGGGTTGATATCTCAGGAGAGATGAAGAAAAAAAGTTTGGCCACTGTCGCGTAGGTAAGCGGAATCAGTGGGGGCTTATCCATCCAAATCTCACCCTGCCAGACAGGAAACAAAAAGTAATTATTAGAATACATCTCCATCCCAGTTTGGATATAAAGCGATTCATCCCAATCATAAAAAGGAGTCGGACTGGTAGTTATTTTAAATGCCAGTGCGAGAAAAAAAACACTGATAAAGATAGTAAATAGCCAATGTTTTTTAATTATTTTTTTCATAGATTTATCCTATATCCTTCATGCTTCATGCTTCATGCTTCATGCTTCATGCTTCATGCTTCATGCTTCATGCTTCATGCTTCATGCTTCATGCTTCATGCTTCATGCTTCATGCTTCATGCTTCATGCTTCAT
>JANWIV010000001.1 GCA_025449735.1 Candidatus Microgenomates bacterium | reverse complement strand
GCAGGCATTAGTACGCGACCTTCGAACAATTTGGAGTAAAATCAACGCTTTTGATATTGAAAGGATACAATATTTCCTAAATCCAAAATCAACAGTTATTCTTCTACAAACTTAAATCGATGTTAATGGTTCCGAAGG
The DNA here is from genome assembly GCA_025449735.1 of Candidatus Microgenomates bacterium. Classification (GTDB taxonomy): domain Bacteria; phylum Patescibacteriota; class Microgenomatia; order UBA1406; family HO2-37-13b; genus JANWIV01. The sequence continues at coordinate 93,978 of JANWIV010000001.1, read as the reverse complement.
TTCATAGGTTGTAAATATTATGCCAGTTGAGGTAATTTTTCCCTCCACCAGCTTAAAACGCTCTGGTTGTGTTCCTTCTGCGAATAATTTTTTCCCAGTACCAATAGTGATAGGGAATGTCCAAAGGTGCATTCGGTCTACAAAGTTATTTTTAAGAAGTGTTTGAATAAGATTACTGCTACCCCATACCCACAGGTCCGGACCGTCTGAATTTTTCAGTTTTTTTATCTCTTCTACTACATCTCCTGTGATAAGTTCGGAGTTGTCCCAGGAGAGAGTAGTTGGTTTATGTGAGACAACATACTTTTTCGCCTTACTATATGGTTTTCCCCAATGTGGTTCATCTTCATGCTTCGGCCAGTATCCGGCAAAAATATCATAGGTTTTTCTTCCAAAGAGTAAATCAAAAGGTTCGGCTTGAATTTTGTCTGTTATCTTATCTGCTTCTTCGTCCCAACCAACCATCCAGCCACCATATTTGAATCCTTCTGATGCATCCTCCTTTGAGGCTCCCGGAGCTTGCATAATACCGTCAAGAGTAATCATGGTAGTAGTTATGATTTTACGCATAATTAAATTATATCAAAGGTGAAGAGTTCGATGATAGTACATCAAGGGTTTGCAGGCATTAGTAAGCGAGCTTCGAACAATTTGGCATAAAATCAGCTCTTTTGATCTTGGGAAAATGCAACAATTTCTAATACCACAACAATATCCTGCCAATTATTCGTTGAGCTAACTCTTTACCGAAGATAGAAACTTAACCGCTCTCTGGATATTTCTGGTAACATCGGGCGGGTTATCTTTACTTAATTTTTTTTTCATTCTTTCGATTTGAGTATTAATATGACCGCTCACAAAAGTGTTTGTATCAGATTGAGGTGGCAGAATGTTGCAAAAATGAGTTCCTATATGCACATACACACGATTAGCGGGATCGGGAAAAACCTTTTTTTGCACTTCCCACAACAACAAAGGGAGAGGTTTTGACAGTGTTAAACTGTTAAAAAATAGTTGAGCTATTTCTTTGGCTTTATCAGTGTTGATTGGAGTTAGTGTCCCAATATAACTTCGTGCTCCTGCAAAAAAGAATCTACCTGAAAATTCATAGAAAGAGACGCAGGCATTATTAAATATGATTGGGAGTTCACCGCCAGACAAAGCGTGAAAGGTTGCCTGATAATCACCATCGGCCAAGCCGATCCTTGTTGACCTTCTCACATAAGGGATGTCTCTTTTATTAACAACCTGCCATTTTTCTCGGGGAATTGCTAAAAAATCTTCTATTGTTTCTTTTGTAACGCTTCCTTTACTTTTTTCATTTTTACCTTTCCATGCAAAACCATCAACACTTACAAAACCGATAAAACTCATTACTTCCACAAGTCGTTGATCACCTTCGCCCTCATCAGTTAGGCCGAACGAAACAGCCTCTTCAATAACGATTTCATGATCGGCTCCACTTCTATCTGAAAACTTAATAGTAAACTCTTGGCCATCCATTCGGCTGGCGTGGCTACAAATGAAGAGTAAATCAAAAGGGAACCATTGGATATGTAAGCTTGTGTCATAAACTTTTGCTTCTCGGCCTCTTAATTCTTTAACATATACTCCCATTTTCTTTAATTTTTCTGATACAAAACCTGTTTCTGTTTCGCCCCATTTTTTCGGAAAAACATCGGGGTCAATGAGCAATGCTGATCTTGTACCTTTTACCTCATGTGCATAATAGAGATTATTGAGAAGAGTTATTCCTAAATCGGGATAAGAAAAGAGATGGGATGATGGAACATCGGGGAAAAAATATCCATAGGGAATTCCTCTTGTAATAAAAGTGACAAATGCAGCATCAATCTTATTGGTGTGGAAGTAAGATTCATAAGTGAGTTGCTGTGACATTAGGCTTCTGCTCGCTTCACTTCCTCTTGCAGATTTTTGATGACAGCGAGCATTAGAAATGTCATCGTAAACAATTTCTATTTCCTCTTCATTTTTTTCAGGGAAGAATTGTAAATCTGCGTTTATAGAAAAAGCATAATTTGCAGCTATTATTGGAGATATCCATCGGTTATCGTCTATAACTACTAAATGTCTCTTTGATGCAGATTGCTTCTTTGTTAATAGAGCAATAGTAGGTGCTTTATCTGCTATGAGTAGGTGCTTTTTTTGAGATTTGGCTGTTAATAGTCCAATTGCTACCTCGCTTGGTTTACATGGTAGTTTTTCCAAGTCTTCGAATCCAAATGTTTCTTTGAGTATCGAATCAATTTCTCCAAGCGTTTTAATCCTGAGCATTTTTCTAATGGGAACATATTTTGTAAAGGCAAGGACAATTTCGTCTGAAACATCTGCCAATATAATTACCTGTGGCTGTATTCTGGCCATCAAATTAGTTCTTCTCATCATCTCATTTGATGCGTCTGGTCGTGCCAATCTTGGAGCTTCCAGTAAGGAAAAATATCGGTTATCTTCATTGAAGTAAGAGGATATAACAGCTCCAAAAATAGGATTGTCAGTTATACAAAAAACTTCATTATAAAAATCTGGTATTTGAAGTATATCTTCCATTGTAATTACATTAGTTTAATCCAACCTCAAAAATACTTGGTTGCCTGTAGTCCAGTATTTTGGGGTTTTTGGTACAAGTACACCTTTGTCAATTGAAAAATCAAAAACTTGTTTTTCAATTTTGTTCAATAACAGTAATTTACTTTCTGCCAGCAATATCAACTTCAAGTAGTCGCTTTCCACATCATCATTCAAATGATGGTAATCATCTCGGTTCTTCCATATTTCTAATAAATCACTTGATTGTTTGGATGTAATAATGCCTCGTTTCTCCAGCTTTTCGATGTTTTTTTCAAAAACCTTGTCTGGTTTCCATCCATTGCATTTACACAAAAACTTCACTAACGATTCAGTGACTGATTGTGTTAAGGATATGCAACCATAAAATTGACCATCACGATACGCCTTGCTACATTCCGAAGAGGCACGAGCAAAAGGGGTATTTGGGATTATCCCATGAGGTTTTACTTTCAAATACCTATCAATTCGATCTTGAAGAGTAATTTCAAACTCCTGTTTTAATGTATCTTCAAGCATTTTCTTATCAATAATTTTGTTTAAGTCCATATTTTATATACCACCTCTTTCTGTAAGTTTCTTTTGCCAACCTTCAATCATCGAATCAGCAGGATCGTTCCAGTTGAATAGCATAAAAATGTTTTTGATAATATCTTTTGCAACATCTTGAAACGAAGCTTGAAGTTCAACAACATTGATATCTTTCTCAATCATTATTTTATCCTCGCCTGAAATATATTCCCAGATGTGGGCCATTGATTCAAAGGATGCCAATTGTCGGTTGTTACATTTGCCCAACTCTATCTGAACTCGAATTGATTCGACATTCAATTTTTCAGCATAAAGTCTTTTGAAAAATAACATGTATTCTGTAACAGAGTAGATCACGCCAACAAATGATAATAGCGGTCTATTTTCTTTTTGGTTTCTTTGTCCCTCAATATCTTCCCAAAAGTATTTCTTCCAAACCAATAAACCACTCTGATAAAGCTGCCATCCTTCCTCATGCCTTTCCCATTTCAAAAAAGATTGCTTTCCCTTGTTGAAGTTTGTCGTATTTCCATGAGTATCAATATGGGGGAAATCCCACCCTCTCAATAATACTTTCGCTTCCTCAATTGCTTGACCAGCCTCTGCCTGGGTGGTAAGTCTACTCTCGTAAGTAGATGGATAAGAAATTATTTTCCAATAACCCAAGTCTTCCTTAACGACCTTGTCCAGATACTCATGAGCTTGCTTAATTTCGGCCTGATAATGATTATTAGCATCCTTATCGGGGACTAATGGTTTTCCTGTAATTAGTTTTTGAATTGATTGAAACAATTCGTCACTTTTCTTTGTTAGACCTCTTCCGAGAATGCTTCTCATGTCCTCAACTGAACTAATAGCTTCACTACTGCATTTTGCAGTTCGCACATAAAGAGCTCCTTTTCTCAATACTTCTTTGTTGTTTTGACCTGCAAATGCAGATTCTTTGCAGAGGATTGGTACTTCATTGAACTCTGGAACATCAATTACTACTACTTTTTTGTCTTCTATGACCCTTTTGATGACACTGCAGGTAAAGATAGGGTCTGCATAACGATGTAGGAGCTCGTTTACAGGGGTTACATCGAATTGTTTCCATGCTTCTTCACCAACTCCCATAAACTCAAAATCGTTATCTGTGACTCCAAAAATTATCCTTCCTCCATTTCTGGTATTTGCCATCGCAAGTATATCTTTGATTATCTCTAAACAAGCCTCCCGATTAGATTTTTCCCAGATAATTTCTTGTTTATAGTCAAGATTGGGTGTTTCGTTTTTTTCCTCAAGAAGAGTTTTAATTTCACTGTCAGTTAGTGACATATCTTTCCATCTCCATTTCAGCCTAATTATACTCCAATCATCAGTCAAAAGTTATAGGTTTATAAGTGTTTTTTGGTACAATTGCACACAGATGAATATGGATAAAACAAATAGGAGGAATAAGAACATTTTCAGGACTATTTCTAACAGCCAATGGTTTATGGATCGCTGTGAGGAGATTCGAAAGAAGTATCATGAGTCGGGTGGTAATGAGGCGGAATTGGATCAGGAAGTAAAAAAGTTAGCAAAGTCTTTACCTGAAAATTGGCGATCAAAGATTACTGCTTTTATAAAATCAGGGATGCTGGATCTACCTGATTGGGGTACACAAATAACTATGCGTGATGATTTTGACAAGAAATCGGGTTGGCAGCGAGGTCTTTTTGTTCAGATTTTCAAAGATACAAACCTTGAGGACATAAGAAAAATCTGGAATCAAGTCAAAAACTATCAAAAACAACTTCCTGAAATCTGGGCTCCAGGTTTTTCTGACGAAGATTTAATAATCCTTGAGGCATGGAAAGAAGTTATGGCTTGGCCGAAGAAACCAAGGAGTGTTACTGCTCAAGTGAGTGCAATCGTAAATGATAAACATGGAATAAACCTGGATGATTCTGATATTAGGAAAAGATTGAGCGAAATTAGGAAACAATTAGCGGTTCAAAAACCTACAAAAAAGAACCGCCAATAGGCTTCTTCATTTTTCCATAATAGCTTCATCATGGAGATGAAGCGAAAACTACAACAAGAGCTCAAAAAGGAACTCGAACTTCTTTCGAGGCAGCCTTTGACTGAATCCCAAGCTTTTGAAGCATATTTCAACCTATCTGGTTTCCTGAAAGTTCTTAATAAGATGAGAAAGGAGGCTGTTGAATATGGAAAGATATAAGACAAAAGACATTTACGAGGCTTCAGCTTTGGTCGCTGCCAATTTAACGATTATAGGATTAGAGGCGGATTCTGGTTTTTATTGGTTTGTATTTGAAAGTGCGACAGCCTGTCGCAAAATATCGAATGATTACTGGTCTAATTCTTTGACTGTCAAAGCCAGGGAATATGCCGATGCGATTCGCACCTTGAAAGACAGGATATTTGCCAGCAAGTAACAAAATTATGAATATGAAGATGAACCATCAACAAAATCCAGTCTGGTTGAACAAGATCAAACGCCAGTTTCTTCTGACTTTCTTCGAAGGCAATCATTATGCCGAAAAAAAGATAAACGGATTTTTTCTTATAAAACAATTCAGCGAAAGACTTATGGATTGGGAAGTGGCTATCTACACAAAAGAAGCTTTTCAAAAAAAACAGGACTACAAAAAGCGAATATCACAATTGTTGAAACCTCGTGGGAATAAACAGGAGCGAGGATAAAAAAATAACTGTTTGGGTGTACTGCTTGCCATTGAGCTATGGCAACAATGGTCTCTATAAGCAGACACAGAAAAATGTGCGGGGCGACTCTTGACGCATTACGAGAGCCCCCCTTCTCCAGCGACAGCGGGAGTTTGGGACAGGTAATGAGCTTACGCATACCGAGAGAAATCGGAGTCTATGCGGATAATTGGAAACCATTAGGAAGGGTGGGCTATCTCATCAAGCAGTTATGGATGGGTATACCCATTAGCTTATGTAATTATGAACCAGTGCAACTTTATAAAACCAGATAAAACGAGATGCAAGGCAAAAGCTATCCAAAACGATAGCTACTGTTTCTGGCATTCGGAAAAGATGAAGGAGAAACGAACCCAAGCGGTGCATGATGGCGGTAAAAGTCCAAAACGAAGCTATGGAAGGGATGATGAAGTTGCAATAACCAATACGCAGGATGTATTGAAGCTAATCGAACAAACAATAAACGATTTGCGAAGGAATAAAACCAGTACGAAGTTGGCAACAGCAATAGGCTACTTATCGGGAATTGCACTCAAAACCATTGAACAGGGTGACATTGAAAAAAGATTGGAGGTAATAGAATATGCAATCAAACTCAAGAAACAAAATCGCTGAAGAGATAGCCAACTTTACTGATGCTGAAATCTTTCGGGCATTCTTCATGTCTATCAAGAAATGTGACTATGATCTTACTTCTGCAATTATGGATCATTTGTCAGATGAAAAAAGAAAACAGTTTCAATCAAACTTTCTAATAATGTATTCAAAAATCATGGCTATTCAGGGTGTGTTACTGGCAAAAGCAAGTATGGCTGTGGCTTTCTACAACACGACAGGAGCAGTGTTGTTGCAGGTCGATCAAGACAGAGAAGGGGTTGATGGCCAATACATAAAAGATAGACAAGAAGAGATTGATTATTTCAAACAAGTAATTGAAAAATGTGATGAAGTTTCAAAAGGGGCTACCAAATTAGATTATATTGATGAGGCATTGGAAAACGCACCCTTTTTTGACTATTGGAAATGGTTGCTAACCCAGGCTGATCCACAAATAAGAAAAGGATTAGAGGTATTTCGAAAGGCAAAAAAGTCGACTTGAACTATGACAACCAATTTACTAAAATCAGATAAGATGAATATGGAAAACTCCAATCAGTTTGTTGCTTATTATCGAGTATCCAGCAAACGACAGCGTGAAGAAGGCGTCTCCATCGAAGCTCAAAGGAAGCTTATCCTTGATTATGCCAAGCGAAACAATTTCGAGGTAGTCAAAGAGTTTGATATTGATGAAAGTGCAAAAAAGGAAGGCAGAAAAAAGTTTTCCGAAATGGTTACTTATATCCAGGCTAACAAAAACATCCTCGGAATCTTGTGTGAGAAAGTGGATAGACTTTTGAGAGGCAATCTCAAAGATAGGGTAATCATTGAGGACATGGTAAACAATGAAGGTCGAGAAATACATTTCATAAAAGAATCTTTGGTTTATAACAAGAATGCCAAGAGTTTCCAAAAGCTACAGTTTGACATCCAGAATGGTTTTGCCAGGTTCTATCTAAACAATCTCTCTGATGAAGTCAAAAAAGCTTACGATATTTTGGTAGATGATGGTTTCTATCCCCACATACCTCCGATTGGTTATAAAACGAAGCTGGATGACCATGTAGCAATACCTGATCCAGCAGTTGCACCTTTTATCAAACGAATCTTCGAGCTTTGTGCTACAGGTGAATACTCGGAAAGGAAAATCGGATTGATGCTTTTTGATGAGGGTTTCAGAAGTCGAAAGGGTAACAGAGTTGGAAAGTCAGCCATAGGTAAGATTCTTCATACCCATTTTTACTATGGATTTTTTGAGTGGAAGGGTGAAGTAAAACCTGGGAAACACGATCCTATTATTGATAAGGACTTATTTGATAAAGTTCAGGAGGTCTTGTCTCCGAAAAAGAAGAAAGGATACAAACACGATTTCTCTTTTGTTGGTCTTATGGAATGCGGTGAATGCCACAATGGAGTTACTGCTGAATTACAGAAGGGTCATGTTTATTATCACTGTACCAAGCCGAGAGGGGCTCAATTTTGCCATCAGAAGTATGTGAGGGAGGAAGTTATAACAGAACAATTAGCAAAGGTAATCAAAGCAGTCTCGCTTGATCTCAAAAAGTTGAAAACAATTAAAGACATTATGAGTGTGAGCTTGGCAGACGAAACTGAATACCTTCAAGACTCACTGGATGCTCTCAACAGCCAGTATAAAGACCTACAGGAGCAATCCTCAAAGCTGTTGGACTTATATCTCAAAGGAAAGATCAAAGAAGAAGCCTACAATTCAAAATCAACAGAGGTCAACAAAGAAACCGAACTCGTAAATGCTGAAATAATGAAGCACAAGACCGCAGATAGGGCTTATAAGCAGGAAATTGAAGGATTTCTGACCTTCTGCAATATGGCTCCGAAGCTGTTTGCCAGTTCGAGACCAGTGTTGCAAAGGGAGTTGTTGAGATTTGTCGTCTCGAACCTTTCTTTGAAGGATGGATTGGTTGATTTCAAGCTCAAAATCCCATTCAGCATAGTAGCCGAGTATGCCGAAAGTGAGAACTGGCAGGTCTGCCAGGATTCGAACCTGGAACAAAGGTTTTGGAGACCTCCGTGATACCATTTCACCACAGACCTTAAATGACCTGCTTAGAACGTCGGGATCCCGCACTTCTAAGCAAATTTTACCAAATTGGCAAGATAGTGCTGGGAGACACCTCCGTTATACCATTTAACTACGCCCCTTATGCGACAAGTCTAACTTGTCAGCCGAGTTTGACTCGGTGTACCCGAGAGGACTCGAACCTCCGGCCTTCAGATCCGCAATCTGACGCTCTATCCAACTGAGCTACGGGTACAATAATTATTTTCTTAATTTCTAACTCACTTTTTTGTGAAAGATGTTGTCCTGCCTGTCGGCAGCTATCTCCCTCTTCATCGCTTCGCTCCTTAGAGTCTACGGTTTTTTCAAAACCTACGAACTCAGCTACGGGTACAATATTAAACTGCTTGTCCGCCATAGCTTTAGCGACGGCGGAAGCTACGGGTACAAAACAGACTATATATAGTATAGCGTATCGAGGTGAAAAAGATAACTCCAATTTATGAATTTGTATCCTAAAAACAATTCTTCCCGTCCTTGCTTTTTAGCCTCACAGCAGTCTATATGTTATAATATAGTATGACAACCCCAGATCATTGCGAAGGTGCTATTGAGGTACCTTTAATTGAGATTAGGTCTCCCTCGAGCGAGATCACCTTAAGGCAATTTTCACTTACAGATGTGAGTGCGATTTTTCAGCTTATTGATTCTAGTCGAACTCATCTTTCGCAACATGGAGATACTACTGCCGATAAATATAAAACTCCCGAAGATGTCGCAGAAAGCATTAGTAATCCCAAAAATCCAAAGAGACTTCGTTTTGGCATATACAATAAAGCTGGCGAGCTTGTTGGCAGTATTAATTTAACGCCGAAAAACACCGGTCCTTTAATGGGTGAAATTGGCTACTATCTTGGAGAGGATGCAACGGGTTATGGTTATGCCACTGAAGCAGTAATAACTTTAACTGATTATGCATTTAATGACCTAAGTTATGCCTCAATATATGCGGTAGTTTCTGTTGCGAATTCTCCATCTGCCAAAGTGCTTGGTCGGGCCGGTTATCGATACGCTAATGACCCTGATATTGCGGGTGAACTTATATTTGAACGTTTTAAACCTAAGGAATAGCTTTGCTGTTCCAACCTCCTATCCCATCCCTACTATATGCTATAATCTGCAAAATGACTGAAAGAGATAAAGTAGACAATAGAATTCAATATTGGATTGATCGAATGAGAAGCGATTCAGCACGGTTGACTGATGAGCAAAAGACGCAATTAACTGTTGAATTCTTACGTAACTTTTGTCATCTCTCACAAGAAGAGCTCGATGTTTTTTCAAGGCAAGAGATTGCTAGTATCGAGGAAATGTTTGCCTTTGCAGCAGTTGAGGGCAAAGTTGGTCAGTCGTATGGTGGCAGTAATGAAGATGAGGAGGTTATAAGCAGGGCTGGTGAAAACTATGAGAAATCATTTCGGGAAATCATGAACGAAATGTATACCGAAGCTGAGCTTGATGAAATAGTTTCTTATATTGGCGAACCTCAAGAGGTCGGTTGGGCAACCTTAAAATTATTTTTCACTGACGGTCACTGGCTTGCTACTCGAGTTAGGAATGCCTATTTACCCCTGATAACAGATGTAATTCGAATTGGTCCTAATGGAGGTACTGATATTACTGATCAATTTTTTGACGGACCCGATGATGCCGCAACCCAAATTGATGGGCTGATGGGAGAATAAACTCATCCCGCTCTTGTTTCTATCCGCTATTTGGGAAGTTCAAACTGAATATTATCAGCGCTATAAAAAAGGCATTGACGAGCAATGTTATTGGCAAATGAAATTGATTCCTCGACATTCTTTGTTAAAAAGTATTTATATCCAAATGTAGCGCTAAAAATATCTCCAGAGCCTACCGAGTCAACAATATCTTCAACTGGAACTTTATCAACTGATATATTTTTTTCTTCCCCTTTATAAATATATTTAGCTCCGTTGTCACCCATAGTCATTATTACTTTAACCTGTTGTGACCATCGCGCTACAATTTCTTGCATTTGGGCATGATCTTCTATTGATACAATCACAACATCAAAAAGTGGAACAATATTATTTTCCTCAACGAATTCTCGCTGGATGACGTTATTCTCATCATCAAAATCGCGGTAAAAACCTTGGGGCAAAAGTATTTTAAGAGCTTGTTTTGATTCAGCAATTATTTGTTGAATCAAATTTAAAGAAAAACTTGGGACCAGTGGTGCAAAATATAAAAGATCAGTCTTATTAAGAATTTCCAGTTCTTGTTCACCTAGAACTAGTTGGTCTGCAGAATCGGTATTATATGCTTTTTGGGTTCGTTCATTGCCGCGAGATTTATTTTCATACACTAGCGTTTTTTCACTGGTTGGGTTATTAGGTAAAAGAGAGGCCTTACTTATATATTCTAAGAAGTCGGGTCCATATGGTGAAATTATATTGAAGGCTACATCTGGGAGTTTGTTAAAAATCTTACTCATAAACATTGCCGGACTACCCGCGCTGGTATAAGAGGCTTTTTCAGATTCATTGCTATCTATGCAGACGTTTCCGACAACGGTTATATTCATTGACAAAGTATATCAAAAAATGAAGTTTCCTTAGTTACCTTCGGTATCACCGATCAATTTTTTATTGAACCCGATGATGCCGTAACTTAAATTGATGGGCTGATGGGAAAATAAACTCTTCTCTCCCCTGCTTTTGATATACTACTCCTATGGTCCTTACCAAAAGTAATCCCTTTACTAATGACGAAATAGAACAGTTAAAAGAGGAATTTGTAGTTTATATAAAAACTGTAATCGATATAGATAAAAAAGTATGTGTGGCTGGAATGGGTCGCCATTTTGAAGGTGAACAGATATTATTGAGTCAAGGGTCAAGTCAGAATTCTATTTGGGGAGGTGGTATTGACTTGGAAAACAAGGAAATCGATTTTAATTCTTTCATTAATATTCGACCCAAAGATAATAACACCAAAAATGAAATTCAATCTGAAGTGATTAAAAAACAATATAAAATGTTGACTGAATATTTTTTTGCAGAAATAATATGAATAGTGACAGTGATGAAACAAAATTGACAATTGGCTCCATCTCAAACGATTTGTTTCGAGTAGCAACTTTGTCACAACGACAATCGATGGTAGGAGCCAAGCGATTTTTGGTCGAAGCCAAAAAATGGGCGTCGTCTTTGGATCATAAAAGTGTTCCCTCCTACATTTCAGAAATAGCCATCGAGGTTAAAAAAAGAGATGATAATGACCTGTCTCTTGAGTCGGCTGAAGAGTATCTAATGTATGCGGTTATATTACAAAATTACGCCCTTCATTTGAAATAAATTGTTATATTAATATCGTGGTAGAAAAAGACTATATTTGGACCAATCATGCCAGAAGCGCGGTCGTCTCTCGCAAAATCCCCAAGAGCTATATTGATTCGGTCCTCTACTCTCCTGACCAGACTCTCCCCAATAAAAAAGGTGGCTTTGAGCAAACCAAAAGAATTGATGACCGCGTGGTGACGGCTCTTATCAAACAAAGTGAAAAGGGAGATTTTATTATAATTACCGCCTGGGTCAACCCTCCTTTTTCCGGCACCAAAGACGCCAAAAAGAGAGCGCGATATTTGCAGTATCAAAAAGCTGGAATTATGAAAAAAATCTGGCTCACTCTTCTTGATGGATTGGGGTTGTAATAAAAATTTATATGTTATAATTTTGCCTATCATGGCAGTAGAAACAGCAACTCCTCAACCTAGTTCTCGTCTTCCTGAAGGATGGGATAGTGAACTTCAAGCGATTAATAATCAAATTGCCGAAGTTAGTGCTCTACGAGAATCTCTCAGTGAAGAAATGAAAGCGGCAATGGAAGCCGTCAGATTAAGCTACGTCGCACGAATGCCCCATGACCGGTTGGCCAAATTAGGAGCCGAAAAAGAACAAGCCTGGCAAAGGATCCGTGATTCTCACCCAATCGCTCCTCTTGAAATTGATATGGATCCTACCTCGATTGGAAGGGTGCAAGCCGCCAAAATTCTCGCTCATTATTGGCAAGGAGAAGAAATAGATAGTTATGAATTGATGATGGGCATTATGGGTTATAGGAGTCCCGATTGGAACACAAAAGCTTATGAATATGCTCTAAACTTGACTCAACCAAATAGCCCAGAAAGATTATGCGTGATGACTGCTCAAGAGAAGCTTTGGGAAGGAACGGGGCGATAAACTGATTTATCTGTTTGTTCAGCTTCAGGGGCTTGATACAATTGATTTGACGTAGTATAGTATTTAATATGAAAGCATCTTCTACAAAAGAGAAGGAGGAATTTGGTTTTGGTGCTTTGCAATCAATATTGTCAAATAAAGAAAGACAATTTGCGATTGAATTCACCACGCTTACCAAGAGAGAGAAAGATGTCTTGATGAAAACCGTCAAACTTCAGGAAGAAATTGGCGAGCTGGCCAATGACGTCCTCTCTACCCTTCGCCTGCAACGCAAAAGCAAGCTAGAAAGTTTTGACAAGCGCAATCTTTACGAAGAATTTGCTGATGTCACCTTGTCTGTCCTTGATCTGGCCAATGCGCTTCATGTCAATATGGATCGAGCAGTACAAGACAAACTTAAAAAAATCCTAACCGTCTATACTAAGGATAGATAATTGTTTTGGGTTGTTAATTAGAAGGAACAGTAGTTATGGATAGAGCAACAGAATCAGGAGAGCAAATTGGTCAAAAATCGATTCTTGGACCTGGCACTGAATTTTGGAACTGGCACCCTGAAGGTGACCATAAATTGAATATAGATATTGGAATGGTGCCGCCAAACTCCGCAATCGAGGTATTAATTAGAGGTCAAGACGATAAATATACCAATGGACCAGTTTTAAAAGTATCTTCTGAGGACCTAAATTTAATAACTGAAATAGGAACGCTCAAGGCCGGTGACATCGAACTAGGCCAAGGTCGGCTAATTTGGTGGTATAATAAATAATATGACAAAAAAATCTAAATTAGGATTGGGTTTGGCAATCGGAGCCGCCGCTGGTGCGGTGGCGGGTGTTTTAATGTCAGACAAGCCAGGCAAGAAATTGCGAGTCGGGGCTAAAAAAGAATATACAAAATACAATAAGATGCTTAATGAAAAAGATCTCGAAGCAGTAGCGAGAGATATTTTTGGTCGCACCTCGACTCTGGGTAAGAAACACCTATCTGTCGCTAAGCGTGAGGTGAAAAAAGGCGTGGTCGAGCTTCATCGACGTTCTAAGTCGGTGAGCACTGCTAAATATAAAACTCTAGTCAAGGGTGTAGTTAGCAAGATTAAGAGCAAGGAAGGCGTCACACCTGAGGTACTTGTCAAACTGACAAACTATCTTGAATCTGATGCGAAGAAAATAATTAAGAGAGCGCCAGCGAAGAAAAGAGCTTCAACACTTAAGAAAAAGGCAACCAAGAAGAAATAGCTTTATCTAGTAGTTGATGGTTTCTCTCCTGATTGAACTGAGTTTAATATCGCATTTACTCTTCTGCCAACTTGTTCTTCAATCACATTCGAAATAGTTGCAAAGATGTGATCGGTGAAGTTAAGAATTATTCCAGTGCGGCCCACGCTCTCAGCTAGGGTGTCATGGGGATAAAATCGATATTGAAGCTCTTTCTTTACCATGTCAACGGTTAGCCTCCAAGGTACTTGTCGCTCGTCATATTCCCTCATTAAGTTTATTTCTTGATCTCCGACAGCAACTATTAAAGGCTCCTCCACCGAGATGACATCAATAGTATGATCTTCACGTAGCAAACCAGCTAATCTTTCCGGGTCCTCTTCTCTAATTTGAGTTAATCGGGCAACAGCTTCATTTATACCGAGTTTATTTACTGGGGAGGTGTCTTTTGGAGCGGTCTGACCGCTACCATTAGCAGAAAATTCTGTTGGCATAAACTTACTGTATCAATAACATTACTATTTGTCAAATACTTTTATTATTCCTACTCCCCTAAAATCGCGCTCTTCGATAAGTTTATAATTGTTTTTTAATAAATTTTGTTCGACTAGATGGCTGGGATCAGAAAGGTCGGAGAGATAGCTATAAAGGACAACAATACATGTAGTATGTAATACATTACACGAAACTAAGAAGGGAGAAAGTTTTTGACGCACTGATTCTTCAGAAATATTCATCTCGGTGCTGGCGCCGATGTAGCGATTGGGCCTTGCTGAGTACCAATCCATAGGTGCCCAAAGGTTATTGCTTTCGCTAAGTGCGATTCCCTTCTCCCCTATTTTTTGGTCGGTATATCTTGTGGCAGAGCGCCAATCTTCACGATGAAACTTATGGTTGAATAGATAAAGCCCAGAAAAGTAGATGTTACTAGATAAAAGTAGTATAAAAAGTATCAGAGAAATATTTTTTGATAGGTTTTTTTTGTCATCCCGAACTTGTTTCGGGATCTTTTTGAGATGCTGAATCAAGTTCAGCATGATGCTATTATCTAGTCCCATACCAATTATTCCATAAAAAGCTGGGAGGACAAAAAGAAGTCGATGTGGGCTGTTGGCACTGATCCATAAGCTAGAAAACCAGGCAAGGATGGTGGGGATGAAGAACCAGAACCCGAAAATCATAATTTTCTTGTCAGTATGCAGTATGAAGTATTTTGTATGATGGGAAATTTTGATAAATGAACTTACCCTTAATACTTTATACTTTATACTCAATACTATCTGAACTAGACTATAGAGAAATATCGCCCCAACAATCATTACTGCCAGTGCGTAGATTATTTTCGGTTCTGGGCTAGTCATGCCAACGGTAAATTTAGCGAGAAGCAGTCCGGGGAATTTCCAAAAACCAACTCCGGCGACCGCGCTCCATTTTGGCCAGATGGTGATGAGATCTCTGGCAGTATTAATTTGTTGACCTAATATTGGGAGCCATAGCAAAAAAGGGCTGATAGCAATGGCTAAAACTATCAAATATCTTTGAACGATTTTAGGCCGATATAAAAGCATCCAGAGCGCCTGAGCGATAATTATCAGCACCGCAAAGTAGTGGGTATAAAGGGCTAAAGCTAAAACAATGGCATAATTAGCCAGTTTTTTGTTGTATAAAAAATACCAGGAAAGGGTTGTCAGGAAGGTAAAAAATGAATACATCCGGTATTCTTGGGAGAAATAAAGGTGAAAAGGAGAAGTAGCAAGGAGCAAGGTTGAAGAGAACCTAGCGTCTTGAATAAGTCTGTTCGCATATGCAGCAAGCTCATATAGGTTTTGTTTTTTAAATTCCGTGCGCATTGCCTCACGTGCCATATGACTCGCATTCTTATTCTTCAACGCTAACTGGTCGACGAGTCGAAATAAAAAATAGATTGTCAGAATGCTGAAGATTACGCTAGGTAGACGCAAGAACCATTCTGCATTTAAACCTATCCCCTGCCAGAAGAGTGTCATTACATAAAAAAGTGGTGGTTGGAAGTCGGCAGCCCAGTTTATCGCGGTGAGAGAGTGGCGAGAAATTGTCGCTTGAGCCGCCTCATCAAGCCAAAAAGATTGATTAAGCGAGATTAATCTAAGCAGAAGTGCAATTAGAATTATAGGCAACATGACTCTTTATTATACAAATTATGCTAGGTCAACAACATGAGGTCAAAAGGATCATTTTCGGATGTCTCTTGCAAAAGAAATCATGGTATAGAAGAAGATGACAAGGAAGGCAATGAGGAAAGTGATAGGCGGACCAAAAAGGGAAAACTTAGGAATGAGGAAATAATTGCCCAAGCCGACGATGATGAGGAAAATAATATTGGCAATGAGCATCACAATCGGTTTTTTGACCGTGTACAGGAAATATAAAAGTGGCACCAAGGCAAAACCATAAAAGAGATATGAAAATGAAAGTGCGCGGGTGATTATTGTGGCGCTTTTAAATTCACTGGTGAAAAAGGTTTCATAAAAAAAGCTAGGGGTGAGTATGGCGGCGACAAAAATTAGTGCCGGGATCGCCATATAAAGGAGTGATTTTTTCATTAGCTTGATTGTTGCTTCCCTACCCTGGACAGCGGCAAACTGAGGAGAAAGCACTTGACTTATGCTGTTGACTGAGGTAAGAATCGCCAAGACTATTTTTTGCGACAAGGCATAATGACCCACATCAGTTGAAAGCAAAAAATAAGAGACCAGAAATAGGTCCATACGACTAGCAATGTTGAAGACTTGAGTAGACAGGAAATAGGTCATAGTGAATTTGAGTTTGATATCTTCTCGCGACAATGGTGAAGCAAAGAGGTTTTTGAGATGACCCTTTATTTCGAGGATGACGATCAAGAAAAAAATAGCCGGTCCTGCAATTCCCAAGACAATAATGACATTTATGATTGAAATAGTACCCGACATTGCAAGAGCGATCAGTAGAATCATTTTTATGAAATGACTCAAGTTGACGGCAATATTGGCATAGGCAAATTTTTGAGAAGCATAGAGGATGTTGAGAATAAAATTTTGCCAAACAAAAAAAAGCACGGCGATACCGGCAAAATAATAATAAACTTTAGCCACCTGCAGTTTAAATACAAATGTCTCAAGGGGTAAAATAAAAAGCGATAATACAACTAAGGCCATTATCGCGCTCACAGTCAGAAAAAGCAGATTGGTTTTGAT
The DNA here is from genome assembly GCA_025449735.1 of Candidatus Microgenomates bacterium. Lineage (GTDB taxonomy): Bacteria > Patescibacteriota > Microgenomatia > UBA1406 > HO2-37-13b > JANWIV01. The sequence continues at coordinate 76,820 of JANWIV010000001.1, read as the reverse complement.
GAACTTCAAAGATTCGGGTTTATTTTTCAGTTTATCAGGCAGATAAGCATAAATAGCCGCAGTGACGCCAAAATCAAGAATGTTGGCCAGGACATAAGAAATGGCAAGGAGCACTGATAAAACTCCAAAATCAGTCACTGTCAATATGCGAGTCAGAAGCAAGGTATATAGTAAGGCAAAAATGACGCCAAGATAATTGCCGCTGGTGTTGACGAGAATATCGCGATGAGTGCGATTTTTTAAGAGATTTTTGAATTTGGGCATGATCTTAGTTTAACGCAAAGTTGATCTAGATTTTAAGTAAAAAATAAATATTGCAATAGTTGAGCGTCCACACCCCCGAGGTGTAGTGAGGCTAGTAATGCAAGAATTTAAAATGCAGAAGCACAGGCTCGCCCTTTTCGCCGGTAGGCGAATTGGGGGCGAGCCGACCAAATATCCCAAGCTTCGGGACAAAAGATCAGCTCGCTTTTGAAGCGAGCCTGTGCGAAGTCTGCACCTGACTAGTCCGGTTCATATGACTGGAAATAACGGATAGCACCGAAGAGTGAGCCATTGATGGCGCTGCCGACGAGAATGCCGACAATAAACATCGCTACAAAGATGGCGAGCGCGTCCTGGTCTTCTGGCTTTTTTGTCATCGGTATGGCGCCGACGGTGATAATGGCAATGAAAACAGCCGCTCCTAAGAAATCACGAAATGGTTGGTTCATTGTTCCTCAGCTAGCGCCAGGTTGGCGGCTTGGTTGTCGACAGGTGCCTCTTCCGTCTCTTGTTCGGGAGTCGTTGAAGCGTCAACTTTGGTTTTTTCCTCCTCAGCCAACACTGGGTTGTCGATTTGGCTGTCGACAGACTCCTCTTCTTCAAGCATCTGTACATTTACAGCGTCAGCTTTGGTTTTTTCCTCATTGATGTATGAAAGAGCAATAAACCTCCATCCGATGTAGTAAAGGCTGAGGATGCCTGTACCAGTCCCGATCAAGAGTGCTGAGGCATAGTATAAACCCAGCCATCCAGACAGAAGGCCTAGGCCAACTGAAAGGAAGGCAAAGAATTCTAATGCGGTTACCGCGTCGCGTTCAACCTTAAAACGAACCATCGACAACAAGAATGCGATGAACAGAAACGCCGAGGTATAGAAAACTGTATGGCCAACTATATATCCGTATTCACTTATGTTCATTTGAAGCTCCTCCTGGTGAGTGTAGGCTCTATCGATAGAACAAGAAAAGAGCCGAGAGGATCAACGGGAGATAGGCCAAGATTACAATTATTACCATTATGGGCCAATCTGCCGATTCTGGAAGCGCCTCAAACCAGGCGCGGAAGTGAACTCTCATAATAGCTCCTCCATTCGCTGTGCCAGCTCTTTACCTTTTTCGGTGGCAAAGTAGCGGATGCGTATTCTGCCATTTATGTACAAATTCTCTCGTCCGATCAGGTCCATATCGAAAAGCTGTTTGAGCGATTCATACATGGTTGCTGAATATCCGATCTTTGGCATTCGAGCTTTTAGCTCCCAGCCATCTCCCGGTCCTTTTGCTACAGTGCGAAGGACGTATCGTTGCGCTTTGCCCAAACTATCGATTTCAGGATCGCCGGTTTTGACGCCGAAGAGAAAGCCACGAAGTCTAGTTAGCATTGTTTTCCCCTTCTCGTGTAGTTATGGTTTAGGGCATGTTGCGATAGAGCCAACCGAGCAAGCGCTTGGTCAACCGCTCAGGTTGCTCGGTGAATATGACCCAAATGAAAAAACAAAAAGCACAGACGGACAGGAAAAATCCTGGCCCGCCATCGATATAGTCTGTTAAATACAGTTCTGCTAAAACCAATGTTGACATTAATGACCCAGTAGCAAGGCCAAACTGAAAGATCCAGTACCAGTCCATGAGCTGTCGCCTCCTTAGCGATTTTTTTTGGGTGCTATCCGTAGTGTCAAGGTGCTTGCCTTGACTTATTTGAAGTCTTAAGGCAGGTGCAGAAATATAAGGCTATTATAGCACGAGACTAGTAGATCCAGTTATATTCAATTGCAATCAGTAGACTCAGATAAAATCAGTTAAGCCCTGTCATTCTGAGGAGGAGTCCGACAACTTGCGGATGACGACGTGAGAATCTCATTGTTCAAAGATCCTTCGCCTTAGACATGCTCAGGATGACTTTAGATTCCAAATTCAAGCTTTATAGTAGCTTTTGACTTGGAAAAGAATATATAGAGATAGCAATGTGCCGATTATAAAGCCGCCGATGTTGAGAGAAATTATATTTGATAATGCCCCGACCAAGGCTGACCAAAAGACGAAGTTCCAACCCTGACGACTTCGTTTGAAAAGTCCTGGGATGGCGAGCGCTTCAAGCGCGATTGTTGCGATCATTAAAATGACGGCGATTGAAATCCCCGCTGGTGCATAGGGTCCGGCGAACATACTAAAAGGTAAGACAAATGCGGTTATACCAAAGAGCACTAAAATTGCCGGGATTGATACAATTACCATAAGTAGCGAGAGCCATGGCGCCACTTTGACAATGACGTCTTTCCAAGCTGTCGGGATTGCAGGGGCTTTTTTGACAAGATACTGATCAAGAGTAGTTTCGAGTGAGCTCAGTGCGGACATAACACTTTTGTTTTGCGCCATAAATTTATTCTATGCCTAATTTTTCACTCTGTCAATAGGGAAATTATTTTTTTATCAATTTAAAATATTGCTTTATTATTTGGTCATATGGTATAGTTATCTCCATGCAGAAAAAAACCGCCATCGTCACTGGGATTTTGGGTCAAGATGGGCCATATTTAGCGAAACTACTCCTCTCTAAAGATTATAAAGTCTACGGCATGATCAGGCGATATTCAAAACCTAACTTTGAAAATTTAAGCTATCTCGATATTGAAGATAAGATCGAATATGTCACTGGGGACATGACTGATGAGTCGAGTTTAATGAATTTAGTAAAAAGCATCCGGCCTGATGAGATTTATAATTTGGCAGCCCAATCGTTTGTTGGTTCTAGCTGGGATTTAGCGAAGTTTACCACTGAAGCCAATGGCCTTGGAGTATTATACTTATTGACTGCAATTAAACACTTCTCCCCTACTACCAAATTTTATCAAGCGGCAACAAGCGAGATGTTTGGGCTGGGCAATGTTGATGGCTGGCAGGATGAAAAGACACCGTTTCATCCCCGTTCCCCCTATGGGGTAAGTAAAGTTTATGCCTATTGGATGACAGTTAATTTCAGAGAGTCATATAGCCTTTATGCCTGCAATGGGATTCTTTTTAATCATGAGTCGCCACTTCGTGGCATTGAGTTTGTGACGCGCAAGATTACCGATGGTGTGGCGAAAATCAAATTGGGGTTGGCTCAGGAATTGCGATTGGGGAACATGGATTCTAAGCGTGATTGGGGTTTTGCCGGCGACTATGTCGAGGCGATGTATGCCATGATGCAACAAGAAGAGGCGGACGATTATGTCATTGGTACTGGTGAAAATCATTCGGTGCGAGAATTTGTCGAGATGGCCTTCAAGGCGGTTGATATTGCCGATTGGGAGACATTTGTCACGATAGATCCTCGATTTATGCGTCCAGCTGAGGTGCCTGATCTTAAAGCGCGAGCTGATAAAGCGCGTGAAAAATTGGGTTGGCAACCAAAGATCGGATTTGAGGAGTTAGTCAAGATGATGGTTGAGGCTGATTTGAAAAGATTGTCTGCGAAATAAATTCTTAAATATTCCTTTTGGTCTAAAATTTTTTCACCTCACGATGTCGATATTTGCCAAAGCATAATAGTTTTTTTATAATATCAATTTACTATCAAAAAGAGCGTTGCTATGCTATAATTACTCATCTTTGAATCTAATGGTCTGCATCCGCGTGGGGCCGTTTTGGATTCATACGCGCCTTTACAATACAGGAGAGCTATAAACAAAACTGAAATTCATATGAGTGAATGGTCTAACTCCATGTACAAAAAATCCGAGTGCTAGGAGGCACTCAAACCATGACGCGAAACATCCTTCGCATCACAACGCTGCTCATCGTCATCGCCGCCCTGTTCGGGCTCAATGCCAGAACCGTTGCCGCCGCTCCCGATGTGGAGTTTTTCGTCGAGGAGAACGGTTGGACCGACTGGTGGGCTGTTGGCTGGCAGACGATTCCACCATACTGTGAGCATGACATTAACCCATTGGAGTTCTTCAACACCAACTGTACGGTGGAGGATTGCTCCTGGGCGTGGGCCTATGGGGGACTCAATATCCCGATGGCTCATCTCTTTTTCGGCAATGGGGCGCCCCCTCACGGGACGCCATCGTGTGTCTTTGTTCCATTTGATGCGGGATTCGGTGATCCGGTCGAACCCTCGACCGAAATCGATTTCAACACACCGATCATGCATTCGGTGGCCCTCTACAGGTGTCTCACTGACAACGCACCGTGCCATAACAACCGACCGTACGAGGGCATTCCCAATCCGTACTGGGAATATCTCGTAACAGTACCGGCAGATACTGGTTATCAAGGTAACTTCGAATGGTACTGTGGAAACGATCGAGGAATGGACGTATCCCAGTGGTTGTCAGGAAACGCGACCGGCTACATCGGAATCATCGAAGCCGGTATGCCTCCACCGCAATATAACATCTGGATGAAGTTCTACGGGAGTGAGGAAAACACTTTCTCCAACTGGATTGTCTATCAGCCAGGCGGAGAGTTTGAGGTGTTTGCAAACAACTGCGTCGTCACCGATATCAGCTGGGAGTGCCCGGATCCCGGGCTCCAGCACTCGCTGATCATCATGGCCACGAATGCGACTAGTTCAGCACCGACCTGCACTTGGCCAGCAGACTGGGAAACCTTTCTGGATGGCGATCTCTGGTGGCATGAGTCAACCTACACCACCTATCACAAGATCTGGCGGTGTATTGGCAATCCCAGTTTCTGTGCTGCATCAACGCCGGGCAACTCACAAAACTGGGAATTCGTCGATCAAATGAAGGGCATCGGATTCACTAAGGTCTCGGACATCTTCCTGGAGTATGGCGGGTCCGCCTCGTTCTTTGGAGTGACTGAGCACCTAGTGCCGACCAATCCACTGAGCGTGGGAAGCGAACTCGCCTACTGAGTCATAAGTAGTCTCTCCTGAAGCAGGGCAAAAATCTACCGATGGGGCTCAACTGCCCTCAAGTCGACTCGCGTCGACTTGCCCATCGGTAGTACCTATTTTTTAATAATTAATACCGCTTTTTAATTATTTTTTTACAATCTGCCATTTTATATTCTGGTCGGTTTTCATAAAGGTCATTTGGCGACCGGCATATTGGGTCTCAGCAGTGGTCCATAAAGATTCCATTTCATCAAAGGTTGTTTTGCCCGATAAATAATCAATAATTTGTTTCGCTCCGATAGTGCAAAGTCCTGGATCAGATTTGGAGTAACCTTTCTCAAGTAATTGCTTAATTTCTTCAATTGCTCCTGCTTTTATTCGCTCCTCTACTCTATGCCTAATTAATTGGTCAAGGGCTTCTTTGTTTTTGAATTTAAGCCCAATAAATTGACCTAGTGGATAGGTCATCCTGGCCTGTCCAGGATCCCCTTGAGATTCTGGATGCGCCTTCGGCTTACCAGAATGACGATGGTATTCTGCCAGTTCAATCTTTCTCATTAAGCGATGGGGATTGTTTTTGTCTGATTGATTGAGAACAGAAGCAGTTTTGAGATCAATCGACTTTAATATTTCAAAAAGTTCTGTGACTGAAGAATCTTTTAACTTTTCTCTTTCAATCCAATTTGGAGGAATGCCATCAGTATCAAGGCCATAAATTAAGTGTTTGATATATAGGTAGCTACCACCGATAACGATTGGAGTTTTGTCGCGAGTTAAAATATCAGTAATTACTTCTCGCGCCATACGAGCGAAATCATACGAGGAAAAATATTCCCGTAGTGAGACGACATCATAAAGCCAAATTGGAATAGAATTTGCCAAATAATATCCCATAACCATTTTACTACTGCGGACATTTTTTGAGGATATAATTGAAAGTTTTTTATCAATATAGAATTCTGCCTTTTTGGGGATATCTTTGCCAGTCACAATATCAAGACCTTTATAAATCTGTCTAGAGTCGGCGCTGATTAGCTCACCGTTAATGCGCTTGGCAAGCTTTAGCGCAAAGGCAGTTTTGCCAGTCGCGGTAGGTCCGGTAATGACAATGATTTTTGTCATGGCAATATTTATCTTATCTGATTATGCTTCCTGGAGCAATAATTGGAGACAAAGGAATCAGTTGAGGATTGCCTTCGATGTCGGCGGCGAGAATCATTCCATTAGATATTTTTCCTCCCATTGGCTTTGGTTCAAGATTGACCAGAAAAACAAAGGTTTTATTAATGAAATTATCTTCCCTAAAATATTCCTTCAGACCAGCCAGGATTTCAATCTCACCAAGCTCTGAACCAAAATCAACCATTAGTGCTAGTAGTTTTTTGGAGTCGGCAACCGACTCAACAGATTTGACCAAACCAGCGCGAAGATCGAGACGATCAAAATCATCATAAGTGATAGTTGGTTTTTTCATTTTTATTTAAGCCGGTTTAGGGCTAGGCCATTTTTTTTGATATTTTTTGGTCCAAATTGACTTTGTAACCACATATTTTGAAAGCTCACCGCTGGTTTTTTTCAAAAAATTTCGGCCTTCCAAAAAGTCAATTGCATGAAGCAGGAGTCTGGCATGAATTCCGGTGGCTTCTATATCAACCTTTTTGCCTTCTCGATCAAAACCGATAATCTTGATTTGGGAACTACGAGGGACCAAAGCATAAGTTTCGCCTTCGTCAACTGAGGGGCTAGATTCAAAAAATAGTTCCTTATCGGGTGAACGCTCTAAGACGACGGGATTAACGACAATAGTGAGTGGTATTCTTGGGGCGCCAGTATGTTTGATGGCGATAATTCTTTGACTTTCGCCAATTTGGGGAGCTGAAAGGGCAGTTAATTTTTGGGAGTTGATGACATCGATTAGCGAGTCAATGATAGTTTGTACGGTACTAATTTTTACCGCATTAGCACGAACCGGAAAAGCTATCTGAGCAAGCAAATCATCGTTTTTTTGAAGAATCGTAGGACGCGTCATGATAGCGGTATTATACCATAAAATTCGACCGTTTTCACTACTCAAGATCGTGTAAAATATTGTCATGCGTAAAATCATTATCACTGGTGCCGGTGGCTATATTGGTTCAGTAGCTTGCGATTTATTTTTAAAAAAGGGATTCAATATTGTGGCATTAGATAATTTTTCTCGTGGTTTTAAGAGTCCACTCGAATTTCTGAAGAAAAAATATGGTGAGGATAGATTGAAAGTTTATGAGATTGATCTTGCTGAAGATGACATCGGGGCTGTCTTTGAAGCGGAGCAAAATATCGAAGCGGTGGTCCATTATGGAGCGCTTTGCTCAGTAAATGAATCAGTACTCCACCCCGAACTTTATGAAAAAAATAATGTCATCGGCAGTCAGCGTTTAATAAAAGCAATTAAGCAAGCTGGGGTTGATAAAATAATTTTTTCTTCCACTTGCGCTGTTTATGGCAATGCTAAGGAGATGTCAATTACAGAAGACGCATCAACTTTGCCGGTCAATCCCTATGGTGAATCGAAACTTAAGATTGAGGAAGAGATCAAAAACTCCGGACTGATTTATGTCATTTTGCGTTATTTCAATGTTTGTGGTGCTACTGATGAAGGCGACATCGGCGACTCCAAAAAGCCCTCAGTGCACCTAATGCAAAATGCGGTGCGCGGGGTCCTTGGCATTGAGCCATTTTTTCTCACTTGCCCTACTGTTGATACCCCTGACCATACGCCAATTAGGGATTATGTCAATGTGGTTGATTTAAATGAAGCACATTTATTGGCTCTCTTATATTTATTTGCTGGGGGTGAAAGCGAGGTTATTAATCTTGGCACTGGTACGGGCAACTCGGTGCTTTCTATAATTAAACAAGTAGAAGAAATTACTGGGGCGATTATAGAAAAAAAGACGACGCAAGCGCGAGTTGGCGAATATCCAAGGGCGGTTGCTGACATTAAAAAAGCAGGGTCAATTTTAAAATGGCAACCAAAGCGGTCTTTATCAGACTCTGTGAATTCGCTCGTGAAATGGTATACATCTCATCCTCACGGTTGGGACTCATAATTTGATAAAATAAAAACATATGCGATATGTGCTTTTGATTAGTACCGTGATAATGGTCGCCGTTGGGCAGCTATTCCTCAAAAAAGGGGTTGACATGACACCAGTGAAGGCTGATTTGACTTCAATTATCCATACTCTTTTCACACCGCATATTATTCTTGGTTTTATTTTCTATGGCGGTGCTTCAATTATCTCTCTTTTCGCTTTGCAGAAATTCCCCTTGTCCATTTTTTTGCCTTCAATGAGCCTGGCTTATGTAATAATTTTGTTTACTTCAAATTATTTTTTTGGCGAACCAATCACGGGAATGAAAGTTTTTGGTGTACTATTAATAATGGTTGGAGTGGTCTGTTTGTCTCGAGTTTGATGATATTTATAAATTTCAAACCATATATATGGATGAGACAGTATATTGTTGCACCGGTACTTGTCATTCGGTTGTCAGCGCCGAAGATTATGAAAACGGCCTCGTGCAATGTGGCACCAAGGGTTGTACTTGTGAGGGGGAAGAGTTTGAGGAGCGTATGAGATGTAGTCAATGTCGGGAGGTTTATAAAAAAGGCGAAGCCCATTCTCATTAAACTAGTTCGACTCGACTCGATTGGTTTTTTTCAAGAAAGCTGACGAAATGCATTAACTCAATAATTAGACCTAGTTTTTGAGTGCGTCGTTTTTCCATAAAAAAATCCTTTTGTTGAATCGTCTCATTTTGTTTTTGACTCTCTGGATAGTGAAATGGGACTGTGATTGTTTTTACCTTGTTCTTATGTTTTAAGGCCAAGACCACTGGGAAAAATTGAGTGTTAGAAAGTTGATCGGCATCAAAATAAATCTTAGGAAGAGAAATTTTTTCGATTTCTAACAAGTACTCCTTCAAGAATAAGTCAACTATTTCTTGGTTATTAGCTAGTACCCGTGGTCCAAAAAACATATCAAAATCTTCACTATTTTTATCAATAAGTCCATGGGCCCGGAGCTCCTCATTATAAAGCGCAATCCCCTCTTTCTCAGACTGATACATATAGTCGGGGTAGGTATCTTTAAATAGAATTTCGTCTCTTTTGGGAATGACAATGTCAGCGCTGCCGTCAAGAATTGGCTTTACTGTTTCTTCAATACAATCTTTAACAAAAGAAACTTTTTCGGGTTCAGTCAACACAATTACCTTTATTTGAGGAAGTTCGGTAGCTTTTTCAATGATCTGACGTTTGCTAGGTGAGCTTTTTTTGGTTTCTCTTCTGACAAGAATGACATCACCAATGGCTTCGAGGGCTTGGTTAAATTCGCTGGAGTCAGGATCATAGCCAATGACCGTATGATATCCTTTTTTGACTGACAGGGCAATTGACTCTAGTGCCAAGTCACCGCGGACCTTGTCGATGTTTTTTAGTCCCCTTGCCTCCCCCGAATACCAATTGGGGTATTGGGTGATCATGCAGATAGCGATTTGTTGAGGGCTAAATGTCATTATTTAAAAATTCTATCACATTTTAAAATTATTATAAATTTGAACAGTTTTATTGACTTGTTATGTAACTAAAGAGAAAGGGTTCGAGTAACTTCTAACCCTTCGGGTTAATTGTTACTCGAACCCTTTAATTTATTTGCTATATTATTCATATGTTAGGTAGAAAAACAATATTTGCTAATGGGGAATTTTATCATGTATTTAATAAGACGGTTGGGAGGGAGATAAGTTTTGATGGAAAAAGAAACGTGAAAAAAGCAATAGAAATAATGGATTATTATCGTTATTCAAACTCTTTCAGTTTATCTTCGTTTCTGAACTCAAGTCAAGATGTTCAGCATGAAATACTAAGGAAAAGAAGCGTTGAAGATCAACTACTCGAAATACACGCATTTTCACTTATGCCTAATCATTGGCATTTTTTGCTAAAACAACTGAAAACAGGTGGAATTTCACAATTTATCTCAAACTTTCAAAATAGTTTTGCTAAATATTTCAATATCAAGAATGAGCGGCAAGGAAGTCTTTTTATCCATCCATTCAAGGCGGTTCGGATTGAGTCAGTTGAACAGTTTATTCATACATCTCGTTATATACATTTAAATCACGTTACTTCATATTTAATCGAGATTGAAAAATTAGCTAATGAACCAAGAAGCTCTTTTGGGACCTATATTGGTGGTTTTCAATACAACTATATTGAAACTAGAGATATCATGGAATATTTTAAGAAACCTGAAAAATATAAGCAGTTTGTATTTGACCAAGTTGATTACCAACGAAGGCTTAAAGAAATAAAGGATTTGCTTTTTTGATTAAAAAACGAAGGGTTCAAGCTCACTTCAACCCGAAGGGTTGGAAGAGGGTTGGAGAAAAATATATTTATAGCATTTAGATTGTTATGGTAATACAAAAAAGTAATAATACTACGGTTTGATAATTAAAATATTACTTTGTAATATTGACTTTTGGTTTGGACTATTGCTATAATCCGCATTACTTATTAATTCTTAAATAATTTTATGACTGCAGAAAATGTTAGACCAAACATGACCCCAGACCGATCAGAGATTCCTACAATTAATGAACTCTCCCCTTCTCCAGAAGTTTTTGACGTTTTGCGAGGAAAAATCTCTGAACCACAAACTGTCACCTCTTTTAAAACCCCAGAAGATAAAGCCGCTGGCGGTCGACAAGTCGAAGGAGTCTCTTTGGTTCAGGAAGGTGCTGGGCTCTGGGGGCTAACTGATTGGCGTGACAGTAAGGAATGGAGTGGTATTCAAAATCATACATGGATGATGACTCGAGCCGCAATTCATTTTGCACAACAAGTCAACGAACGAACCGCTACTAATATTGACATTCAAGCGCTACTTGATGGTGGTTTGGTGAGTCATGCGGGGCGTCGGGTATGGGATGAAGCGGGTTGGTACAAAAATGATGCGCCAAGCGCTAACGTTGAAGAGCGAAATCAAGGAGTAATAAATGAAGTTACAGGAATGAGGCTTATTCGCGGTCAAGTTTCTGAAGGGGCATTTAATATCGTCGTGGCGCTGGGGCATGAGCTGGATCGTTTCAATGTTGATTACGCAATGCTTGACTCTGGAGAATATCGAATTGCTATGTGGGCTGATCATCGCACCGGTCAGGAATATGACACAATTGCCAACCGAATGGGAGACTTTTTGAATAGAAACTTTCTTGAGTCAGGTACCCAAACACAAGAGAGTTTGACAGGTGCGATAGAAGTCATCCAAAAGGTCGTTGATCAGAGAAAAGCAATGCGCCGTGGTGAAGAAGTTAAAATGGGAATTGAAGAAGCAGTTCGCTTGGCGAAAGAATTTGGAGCCAGTGATGGTTCCGAACGCCTGACACTGCGAATGTTTTTGGGTCTGATGTTAACTGATGCAAATACTGAAGCCGACCTTGAAGCTCTTGGCATTGACACCGAAAATTTCAATGAAGAATCAATCCCAATGCCAGCATGGGAGCGCGATATTAGAGAACAATATGTAGAGTTTGCGCGTGAAAGTGTTTTTGCAGCTATTCAGGATCGTCGGGAAACAGGACAGTTCGAGGAGGCAGTTAATTGGACGGAGCTAATTCGTTACGATAAGGATTTCCCCAAAGGAAATTGGTGGACAGAGGCAGCATTTAATTTGTTTTATGTTGAAATGAAATCTGCTGGAGAATCTATAGCCAATCATTGTCGAGATGCGCTAGATCGCGGGTACTTTTTATCTTCAGCTGAATACAACAGAGAAAATCATCGTTGGGAAAGCACGCTTAATGATTTTGATGGTATACTTGGAAAATTTTATTACAATTCTGAGACCGGGGTCTCTACGGAATAATAACATCATACTTTATGAATACACAATTACTTTTAATACGGCATGGGGATGTGGTTTATGTTGATGAGACCGGCACTCCCCGACCAGAGCTTATCTACAATGGAGATACGGCTCAATTGACAGAAATGGGTCGAAGTCAACTGGAGTCTCTTGGTCGAACTCTACGAATTGAAGGAATATCTCCTGATATGATTATTTCTAGTGATTACCAAAGGGCGATTGATTCTGCTACAGCCCTAGTCAGAGGTATGAAAAATAACATTAATATTCAAGAACAAAAAATACTTCGTGATGTTTATGCTCCGAATTGGGATGGAATCTCAAAGGAAGAATTTATTAGGTTAACGAATGGCGATATTTACTCATTTGCCCCTCAGACACCAGAACAATCTTTTTATATTAAAGATCAAGAATCAATTGCCGATATTATAACTCGTCAAAGACGGATGCAATATGCATTTAATTTGCGCAAAGGAAGCAGGATTGGAATTGTCGGACATGGAGACCAATTGAGCGCGTTGCACTGGGCAATGAGTCATGATGAGGGTGAGCTACCCGAAGGTTATTGGCAGATGAAGGAATTATTCTATTTAGAAAAAGCCGAAGCTCATTTGCTTACACTTGATCCGAGTCTGAGAATCGTTGGCGAGGGCCGACGAATCCGAATTCCCGAAGTTGATGCTAGTATTGAAGGCTGGCGGAATCAAAGGCCGGAAAAAGAATAATCTAAACCTAAGCAGTTTTTCTAACTACGAAGTGGAAATGATTCAAGAATCTCCGGACAGGTTCCCCAGCGTGCAAAGCGAGAGAGATGCATGGCGGCGGCATTAAATTTTAGGTTGATTGGTGGTAGTTCGGCTAAAATTTGCTTGGCTCTTTCAAGGTCATCAATATGAGTAAGTGTTACATGTGGTTCCCAGGTAGATAGCACAATCGGATTTCCATAAGTCTCCACGTTGTCTCTTTGAGAATCATTCAGACCTTTCAAATGTGAAACCAATGCCGGCATATGGCCTTCTCTAAGTGGGTTCAAGACAGAGACTGCATCGGAGTGCAAGTTGATTAAGTCTGCGGTTTTTACGGCGTCAATAAAAATGTAGCCGGAAATTTGCGAATAACCTGTTAATTGAATATTTAACGATTCTGAACTTTCACCTAAAGCCTTCAGGGCATTTTCGATTCCCTGTCGGTTACGAGTTGGAAATTGATTGGGAAAAAGGGATAGGTGGGGGCGAAACTCTGCTTCGTTTAATATAAAATGCGAATCTACCTTTTTTGATAATTCTTGACTTAGTGAAATTAATGCTTGTCGAGTCTCCTCATCTGGCAGAATCACAACATTTAAATCAGCGGTTTCAATTTCTTCTCTCATTTCGGGAGTACGCATTTTCGGGTCCTCGGGTAAAATTTATAATTGCTCGATATGATTCTAAAGTGGGAATTACCAAATCAGCTCCAGCTTCATCGAGGTCCTCGACATTGTTTGGTCCGGTGACAACACCAATTGCGCCAATACCGGCTTCGCGGGCGCACTGCATATCACGCCAACTGTCTCCTACAATAAAAAATTGGTCCCGACGAACAAAAGTACCATAGACTTCACTTGCTTCTCGTTCTGCGGCGGTGACCAAATCAACTCGGTTTTCTGAGACATCGCCGTAGGCACCAAAGCTGAAGTAATCATCGATACCACCGAGTCGTAATTTTAAGTGCGCGATACCTTTGAAATTACCAGTAAGAATGCCTAGTCCGACTCCCTCTTCTTGCATGGCGCCCAGACATTTCTCAACTCCAGGCATAGGAACTACTCCTAGCTCGTCGGCATGTTTTAGACAAAATTTAGTCAAAGTAGTCTCAAGGCTACCTAGATTTTTTATAGTTTTTTCTCTTTCTACACCAAGCTCTTCGGCCACATCGACAAAAAAACCAGCGGCCGTTTTGCCCTCATGGGGAGTCAGGTCGAAGTCTGCCGGCAAATCAACCTCAAGAACTTCACGTAGCGCCACCCGGTGCCCTTCAATAAAGGTGGTTCCCCCACCCCGGGTTAAGGTGTAATCGATATCAAAAAGGGCGAATTTATTTGGAGTTGTCATATATAGCTTATTCTAACGCCAAGTGATATAAAAAGCAAGTATAAGTGCGCTTTTGAACAGTTGCATTTTATTGCAAAAAAACTACAATGAACTTCGCATAGGTAATAATGAAATAGATTCTGGTCAAGCTCGCCTCGCTGAAGCTTTGGCGAAGCGGGCCAGAATGACATGAGTTTATAAGATATTTTGCCTGTGTGAGTGCCAAGCGTTTAAGCTTGTTTTACATTCTACATAATACATATTACATAATTATCATGAAAACAATAATCCTTTGTGGCGGCACCGGTACTAGGCTCAAAGAAGAGACCGAATTTAAACCAAAGCCAATGGTCTATGTAGGCGGCCAGCCGATAATCTGGCACATCATGAAAATATATGCCTATTGCGGTTTCAATGAATTCATCTTGGCGCTTGGCTATAAAGCCGACTATATCAAGGATTTTTTCCTAAATCAAAAAGCCTTCACGAGCGACTTCACTTTGCAAACCAAAACTCATAAACGCAAATTCTATTTGAAAGATAGAGAGACAGTTGATGATTTAAAAATTACTTTTGTCGATACTGGTCTTGACACTACCCCGGGAGAAAGAATATTAAGATGCGAAAAATATATTTCTTCACGAGATAAATATTTTATGGTCACCTATGGTGATGGAGTGACTGATCTTGATATTCGAGATTTGGTAAAGTTTCACAAGAAACAGCATACCATAGGCACCATTACCGGGGTCCATCCACGAAGCAAATTTGGGCTGGTGAAAGTAGGTAAAGACAGCAAAGTAGTTGATTTTACTGAAAAGCCGGTTTTGGACGATTATGTCAATGGCGGCTACATGGTTTTTGACAAGCGGTTTTTCAAGTATATAAAAGAAGGTGAGACTGAGCATCCGGCGCTAAGAAGACTGGCCAAGGAAAATCAGCTATCAATTTATCGACATGACGGTTTTTGGTATGCAATGGACACTTATAAGGAAGTGGAGGAACTGAATAAATTGTGGAGCAGTAAGAAGGCACCATGGAAGGTATGGGAATGAAAATAAGTATTATGGGGAAAGTATTAAGTATTATGGGTTTAAAAGGATCTCCCATTATTCCTTATACTTACCCCTTTATACTTTTATCGCCAACTATCTAAAATCAATACAAATAACATTATGCATAAATTAAATACTAAGAACATATTAGTTACCGGTGGTACTGGATTTATCGGTAGTCATCTGGTGGAAAAATTGTTAAGTATTGGAGCTCGAGTTGTAACGACCTATCAGACCCAAAATCCCTACTCCTATTTTTATGGGAAGGAACTTGACAAAAGGACAATAATGTCCAACATCAATATTGAAGATTTTGAGTCATTGATGCATGTTGTCACCAAGCATGATATTTCTCACATTTTTCACTTAGCGGCTCAACCCTTGGTCGATGTCGCCTTTTATAATCCGAGACGCACCTTATCATCAAATATCATGGGGACGGTCAATGTCTTGGAGACCGCTCGGCTTTATCCAAAAATTGAAGCCGTCGTCGTCGCCTCCTCGGACAAAGCTTATGGCAAAACCAAGAAGAAGAAATATTTGGAAACTGACCGACTATCTGGGGACCATCCTTATGAGGTTTCCAAATCAGCAACTGATCTGATTGTCAAAACCTATCATAGTACCTATGGCCTGCCGGTAGTGACGGCTCGATTCGGCAATGTATATGGCGAGGGGGATCTTAATTTCTCACGAATTATCCCTGGTATTATGGAAGCTTTGATTTCGGGGCAAAAATTAATGATTCGTAGTAATGGTAAATTCGTTAGGGATTATGTCTATGTCAAGGATGTCGTAGCGGGCTATCTAATGCTTGCTGAGAATATTAAGAAAATTTCTGGTGAGGCTTTTAATTTTGGTTCCCGGGATGATATGTCAGTATTAAACCTGATAAAGGTGGCTGAGGAATCTTTAAATAAGAAAATTGATTTTGAAATTCTGGATATTGCCAAAAACGAAATCCCCTATCAGGTCCTTGATTTTAATAAAGCCAAGAGAATACTTAACTGGATACCAAAACATTCAGTAGCTGACACCTTGTCTCAAATCAATCGCTGGTACTATGGCTACCATATGAAACTGATGTCATGAAAATTCTCATTACCGGAGGAAGTGGATTTGTCGGGCGTAATTTGGTTGAGTATTTTTCAATCAACAGAAATTATCAGGTTTACTCACCTAATTCAAAATTACTCAATCTTCTTGACTCTGTAGACACTGAGAAATATCTTAAGAAAGTAAAACCAGATATTGTTATCCATGCGGCGGCTGACGTGCCAACCCGCCATGGAGATTCTAATCAATTACAGATTTTGCACAATAACTTGATGATGTTTTTCAGTTTAGCCCGTTGTCAAGGCCTTTACAAACGGATGTTTTATTTTGGGTCAGGTGCCGAATATGATGCTCACCATTACAAACCAAAAATGAACGAGAAATATTTTGACGCCCATGTACCTGTTGACCCATATGGTTTTTCGAAATATATATGCGCTCTATATGCTGGCAAAAGCGATAATATTTATAATCTTCGACTTTTTGGTTGCTTTGGACCAGGCGAACGGTGGCAAGTAAGATTTATTTCCCAGTCGATTTGTAAGGCTATCTATGACATGGATATAAAAATTGGGCAAAACGTACGTTTTGATTATCTCTATGTCAAAGATTTAGCTCCAATCATTGAAAAAATGTTGACTCGTCGATTGAAACACCATCATTACAATATTTGCACTGGCCGATCAGTAGATTTGAGGACAATTGCCGAAGAGGTTGTAAAAATATCTCAAAAAAATCTCAAAATTAAAATAATGAAGCCAGGATTTAAAAAAGAATATAGTGGCAACAACAATCGACTGAAAGGGGAAATAAAAAATCTTCAATTTACCCCAATGCCTGTTGCGATAAGCGAAATGTATGATTGGTATGGAAAGCAGTTAAAATTAATTGACAAAAAAGAATTAACCCACGCTTTATAGGTTGTAGAGCCTTGTGACGATTAAATCCTCGAAATAAGCATTAGCAGACGACACCAAAGTCTGCTAACAGGTTTAAATAGCTATATAGCCTGTCCTAGCAGTCTAAATCGATGTTGTTATTAAAATTATTTGAGTTTGAGTTTCGGTACTAATTTTAGTAAAATCTTCCCATGAATCCGGAAATTGTAGGCTATATCGGCTCCATAATTAGTACTGTCTCCTTCCTTCCGCAAGTAATTAAAGTTTATTCAACGAAGCAAACGCGTGATATCTCTTATTCTGCCTTTGCCCTTTTTGGAACCGGGAATATCATTTGGACAACTTATGGCGTCATGACAAATTCTTTTCCAGTTATAGTCGCTAATATTCTAATTTTTATTTTGGTGATGATAATAATTCTTCTGAAGTTTCAATACGAGAAGAAAAAGTAAGTAAAGAGCAAGAAAGTAGCGTATTATATTTTGGCTAAGGCCTTTTTGATTAGTTTGATCGCTTGCTCCAGGTTTTCCATGCTAGTGGCAAAGGAAAGACGTAGGTAGCCTTCACCCCATTTACCAAAATCAGACCCCGGTAAGGTGGCAACTCCGGCTTCTTTTAAGAGATAGTCAGCCATCCAAGAGGAGCTTTTTTTAAAACTTTTGATATTAGGCCAGGCATAAAAGGCGCCTTGTGGTAATGAACAGTGAATACCGGGAATTTCGTTTAGGGCACCAACAAAATAATCGCGCCTTCTTTTAAATTCTTTGACCATATGATTTGGTTCGCTCATCGATCCCTCAATTGCGGTCATGGCGGCATATTGGGTAAAGCTCGCAGTGCAGCCGACAATATGAGTGAGTAAATAATCCATTTTTTCCATAATGCCATTGGGAGCCGCCAGATAACCGATTCTCCAGCCAGTCATTGAATAGGTTTTGGAAAAGCCATTGACGAGAAAGGTACGATCGCGGACATGGTCCAGACTATAAAAACTTTGGTAGTTATCGTCATAGACGATATTGTCATAGATCTCATCAGTCATTACCCAACATTTGCTGTCGCGCACCATGCGCGCTATTATCTGCAAATCGCTTTTGGGAATGATGCCGCCAGTTGGGTTGCTAGGAGAATTGAGAATTATAAGCTTAGTTTTACTTGAGAATTTTTTTCTAAAGATTTCCATATCGAAACTAAAATTGTTTTTTGAGGTAATCGGCACTGGCATTGGTTTGCCGCCCAGGTATTGAATCATGGTCTCATATACGGGGAAACCAGGATTGGGATAAATAATCTCATCACCCGGTTCAATAACCGCGCTTAAGGCAGCAAAAATAGCCGTCTTGCCACTAGGGGTGATGGCAATATTATTTGCCTCTACTTTGACTTGGAACTTTTTTGACAAGTTGTTTGCGATAGCGGTGCGAAGCGGCAGGATTCCTAATGGTGGGGTATATTTGGTTTTGCCATCGTGCATGGCGTCAACGGCGGCGCTGACGATATGCTTGGGTGTTGGGAAATCTGGTTGGCCACTTTCTAGATGAATAATACGCTTTCCTTTAGCTTCAAGGGCGGTTGCTTTAACAAGCATGGCAAAAGAACCAGCGGATTTGAAAAAGTTTAATTTTTTAGCAAGCTTTGGAGAATTTGTTTTAATATTTGTCATGATAACTTACTCTTATCTTTCTTGTCATCGCGAGCAAAGCGCGGCGATCTCAGAATCAAGAGATTGCTTCACCGAGTGCCGTCGGTTCGCAATGACAAAATACTGCATTTTGAAACAAGATCAGGATGACGAGAAAATTATTTAATCGTCGCACATACCGGTTGGGTTGTCCCTCCGGGCTTGGCACCCGTACAATATTAATTACTTTTCAACTTTTATAATATTCTCATATTCATCCCGATCTAAAAATGGGAACATGTCTTCATATGGTTTGGAGACCATCGATCCATCGGCTTTTTTCTCAGATGAAATTCTGGGGATAATCAGTTGCCATTGGGGAGAGTCGACATCACAGATGACAGGTCCATTATAGTCTAGGACCATACGGATTTTTTTATCAATGTCTTTCGTGCTCGTAATCTTGACTGATTTGATGCCATAGGCCTGAGCGATTTTGATTGAGTCTGGGCACCAAAGACCGGTCTTAGGACTTTCTCCCAAGAGTCGTCCTTCCATATGAGTTTTTTGGGTGTGTCTGATAAGTAAATAGCCATTATTGTTGACAATAAAAAGTTTAATCGGCAGTTTATTATGCTTCACTGTAGCCAACTCCTGTATATTCATTTGTAAGCAACCATCACCAGTGACGCAGATAGTGCGTTTTCGATTGTTAGCTAGACAAGCGCCAATAGCGGCTGGCCAATAACCCATGGTCGAAATACCACCAGTGGTGATAAAGCGCTGGCCTTTTTTGATATTCCAAGCCTGGCAGACGACATGAAATGGGGAGCTGGTATCAACGACAATGACGTCACTCGGTTTGGCAGCAGCGGAGATTCTATCGGTAAGGTAGTAAGAGTTTACTGGATGCTCTTTTTTATAAGAGGTCAATACCGTCGGATAAGCCTTTTTCAATTTATTGCATCTCGCGACCCACTCTTTTGTTTGTGGTAGTTTTTTTAGGTCTAGTTCTTTAGCCATTTCATCTAAGAAAACCTTGGCATCATTCAAGAAGAGCGTCGCATTTTGAATGCCGGGTTTATTGAGTTCTTTTTCATCAATATCAACAATTACCTTTTGCGCTCCTCTACCCCAGTCAGCCGCATCATAACCAATTATTCCTGGGTCAAGCCTGGCTCCAATTACCAATATGAAATCAGCGAGTTGCACCGAAAGGTTGGCAAACCTGTCTCCATAAAGACCAGGACGGCCAACAAAAAGCGGACTGTCTGTTTCAATTAGATCAATACCGAGTCGACTGGTAGCGACTGGAGACTTTATTTTATTTATTAATTTTGAAAATGTTTCCTGAGCATTACTGACGCGAATTCCTTGACCGGCGATGATTAGGGGTCGCTTGCTTTTATATAGTAAAGACAGGGTTTTTTTGACTTGGTTTTTGGTGCCACCATTTATTTTAGTTCTTGGTGTCTCGAAATGCTTAAGTAGTGCTTTTGGCACTTCCATTCGCTGGACATCGAGTGGAATCTCAAGCCAGACTGGTCCGGCACGGCCGGTAGTCGCTAAATAAATTGCTTTTTCTAGATGATAGGCAATGCTAGCGGGGTCTTCAACCGTGACAAAATATTTAGTTATCGCCTTAGCCATCGGCTCGGTATATATACCTTGCAATCCGTATTGGCGAATATTGGTCTTCTTCATATAGTTGACGTTAGAAAGAGCTGATTGACCAGACAAGACCAGCATAGGAGAGGAGTCAGTCCAGGCACCAGCAACACCATTAAGAGCATTAATCGCTCCCGGTCCGGCTGTCACCATGGCGACGCCAAGACGACCTGAGATGCGACCATATGCTTCGGCAGCCATACCCGCGGCTTGTTCGTGGTGGGTAAATATTGGAGTGATGCGTTTTGAATTGTAGACCGCGTCATTTAAAAACATTGCTTGTCCACCGGCAACCATGAATACAGTGTTGACGCCTTTTTCACTCAAATATTTGATGATGTAATCGCTGACTCTCATGTTAAGGATTCTATTTGAAAATTTTCTTCACTGCTACTCTTTTTCTGTTTTAGGTTCATGGCAACGTCTATTATAGCATCTTCTTGTCCGGCGACAATGCTTCTTTTGCCTAGCTCCATAAAAATATCGCGAACATCGACACCATATTTTTCGGCCGCCTTTTGAGCATGTGGAGCAAAACCAGAAAAAACTCCCGCCAATCCACTACTGAGCGTCATTTTATTTATTTCTTGAGAATGTGTCATGAAATGCGAGACGATTTCCTCGCTAATATCCATCAATCGATATAAATCAAGATTAGTCTGATAGCCCATTTTTTCCAGGACCGCCACCACCACTTCCATCTGGCAATTACCAGCGCCCGCACCAAAGCCACGTGAGGTGGTGTCGAGAATGGTAGCACCGTTTTCGACTGCAGTCACAGAATTGGCAATGGCAAGGCCCAAGTTGTTGTGGGCATGAAAGCCAACCCCAATTTTAAGACCAGAGACTAGAGTGCTTATTTTTCGACGGACATCACTCGTCAAATAAGCGCCAGCCGAGTCCATTAAGATGACTCCGTTCACGCCATAGCTTTCCATTAGTTTTGCTTGAGTGAGTAGCTCACTCGCTGAAATCATATGACTCATCATAAGGATGCCATATGTCTCAAGATTATTTTTGACGGCAAACTCAATATGTTGACGGGTGACATTGGCCTCGGTGCAATGACTGGCGACCATCAAGGCGGTAATTCCAGCGTCAAGAGCCGGTTTGAGATTGTCTTTAATCGTACCAAATCCAGGAATTAGAAATGCTGAAAGCTTGGTTGATTTAAGATATTTTTTGGCAGTAGTTAGCATTTCGGTATCCCCGACAGCCGATTGGCCAAGATGAAGGGAAGAGGCGCCGAGTCCATTACCATGACCGACGACTAGGATCTTTATTCCAGTTTTCTCTGCCGCCATGCTATAGTCAGCCACTTGTTTGACAGTCAGTTGGTGATGCACCGCATGACTGCCATCTCGAAGGGTGGAGTCGATTATTAGAATTTCTTTATTTTTCATTTATTTAATGACGCAATTTTTTCTTCGCATATTCTTCAGCCGTCACAATTGCCGCCGCGTTGATTATATCAAGGTTACCCGCATATTCTGGCAAGAAATCTCCTCTACCGCGGACTCTCATCATGACGACTAGTCGATTATTTTCATGAATTGGTCCCAAAATAATTTCATAGCCGGGGACATACTTTTTAATCTCAGAAACGACCCGATTAATCCCCTGCTTTAATTTTTTAAGGTCCGGCTTCTCAATCAGCGCATAAATAGTGTTATTCATTAAGATTGGCGGCTCAGCGGGATTCAATATTATTATCGCTTTGGCTGATTTTATTCCGGAAAATTCGCGAATTGACTCAGCGGTAGTTTGGGTGTATTCGTCAATGTTGTCGCGCGTCGCCATGCCAGCCGATTTAGATGAAATGCTTGAGACTACCTCGACATATTTTGTCTTGGGGTGTACTTTAAGAATTTCAGCAATGATCGGAATCGTCGCTTGACCGCCGCAGGTAATCATGTTGACATTATCGATATTCATGCAAGACTGCAGGTTTATTTGCGGCACACACATGCGTCCTATTTTGGCCGGAGTCAAATCAATGGTGAAAATGCCGAGTTTTTTTAAAATCGGGGCATGGATTTTGTGCGCACTCGCCGAGGTGGCATCAAAAACAATATCAACCAGACCCTTATTTTTTTTGAAAACTTCAATAGACTCAATAGAGGTCGGGATCCCCATTTCTATGGCTCTTTTTATTCCTTCAGAGTCGGCGCGGACGCCAGCAAACATTTTGCATTCCAAGACTTTTGAACGGCCGATTTTAAGCAAAAGATCAGTACCAATGTTGCCAGTACCTATAATGCCGACTGGGATTTTTTTAGACTTTTTAGTTTTTTGTTTGCTCGGTTTTTTCATGAAAAAGAGTGAGATGAGTATAACAAAAAGGAGCCGTATCTGCCACACATTGTCGACATGATCCTAAGTCAAATTATACTTTTAACTTTTTTAGTGTCTATGTTTCGGGTCTAGAAACTGAATTTCAAAATTCATGCGAGGAACACCTCGGGCAATGGCCGTCTCCTGGCATCATTTTGAAACAGTTTCTACGCTGCCTCCACCGCCATAAAAAAGTTAAAAGTATGCAAAAGGCTTGTTTAAAGTTATTTTCGACTAAATTTAGAAAGAAGGTTGTCAAAGAGTGTTTTTATTTTAGTTAAAGGCAGTTTGTTTAGGAGTTTATTTAATTTAGCAAAAATTGGTGCTAGTCTTGGACTTTCTTCAATCCTTTTGAAGTAGCCTCTTTTTTGCAAGAATGCGAGCAGCGCAATAGTGAGCAGAAGTTTGATGATTGTTTTTAACAATGGATGGCCTCTTTCAAATTCAATTGTCGTCTCGATTCCCTTGGTGGTGCCTTGGGCTTTGACGATTTTAATTTTCATCTCTCCGTTATAATAGGCGAAGAAGGTATGTTTGCCGCGCTTAAGACCGGTGAAAATTAATTTCCCGTCACCATTGGTGCGTTTTGCCTCCCCTCCTTCACCAAGCGTCACTTTGACTCTGTTGATAGGATGACTTTTCTTATCAACAACAACTACCGTGACGTCAAATCGATCAAGCTCCTTAGTTTGCTCGCCTAAGACTGCTGGAGTTGGTGAAGGAGAAGGTGTCGGCGTCGGGCTGCCAGAAAGAGTGGCTTCATCAGAAGAAATCGTTGGTACTCCTTCAACAGTGGGTAATGCAGTTGGCGCGGGATCAGATGATCCACTTGAGCTACCTGGAGCTGAAGTCGCCGTCGGCTGTGGAGCTTGTGGAGATGTTGTTAGGTTGCTCTGTCTTTTTGCTTCTGTTGCTGTTAAGTTAACGGCCATAGTTAAAGTTAAGCCTGCTCGCGCAGTCAAAGTTGGACCATTCGGCGTTATGCTTAAAAAGGTAGAAGTTAGAGCAGCGCTAGTTGCAGTTAATGATATTCCCGCAGCAGCTGTTCCAGTCATTTGATCAGAAGTAAAAGTTTGATTTACCTCTGCATATAAAACAGAACGAATTGCAAAAAAGAAAACTATTCCAAAAAAAAGAATGGGCTTTTTCATAAGTTGACAGTCTCTTTGACAATATGAGTCGGTCGGCCCTTGACCTCTTCATACATCCGCGCTAGGTATTCGCTGATAATGCCAAGAATAAAAAATAACACCCCAAAAAGAAAAAGCATGATCAAGATGATCGTCGCCGCGCCCGGTGCTACTCTACCATGGACGATAAATAGACCCAAATAAAATAGTCCTAATAGGAAGGAGACAAATGTCAGGCCAATTCCGGTAATCGATACTAAGCGAAGTGGAAAATAAGAAAAAGAAAAGATGCCATTACTTGCCACTTTGAAAACGGTTTTAAAATCGGCTTTTGATTCCCCGGCAAATCTTGCTTTGCGGTCAAACTCAACACCAGCGCTTTTAAAACCAGTCCAGGCCACCAAGCCCCGCAAATATTTATTTTGCTCTGGCATGCTATTGATGGCGGCATAGACTTTGCGATCGATCAGGCGAAAGTCACTGGCATTTTCTGGGAATATGTGCCCAGTCAAAAGATTCATAATTCTATAAAAGAGCTTTGACATAAAATTGCGCGCTTTGCTGGCCGTTCTTTTTTTGACGACACCGTAGACAATTTCATTACCCTCTTCCCAACGTTTTACAAATTTGGGGACTATCTCAAAAGGTTCTTGTAGATCAGCCATCATGATTATAAGGGCTTCACCATTGGCGTATTTCATCCCCGCGGCCACTCCCCCATCAGCCCCAAAGTTGCGAGATAGTCTTAACACTTTTATTCGATTGTCTTTTGTCGCTACTTTATTCAGAATTTCAAAAGAAGCATCAATTGAACCATGCTCAACAAATACGGCTTCCCAAAGGTAGCTTGCCTCTTTATCAAATAATGCCTTTAATTGTTTTAAAAGCTCAGGCAAATTTTCAGCTTCGTTATAGACCGGAAAGACAAATGAGATTAGTTTTTTATCGTTTTTCATATGAATTTACTTTCACTGACAGTTTGTCATTCTGAGCCAAAGGTGAAGAATCTCATTAGATCCTTCATTTCACTCAGGATGACAGATCCAAAATCGCCAACGTTTCTGAACTGGCACGATTATATACCACTCTGCTTTGAGTTTGCAACAAATGGGTATATGCCCCCGTAGCTTTCAGGATAGGTATCAGTCTACTATAGAAACTTAAATGTATAATAAAACTCAAAGCTACGCTAGGTATTATTAAGCGAAGGGGCATAACAAAAACAAGAAAAGTTTAGTACAATTGCAGATGAATGATACAATGATGCTCTAATTTAAAAACTTCCTATGGCAATAGATAATAAACTTGATGCAATCGCACACCAAATCCGCTACGAAATTATCAAAATGCTTGTTCCCCTAGAGTCGCATCATATTGGTTGTTCATTGGGGATTGTCGAGATTTTAACCGCGCTTTATTTTGAGGTGATGAATATTGACCCCAAGAATCCAGAAGACATAAACCGTGACTACTTTATTCTTTCCAAAGGTCATGCCGGCGCTTCTCTTTATGCGACCCTTGCCTTGCGTGGTTTTTTTGATAAAAAGCTATTGTCGCAATATGATACTAATGGTGGTCTTTTGCCCGAGCACGCCTCAAGAGTGGTCTCTGGGGTGGAATTATCAACTGGATCTCTTGGGCATGGTTTGCCAGTTGGCTTGGGTTTGGCATTATCAGCTAAGAGAGACAAACGACCAAATAAAGTATTTGTCTTGATGTCTGATGGCGAGCTAGATGAGGGCAGCAACTGGGAGGCATTTTTATTTGCTAGCCAGCATAAACTAAACAATGTCATTGCCATAATTGACAAAAATGGCTTGCAGGGTTTTGGTAAAACTGAAGAGGTGATTTCTGTTGAGCCAATTAAGGAAAAATTGGAATCATTCGGGTGGGCAGTACAGGAGGCTGATGGTCATGATTTGCAATCACTCAAAAAAGCCATGACAGAGGCGCAAAATAGCCAGTCAGATAAACCAAATATTATTATTGCCAAAACCATCAAAGGTCGCGGCATTCCTTTTTTTGAAGGCAAATTTGAATCTCACTATTATTCAATCAGTGAAGAAAAAAAAGCCGAATTATTGAGTAGTTTTAATAAAAAATCATGAGACCAGGAATAATCAAAGCAGTGCATAATCACATGAAGAAAAATAAGGATTCCTACTTCTTAACTGGAGACCTTGGTTTTTCCGTTCTTGAGGAATTGCAAAAAGAATTTCCCACACGCGTCATCAACATGGGGGTGGCTGAGCAAAACATGATCGGTGTTGCCTCGGGCTTGGCATTATCAGGTAAAAAAGTCTTTGTTTATTCAATTGTTCCGTTTGTTACTATGCGGTGTTATGAGCAAATAAGAAATGATATTTGCTATCACAATTTGGATGTGATGATAATTGGGCTTGGCGGGGGTCTTTCTTATGGAGTCTTATCGGCGACTCACTTTGCTTTGGAGGATTTTGCTATCATGCGGCCATTACCTCATATG
The DNA here is from genome assembly GCA_025449735.1 of Candidatus Microgenomates bacterium. Classification (GTDB taxonomy): domain Bacteria; phylum Patescibacteriota; class Microgenomatia; order UBA1406; family HO2-37-13b; genus JANWIV01. The sequence continues at coordinate 50,480 of JANWIV010000001.1, read as the reverse complement.
AATATCTTTAGTCCGAGCGACGAGATGGAAGCGGTGCTCGGGATGGAGGCACTGCTCAATCGCCAGGGGCCGGTTTATGTGCGAGTCGGCAAAAAAAGCGAGCCGACGGTATATGAAAAGCCTTTTAGTTTCACCTTCGGTAAGGCCAACATTTATTCTGAGTCAAAACGGGATAATATTGTGATTTTTGCTACCGGGCCAATTTTGTCGGAGGTGGTCAAGGCCATTCCCTTGCTTGAGAAGCAAGGTATTATGCCAACTGTTGTCGATGTACATACCGTTAAACCAATTGATGCCAAATTGATTGAGCGCATTTCAGCCGGCAAGACTCTTGCAGTTAGCGTCGAGGAGCATTATCGTATTGGCGGATTTGGCTCGGCCGTGGCTGAGGTTTTATCTCAAGTAGTAGGCTCTCCCCGTCTACTTATTATTGGTACTGATGACCGGTTCATTAAAGAACTAGGCAATCATGATTATCTGCGAGAGACTTTTGGACTTTCAGCTTCGGGGTTAACTGACCAGATTGTCAAGGCTTTCAAAAAGGAATAGTTTAATCATGAAAAAGAAAAAGATATCGGTAATTATCCCCTGCTACAATGAGAGCGGCAATATTGAGTCAATGTATAAACGACTAAGTCAAGTATTCAAGAAATTAAATTATGATTATGAATTTGTATATATCGATAACGGTAGTATTGATGACTCAGCGATTATATTTGCCAGTCTTGCTAACCGCGACAAACATGTCGTTGTCTTGACGCTGTCGCGAAACTTCTATAAATCTCAAGGTGCATATACAGCTGGAATTGATTTTGTAGACAGCGATGCCGTGGTCCTTATTGACGGGGACATTCAGGATCCACCAGAGATCATTCCTCAATTAATCAAAAAATGGGAAGAGGGGTATGATGTGGTTTATGGTTCACGAGTGAAACGAAATGACAGCATGTTTCGAAGAGTGACCTACAAAACCTTTTATCGAATTTTCAAAAAGCTTTCTTATATTGATATTCCAGTAGACGCTGGAGACTTCTCACTCATGGATCGCAAGGTAGTCGACATTTTCAAAAAACTACCAGAGAAAAATCGATATATCCGCGGACTTCGCGCCTGGGTCGGTTTTAAAAGCATTGGCGTCCCTTATGAGCGCCAAGAGCGCCATCGTGGTTTCACCACCAATTCATTTATTGATAATGTTCGCTGGGCGATTTTTGCGATCTTTTCATTTTCCTATGCGCCACTTGAACTTATTTCCTGGCTTGCTTTTGGTGCCTTGGGATTGACGGGAGTTGGAATAATTATATTTACCATTCGCTATTTCACCTATCCAGGGACACCACGAGGTATTCAGACCTTGCTCTTAACCACTTTATTATTGGGAGGGATTCAGATTTTGTCGCTGTCAATCATTGCTCACTATTTGAGCATAATGTTTGATGAAATAAAAGCCCGCCCCAAATATATCATCGAAAAAATCCAGAATGGGAGAAAGTAAGTCTTACAATTCAAATACGCTTTTCTTATCTTGAGCTTTTTGATATTTTACCAAATCAGCTTCATCACGTCTCTCGTCTTCAGCAATAATGCTGGCGTCTTGATCTCTCATTTCATAATAAATTATAGTTGAAGCTAATATCCGAAATAGATTCTCATAATTATCAAACCCATCAAAGCTTGTACCTTCTAAATCACGAGCTTCCTTAGTTGTTTGCCCAATTATTTCAAAGAGGACATCTTTAATATCGAGTCTATGATCTACGAGAAGCTCATCTAATACATCATCAGCCGCATGATCGCTACTATAGAATCTTTCATTACCAAATTCGTCAACAACCGTTTCCTTACCCTTAAATTTGACTAATGCTTTTGAAATCAAATCTGGCAATGACACCGTGATGGGAGTATTGGGTGATTGTTCAGTCATTAACCAATTATATCACAAATTTAACTTAGAATAGCCTCGAGTTGGGTACTCTTAAGTTAATTTCTGCATTTTTTGAGTTAAACATTTACATTTAAACGTTTAATTGTAAATGTTGAGGTGGAAATTTGACAGAATTTATTTCAAATCAAAGGGTACGAGTAACAATTAACCGTTCGGCTGAGCGTTCGACTTACGCTCACGCCGAGGGCTCACGGCCGAAGCCCGAAGGGTTAGAGGCTTAGGTTATCCCGTATTCTGCTAACCATGGATTAGCTTCTCTTACTGATGATGTAAAATCCGGTTTTACCTCGCCGGCCAGCTCTAGTATTTTTTCCCGAACGATAGCTTCCGAAGTTGACTCAAGATAAGATTCAGCTCTTTGCAACATTTCTTCAAAGGGTTGTAATTTAAGATAACTAATCGATGAATAGCGAGCTTTGTGCACCAACACTTCTTTTTTAAGAGCATGGCAAGCATTTAATAATGGTATTGTTGGCATAAAGGTAAAACGAGTGTGTTTTATCCCAGATCTGTAAAATGTATCTAAAGGTATATTTATCGACTTTGACAAATCATACAGAGATTTTAAATGTAGCGCATGCCTGCCATCAGAATTAAGATAAGGGCGTAGAGCCGAAAATCCATAATCTGAAAAATTTTCAACACCAGTTCGATGAACTCTATCTCTTGAAGCAACAAACAAAATTGTCTCTATAGTCCCTATACGATCATGATATGCTCTCATTTGGTTTGAGATTGCGATTGTTTGGGCTTCGAGATCGGTAAGCGGTATTTCATCAAAACCCAAATGCTCTAGTGTAATTGGGTTATATTTGCCAATGCCATTGACAAGTAAGCCTATTGGGCCATCGCTGATATTCTCCACTACTTTTACTTGATCTGATCTATTGGCTTCAGTAGCTTGTCGAACAAGATCATATTTTGGAAAGAGCGCCACTTCTGGATTTGAGACATCAGGTTGAGTAAAACCATTAGCTTCATAAGTATGTTTACTGATCTCGTCAAAAGTAAGTGTGGCTGTCCTTTGAATTAGTTCTCCACGAAAATTATACGTTTCATAATCTAACTCTACATCGGCAGTTCCTAATCTGAGACTCAAAACATTTGATTCTAATAGCAGTCGATAAAAACCACTTTGATCTTCCAGTAAAATTGATCGCAACGGTTGCATCAGTCTAGATGCCTCAGGAGATGATAGCGAAAAGTTCGAAAGCACTTCTGCATTATTACTTGAATCGACTTTTGGCCAAGTAGAACTTTGAAGAGTTATCTGCCACTGCTCTATTTTCATTTGGACTATTATATCAGACTAAAAAGACTTCTAGATCAATATTTGCTTAGGAATTCGGAGAAGGTGCTCTTTATTTTTTCAATCTGCTTGTCATTTAGTCCATGATGGGCGCCGACGACAATGCCATGCTTCATCACCTGCTCGGCCACCGGGAAGCTATTCCCAAACTTGCGATGAGTGATATTTTTAAATCCGGGCTGATAAAGGATATTACCAGTGAATATTGGTCGAGTTTGAATATTAGCGTTTTCTAAAAACGATGCTAGTTCCAACCGTTTGAATGGAGCAGTTTTTCTAATTGTTAGTGGAAAAGCGAGCCACTGAGTCTTTAATTTTGGATGAGTCTTGGGAAGGATGAAATACTTTTCATATTGCTCAAAAAATTTATAGAGACTGGCAAAGTTTCTTTCGCGCGTTTTCCTAAAAGTAGGCAGTTTTTTGAGCTGCACATTGCCAAAGGCGCTCCCTATCTCCATAGGTACAAAGTTATAGCCAATTTCATCAAAAATAAATTTGGCGTCATAAGGAATGACTCCAATCTTACCTTTGAAGCGAATTTTAATATCTTCTGATTCGCCAAATAAAGAACTAGTTCTTCCCCAACCTCTGAGTACTCTAGCACGGTCATACCAAGCGGTCTTATTCATCATCAGGATTCCCCCACCCCCACCGGCAGTGATTATATGGCTGCCATAAAAACTGGTGACAGAAATATCTGAATAACTGCCGGTAGGTTTGCCATCAAATTTAGCACCTAAGGTATCGCAGGAATCTTCGATAAAAAAGAGCTTATTCTTTTTGGCAATTTGAGACAATCTTTTTATGTCGGAAGTATTGCCAAGAAGTAGCGGGATCATCAGGGCACGAGTTTTCTTTGTAATCGCTCGCTCAACTGCGTCGACATTGACATTGTAGGTGCCATGTTCAACATCGACAAATACCGGGGTCAACCCTTTCATGACTAAGGGACCGACGGTGGTAGCAAAAGTTAAAATTGGGGTGATGACTTCGCTACCAGCGGGAAGATTGAGCAGTTCAATTGCCAGGAGATTGGCGCTGCTACCAGAATTAACCATGACGCCATATTTTTTGTTATAAAGTTTGGCGACACTAGATTCAAACTTTTTTGTTTCCGGTCCCATGATGCTGCGATGTTCATTGAGTACTTTAACAACGGCGGCAGTTTCTTCTTTGTCATGGACAGCCTGGCCATATGGGACGCGAAGTGACTTGTCAGAATTTTTCATTAATGGGATTATAGATAGTACTTGTAATATTTACAATAGGTTATTGTATTTTTGTCATCCCGTACTTGATACGGGATCCATAAAAAAACGAAATAGATTCCCGCCTTCGCGGGAATGACAAGATAGCTATATTTACGATTTCTTTACTCTTGTTTTGAAAAAATAAATGGTAACTTCTTTAATTAATCGGAAAATTGTTTTGAAATTAGAGGTAGAAATGCCGCCGGCGCGGGTATAATTGCCTATTTCAATCTCTCTCACTTTTATTTTGAGTTGTCGGGCACGGTCTAAAAGTTGCAGATCAATCATACTGTCAGTATAGGTGAGCTTGAGTTTTTCAAAATTAGCTCTTGAGAAAACATTGGGGTTACCATTGATGTCGTTGGTTTTAAGTGAAAATAATAACTGGCAATAAGTATTATAAATATTTGAGCCGAGTTTTCTCCAGGGCACACTATCACGAGAAGCGCGGACACCATGAACAATATCATTTTTATCTTTCTCAAATTCACGAAGTGCCAGAACCAAATCTTCAGCATTTATCCGGGCACAATTTAGATAGCATAAATATTTGCCCTCCGAATGCGCAAAGCCATGCAATATTCCTAAACCATAACCACCCTCTTTAAGTTCGAATGCCTTGACGTTATCAAATGTTTTTGAAACATTTTGACAAATTGTAAAGCTGTTATCTGTCGTCCCATTGACAACTGCAACTAACTCAAAAGAAATTTTACGCTTTGTTAAAAGTTTGTGATAGGCGCGGATGACTCTCTCAATATGATCACTCTGATTCATCACTGGAAAGACTATTGAATAATCAACTATTTTTTTCATATTCGAAGTATTTTTTTAAACCCTCGTTCAGTGGTGTTTTTGCCTGCCAGGAAAAGTCACGCTTAATTTTTGATGGCTCTCCTACCCAATCTGACAAATCCCAAGCTCTCTTTTTCATCGTACCAAATTTAGGGCTTTGTTTGATATTGAAAAGTTTCCTTGTTGTTGAGGCAAGATCTTTCATAGTAGTTTTTTTGCCAGTGGCGACATTGTAGGCTTGACCATAATGTTTTTTTGTTGCTTTTGTAGCGACTGTTAACATGGCAGAAATAACATCATCAATATAAATGAAGTCGCGAGAAATATTTTGGTCAACAAAATTGGGCAAAGCACCATCTTTAACTTTTTCAATTAAAGTCGGCATCAGGCGACCAGTTTCCTCAAGTGGTCCGTATACCGAGTAGAGTCGCAAATGAAGAGCGGGAAAGTTTTCCTTCATCGCATAGTACTTGAGTAAATAATAGGTGTTTACTTTCGAGACTGCATAGTGGCTGTTGGGTAGCAGTTCGCTATCCTCGCTCGGACGATTCGCATTAAGTCCATATTCTGATTGAGAGCCAGCATGAATATAAATTTTGATTGGATATTTTTTAAGGCATTCGACTAGAGTCAATGTCGAGTTAAAATTTGTCCCATAGATACGCGGGATATCTTCTTGCCAGGAATAGGCACCATAGGCGGCGAGATTAAATATCGTTTTTGGTCTGTATTTTTTAATCACTTTGTTTATTGATTCTTTGTTTAATAAATCACATCTCGCAATTTGTTTTTTATCAATACCAAGTTTTTTAAGTCGCCAAGAACTTTTAGGATTTCTTGTGAAACCGATGACGTCCAACCTGACCGAGGATATTTGAGCCATTAAATGGCTGCCGACAAAGCCAGCAGCGCCAAATATCGCAATCGGTCCTTGGAGTTTTATTATGAGGTGGTCATTCATAATCGACTTAAATATTTTTCAACTATTCTAGCAATGCTTTTCTTGTCAAGTGAGTTTTCTTTTAAATAGAAATCTCGACTGCCATAGAGCCCGGATTGATAGCCCTTGGTTGCGAGGTGAATAAAATTTGGACTGACTCGGCCGCGCTTCATCAGGTAGGCGGATAAATATTGCCCCAGCCCACCATGCTCGACGTGTTCTTCGATAATAATCAATGATTTAGTTTTTTTAATTGATTCTTCAAAAGCATCATCAATTCTTAGCGGCAATTGAGACACTGCCCAAAGATCAATTTTGTATTCAAATTTAGAGACTGCATCAATCACCTCAACCGCAAGGGAGCCTAAGACGACGATAGTAAGCTTATCTCCCTTTATCACTTGACGCATCGGTTTAAAGGCGGGGATATTAATGTTTGTAGTATGCGCCTTGGTAAGACGCAGATAGGAGGGCGATTGATGCTCACTCATTTCTTTGATGATGGGGGCGATATCTTGGGGAAAAGAAGGGACATAAATCTTCATATTGGGCAGCGTCAACATTAGTGCCACATCTTCAAGCGCATGATGGGTGGGACCGGCAATGGCATAATCAAAGCCACCTCCAAGGGCGACAATTTTGACATTGGCATTTGGCAAGCAGACATCGTTTCTTAATTCCTCAAGCACTTTTATGCTGACAAAAGGAGCAATGCTATATATCCAGGGTTTTAAACCTGAATATGCCAGACCTGCCGCCGCCGTTACCATATTATGCTCGGCGACTCCGGCATTGATAAAACGAGGACCCATTGACTGAATCAAAGGCTCAAAGGCATTAAAACCCAGGTCGCCTGTCATAAAGACAGTTTTTTTGTCGCTATCGGCTATTTTTTGAAATTGTTCTGCAAAAATGTATCGCATAGTTAAATTTCAAACAAGATTTACTTGGAAGTGAACTCGCATCCCGACGGTACCGTCGGGACCGGTCGTTCGTCGCTCGGCCGAGCAATGCTTGGACTCACGATTCACTCCCTTGCTCAAACATCCACTTCACGCGTAAATCTTATTCGAAATACTAATAATTACTAAGATTTCAAATTTAAAATTGCTTCCTCATAAACTTCTTTAGTGACTGCGGTGTAATTCGATACCACTTTATTTTCAATTGATTTGATTCCTCGGCCTCTGATTGTTTTGCAGATTAAGACTGATGGCCGATTATTTTTAAGTTTATTGAGAGCAGAAAAGCCGGCAGACAAATCAGCAAAAGAGTGGCCATTGCATGTCCCCACATTGAATCCAAAGGCGCGCCATTTGGCAACACTGGCACCATCGCCTAATACCTCCTTATTTCTACCAAGGGCTTGAACTCTATTTTTGTCGATGATTACCGTCAGATTGTCAATTCTTATGGCGACGGCAAATTGCGCTGCTTCCCATACCGCCCCCTCATTGCATTCGCCATCTGAGATCATCACATAGACGTGTCGTTTTGTTTTTTGATCCTGCATTTTGTAGCCAAGGGCGACTCCGGCAGCGAAAGAAAGGCCATGGCCAAGACTACCAGTGGCCAGTGGAATCAAATCCGGCATTGATCCCGGAGTATGAATTCCAAAATGAGTCCCCTCTTCAAAATAAGAAGCGAGCTCTTTGTTGGATATTTTTTTTAAATAATTAAAGACGACATAAAGCGCAAGCGAAGCATGACCTTTGGAAAGAATAAAACGGTCACGACTCCCCATCTGAAATACCAGTGTTTCAATTAGAATATCGATAGCTGACAGGCAAGAACCAATATGGACATGGGCTTTCTCGGTCTTCACCGCAAAATCAAGAATGCGCTTTCTTAAAAGAATACTAATTTGATTTTTATTGCCTATTTTCATTTTCACATTTATATACTGTAGAATACCTGTATATTATCACAAAACGCCTATATGATAGACCAAAGTTGCGCCATTTGTAAAAAAAATAATTTTGAAATAATTTACGAAGCCAATTTTGATGTGAAGAAAGTAAACGAAAAAACTTTTTCCGCCAGACGTTTACCAGATCAGGTCCACTTTCGATTTGTTCGATGCAGAATCTGCAAACTGCTTTTTTCAACCCCAATCCTTGATCAAAAAATAATTGAGAAACTTTATCAAAAAAGCTTTGTTAGCTATGATGAGCATATAGATAATCTTAATGAGACCTATGGCTATTATCTTTCCCAACTTGAGAAATATAATGTCAAAAAAAATAACCTGCTTGAGATTGGTTGTGGTAATGGGTTTTTTTTGAAGGAAGCCAAGAGGCAAGGGTACAAAAATGTCTACGGGGTGGAGCCAGGTAAAAAATCAGTCGACAAAGCATTGCCTGATATCAAAAAAAACATCACCATAGACATTTTTCGTGAGGGTCAATTTAAAGCCGACTTTTTTGACGTGATAACTTGTTTTCAGACATTCGATCATATCCCCGATCCAAACAGTTTTTTGAAGGAAAGCTATCGCATCTTGAAAAAGGATGGCATCATCCTTTTTTTAAATCATGATGAAGGAGCGATACTCAATCGAGTGCTCGGTGAGCGAAGTCCTATTATTGATATTGAGCACATGTATTTGTTTAATAAAAAAACAATAAAGAAAATTTTTAAGAAACACAATTTTAAGGTCATGGCGGTGGAGAGCGTATTCAATATTCATGCTCTGGCTTATTGGGTGAGACTTTTTCCACTGCCGACGCCGGCAAAAAAGCTTATAATTCAAGTGTTTGAGACATTTCGACTAGTTCAACTCAAAATTAAAATATATCCTGGGAATCTGGTTATCTATGCAAAAAAATAATTCTATTCGAATTTCTTCATCAATTTTAGTTCTTGTATTCAGTTTTTTATTATCAGTATTAATTTTGGGAGTAATTTATATTGTTTTGAAATATTTAGGCGTTGAGGAGTCAATGAATCGTATCGATCGGACGCAATTAGTTTCATGGCGGCATGAAGAATTTAACCCTAAGAGGTATTTTAAATTATTTTATAACCTGTCTTTGATTTTCATACCGATTGTAACGATTCTGTTATCGATGAAGTTAAGTCGATTCTTTAAAAAAGATATAAATCTCTCTTTTAAACTACCGAAATTTGGTTTTGGTATGCGTAATCAGTATTTAAAGATAGAAAAGAAAATTTCACCAATAAAAAACTTTCTAAATAAAAATCATTTAGCAGTGGCAATGTTGCTGATTTTTGTTGTCCTTTTCAATTTTGGCTACTTGCTTGAGACTGGGATTTGGATTAATTATTACCATCATAATTTTATTATCGCCACCATCAATGACTTGTTTGCCGGCAAACATCTGTTGGTTGACACATATAGCCAATATGGAATGCTACTACCTTTTGTGCTATACAAACTGTTTCAATTTGTAATCCCATTTTCTTACATGAATCTTTATTTTGTATTTATGGTCGTCACGATGATTTACTATTTTTTCTTGTATTTTTTCTTGCTTCGCGTGACTCAGAATAAGTTGCTTTGTCTTTTCGGGTTATTTATTATGATGGGTGTAACTACCCTTTTTAATTACCCGACTTATCCGGTGTCGGAAAATTATGTCTGGCCCGGAGCAACCGTGCTTAGATATTTTCTAGATATCCCGGTATTTTATCTGCTTTACAAGAATAAAAATTTATCTTCCACTCCCCTATTTGTAATTGCTTGTTTTTTGACGACCGGCTCGGTTCTTTACAATTTAGAGACAGGTCTGGCTTTGTCGATTGGGCTGATGTCATTTACTTTGTTTGCCTCCTTATCAAAATATGAATTATCGCTAAAAGCGAGACTTATTTTCTTTCTTAAAAAATCATCATTTTTCTTAACCTCTTTAGTTCTTGTTTTTGTAATTTTTTCAATCTATACATTAGCTGTTTCTGGTTCTTGGCCAAACTGGAATTTCTTTTTTAAGTTTGTTTATTTAGCACAAGAAGGAATTTCTAATGTCAAAACCCCAGTCCTCGGTTTGCACTTGCCAATTTTGGCTATTTATTTTTTGACTATCATTCTTTCTCTAAATCAAATATTTGTTAGTAAAAAACCGTTTAACTGGATATATGCTGCCACAGCTGGTCTTGCTGGATATGGTTTGATGCTTTTTAATTATTATATTAGCCGTAGTGTCAGTTCGAATTTGCCAGTGGTTATTTTGCCGGCTTTGCTTATTTTAATTATTTTTTTTGACCAACTGTCAAATTTTAAGGACAACTTTTCAAAGCTAATTAAGATAACGATATTTATTTCTTTTATCGCAATATTCTGCTTTAGTACATATTACTTAGCTAAAAGAATTGAATATCGCTCCTATGCCTACAATCAGGTAAAGATTTCAAAAAAGTATCCCGGCAATCGTGCTTTTTATGTGGTCTCCTACAACGAAGATGCGGGACGAACGGTGAACGAATTATTCGAATCAGTATCAGCAATAAAAAAACTGTCATCAGGTGAAAAAAAAATTCTTTTATTTTCTCAATTTGATACCGTAATTCTTGTCATGGCGGAGAAAACCCAACTGCTACCAGTACCAATGATGGAGCAATTTTATTATCAAAGTGAATTGGAAAAAGCTAAAAAAACGCTAATCAATATGGATCCTAAACCAGAATACATATTTGTCGATAAAAATTATCCGCAGTTTCCGACCCCCTCTTCATACCAAGGTGCAAATGAACTGTTTGAAGCGACAAAACCATTCTATCAATTTGATAAAACAGCAGGCATCTTAGAGATATATAAATTGAAAAGATCTAACAATTAGATTTAATTTTTATTTTTACAGACGTAGGCATAGAAATGGGTATTGGGCCAAGGGTTGAGGCGTTTGGGGTAAATGTCGATTGTTTCAACTTGGAAATATTTTTCCATCAACTTGACATCTTTTTCTTTTTGACGATACAGAGCATGGTAGGAATCCCCTATTACCTCAGAATATTTATCAACGACAATATCTTCTTTAACTCCAGATTGATGCTTGATAATTAACGTGCCGCCCTCGGCAAGCATGGAATGGCAATTTTTGTAAATTTGACTGGCTTCTTTGTCACTAAAGTAATTCATCACTCCCAAAAGCAGTATGACATCATATTTTTTATGATCGTCATAGGTGAGGGCGTCGGCAGTTTGGGTCTCGAAATTATCCCCCACTTTGCAATGATGCAAAAATTCACCGAATTTATCTGTTGCCTTGATATAGGCCACTTTGCCAATTAGTCTGTTGGCGTGGTAACAAGTGCCAGCCCCTAGATCAAGTAGTCTGGTTTTTTTTGTTATATATTTTTCAATGAGCTTCAGATCAAACTCATGCATGTCATCAATTCTGAAGTGAGTTGAAACCCGGACATTGGTGACTTTAGTACGCTTTTTCCAAAAGGCATCAATTTTTTTCCGATCTATTTGAGTTTTCATAATTTATTCGATATGGCTGATTGAATTTAACTCTATTTTTTGCTTTCTGCAAAACTGTTGACCGACTCTAGGATATGATTTAGAATCAAAATCGGTAGTTCTGAGGCGGGAGTGTCTGGTTTTATTTTTCCAGCGGCAATTAGTTTGTCCATTAGGACCTCTTCTATCGAATGGTTAAGTATTCGATTGACTTCAGTAATTGACTCAATACCATAAAATTCTTTCGCCCAAGTATTTAGCTCAGAATAATCTATTCTGTGTTCGAGTTCATCAATTCGACCATCGACAGTACGAAGCGTGTCGCCAGCAGCAATGGCATCAGTGTACCACAACATCATTGCCATTAATTGGTCTTGTTCTGACAAAGAGACCTTAGGAAGTCTATTCCGCGATAGAAGATAGCTGACAAGATGTGAAAATTTCTCACCCTTGTCACCTACAGTCCTTGCGGTCATTGCAATCATGTTCGGCATGCCGTTCCAGGTATCACATGATGCTAAAGTTAGAAGTTCATCTCGTTCCTTTGAATCCACACCAGCTTCTCTAAGAATTGAATTAAGTATTGGAATGTTTACATCTTGCTCAAAAAGGTGAATATTTTCTTCAGGACCAGAGGTTTCAATTCGATTCAATAAATCTCCAGCTGGCAAATTATAATACTCAAGCCATTCTTGCGCGATCCTACGGGACGATTGAACTTCGCCTTTTGAATATCCGTTTTCACCACCCTGATTTACAGCAACTATACGAAAATTATCTAGTACTATTTGGGTTGGTTTGGTAGCATCATGGGCATATCCGGCAATTGTTGCAGTTGTTATTCCCTCATCACTAAAACCCATCATACTTGACAGGGCGTTTAAGCTTGCTGCTACTGTAAGTTCATGACCAGTAATGTTTCGAAATGATCGCTCGACAGTGCCAAGGTGGTTTGACCCTCGAACTTTATCTATAACGGTAAGCGATCGATCACGGATTCGACCATGAAGTAGTAGAGACTTGCCAATTTCAAAAGATGACAGCGAGGTCATATAGCGAGCGAAGGATAAGCGTTTATCTTCAGGAAGAACGCCAATGAATTCTGTTAATGGTGAATTTGAGTTTTGTTCTGTCATTTTTTAAATACTTTAAGCCCCCATTCGACAGCTCGCTGATAATCATCTGGGGTATCAACTTCGCGACAATCGACAAAGGCGGCTTTGAAAGGCAGGGCATTTTCAACACAATGATAAACATAAGTGCCAGTGTCGATAATACGCTCACTTTTTATTTGAAGTAGACCAGTCCACTCATATTCGAGTCTTTTCCTGGTAAATCCGGTAATCATGATATCTTTACCCTTATTCACTATTTTAGTACAAACCGGTTCATCTGAATAGGTAGGAATAAGCCCCATTACCTCGCCATCCTCCTTTAGAAAGCTTCTCAAATCTTTAGGGTTTACTAATAAGTCTCCATCCAGTGAGACAATATATTTTTGTGCAAAGCGTGTCCCTAGGTATAAACTATGTAGGGTGTTTGTCGTTTGATAACGATGATTGAAGACGAATGTGACGTCGCGCCGATAATTTAACACAGTTTTAATGACATTCTCAGCATCATAGCCGACAATAATGCGGATGTCATCAAAATCGTCAAGTGCCTCAAGGTGATGAATAATAATTGGTTTACCGGCTATTTTTAAGAGCGCTTTGGTATGAGCAAAGCTAAGCCTCGAGCCAGCACCGGCGGCGCTTATAATAATTGTTTTAGGAAGTTGCATAGATGCTGAGCCTCATAAATTGCATAATCACAAGCGTCCAGTACCGCCGGGACTGGCTGGTGAATACCGCCAAAAGCAATGCTTAATGGGGCATCAACCATCATTTCCAAGTCATTAAAACCTTCACCTATGGCAACTATTGGGTAGTCGACATCATGATGAATTGTCTTTTTTCGTAAAATCTTCTTGATGTCAATTAAGTGGTCCCCCTTATAGTCCGCGGTAGAAGCTAGATAAGGGGCACCAATTCGCATGAGTAAGGGTTCAATCCAAACATCTAAGTTTTGAGTGACGATATGACACCGATTTCGATTCTCCTTTATAAAACTGACGATATGCTTGTTCAATGGAATCCCAAGAATTATTTTTTGAACTTTAGAAATGGGAATTTTTTTAAGCATCGAGACTCTTTTTTGGAAACTTTGATCAAATGGAATCTCTCCTGCCATTGAAGCTTCGGTCAACTTAGACATCTCGTTATATAGTCCTAGTTCTTTAGCTAAAATCGGTAAGATTTCCTTAGTAGTGATTGTGCCATCTAGGTCAAAAGCGAAATTATACCTCATAATTTTGTAATTAATTCAATTGTTTTTTTCATGTCGAATGGTTTTAGAGTTGGCTTCCGCATCTTTTTAGGAACTTCTGACAAGGTGAAGTCTACTATATTTTCATAAAATATCAAATCTGGAAACTGATTCTCAAGATGAGAAAGTTTGTTGCCATAATGAGAGCGTTCCTTGATATTTACTGTCGTTTTGCCTAAATAATAGCTTTCGGCAATTATCGATGAAAGACCATTTGTAATAGTAATATCGTGATTTTGAATTAGCTCAATCGCATTTTCGCGCGCCGGATACATTTTTACACCCTTCTCTATAAAATATTTCTCAAATTCTTCACTACTCTCCCAAAGTGGGAGCTTCATACTGATTCCTTGCGAAAGTATGGGTGATAAGAATTCATATGCCGCAACTTTACCCATGTTGATATATATAATAAAATCGGATAAAAACCAGATAGCATTTTTTTGTTTGCTTCTATTTGGTTTTTTAGGTCGCGAGTTATTTTTTTTGTATTTAATCCAACCGACTTCTTCGGTCATGACATATTGTGAAAAAATAGTGGTAAACGGCTCACCGGGGGATAAAAATAAATCAAGCTGATTTAGGTATTTTTCTTCATATTCAATCAAGGGCTCTGTTAAATCATGAGGAAAGAAAAAGGTTTTAAGTGGTTTTATCAATGAAATTATTTCGAGAACACTGTAGAACTTGCTTTTAGTTGGATAGAAGTCGGTAAAACTTTTTCTATCAAGGAGAAGATGGGCTGATGTAAGAAGAACTACAGGTTTAGCTGTTAACCTTTTGATCAACCTTCTTGAATCAAGCGTGGTCAGGGCATCAATTTCAATGCAGGCCTCCCCTCTTTTCAATAACTCTTCATAAAGTGAATGAAGCACGTATTCTGCACCAAAACCATAAAATAAAAAGGTAGTTTTCATGAAAGGTATTTTTTACTGGGAAGTTTTCGACCAATATATATCTTCTCTGTTGAGTCTTTTATTTTTAGTAACTGATCCTTAGTTGGTCTTCTATTTTTTTTAATTATGGTAAATCCATTCAATTGATTAAATTTAGTTACCTTCAAATCAAAATAGTTATCAATATAAACTCCTTCTGTATAAATGCATTCAACTTCAACAAAACCGCTTAAATGTAATTGTCGCCTTAAATAATTATCATTCAAACTAAGTCGGCCGTCGTCATCAAATATAGCCGGTTCTAAGCTTGAGCTATATGAAGTTTGAGAATTGACTCGAGACTGAAGTATAATCGACTCCTTAACAAAGCTGCCAAACCCGGCAAAGCTACGTGAGGATAATAGCGTGGTCCAACTAGCGCTTGGAATAAGTAAGATGTCACAATGTTCACGAGAAGCTTTGCCTAGGTTTAAGGGATAAATAAAACTAACATTGTTCTCTTCAATGTCTTTTGAAATTTGGGGATTACTTTCTATCCGGTGTATTTTTTTAGCCCCTTTTTTTTGCAAAATATGAGCGTATAGATCGCTATTGCCGCCAATTATCGTGACTGTTTTATTTGCAAAATCGAGACCCGTCCGGTCGATGAAATTAATAATATCAATTTCACTTTTGCTTTCACCGGCTATCGCCGTACTAAGATCAAAAATTTCCAAAGGGGCGATTTCGTATTTTCGGTAGAGTTCATTTTGATAAGAATCTTGGCCCGAAAGGATGAGATTGGTTGCCGCTTGAATCTTCTTCAATTTTTGCAGCTCTTCTTCAATTGTAAAAGCGCGATGATTAATTTGCAGCAACATATCCATTAGCTCATCTAATTTTAAAAACTTAAACATTCTTTTAGAAGTTCGTCGGTAAAAAGGACGAAGATATTTTTTAATTAGATTGGTGTCACTCATATTCAAAGGCTATTATATAATAGGACATTCTATGTTGAAAGCGATAAAAGAAAAAGCACTAATATTCAGATATGAAATCGCTTTTACGCTTCTAGTTTCTTTACTTACAATAGTTTTCAATTTTCAAATTCTGCGAAACGTCATATTATATGACTCGATGACAATTCCAATTGATGACGGAGTGGTGACCGAGTTTCTGACGGAAACTGAATATAAAAGTTTGTCTCATTTCAATAACCCGTTTGCTACGACTACAAAAGTTTTGTATCCGTTCGAAACCAATTTTGCTTTTCAAGATACTTCTTTTATCAATGTACCGTTTCTTTTTGTACTTCGTCCCCTACTTGATATTCACCAAGCGACTCAATTAATTGTACTTTTTAACATCGCATTAGGAAATTTAGTTATGTATTTGCTATTGAGACGATTTAAATTATCAAACTTTGCATCAATGATTGGCGCTCTAATATATGGCTTTTCGCCGTATCTTTCTTATCGAGTTTTAGGGCATTTGACCTATACAGCCACTTATTTTTTTCCGCTGCTGATGCTGATTGGACATTCGATTCTAAACAATAATTCAAATCGTCAACGAGTGCTATTCTCAATATTTTGGGGCGCTGTCTGGGCGGGTCTTTACTATGCTAATCCTTACTACTTCATTACGGCAGTAATCGGTAGTTTACTGCTTTTTGTTTGCTCTCTTGTTTACTTTAAGAAAAGAGCCATTGGCACTATGGTCGCAAATTTGGGATTAGTACCGATCTCTATATTGTCATTTTTGGTATTTTTATTACCATGGATTTTGTCGGCCAATGAATATCTGATGAGAAATAGATTGCCAGAGCTCAAAGGAATTGTTCGACCGTTGACTCTCTCTTCCGACTTGATGAATTTATTATTCCCCAGTGAATTTAATCCGCTTTATAATTATATCTTTGACACTATCTCAAACAAAAATTCTTTACTCGCGAAATTGTCAGTTTTTTTTGAAGGCAATTGGGGTCGATTTGGCTATCCTGGAATTTTAATTCTTGTTTCCTTTGTAATTTATTTCTTTGCTCGCAAAAAAATACCAAGCATTACCAAGCAATACATGAAGGTTTTTGCCGTATCAGGAATCATCTTTGCCATTCTTTCTTTAGGGCCACTACTTAAGGTTTTTAACAAGTGGTATATAATTTTGCCCGAAGAAATTCCAATCTACTTTCCTTTGCCTTTCTTAGCGCTTCATTTTATACCCTTTTTTGATATCATCTCCGCCCCTTCTCGATTCATAACCGGCACGGTATTTTTTGGTTCAATATTTGCTGCTTTTATTTTCCAATTTATTAGCGACCATTTGAAAAAAGAGAAATTGCTGAAATTTTTTATACTTGTTTTACTCATTTTCATTGTTGATCAGACATATTTTGTCCCTAATCGTGCTCCAGCGGAATTACCAGTTGAGACTTATCAATATATCAATAATCACCAAACTGGTGGCACGGTGCTGGAGGTGCCATTTGTGTTGCGAGATGGTTTGCAGTATATGGGAGATGTGCACGCTCAGCAGATTATGCGTGGTGCGATGATCCATGAGCACCCAATTATTGGAGGCTATTTATCGCGAATTGACAGCGCGATTTTTGATTATTACCGCGCCCTTCCCTTTATTGGTCACATTGGGAAAATAATTGATAAAGGAAATTTTCATTTGTATAAAGAACCAGCAAAAACGCCGAGTGTTAGTCAATTTTTAGCATCAAACGAAATGCTTTTAGAGGAGATTGAATTGTTAGATATAAATTATGTCATTGTCAAAAATGATGAGTTATACTCTCAGATTATTCAAGAGAAATTGATTGAGTTAGGCTTTAAGTCAGTTATGGAGGATGGCTCTCATAGTCTCTATTTTCGTCGAAGTAAAGACCTTGAATTTACAAACATCTCGTTTGGCGACAAAGAAAGCGCGCTTTTCGCCGGGAGAAATTTTAGTGCGCCAGAGAGAGGATTTAGATGGGGTTTGGGCAAATCGTCAACCGTATTTATTAAAACTAATAAAGCGAGTAGTCAAGATATTAATTTTGAAGCCGCCTCGTTTCACTTACCGCAAGAAATATCAATTTATCTAAATGACGTATTCCTTGATGGAATCGATGTAGAAACCAAACGGAAGCAATATACAATCAAGACTAAGGGTAATCTAAATAGCGGCTTAAATAGAATTGATTTTGTCTACTCAAAATCATTTAAACCGAGTATTGTTTTGACAAATAATCTTGATAATAGAGACTTGGCAATGCAATTCTATAGTTTGACCCTTGAATAATAATGATAAAAATTAGCGAATACATAGATAAAAGATCAATTTGGTTTGTATTGTTTGGCTTTCTCTTTTTTAGCTTCTGGTTTAATGGCAGCCTTTTTTGGAGTCAGATTTTTTTTGACAGCTCAACAAACGGGTCTATTTGGGGGGAGGTTAGAGTTTATGAATGGTTAACAAATAAATTTTATGAGGCAATCGTTGCTGGACAAAATCCCTTTGGTTTTTATACTGGTATGCTCTATCCTTTTCGGCTGCAAATTGGTTTAACTGATGCTGGTAATGGATTGTTTTATCTTCCTTTGAGACCTTTCTTCTCATCCTATACTAGCTTCTCAATTATCATGGCGCTCAGTCAGCTGATGGCAAATATTGGTATGTATTTGTTACTGAGGAAATTTCAGATAAGTAAAATGGTGTCTTTTAT
Source organism: Candidatus Microgenomates bacterium (assembly GCA_025449735.1). Taxonomy (GTDB): domain Bacteria; phylum Patescibacteriota; class Microgenomatia; order UBA1406; family HO2-37-13b; genus JANWIV01. The sequence continues at coordinate 31,865 of JANWIV010000001.1, read as the reverse complement.
AATAGCACTCGCCTTTGGCTATATGACTTTTTTGGCAGTCAGGCAAGGGCATCTGAACTATTTCATGATCTATGTTTTCCCTTGGTTTTATTTGTGTGGCTATTCACTACTCATCTCAAAGGAGGCATCAACAAGAATTGTGAGTGGACTTGGAGCGGCAGTTTTTTTTGCTTTATCTCTTTGGACTAATTTTTACTATTTCATCATGATTGTAATATCGATTGGAGCCTTCCTTATTTATTACTTAACGATTGCAAAAAAGCAATTGTTTATTAAATTAAAGGAAAGGTGGCTCGACTTATTAAGGACGGTCCTTTTTATAATTCTTCTTCTTATTCCCTGGATCAAAGGAGTTTATGAGGGGATAAAGTTTGAGAGCATTCCGCGCTTACCTGGTTGGGGTGGGGCGATTGATTTTTCGGCTGACTTATTTTCCTTTCTTGTACCTAGTGGCTACAATCACTACATAAATAATTATTATCCGGATTTGTATGAAAAAATAGTTAAAACTTATGCTCATTTTGCCGAAGGTGCCTTTGAAAACTTTGTTTATCCGGGATTAATTATTCTCATTGGGCTTGTACTTTACTCAATCCTTCATTTAAAAAAAGGCCACAGGGTAAAAATGAAACCATCTCAGCCATTCTTTTTTGTTACGATTGTTTTTTTTGTGCTGACATTGGGACCATTTCTGCATGTATTTGGAAGAGGCGGTTACTATTTAGATGACACTATTAAATTAGTTATTCCAATGCCTTATGTTTTGCTTCATTTTATACCACTTTTCGAAAATATTCGTGTGCCAGGTCGACTGGTCGTCGCATTTATTTTCTTTGCATATATTACCGTTGCATATGTTTTTGAATATTTAATCAGAAAGCGATCGAGCTTTTTTCGTAGCTTGTTTTTTGGTGCACTGCTTTTAGTATTTATTTTTGATCAACGCTATGTAAGTAATTTAACACCTCCAGATGTCGACTATCCATACAAAATCTACGAAACTATTGCCAAAGACCCTTCTTTTTCAACGGTGATGGAAATTCCTTTCACAGTACGCGATGGCTTTACCTATTTTGGTGATGAAGATGCCGTATCCGGCATTGTCGGCGAATCTTATCATGGTAAACCAATAATCGGTGGTTACACCGGGAGAATCGCCGATTATAAACGGGCCTATTATTATCGCAATCCGTTTCTTGGCTATCTTGGTCGAGCTATGGACTCAAATGTTTCTAAAAATCCAATTATCGATCAAAAGGAGCTATCAAAATGGTCAACTCTGGACAAACAGAGCGCCTTATTGGTTATTGATTTCCTTGATATTAAATACGTCATTGTTGATAACAAAGAAATTTATTCTGACACGGTTAGCAAAACGCTAATAGACCTTGGTTTTAAGGAAATGATGACTGACGGGCGATTTTCCTTGCTGATGAGGCCTCCTAAAAATCGGGAGTTTTTGAAAGTTGATTTTGATACGCCTAATTTAGTGACCTATTTAGGCATGGGATGGCAGGAAAAAGAGGGGCAATTTCGATTGGCCGAAAAAAAGGCCTCAGTAATGATGAAGTTAACAAAAAAGCGAGATATGACTCTACGTTTTATAACGCATGTTGAAAGGCCAAAATCCGTCTCAATAGATGTCAATAAAAAAAATATCGGTCAATTATTATTAACGCCTAAAAACAGTAGCTATAAAATTGATACTAACAACAAACTAAATCCAGGAATCAATGAGATTCATTTCTTTTTTGATTCGGTTAATGACGATGGGTTGACTGCCGCTGAATTTGAATTTATCGAGTTGTTGGATTCAAAATAATCATGGAATCTGCAATCATTTATCCAGTGATTCTATTTTTCGTATTTTATTTCTTAGGTTACGGTATTAGTCGACTCTTATTACCGAAAAAATTACAACCGTATTCATTACCGATCTCGCCCTGGGTAACAGTTATTGCTGTCATTTTTTCGATGGTTATTTTAGGTAGTCTCGGTTTAAGTACGAAGTTGATTGTAATCATCTTGACAACAACCATGATTTTGAGCTCAATCTACGTAATTGTAAAGTTTGGATTGCCGAAAGTCGATTTGTCTACCAAGATTATTTTCGCCCTTGCTTTAGTATTAGTTTTGCTTAATCTGCTGCCAATGTTATTACAGCAACGATTCTTAACCACACTTTCACTAGGAGGAAATGATGCTAAGGCATTTGCCGCCGTCCCTGATTATCTTTTGACTCATTCGGTGCGCCAAGCCTTTGAGGAGCAAACTAACTTTGAAGTCCATACTTTATTTTCTTTTGGGTGGCGTGTTGGCCCATCAGTCTTGATGGCATTTTTTCAACAGTTGTTAGGTCTTGCTGGTTATCAACTCCTGACAATAATTCAGACGGTGCTTTTTGCAGCGGCGATGCCGCTGATTTATATTCTGTTTAATTTATTAAATCGAGAAAAGAATAACTTCGTCGCAATAGTAACAGCAATTTTAGTAGGAACTAATGTTAATATTATCTATTATCTTTATCACAACTTTATCGGACAAATTATTTTCCTCGGGTTGTCACTCCTGGTTACTATTCTGCTTATCAGTTATGAGAAGATCCTTAAAAAGCAGGAAAAAGTAAGCCTTATATTTAATCGTCATGACTTTTTAATTTCAGTAGTCCTTTCAGTGATATTTTTTTCATATCATGAAGCGGCAGTATTTATATTAATCCCAATAGGGATTATTGCCTTATTTCATATTTTCTCAAAGCAAAAAAGTTTAGTGTGGACCGTAGCCTATTCTAAATCTCTTTTTTTAACTTTCTTACTGGCTTGGCCAGCGATTATTCATTCAATACGTTTTGCGATATTTTATCGAACCGGTGACTTTAACGCGGAGGTAGGTTGGCAGGCGTTTCGTCAATCAGGTAGCTCCTTTATCAGTCCATTTGAGATGACAGGCTTATATAGCATCCATAGTTTGCCATCACTACCAATAATTATTTCCATAATTTTAAGCCTGGGAGTAATTGGAATGATATTGTATGGTGCCAAAAAGTCTAACAATAATATTCTTATGAGTAGTTTTGTTGCTACCTATGGTTTTTTCATCCTGCTCCTAAGCTTGGTGCGGCCCAATTTCTGGTTTTATGATCGAGCGGTTTCTTATGGGGCACCAATTCTCATAACCTTACTTATGATTGGCTTAGTAAGTTTATTACAGTCAAAAAAACATTTAATTCCTTATATTTTGGTGGTAATTGTTTGGATAAGTTTCATCAATAATGGATTGCTGATGAAGCGCTACTGGCGTGAAAATTTAGCAGTTGATCGCTGGATGACTATTCTGTCTGACATGCCAAAACTCACTGAAGACTCAATTATTTATTCAGAACAAATATTTAACCCCGATTTGCCAATTTGGAAAGAGCTTTGGGCGGAGTACTTCTTAGGCGATAAGGTCAATTTCATCACTAGTCTCGAATATGCACAGAGTAATAATAAAATTAAGGATGATGATCTTGTTTTGATTTCAAAAGTAGTAAAGTATATTATTCCTAGCAACCTACTTTTTAATAAGGTAGTTTGGGAGAATAATTACTATAAATTAGGTTCTCTATGTATCAGTGACAAGTGTCTTCTTAATAACGTTGAGGATTTATCCCAAATCGACTTTGCTGAGAGCCAATATGTCGATTCTCTATTAGTTGATGGTTGGGGTGTGAATGAGGGTGATCACCGTTGGATCGTTGATAAGCTGGCTAGCGTTCGGCTCATAAATAAACATATCACAAGAAGTCTTATAATCGAAGCGATAACTTTCCAAACCCCTCAAGCAATGACAGTGAAGGTTGATAATCAAAAGATGGCGACAATTAAATTAACAGAAAATTGGCAGGAATTCCGGATTCCTATTAAGGTACTACCCGGCATCCACAGCATTACCTTTGAATTTTCCTCATCATACAAGCCCTCTGAGTATGGGCAAGGTTTTGACAATCGAGCTTTATCAGCAAATGTGAGAAAGATGAGACTGGAATAATTTACCTTTATTTTTTACCTACCATGATGATCGATAAGCCAAAAGGAAGAGAGCCCCTTTTAATAAGTTGGTTTTCAATAAAAAAAGGAAAATAAAAAAGCTGATTGATAATGGGATTCAAGGGTTTGACATCAGAGTTTTTTGGTTCAATCTTCAAAAAGTTACTGGCTATTCTTAGAATAAAGGATATTGGAAAGAGAAACATATTCGCATAGGTAGTTTTTATTATTTTAAATTTGCCTTTCTTAAGAAGCGCTTTGAGTTCATTATCTGTATAGCGATGTTTAGTATGGACCGCACGGTCATGATAGCTGTATAGCCAATTGAAAGCAGCGGTTCGCAAAATCAAAATTCCCTCAGGTTTTAGCACTCGATAGAATTCATTAATTGCCGTCATATCCTGATTTACTTCCATTTGGCCCAACACATCAGAGGAAATGACTAGATCGAATGAGGAGTTTTTGAAAGGCAATTTTTCGATACTGGCAACAGAAACTTTTTTGAGTCCCCTTTTTTTGCAAAGTTCAATCGCGAGAGGCGAATAGTCAACACCTGCAACTTCGCCAAATTTTGAAAGTGCTATCATGCCAGCGCCAGTACCACAGCCAGCATCAAGGATTTTATATTTCTGATTTTTTTTAAAATTGCTTTTGATAAGAGTGCTGGTGATTTGTTTCATTCCTCGATACCAAAAATGACTATCTTCAACGGCAAACATAGTGTAATATTCATTTTGCTTCATATGGAGGCAATTATAGCTTATTGTCTATGAAAAAAATTAATTGGTTCCCAATATTAATTGTTACCCTTGGATATTTACTTATTAGTTTTATTTTCTACGGTCAAATTTGGCAACAGGTTATTTATCAAGATCCAGCTGACATACTAACGGCTCAAGGGGAAAGTCATGTCTATGAATTTGTTGCTGAGACTGTATATCAAAATATTATTTCTCTAAAAAATCCTTTCTCCGAAATACCTGAAGTACTGAACCCTTATGGATGGAATTTTGCCCCAGACGATGTCGCTCCGATTAATGGTTTTTACTTTTTATTATTGCGACCGTTTCTTTCAATACATCAAGCATTTATGCTAATTGTAATACTGAGTGTTATTTTATCCAGTTTTAGTATGTATTTGTTGGCTCGTGTACTTGATCACGATCGATTAGTGTCATTTATCACAGGAGCGGTTTACGGTTTCACTCCATTTGTTTCGTATCGAATCTGGGGGCATCCCACTTATGTAGCGCTTTATCTTTTTTCATTACCGGCCTTATTTTTTATATTACTTTCAAAAGAAAAGAGACCGTCGATAAAATTTTTGTATTCGAGTTTGCTTGGAGTAAATCTGGCCCTTTGCCCACTAACAAATTTATATTTTACGATTATGATCGGGTTGATGATTGGACTAGTTACGACAATAGGACTTGTCTTCGAAAGAAAGAAAATTATAACTATCGTTAAAGGAAATTATAGACATATTGTTTGGGCTGTCTGGTTCTCTTGCTTGTTATTATTACCTTGGGTTGTAAAAGTTATCGAATCACTTTACTTTAACGGTTATGCGGAAGCTCGGCCAGTTACTGACAGTGTTTTGCTTTCAGCCGATCTGATTAGTATACTTTGGCCAGTCCGCAATCCTTTTTATGCTTCCATCATCTTGCCGTTGTCAGATGTATTGAGTTTTCGTCCCCGGTTTGAAATTTATTCATACCTCGGAGTTGCATTAATTAGCACAAGCATTTTGTATCTTAAGATTAGAAATAAGTTGCCCCTTTTTTTAAAGGCTATTTTTGCTAGTTCAATATTTCTTTACATTTTTACATTAGGCCCATTCCTAAGATTTATTGGCAAAACCACGTTTATTGATCTTCCATATCAATTTTTATACCGATTGCCATTTGTTCAAATGGCAAGAGCTCCGGGTAGATTTATTGCGCCGGTAATTTTCCTACTTTCAATTATTTTAGCGTATGTACTATCATATCTAACAAAAAAAACTACCCGGTTAAAAAAAATTACTATAGCTTTATTGCTGTTAGCTGCTGTACTTATTGATCAATCAGTAAAACCGGCTCCCGTTGAAACAATTGTTTTGCCCACCAAAATATACTCTTTATTACTGCATCATCAGGAAGGACCGCTCCTCGAAATACCGTTTACTGTTCGCGACGGAATTAAAAATTTTGGTTTTGCTAATAGCGTTTGGTCCACTCGGGTAATGAGCTTGCATGGACATTCGATATTTAGTTTATATGCCGGGAGAGTTCCAGAGGTTGCTTTCTCAACTATTCAAAACGATGCTTTATTTGGTCCACTTGGCAGATTAATAGACGTAAAAACAACGGACCGAGCAAAAATATTAAACGAAATTGATTTTGACAAAGCGGAAGAAAGTCTCGAATTTAAAAATATAAGCTATGCTATTTTAAGAGATTACCAAAAGTATAGTTTGGATTCAGAGTCCATTCTTAAACATCTCAACTTTACACTTATAATGAGGGATAATGGCTACTCATTATGGCAAAGAGTTGATGCTAACAATAATAACTGACATATGGCGCGTAATTTGATACAATGGAGCTCTGATGAAAAACCTTACTGCCAAAGATATTGTTCTTGATGCTTCTAAATTAATTTACCCGGCTGATTATAGTGAACAAGAAAATATTGAAGGAGTAAGAATAATCGATTTGAAAAACATTCCTGCAGAAGAGGGTGATTTCTCCGAAATACTACGAATAAAAAACGGCAATCTTGAAAATATAAAGGGTTTTAAACTGGCCCAAATTAATCGAACAACACTTATCCCCGGCTCTATTAAAGCTTGGCATCTTCATTATCGCCAAGATGAAATTTGGTATGTTAGTCCGCTTGACCACCTATTGGCGGGTTTGTGGGATGTAAGAACGAAGTCGCCTTCAGTCGGCAAGACGATGAGAGTGGTCCTTGGTGGCGGCAGTGCTCATATGCTTTATATTCCAAAAGGGGTAGCACATGGTTCGGCAATTTTTACGAGCAAACCAGTTGAGCTTTATGTCTTTGTCAATCAACAATTTAATTTAAAAAAAGCCGACGAAAAAAGAATTCCTTGGGATTCTTTGGGTCGCGATTTTTGGAAACCAAAACGAGATTAAATAGTATGACTCAAAAAACTCTGCCAGCGATTCCTTTTTCTTCAACTCGACTTAAAGCAAAAAAATATAGGAAAGAAATATTAAGCAGCGTAAGTTCGATAATTGATCGAGGAGTTTTTTTAAACGGCAATAAGGTAATAAGTCTCGAAAGAAAATTATCAACAATGTTTGCCAGTTCAGCAATTGCGGTCGCCTCAGGACATGATGCACTTCTTATGGCACTAAATGCTCTTGATTTAAAGAGTGATGACGAAATCATATTTCCTGCCAACGCCTATCCAACTGCTTTCCCAGTTTTTCTGTCTTCTGGAAAACCAGTCCCCGTCGACGTTGATATTAATGGCCAGCTTGATCCTTTTGAGGTGGAAAAGAAAATAACTAAAAAAACTAAAGTGATTATAATGGTTCACTTATATGGTTTGGCTGGAGATATTGAGTCAATTCTAAAAATAGCTAAAAAATATAATCTAGTTTTAATCGAAGATTGCGCTCAATCTTTCGGTAGCAAGTTTAAAGGCAAACACCTTGGGACATTTGGAGATATGGGTTGTTTTTCTTTTTACCCGACAAAGAATTTGGGGGCGCTTGGCGATGGTGGCGCTATTATCACTGGTAATAAAAAATATTACTCTTATATTTTAAAGGCCAGACAATATGGTGAGAAGGCTCGTTATCGTAGTCAATTTATTGCCGGTCATAGTCGCCTACCAGAAATTCAGGCAGAGATTTTGAATTTATACCTAAAAGATTTTAAGCAGGTAATGCGGGTTAAAAAACAGTTGTATTACATTTATAATAAGGCAATTCTTAATTCAAACTTGAGCAATAATGCAAGACTACTCGAATCGATTGAGTCGTCTGTACCAATATTGCACCTCATGACGCTAACGGTGAGAAAACGCAGTCAATTAAAAAAATACTTATTGAAAAATGGAATTGAGACCATGATCCACTATCCATATCCAGTTAATAAGGTTAAGGCTTTTGGTAATATAAAAAATAAAAATTTCCCCAATTCGGAATACTTATCGAAACATATTCTGAGCCTGCCTTTTCATGAGTATTTGACCGATAAAGAGGTACAATATATTGTCTCAAAAATAAAAAACTTCTATGAAAAAACTTGAAAGCTTATCTATTTTTTTTCCCTTTTTAAACGATGAAGGAACTGTATCTCGACAAATTCACTTGGCATATAGCATCGGACGACGAATGACAGATAATCTGCAGGTAATTGCTATTATCGGCGGCAGGTCCCAGGATAAAACTACTCAAAGAATCAAAGAGATGAAGTCTATTTATCCAAATCTAAAGATAGTTGATAGATCTCGCAATCAGGAAGGTTATGCGGTCATAAAACACGGTTTTGCAAATGCCAATAAGAAATGGATTTTTTATACTGATGGCGACGCTCAGTACCATTTAGAAACTGATTTGGAGCACCTAGTAGAAAAACAGCAGAAGACTAATGTCGATGTCGTTAATGGATATAAAAAATCCAGAAGAGATGCTTTTATTCGAGTTCTCTTAGGTAATCTGTATGCTAAATTTAGCAAAACAATTCTTCAGCTTCCAGTCCGCGATGTCGATTGCGATTTCAGGCTAATTAGAAAGTCGAGGCTTGCAAAAATAAAATTAGATAGTACTGATTCATCAATTTTGCCGGAGCTCGTAAAAAAACTTCAAATATCCGGAGCTACATTCGCTGAGGTGCCAGTATCTCATTATCCAAGAATTTGGGGAACTTCGAATTATAATATCCTTGATTTAATCCGTGAAAAAATTGTTGGTGATTTGCGTCTTTTTTTTGAAATGAAGCGCTATAATTGACATATGAATTTTTTGAAAAAAAAAGTTTCTATCCCTTTCTTAATACTTCTCAGTTACACACTATTAAACTACATTTTTAATTTCAATATTTGGCACTATTCAATTTTCAAAGTACCAAATACATTAGTGGTTTTTGGAGAGTGGCCAGTGTACGAGTATGTGGCCGAAACGGTAAGACTTAATATTCTTTCACTTCGTAACCCGTTTAACGAAGCTCCCTTGCTTTTTCCATTTGGTTGGAATTTTGCCCTTGAGGATGTGGCACCCATTAATGGAGTTTATTTCCTTTTTCTGCGCCCTTTCTTTTCAGTCCATGATGCCTTTACTATAATAGTAATGTTTGGTATCGTAGCCAGTTGTGCCTTTATGTATCTATTGTTGAGACAATTTGAGATAAGGCGCGGCATCTCTTATGTCTTGAGTTTGGTATATGGCTACTCTCCTTTCGTTGTCGCCAGGTTAGGACATCCTACCTACACAGCTTTGTATTTATTTCCAGCGATAGCATTCTTTTTTATTAGTGTTCTCAGGAGTAAAACTAAAAAGTTCATTGTAATCAATAGTTTTGGACTAACGATTAGTGTGGCAGTATTAGTTCTTACGAATCTGTATTTCACAGTGATGCTCGCACTGATGGTGTCTTTTTTTCTAAGCTATTATTTAATCTCAAACAAAAATGTATTGACAAGTTTCATCAAGAGCCGATACCAATACTTACTCATTATTCTATTTCTTGGCTTAATATTGCTTTACCCATGGATTATTAAGGTTTACCGAAGCCTCTTGTTAAGTCAGGGTATCGACTTTCATTTTTCCAAAGACAGTATTCAATTTTCATCAGACTTAATTGGAATTTTCACTCCAGCAACTACGGGATTAGTATTTGGCAAATTTCTTGAGTATATGTCATCAATTTTGGCTTTAAGACCGGCTTTTGAAAATTTAGTTTATCCTGGAATAATAATCTTGTTAGGGGTACTATACGTTATTTTCTTCAATAAAAAGATCAGTCTTAAAATAAAAAGAAAAATCAATCCAATGTTATTTGTCATCCTCTGCTTTTGGATTCTGACACTGGGACCAAAGTTACATATTTTCGGTCATGAAACTTTTATAGTATTGCCCTTTAAGATTCTAAATAGTATTCCATACGTTCAGCTAGCAAGGAGTCCGGCCCGGTTTATTGTCCCTGCGATCTTTCTTATGACGATAGTGACTGCCTTATTAGCCCAGGACTTCGCAGATAAGAAAGTTAAGGATAGACTAACATATTTCACTCTTTGTATTCTGGCAATTTTCATTTTTTTAATCGACCAATCTTATACGGCATCTTTTGGACAAGTGCTCCAACCAATTCCACAAAAAATATACGATCGTTTAGAAAGTTCTCCGACGGGACCAGTTATGGAGATCCCTTTTGTCATAAGAGACGGGTTGCAATACATTGGTGATTTTAATGCTGTTTCATCACTACGAACACAATTAATATACAAAAAACCAAAGTTTAGTGTCTATGCGGGTAGATTGAACCCAGCCGTATTTGACTATTATCGCAATGACGCTTTTATTGGTTATCTAGCTCAGCTGATTGATCCTAGTAGTCAATCGAATCTGACTTTAGATAGAGATAAGATGCTTGATTCAATCGAATTTTTTGGATTGGAAAATATCGTGCTAAAGCAAAAAGAGCCATATTCGGAAGCTATAAACGACATACTGATTTCGCTTGGATATGAGTTGTCAATAAATGATAACGGTTATAGTCTGTACAATAGGATGATAAAACGACAGGAATTTTACCTAGATGAATTATCGAGCAGTCAGCGACAGTTTTATTTTGGTTACGGATGGGCACCCTACGAACCCGAAGGTCGATGGACTCTTGATAAGGTAGCGACGATTTTTTTTAAGACCAATCGCAAGGCTGGAATTAATCTCGATTTTGAAGCCAATACCATCGTTGATAATCAACAAGCCACGATCAATATCAATGGTCTCCCCACATATAATTTAAATTTTGATAAAGAGAGAAAGAAATATCATTTTAGCTTACAGCAAAATTTAAAAGTAGGCGTAAATAGAATTACATTTATTTTTGAAAAAAATGTTAGGCCGTCGAACATATATAAAGATAATCAAGATAATCGAAATCTAGCCGTATTTTTTTCAAAGCTGAGTATTAAAAAGTAAAAAAAATGGAAACACTTATTTTAACAATTAAACTTGTCCTATTGCTTTATATATCTGGTCTAGGTCTATCTTCAATTATATTACCCAAATCTCTCAAATCTTATACCTTCTTCATTTCTCCGTGGTTAGGAACCATAGGAATTGTTGTGGCCAGCGTCTATATGAGCATGGCGGGGTTTACGATGGAACAGGCTAGTAGACCGATATTTCTAATTTCTAGCCTACTTTTCCTACATTGCTTATTAAGAGATAAAGCACAGCTGAAATTTTCAAAAGTGTCACTGTCTGTATTAATTATGACTTCGTTTATTCTGCTCTATAATATATGGCCAATGATTTTTAGGGTTGGTTATCCGACGGTAATGTCGCTTGGCAATCTTGATCCAGTTGCTTATGCGACGACTGGGGACTATTTAATTAAAAATTCAGTTTTTGGGGGTGATTTTCAAGACCCATTTGTTCCTAGCGTGGCTAGCGCCAGTGATTTGATCACCTACAGCTTCCGATGGGGTAGTGGAATTATCTTTAGCTATTTTGCGGTCCTGCTGAACACCAGGTCATATGAAATATTTACGACATTGATAAGTATTTTTTTTGCCCTTACCTATCCATTGGTATATGTATTGGCGGTACTAATTTATAAAAAGGATAAACTGAAGATTGCCGTTCTTACCTTTCTGACATATGGGATTAATTCAACTCTGCTTTACATTCTATACAATGCTTTTTTTGGGCAGATAATTTTTGGAGGTTTAATAGCGCTTACTTTGGTTCTGCTGTGTCAATATTTATCTGACAAATTAAAAACCCATAATTTAAACCATTATGATTTGACACTAGGCCTAATTTTATCCTCGATTACAACAATTTATCCCGAGGGGTATTTTTTGGCAGTCTTTCCGATGCTTATTTATGGCGCTACTCAATTAATTACTAAAAATGTCGAAAATTTATTCAAAATTGTAAAAATTATAATTCTTTCTATTATTTTCAATCCATTTACTTTTGGCACAATGGCAAGATGGTTTATTCGGATGGTCAAAGTTACTACAATTGAGGAGCATATTGGTTGGGAAGCGATTCGCCATGCTTTTCCTGCCGAGGCACTAGGATTTTACAATCTGAATTATTATCGCGATCTTCCGATTTTATTTGATGTCATACTTACCGTTGTAATCCTAGGCATCGCTTTCCTTGGATTTTTAAGGATAAAAAATAAATTGCTAATTCTAAGCTATGCGATTTTTTTCATCGGATTTTTATTTTTGTTTAAATTTATTAAACCAAATTTTTTCGTTTACCATCGGACCATCACTTATTCAGTTTTCCTTTTTTCTGCAGTTTTCTCAATTGGCATGACTCGCCTATTTGATAGATTCAATTACAGATTGATTATAATTTTTGTCTTTGGAATAATGATTTTTTTATCGCTGCGATCGGCTAATCGCACAATGTTTCAATTTGCCAGTCACCATCGCTCCGTAGATCGGCCGCTTATTTCCCTTATACAATTAGATAAAAATACCAAAATTAAAAAACCATTCGTCACCTCAGACGTTTATTTTACTGAATATGATCTGTGGAATCGAGTCTGGACTTACTATTTTCTGAATCATAAAAAAATTATAACTAAGGCGAATTATGTAACTTTAATTTCAGAATACAATGTTAAATTACCAGTACTCACTGCCAAAAATAAGACTTCAAACGACGATAAGGTCATTAACTACAAAAAAATCATATGGGAAAACGAATTTTATCAGTTGGGTCGTATTGAACCTATTCCAGTAAGTTCAGAATTGTAACAATGGTTGAACTTATATTTTATACTGGGGCCCTTTACTTCAGTCTTTTTTTCCTTGGATTCGGGATTACAACATTAATTTTACCTAAAAATTTAAGCAAATTTTCCCTTTGGCTCTCGCCAGCGACCCTTGTTGTTTTTTTAAGTGTTTTCTTAACAATTCTTAGCCTGGTTGGTATTCCTTTAAAATATGTGACGCCAGTGATTTTTGTATTGCTCACATTGACAACAATTTATAGCTATCTTTTCAAAAATAATAGATTGAAGATCAATTATTTAATCGATGGTCTTCTGTTTATTGTTATTCTGACTAGTATTTTTATTAATCTTGCCCCGCTTAGACATGCGCGTTTTTTGACTTCAGTATCACTTGGCAATACTGATGCCTTGGTATATGCTTCTGTACCAGATTATCTAGTTGGGAGGTCGATTGCTGATAATTTATTAATTAAACCAGAAAAAGTAAACGATGATCCGACTGGAATAATGAATATGATTGTTTCCGGATTTCGTTGGGGAAGTCCTGCTGTCATTGCTTTTTTTGAATCACTACTCTCACTTCAGGGTTATCAAATTGCTTATATTTTCCCAGTGATTATTTTTGCTCTGACTATCCCGCTAGGGTACATCCTATTTAGTTTATTCTACCGGCCTAGTCATTATGGTGCTTTGATTATCGCTTTCATGACAGCGTTTAATGCTGATCTGTTATATATGCTTTACCATAATTTCACAGGTCAAGTTTTTTTTTGGCTGCTGCAGAGCTATTTGTACGTATTTGTAATTGCTCATTTTAAATTATTATCAACAGATAAAACTTATAAAAGTGTCAATGAAATATTAATAGGAATAATAATTGCTTCTGTATTTTTATCATATCATGAAGGTGGTATTTTTATAATTTTTCCATTAGTTTTTTATATTTGTGTAACTTTTATTTTGCACCAACGTTACTTTAGATTTATTGAATCCTTGTTAAAAATATTATCAACCGCTTTTATTATTTCCGTTCCAGCTATTTTTCATGCGATTAAATTAGATATAGCGCAGGCGAGTAATATTGGTAAACCAATTGGATGGGCTTTGTTTCGTGAACAAACTCCTTTTGCTTACCCATTCGAATTTTTCGGGTTTCATAGCATGCATAACTACCCCCCATTATCATTATTTTTATCAATTATTTTGAGCATTTTAACCTTAATAATTTTTTGTTTTGGTATTAAAAACTCAAAAATGAAAGTAATGACTTTTGGTATTGTTATTATTTATGGTATTTTTATTTTTTGGAGCACAATATTTGCTCCAAACTTCTTTGTTTATAACCGGACAATCACTTTTTCACTACCAATTTTAATAATTTTTTTATCGATTGGCCTTGTTTCAATACTCAACAAATTAAAAAAATTTAAGTTCTTGCTGTTGACTTCTCTGTTATTACTTGTGATTTATAACGGTGTATTAATGAACAAACGATTTATTAGGGAATCTAAAATCGTTGGTCGTGATTTAATATCAATTTCAGAATTAAGCAAAAATACAAATATATCCGGCCCAATTTTTCTAGATGGTTTTTATAGTGGCAAAATTAATTATTGGCGCGATATCTGGTTGGAATACTTTTTATATCCAAAGCTACGTACAGTTTATACTTCGAATCAAATATTTTTTAATGTACCAACAGAAACTAGCTTGATTTTACAATCCAAAGATATGCTAACAAGTCCTGCTAGGATTCATTTAGAAAATATTGTTTGGGAAAACAGCTTTTACCGTTTAGGGAATGTTTGTATTAGCGACAATTGCCTTACAACTAGTAACACAGATTATTCTAGGATTAATTTTAATTCAAATTGTTGCGAGGATATGTTGCTCTTAGAGGGTTGGGATGTATCGGAACCAGAGGGTCGTTGGGCAAATGCAAAAGTGACAACCATTAGGCTTATTTCTAAATCGTCACCTACTACGCTTACTTATACGGCGCGGACATTAGAAAAACCTCAGCACGTCAAAATATACATGGATGAAATTTTAATAGGAGAAGATGATTTGGAGGAGGAGTTTTTAACTTATCGCCACAAGATCCAACCTTCATATAATAAAAAAACTATCCATCATTTACGATTCGAGTTTGAGAATCAATATTCCCCAGTAGAAATAGGTCTTTCACTAGACAATAGGAAATTGAGTGCCGCCTTTAAAGAGATTGGAATTGACTAAGAACCGCAAGGAAATTATTTACGTAATTCTTCCAGGAATATTTTGTGACAAAAGAAAGTTTGATTCTTTCTGGATTTTCAATTAAATTTATTAGAGTCTTCAATTCATTTCCTTTCTCAGCAAAAGGGTATTCATTTGGAAAAGATTCAGCGAGGGAAGAGTTTCTATATATTAGACTAGGTGTGCCACAAGCGGCCGCCTCCAGTGGTGGAAGACCAAATCCCTCATATAAACTCAAATAAATAAAGACACTGGCGCCAGAGTATAAAGTAGGTAGGTCAATATCTTCGACAAAACCGATAAAATGGATTCTATCTTCAAGGTTCAATTCTTTGACTAATTGATATACTGATTCATTTTTCCAACCGGCTCGACCAGCAATGACAAAATGATAGTCGGAATATTTTTTATCTTTCAATAATTCATTGTACACATTAATGGCGACTGGTAGATTTTTCCTTGGCTCAATAGCGCCAACGTAGAGCAAGTATTTAGTATTTGGTATTGAGTATTTGGAAAGTACTGAGGCAATTTTTTTTGTATCACTAACTTTCTGAAAGCGATCATCTATGCCAAGATATATGATATGAACTTTTTTTTCATCAATCATTGGATAAAGTTTAAGCAGGTCGTGCTCGGTATTTTGAGAATCAACAATTATTATATCCTGATACTTGATAGTTCTTTCTAGCTTGCGTTCATGATGGCGAATAACGTCCTCGGTATGATACTGTGGAAAAAGCTTCCAAGTTAGGTCATGAATTGTAGTTATTCCTTTAGTCCCTGGCAATAGTGGTGGCCTCAAATAGTCAGAGGAATGATAAAAATCGACTTTGCCAATTAAAGCTTCAACAGGCAGAAGCGAATGCTTATTCCAGAGGAACCTGATGGCACTCGTTGGTAGCGGTAACTCTTTAATATTCGCTCCGAAATCTCTTAAGACATTCAAATAAGTGAAGTTTTTAGGTTTTCTTAGAGAAGAATAAAAAAATACATAATTATTGCTTGACTGACGCTTCAATAACTCTTGAGCAAAGTTAAGGGTGTAGGTGGCAACACCACTGCCCGCATATACCAGCATTGATAAATCAACTCCTATTTTCATAAGGCTTTTACAAAGTCATATAAATTTTTAGCTGAGTTTTCCCAAGTAAATTTTTTACTTTGCTCATGACCTCTTTTACCTAGATCCTGGGCTAGCTTATTATCCTTTATAAGTAATTTCATCTTATCTTTCAAATCATAGTAATCATGAGGATCGATATATAACACTGATTGTCCACCTACTTCTGGTAAAGATGAGGTTTTCGAACATATCACTGGAGTTGAGAGTGCCATTGATTCCAGCACTGGTAATCCAAAACCCTCATATAAGCTGGGATATACAATTCCTTGTGCATTTTGAATAAAATCGATTAAATTATCATCTTTCATAAAACCTAATAAGACAACCTTATTTTCATCTGAAATTTGATAATTTTCAGTAATATAATTCTTAATTAACTTTTTTACACCTCCCCAACCCTCACCACCAGTCATTACTAATCTAAAATCTTTCGGCACACTACCCTCTTCAACTAAGTCACAAAATGCTCTCACCAAATATAAAAGATTTTTTCTAGGTTCAAAAGTACCATAGTAGAGTAAGTATTTTTTAGACTTAAGTCGAATCTTTTTCTTAGCGACAATTTTATTGACTCTTGTAATTGAGCCTACGGAATTATTGATCCTTTTTTTAAAACTATCATCTATGCCTGGATAACAGATTACTATTTTCTTTTGTAAAAAATCAGGTGAAAAACGAATGAGGTCCTTTTTGGTTTTTGAACTAATACATACAATTCCGTTGCACCACAAACGAGCAAAACGGAGCTTGCGTTTTTGAAGATCGTTGGTATCTTCTCGATGCATATGGGTCATAGTGACGGCAGTTAAATCATAGATAACAGTAATGTTTAGAAACCCAGGCATTTGATAAAAACCAGTATCTGAGTGGCAAACGACCTTAACGTTATTTTTTTCAAATTCTCGGTTTAGAAATTTTCGATATCTTTTAAAATTGGCACGATTTTCAAGTTCTTTATCAATTTTAGTTATTGATAAAATTTTATTTGTAGCTCGAAGAATCGTTGTCAGAAGAGGTATATCCATAACTATCGTATCGCGAATTGTCTCGATGTACGATTTCTTATGGATCTTAGGAATTTTATTTAACATAACTACATGGGGATTTTGAAGTAGTATAAGTATTTCAGGGTTCAGTGGATATCTCATAAAATCACGATTGAATGAGAAAAGGATAACCTTTGATCGTTTGTCCATTTTATGCACATGTTTAATATAGGCCTTAAGTAGTCCTATCATGTATCTGTAGACTCCTGACTTGTCACCAAATGTACCGGAAGCAGTTATTAGTGGGCTTATTTCAAAAGCGACATTCATATCGCATTATTTTAACAGATCGCGGTAAAATAGAGATATGAAATTATCGGTTATTATCCCGACTCTTAAGGGAGAATACTTGATTCAAACCCTAGATCATTTACACAACTCACTAACTGGATTTACTTATGAAATAATTATAGTGAATAATGGCTTGAGACCGATTGATTTTGGTAAATTAGACTCAAGGCATATAAAGCTATTGCAATCTGAAGGCAATTTAGGTTTTACCGGTGCAATTAACAAGGGAGCGAGATTGGCACAGGGAGATTATTTGCTTATATTAAATGATGATTGCCTGCTTGAGAAAAATTCAACTAAATTGATGATTGATTTTTTAGTTAATAACCCTCAATTTGTTGCTACCCAGCCAATGGTGTATGGTATAAAAAATGGTGTTAATGAGGAAGTGGTTGAGAATATTGGCTATGTTGTTGATACATATATAGGTCGAGCTGAAGTGGTAAAAGCGGAATTAAAAATTCCAAAAGTTAACAACAAAAGATTTATTTACGGACTTTCAGCGACTTGCCTTTTGATAAAACGGGACATTTTCACTAAAATTGGGATGTTTGACAATTCCTTTCATTCCTATCTCGAAGATGTGGACTTGTTTATCAGACTAAATAGCGCTGGCTACAAATATTATCCGACAGTGAATGCGACTTGTCTTCATTATCACATGGCGACAAGTATTACCATGGGTAGTTACAAACAAAGACAGGATTTCAAAAATTGGATTCGGATTGTTTTAAAAAACTTTTCATGGCGGTTTATAACGCTTCATTCGCCATCACTGTTGTTTGAGAGATTTAGGAATCTAAATGGACTGATAAAATCTGTCCTAAGTTAGCTATCTGTGCTAGAATAAACTAATGAAACCGATAATTTTTAATGCTGTAAATAAATCTTATTTTCTGCATCATCAAAGGACAATAAAAGAGCTCGTTCAGGCGATATTTAAAGGTCAGAAGACAAGAGAGAAGGTCTATGCGCTTCAGGATGTTAGTTTTGAAGTCGAAAAAGGGACTACCGTCGGAATAATCGGCAGAAATGGCGCTGGAAAGTCAACAATGCTTAAATTGATGGCAGGGGTGACGAAAGCGACATCAGGAGCCTTAAAAATAACCGGTAAAGTAGCGCCTTTAATCGAGCTTGGTGCTGGATTTCATCCTGAGCTTACGGGGCGTGAAAATATCTATTTAAATGGAGTGATATTGGGTATGACTGAGGAGCAAATTAGTAAAAAATTTAAGGATATTTGTAGTTTCTCAGAGCTTGAGGAGAAATTTATCCAAATGCCGGTTAAGCATTATTCATCCGGAATGTATATGAGGTTAGCTTTTTCAATTGCGATATTTACTGATCCTGATATCTTGCTGGTTGATGAAATTCTTGCTGTTGGTGATAGCGCTTTTCAAAAGAAGTGTTTTCAAAAAATGAATGAATTTAAAGAGCGTAATATCACCATAATTTATATTTCACACAGTATGATGCAGGTGAAGGAATTTTGCAACCGAGTAATTTATCTTAAAGGTGGCAAAATCGCTTTTGATGGAGAGACAAAAATTGGTATCAAAAAATATTTAGATGATATTGAAAGCTGATCATATGGAAAATAATCATAGCTGGCAGCTATTAAAACATTTATCGAGTCGAGAAATTAAAGCTCGATATAAACAATCCTTTTTGGGTTTTTTCTGGATTGTGCTTAATCCTTTGTTTCAATTAATTATTTTAAGCTTTGTCTTCTCGAATGTTATTCGATTTGAAAACTTAGGCGTACCTTATCCAGTGTTTCTTTTTGTCGGACTTCTATCGTGGATTTTTTTTGATACTGCGGTTTCACAAAGTAGTAGTGCCTTGACAGAAAACGCCGCACTTCTTAAGCAAGTTTATTTTCCAAGGGAACTGCTTGTTGCTTCGGTAGTCATCGCCAAGGCGCTCGATTTTTTCATAGCTTCAGTAGTGCTGTTGTTTCTAATGATTATTTTTCATGTTAGTTTGACGCCACTACTACTTTTAATACTGCCAATTTTTGTGTTGCAGGCAATTTTTACATTTTCATTTGCATTAATTATCTCTTCATTAAATCTGTTCTATCGTGATACCCAGTATTTCTTTGGATTGATATTGAAGCTCTGGTTTTATTTGACACCGGTTATTTATCCGATGGAGGTTTTCCCCGATAAATGGCGCTTTATTTTCAAGCTTAATCCAATGTCGGTCTTTATCAATGCTTATCGCCAGGTACTTCTCGCCCATGATTGGCCAAACTTTATTAGTCTAGGAATTGGGGTATTCGTCACCCTGACGCTTTTTATATTATCCTATGGTCTCTTCAAAAAATTGGAAGGTTCATTTGCTGATGTTGTTTAAGCCAAAACTAAACCTATCGATCATCGTTTTATCGATAGGCTTTATTGTTTTAATTTATACACGATTTGTTGGTTTAGACTGGGGACTCCCCTATCCGATGCATCCTGATGAGAGGAATATGGCAGTCGCCTTGCAACAATTGAGTTGCAAGGACTTTACAAATATAAAGCAATGTTTTAATCCTAATTTTTTTGCCTATGGTCAAGCTCCCCTTTACTTCGGTTATATAATTGTAAACATATGGCATTTGGTCTCGGGCTCAATTGGTCAAGGTATTAGTTACTCTGAGGCAGCGCTAAGTCTACGATTAATTTCAGCGCTCTCTTCAGTTCTTAATGTAATTGTGTTAATTAAGATAATGAACATTATAGTTCACGGGTCGACATTAAAACCTAAAGGCAACAAATCTTTAATTTTTCATTTTTCATTTTTCATTTTAATTTTCTCCCCCTATTCAATTCAGTTTTCTCATTTTGGTACCACTGAAAGTTTGCTCATGCTTTTATACTCGCTGCTGATACTTTTATGTCTTAATGTACTAGTTAAGTACTTAACTAGTACATTACTGGTAGCGATGGGAATAGTTATTGGATTAGCTATTGGAATTAAGGTTTCCTCGGCGATTTTTTTGATTGTGCCTTTTTATATAATTTTATTCTCAATTCTTAAAGAGAAAGCGACAGTTATAAAAAAAGCTTACATACTATTTCGAAATATGTTGTTATTCTCCTTGGTAATGGCTTCAGTCGCTATCATTGCTTCTCCTCATAACTTGATTAATATAAGGGATTTTATGAGCAGCTTTGTTTATGAATCATCGGCGGCTACTGGAGCGGTAAAGGTGTTTTATACGCGACAATTTGAAAATTCAGTGCCAATCCTTTTTCAGTTTATAAAAATTTTTCCTTATGCTCTTGGCTGGCCAATTTTATTTTTTTCGATTCTTGGTTTTATTGGTTTATCATGGCAAGACAGTCGGATAAATCTACTTCGATTATCTTTAATAGTTTATTTTATTCCGTCGGCATTTCTCCTTGCCAAGTGGATTCGATTTATGGCTCCAATCTTTCCCATAATGACCCTTTTGGCAATATTGGAGATTTTTCACGTGATAAACAATTTGAAGCGTGATGTTTTTAATGCCTATCCAATGTTTAAAAATCATCTGCAGACATTGCTTATCTTTTCATATGTCGCTATTCTTGCCATATCAATTGTACCGGGGATTGCATATCTTGCAATTTATCAAGTAGCCGATATTCGTTTCACCGCATCTGATTGGATCTACAAAAATATTCCTGAGAATTCATATATTTTGTCAGAAACTGCCAATGTAGTTGATATACCTCTGGCAGTACCGGGGAAAGTTGAAGATATTAAGAACTATTCGGTGATATCGTTTGATTTTTATAATCTTGATACTGATCCCAATCTGCAGACGCAACTGATTGATCATTTAGAAAAAGCGAATTACATTTTTATTCCCTCACGTCGGTTATTTGCTAACCATACCTGTGAATCAGTATTAAGTATTAAGTATAAAGTATCAAGGATGGAGCAGGAACGTTGCAGAAAAATAAAAAATGAATATCCGATTTTAAATCAGTATTATGAGGATTTATTTTCAGGTAATCTTGGATTTCAAAAGGTAGCGGAGTTTTCTAGCTTTCCTAAACTGGAGATGTTTGGCAAGACTATATTTGAACTGCAAGACGAGACAGCGGAAGAAACTTGGACGGTTTTTGATCATCCAGTGATAAGAATTTATAAGAGAATAAATCCTTAAATATTGCTTCAATTGATTGATTTCAAATTACCCTGACCAAGTACAAAGAACGGTTTGCCAAGCTTCTTGTCTTGCTTGTTCCCTTTCATTGGTAAGGCCCATGTAGTCCAATACTGCTCCAAACCCATTGGTATGTGCAGTAAGAGTCTGAGCTTTAACCTTGTCTATGCCGAGACCAGCGCGCATACTATCGACAGCAAGATCAAAATAATTCTTTATTAATTGTTGCTTCAAATCTGGATTTAGCGCGACTTCACTTTCACTATTTACTAATTGCTCTTTCATATTTTACACCTCCAGTCGCTACTATAAAATTAAGTAATTTTTTTATTATATCATAGATCCTTCATATCATAGATCTTTTCAAGGTTCCCCTGTTTAAATCCCGATTGAAATTCGCCTTGAGAGTGGGTATTGTCTATTACAAAGCTTCCAGGGGTGGCATTTTTCTTCCCGCATGAGGAGCTTGGCACTCCAGAAAAAGTCGCTTCAATGGAATTGCCTTTTACCACCCAATTTTTGACGCCGTTAATCGCCATTCCATAACCAAAATCGTTTCCCATTATTTTATTATTGACTATTCTCCCGCTACTATTATTTATTATGAAATCCTTATTGGGACAATGCCAGAGTCGGGAGCCCATGGCAATACCGGTCATGATATGGCTATTTTCTGATCGAATGGTATTGCCTTGTACAACGACTCCCTCATAATTACCTTCGTAATTTTTGTAATCCACAAGCGCAATGCCGATTTTCATTGGGATGCCTCGCGAGACAATTTCATTATTTTCAATGACGCTATCGGGTGAGCCAAAATTGACAATACCGCCATCGGTGACATCGACTATATAATTATTTTTAATAATTGATTTCGAGCATTGTAGAGAAATGCCATCTGACCACTTACCTTCTTCAAGCTCCCCCGAGGGCCCGAGCTGATTATTAATTGCCTTCACTCCCCAGCAATGATTCCTCATTTTCCCGCTTTCATCCTTATAAAAATCACCCCAGGCAATATGAAGTGTCGACCAACTGCGTGAGTCAAATGCATGAACGTCACTGATTGTCTGACCCTTTACGTTGCCACCCATTATTATCAAGGCATGACTCTCAAGATGACCTAACCTCTTCCTGTTGCCATCGATTTGAATATTCTCAATTGTTGATCCCTCAATCCCATAGACACTGATTGCAAGTGAGATATCGGGATTCACAATTTTCAACATGGCACGACGCTCATCATTCGGGTGGCCTTCGGTAAATATTGACTGATTAGGTTTGTTGAACATTATCGATTTATTCAAACGAAACTCGGCTTTTTGGCAAAGCTTGACTTTGGCATGAGATCTATTTAAGAGATTCTGAATATCTTTATCAGTGCCAGATGGCAGGCAAGGTATGCTCCACTGATAGACAAAATAGGCCATGACTATTATTACTTCCGTAATTATTAGAAATATCGTTATTTTGCCCAGTAGCGGCCTTATTTTTGATTGCAATGAGGTTTTTGACATAATTAAGGTATAATTATAGAGCTTGAGTTTAGTTTATTTTAATACAAAATCAAAAAATCATGAAAAATATACGAAATTTTGCCATTATTGCCCATGTTGATCATGGCAAGTCAACCTTGGCAGATCGGTTCTTAGAGCTGACTGGTACTATCAGCGGTAAACATGAGGCCCAGATGCTAGACAAAAATCCCATCTCGCGTGAACGTGGTATCACCATTAAATTAGCACCAGTTCGTATGACGTATACCATGCGTAAATCCGAAATCCGAAATCCGAAAAACGAAACAAATTCGAATAGTTTAGAAATTAGAAATTCGGATTTAGAAATTGGAGATTCAAAATTTATTTTGAATCTTATTGATACTCCTGGTCATGTTGACTTTTCATATGAAGTAGAGCGCACTTTGGCTTGTGTGGAGGGAGTCATATTGCTCGTCGATGCCACCCAGGGTATACAAGCGCAAACAATTGCTCATACCTATAAGGCGATTGAGCAAAATTTGACAATAATTCCAGTAGTCAATAAGATTGACGTGCTTCATGCAAAAATAGCGCAAGTCAAGCAAGAGCTCGCTGATTTCTTGGGAGTTGATGAAGCGCAGGTCTATGAGATATCAGCGAAAACTGGGAAAGGAGTTGAAGAATTGCTTAAAGCAGTGATTTTAAAAGTACCAAGTCCAATGTCTAGTGTCATTGCGAGAAGCGAGATCCTTCGATCGAACTCAGGACAGGCTCCGCAATCTCAGGAGATTGCCACGCTCCCAATGGTCACTCGCAATGACAAGGCGCAGGCGCTTATCTTTGATTCATACTACGATAAATATCGTGGGGTTATTGCTTTCGTGAGAGTTTTTGGGGGTGAGTTCAGGGCTGGCATGAAAGGATATCTACATGCTACCGGTACCACTTTTGAGATTAATGAAGTGGGCAATTTCATACCTGATTTAGATATTCAGGATAAGCTTGATAGTGGCAGCATTGGCTACATCATTACCAATCTAAAAGATATTCATCTTTGCCAAGTGGGAGATTCGATCACTGACTCAATCAAAACTAAGGCGCTTCCTGGTTATAAAAAAATTCAACCGATGGTGTTTTCCTCAATTTTTCCCACCGATCCCGATGCTTATGTCGAGCTACTTGAATCAATGGAGAAATTGACACTTAATGACTCGGCAATTACCTATGAGCCAATCTACAGCACCGCCTTAGGTAGCGGTCTTCGCGTCGGCTTCTTGGGACTACTTCATGCTGATGTTGTCAGGCAACGTCTGGAGCGAGAATATGAGCTTAGCATTGTATTGACCTCCCCAATCGTCAAATATGAAGAACGACGCGAAAATGGTAAAATCGTCTATTATGAGCCGATTGCAATAGTTGACATTGTCACCCCTCAGGATTATGTCGGCGCGGTAATGAGATTGGCTGAACAGTCAAGAGCGGTTTTTTTGCATATGGATAATAAGTCGCATGTATATCTTTCCTATGAAATTCCGATGAGTGAACTAATGGGGACATTTTTTGATCGGTTAAAAACATTGACATCTGGTTATGCTTCGTTGCAATGGGATTTCAAAGAATACCGACAAGCTGATGCTGATAAATTGACACTGCTTCTAAATAGTGAGCCAGTAGAGGAGTTTTCGGAATACGCCGTTGCTGAAAAAGCTTACGTCCGTGCTTCCGACCTGACTTCAAAATTAAAAGAGCTAATCCCCCGTCAACAATATGAGGTGAAAATTCAAGCCAAGTTTAAAGGTAAAATCATTGCCAGCTCCAGAATCTCTCCTTTTCGAAAAGATGTTACTCAAAAGCTTTATGGCGGTGACAGAACTCGCAAAGATAAATTGCTCAAAAAACAAAAAGCCGGAAAAAAAGATCTAAAGAACATTGGCTCGGTTGAGATCCCAAAAGAAGTATTCTTAAAATTATTTCAGAATAAAAATTAGTATCAGCTCTCGTTTTGTATTTTCCAGGCTTGGACCAGATTATGCATCAAATAGGCGACGTCGACTGGCCCGACCCCTCCAGGAGTAGGCGTATAGGCACCAGCGACTGATTTGATCTCATTCTCATCATAATCTCCAGCCCACTCCCCGGCTTCGCGACGGATACCAACGCCGACAACGACCGCTCCTGGTTTAATTTGAGTTTTATCAAGGACCTTTCTACCAGTGGCGGAGATGATTATATCAGCGGCTCTTAAAAAGTTTTCTGGTTCCGGCGTTTTACTATTCAAATTAATATAGTTAATTCGGGCTAGGCTTAAGGTGTCCCCAATGGGTCGGCCACCGGTCTCTCCACGTCCGAGCAGTACTAATTTCTTACGCTTCAAGAGTTGTCTGAAAAAATTCATGTCCCGTTTCATGTCAACGATGACATTTTCCGCCTTGGTCTTGCTTGATGGATCGAAATAGTTTTTTAAGATACAAAGAACTGAAAGGCCAATCGGTGAGACAAAAGGAGTTTTCTTTTTGTTGGCTTCGATATCCTTCTCCAGTGGAATATAGTCGAATAACGTGACTGTGGTGAGTGAGGGTGGCAATGGTTGTTGTATGATGACCGCAGTTACCTCTGGTTTGCCGGCAATTTCGCGTAGCTTTTGGGCAAACTCTTCGAATCGAGGCGCTTTTTTATAGGCGATTAATTCAAAATCAGCACCGATAAGCTTTGCCGCTTTTTCTTTGCTTTTGATAAAAGAGTTATCCTGCGCTTGGGCTTTGACGGAAAAAACTACAAGCTTTGGTTTTTTTATTTTCTTTTCACGGATTATACTAGCAATCTCGACTTTGAGGTGTTTTAAAATTGTTGCGGCGATCCGCTTGCCATTAATTATCATAGAATAAATTTGTTCCCATTACTCATAAAAATGTTGCTCCGGCAACCTTGTCCCCTTTTTTCGAAAAACGCATCAGAATGACTCCTTTGGCGGCACGGGACAATTGCGGGATTGTTTTAATTGGAATTTTGACGACTTGGCCTTGTTTGGAAGTGATGACTAGCATTTCTTTTTCTAGATCAATTATTCTTGAATAGACGATTTTGCCAGTTCGATCATCGAGATTGGCTATTTTTACTCCCTTGCCTCCCCTTTTTTGAATTGGGAAAAGTTTCACTGGGGTTTTTTTGCC
Organism: Candidatus Microgenomates bacterium; assembly: GCA_025449735.1. Classification (GTDB taxonomy): domain Bacteria; phylum Patescibacteriota; class Microgenomatia; order UBA1406; family HO2-37-13b; genus JANWIV01. The sequence goes on along the minus strand of JANWIV010000001.1, from coordinate 5,401 downwards.
AATTCCACCTTCAGTTAGGACGAGCAAATGTCTATCTCTCTCTTCCACTGAAACCACATCCATTGATTTGACGACATCGACCTTTTCAAGAGCGACGCCAATGACACCTCTTGTCGCTCGGCCGGTTGGTCTGACGTCTGATTCCTTAAAAACTATTGATTTGCCTTGTTGACTGGCAATGATGACGAGACTCTTGCCATCGGTCAAGCGAACCCAATCAAGCATGTCGCCGGAATCAAGGCGAATGGCAATGATTCCACTATTGCGAATGTTGCTAAATTGAGTAAGTTCTGTCTTTTTAACTACGCCTTGTTTGGTACACATGACAATATGACCCTCTTTGGACTTGAGACCTTCTGGGCTAAATGAAATCATGGCAGTAACAGACTCTTCACCTTCAAGTGGCAAAATATTAACTACCGCCTTGCCTTTGCTGGTTCGGGTCGCTGAAGGGATCTCCCAACAACGAAGGTTGTAGACTTTGCCGAAGCTGGTAAAGAAGAGGACATTGTCATGGGTCATGGCGGTTGTTATATGGCTGACCATATCTTCCTCCTTAGTTAGCATTCCGCTCACTCCCTTGCCTCCCCTGCCCTGGACTTTGAAGGTCTCTCTCGGGACGCTTTTGACATAACCTTCCTCGGTGAGAGTGATAATGACTTCTTTATTCTCAATCAGTTGCTCATCGGAGATTTCACCAGGTTTTAGTTTAAATACTCGAGTGCGCCTTTCGTCACCAAAATTTTTCTTGATCTCTTCGAGTTCGCGTTTGATTTCGGTGAAGATATTAAAAACATTCTTGATTAATGCCTCAAGACCAGCGATTTTCTTTGATAGCTCTTTAAGCTCTTCTTCAATCTTAGCGCGCTCGAGGCCGGTCAAACGCTTCAGTTGCATATCAAGAATCGCTTGTGCTTGAATATCGGAAAAGTCAAACTTTTTCATCAAAGTCTCTTTGGCGACCGGTTCCGAAGGGGACTTTTTGATGACGGCAATAATCTCATCAATATGATCTAGTGCTTTGAGCAGTCCCTCAAGAATATGAGCGCGACGCTTGGCAAATTTAAGGTCATAAAGACTGCGACGCTTGATAATATGGACTCGATGCTTAAGATATTCTTCAAGAATGGTTTGCAAAGAGACAGTTTGTGGTGTATTGCCGACCAGGGTGACCATATTTACTGGGTAACTGGTTTGAAGCTCAGTATGTTTGAAAAGATTGTTGAGAACTTTTTTACCCGAGGCATCACGCTTCAGTTCAATGACGACTCTCACGCCATCTTTGTCCGATTCATCGCGCAAATCAGAGATACCGATAATTTTTTTATCGCGCACCAAGTCAGCGATTTTGATTATCAGATTCGATTTGTTAGTTTGATATGGCAGCTCGGTGACAATGATCGCCTCGCGTCCCTTGCCATAGTCCTCAATCTCTGCCTTGGCACGAATGAGGATTGAACCACGACCAGTAGCATAAGCTTGAGTAATTTCGGTATGACCATAAATGGCGGCGGCGGTGGGGAAATCCGGTCCCTTAATATGTTCCATGATCCCTTCTAAAGTCACCGAAAGCGCTACTTGTTGGGAAAATTCAGTAGGCGTCTCTCTAATTTCGCCTACATAATCAAAGGCCAATTCATCATCAAGTGGTGGGGTGTAGGTGATGACTGGCGTTAATTGTTGCTGTGGGTCGATGGGTTTTTTGATTTCAACGGCATTGTCAATGAGATAAAAAACCGCATTGATCACCTCAGTCAAATTATGGGGGGGAATTCTTGTCGCCATGCCAACCGCTATCCCCTCAGCTCCCATAAGTAGTAAATTAGGAATTTTGGCAGGCAGGAATCTTGGCTCTTTAAGCGTTGCGTCGAAGTTATCTTGCCAATCGACGGTCTCGCGATCAAGATCAAAAAGCATTTCCTCGGCAATTTTGGTCAATTTTACCTCGGTATATCGCATAGCGGCTGGTCGGTCACCATCAATAGAACCGAAGTTTCCTTGGCCAAAGACTAAGGGATAGCGCATTGAGAAAGTTTGCGCCATACGCACTAGCGAATCGTAGACCGGGACATCACCATGAGGGTGATATTTACCAAGCACTTCTCCAACTACCTTGGCAGACTTGGAAAAACGGGAGTTATAGGTGAGCCCTAATTTATACATCGCAAAGAGCACTCGTCGATGTACTGGTTTCAGACCGTCTCTGACGTCTGGTAGGGCACGAGAGACAATAACCGACATGGCATAGTTTAAATATGCCCGCTTCATTTCATGAGAAATCTCAGTTTTGATAATATGAGGATCCTCACTCAGTGTGGTTATTTGATTATCTTCTTTATTTTCTTCTTCCATTACTTAATTTGTGCACTAACAATAGCATCATAGGCGTCTGTTTTTCCTAAGAAATCTTTAGTTTTTACCCATTTACCGGGCTCAAGCTCTTTATAATGATCAAAGAAATGCTTGATGCGCGACTTCATGATTTCAGGAACGTCGCTGATATCGGTCATTTTGCCAAAATAAGCATCAGCTTTGAGTGTTGGTACAGTGATAATTTTTGTGTCCACACCAGCTTCATCCTCCATTTCAAGCAGACCAATTGGGCAACAGTGTACCAGCGTATTGGGATGAACTGGCTCTGGTGAGAGAAGTAGTACATCGATTGGATCGCCATCTTCACCTTTGGTTCCTGGGATAAACCCGTAGTTAAACGGATAGCTCATTGAGGTGAAGTTGAAGCGATCAACCATAAGCATGCCACTGTCATGATCGACTTCATATTTGACTCCGCTTCCCTGAGGAATCTCGATGATAACATTAACTACTTTCGGCGCCTCATTTCCTGCATCAAGTTTCATATGCTTTAAAATTTCTAATTTTCAGTTAAGTAATCAAGAGACAACTTACAAGTTACAAACAAAATTCAACCTACAAATTCCAAAATTATCTGGTTTGGTTATTGGTGATTGATTATTGTTTGTTTCTTGGTTATTGTTTCTTGTTTCTTAATTAATTTAGAATAATTTATAATATTTATATATCCAGCTGCGCCATTTGGGCATGAGTTTGAATAAATTTTCGTCTTGGTGGCACCTCATCACCCATTAATATTGAAAATGTTTGGTCGGCTTCCTCGGCATCATCGATAGTGACCTGCTTTAAGATTCGGGCTTCCGGGTCCATGGTGGTGTTAAATAATTGATCTGGGTTCATTTCTCCCAAACCTTTATATCGCTGAATGCTAAATTTGGTGTCGTCCCCTCCATATTTAGCGACTATTTTATTTTTCTCTTCTTCGGAATAGACATATTCATGTTTTTTGCCTTGAGCAATCCTAAATAGTGGCGGTTGGGCGACATATAAATGGCCATTTTCTACAATCGAAGGCATATGACGGAAGAAAAAAGTCAAAATAAGAGTCATAATGTGTTCACCATCAACATCAGCATCGGTCATGATTATGATTTTGTGATATCGGAGTTTGCCGTAGTCGACCGTCTCACCAATCCCCATGCCGAGCGCAATGACTAAATCCTTTAGTTCTTTAAAAGCAATTACTTTATCAAGATAGGCTTTCTCGGTGTTGAGAATTTTACCGCGGAGTGGTAGGATGGCTTGGAAACGTCTATCTCTCCCCTGCTTAGCCGATCCTCCGGCAGAGTCTCCCTCGACAATATATAGCTCAGAGGCGGCGGGGTCTTTGGTCTGGCAATCAGCCAGTTTCCCTGGTAATGTCGCTCCTTCAAGCGCGCCTTTTCTGATGACCGCTTCTTTGGCGGCTTTGGCAGCGAGTCGCGCTTTTTGGGCGAGCAACACCTTGCCGACAATCGACCGGGCAATTTTTGGCTGTTCTTCAAAGACCGTATCTAAGAATTTATTGGTTTCTTGCTGCACAATACCTTGTACCTCGGCATTACCGAGTTTGGTTTTGGTTTGCCCTTCAAACTGAAGGTCATTAGAAGGCATTTTGATATAGACAACGGCGGTCAAACCTTCTCTGGTGTCGTCACCCGACAACCCTTCTGGAGTGTCCTTAAGCAAACTTTCTTTTTTAGCGTAGCTATTGATGGCGCGGGTGAGAGCAATTTTAAATCCAGTCAGGTGGGTACCGCCTTCCTTGGTATTGATAACATTGACGAATGAGGTGACATTTTCCGCCATTGAATCGTTGTATTGAAAGGCAACTTCAAGCTCGATCATGCCCGATTGAGCCTTGAAGTAGACGGCATCATGAATTGGTTTCTTGTTTTTATTGAGATCACGAATTAAGGAAAGTATGCCACCATCAAAAAAATAAGCATATGACTCACTCTCACGTTTGTCACTGGCGGTAAACATGACTGATGAGATCAAATAGGCCTTTTTCTTGATTTTTTTTCGAACGGTTTTGCCGTCAAGAGTTATGCCTTGGGTAAAAATAGATTTATCAGGGAGAAATGAGATGGCGGTGCCAGTTTTGAAAGGATGATTGAGATTTGACTCCGTCACCATTTTGACCGCATATTTTGGTTTACCGCGCTCATATTCTTGGCGGTAGATTTTACCCTCTCTGAATACCTCAACAATCAAATGGTCAGACAAAGCATTGACCGCGCTCGCGCCAACACCGTGCAGGCCTCCGGAGACTTTGTAGGTATCGGTATCAAACTTACCCCCAGCATGGAGCTTGGTCATGATGATCTCAAGCGCTGAGGTTTTATATTTAGGGAGCTCATCAACCGGGATACCTCGGCCATCATCGCTAACCGTCAGGTAACCATTATCCTCAATCGTAACCTCAATATGATGACAAAAACCGGCAAGAGCCTCATCGATAGCATTGTCAACTATTTCTGATAGACAATGATAAACGCCTTCAAGTGAGGTGGTACCGATATACATCGCGGGGCGCTTGCGAACTGGTTCTAAGCCTTCGAGAACCTTGATTGATTCTCCAGTATAAGCTTTGGAGTGAGAAGCGGTTGTCATGGCAATAAGTATACTCAAAAAAGAGGGCCATTGCAAGACTGAAACCAGTGAGTATGAGCTCTTAAGGATTACATTTCCGTCATTAGTTCTCGTAGGGTTTTGGCACGAGTTTGAGTTTTTTGTGCTTGTTTTTTCTGAGCGGTTCGCTCGCGCCAAGACACAGCATTTTTCTGTCTTTCCTGGAATCGCTCAACAGTGCCGAGAGTGTCAAGATAGCGCTTCTCACCAGTATAAAGTGGATGGCATTTATAGCAAACCTCGACGTGAATCGCTTCTTTGGTCGAACCGGTAACAAAAGTATTGCCACACGAACAAACGACTTGGGTTTCAGTAAAATATTTTGGGTGAATGGCGCTTTTCATATTCTTTTATGAATCATGAAACTTGAATCATGAAACACATGTATTTAAGGAATAAAGTATAGCATAGTTTT